>NJBM01000030.1 GCA_005223045.1 Planctomycetes bacterium B3_Pla | reverse complement strand
CCGCCATGAGAGGCTGACAATCCGCTCGGCTAATATCAATTCCATGTAGCCGGCGGGGCGCATCTCGGCCAGCATTTTCTCTTTCAGCAGGTCGTAGTCTTCCCGGCTCTCGTCGAAGACAACGTCGACGGCTGAAAAGAGCCCGTGCTTGAGCGCATTTTGCGATACCGCCGCCTTTCCCTCGGCGGTCCTGGGGCCAGTTGAATTCTGAGCGTTTTGTCGATTAGCATTGATTTGAGCTTCGGTTGACATAAGGAGTACCCCTTTCTGAATGATTATTGATTATTGATAATTCTCATAACGATCTAATATTTTATGTTTTCTATATATCTTATTTACGTATGTGTTATCTGTCAAGAGAAATTTTCAAAAAATAATATTTTGCCACAGATTTCACAGATGGACGCAGATTGTTTGGTCGTATTGCGTACGGCGTAAAGACGGGCCGTGTAGGGTGCGATGAATCGCACCATTGACATGTTCCCACATTATCTGGTGCGATTCATCGCACCCTACCGGCTGCTTACATAGCATTCTTCTATGGCCGCGAGAAGTTGCGTTTTGCTCTTTGCGGCAAGAAGGGCCTTCTGAGCTTTCTTCGGCGTGGGGTGGAGCCTTGAGTAGCGGATGAGAAACTTGCGAAAATACCTGACCGCAGCCGTTGGTTCGTAGTGCCGGCATATTCCCTCGAAATGCCTTCCTATCACCTCGGCCTGCTCGGCGAGGTCCGGCCGAGCCGGCGCCGGTTCGCCCTTCAAAACGGCATTGAGGCCCTCATATATCCAGGGATTTCCTACTGCGCCCCGAGCGATCGAGACGCCGTCGAGCTTGCTGACCTTCAGGCGCATGGCGATTGTCTGAGGATCGAAGAGGTCGCCGCTTCCTATTATTGTTGTCTTGCCGAAGCGGTTCTTTGTCTTGGCAAGAAGGTCCCAATCGACATCGCCGGTGAATTTTTGCTCAACGGTGCGGCCGTGGATCGTCAGGGCGTCAACATTCCGCTCCGACGCCTCGGAGACTATGCGGCAGAAATTATCGTATGACCGCCGGCTGTGATCGAAACCCGTTCGCAGCTTCATTGTCACCGGGCACGTCACCGCCTCTCTTACCCGGTCGTAAATCTGCATGAGGGTTTCAGGCTCGTTCAGGAGGTAGCCGCCTCGTCGCCGGCGAAGCACTTTTGGGACCGGACATGCGAAGTTCAGGTCGATCAAGTCATAGCCGGCATCCTGAAGCGCCTTCGCGGCCTTTGCCATTGTCGCCGCATCGGCGCCGAGGATTTGCGCCCCGACCGGATGCTCGTCGTCGTGCGGCATGAAGGCGGGGTTTCTGAGCACCTTGGGATGCGCCGCACTCTTGGCCAACATCACGCCGGAAAAAGTCAGAGGCGCACCGAAATCGAGGGCCAGTCGCCGCATCGCATAGTCGCTGTAACCGCTCAGCGGGGCCTGCATGAAAGGAACATTCAAAATGAGATTGCCTAACTCTAACATTGTAAGTTGGATTTGTTTGTTCTAAGCGTGCGATGAATCGCACCGTTTGCATCCAAAAGACAGAAAAGTACAATGTCCCCGTTTGCCCCCCTTTTGCCCCCTATCATATAGGATCAAACGATTGGAGACAGCCTTTCATGAGATTATCGCTGAGCTTTTCATTATCGGGGACGTTTCAGAATTCTTATGCTCTGTTTGTACTCGTTTTCAGGCAGACTAAATGTTGAATCAGCACGGTATAGATAGTCATAAATTGTTGTGTCGAGTAGTTCAAAGAATGCTCTGTTACCATCTACGTCTCTTATATCTGCAAGAACTTCGTGTGTTGTTGCGGGCAGTCCCATTGCCGTTCCAAGCAAGCGGTTTGCGTGAAAAGCCGGCATATCTTTAGATAATTGCAGTCTTCTGAAGTTTGTCTGGTCAAATCCAAATCCCAAGAATACAATTCCTTCTGCCTCGAGCAGTAGCTTGTCAGCTTTTACGAAATACTTGTTCCTTTCTTTGCTCCGCCGGACAAGATCAATATTTTCCCAACTTCTTAGGACAAATGAACCTTGTCCTTTAGAGTTATAAGGAACTTCGACCTCTCCATCGCCAGCAAGTAATGGGCCGAGAGAACCATAAACGTGTATTATAGGTATTGATTCACTGATTTTTTTAGCACATTCCGCAGATCCTTCTCCTGTTGTACACTCTAAAGCAACATTCAGAAAACGTTCCAGTGAACGGTCATAATTGAATGTAATTACTGATAGACGGTTCTGGTCAAACCTGTCAAACAAATGGCTCAATGTGTCTTCGTTTGTTTCTTGCTCTGGAACTTCAACAAGTCTGTTCCATAGCAACTTATACCAATTCGGTGGTCTTCTATTTGAAGTTCGATTCCTTTCAAAGTTCTCATACGGCGGCTTGCCGATGAAGAGACGATCTGAAACCTCACAAGTCAGTAAGACCTTTGCTATTGCGAGTCTTCCTATCTTATAGAATGACTCATCGGCGCGATTTTCAAGAAAAGTGTCAACTGATAATTGAGAAATAGAAAGTGCCTGCTTGAATGATTTTACCTCAGTCCAATCAATATTATTTTCTCTTGCAAAAGCGTCGTTTATAAGGTGGCGCGAGCCATATCTGGAGATTTCATAGGCCAATTCATCACCAGACGGAAAGCCAAAGTCCATACTGGAGCCCGCACCGAGAATAAGCACCGTGTTCTTAGATATCATAATAGTCTTCGAGTTGTCAGCAACCAGCTATACTCCAAAGAAAGTCCTGGAATTCCGGTTTCTTTTCCTTTTCATTGAGGTGCTTTCGTATCTCTCATAGGGTTCTCAAAACCGATGCGTCAAAACTGCTTCGCTCGGCATCCGTAAGGCATAATTTAGCACACTTGGGTCTGTTTGTCACGGATTATTTAAGTTCTGTAGGGTGGGGCTCGCCCCACCATTATTGGTCGGTGGGCCAAGGCCCACCCTACGATTTCGGTTGTTTGTCACGAAATTTTTTGTGTTCTTTTTCCACAGGACGCATAGGTCAGGATATTTCGCACCTTTTGCGTTTTGTTTTTTGTATTCTCATTGCACGGATGGCAGGGTGATGGTATAGTGCGGCCGCAATGTCCTTTTGTGATGGAGACAGGCTAAAATGGATATCGTAGTGACGGTAAAAGAAATCAGGGGCAAGTGCCCTACGTATAAGGTGGGTGATTCCTTCACCCTCAAAGCCGGCTATCAACTCGTAAGCGATAGTCCCGTTTGCATGCACGGTTTGGCTGCTTTAATGCCCTATTATAACGCCCTGCGCGTTTCCGAGCCTGCCCAATGGGGCCTGGAGGGCAAGGAGGACAGCTCCAAAGCCTACATTCAGTGTCCCGATCCGTTCGATTGCACGAACGGCGGCACAGTCATCTTTGAGATATCGAAACAACAAAGCTAAAACAAGCCCGGCGATCTCTTCTGCCTGCTGCAACAGCAATCCGCCGGCATCTGAACAGATGTTTCCACCGTTGAAATGAGCGACTTGGTTACGCTTATTTTGTGCTTGAAGCAGGAAGGTTTGTTGATTACAGCGTGTTTTCAGAAGACAGCTCCTTGCTTCTGATATAACTCCTTGTGGATACGAAAGTTATATCAGAACAAGGAGCTTTTTTCAATGGAGCTGTGAGAAATGCGGATTAGTATTCCCCGAATAAAAACTTATGTCATACCGCTTTGCAGTCCGGAAAAAGTTGTTATATTTTGAAATGGAGGTAATAAAAATGGATAAAAGAAGATTACGTGTCATCTTAACGTCGATCGTTGTTGTACTGCTATTCTGTTCAGCTAAGCTATCCTACGCTCAAGCAAGCACTCGAGCTAAAGACGATAGAGGAGAGCGCAAAGCCCAGAGCGAGGGTAAAAGAGATGCTCAGGCCGAAATGAAAGATAAGGGGGGGACGGGCAACATAAAGGACAACCCAAAGGAAAAAGGGAAGGTGGGACAAACAAGTAAAACACCCTCCGGCTGGTCCAAAGGATTAAAGAAAGGTTGGGAAAAATCCACACCACCCGGATGGGATAAGTGGAGTAAAAAAACAAGAAAAAAATGGCAAGGAAATTTAGCCAGGGCCAAGAAACGAATCAATGCCAAAGCAAAAAAGAAGGGTTGGAATGCAAAAGAACTTAAGAAAGCGGGCATTGCTATTGAATTTGCAGCAAGAAAAGGAGTTCCACTAAGTCAAGTCAGAAAAATAGCAAATAAGTGTTTACGTAATGGTCTCAAAGGCGAAGAGCTCTTGGGCGTTGCTGTAGCTTTATCTAAAGGTGTTAGTAAGGGAATAAATTTTGAGACTCTTGGCATTCAGGTCGTAGCAAAGCTGAAAGCAGGCTACAAGGGAAAGAAATTGGCTAATGAAATTCATGCTATGATTGAGATCAGATACAAAGCCAAAATGAAGGCACAAGAGGAAAAAGTGGGAAAACCTACAGGTAGAGATAAACCCAAGAGTAAGAACGATAAAGAAAAGACCCCAAAAGTATCTGAGCAGAAGAAAGAAAAACCTGGGGATGGGAAATCGCAGAAATCGCGGAAACAGAAATCGGGGGAAAACGGCGCACGTGGCGACCACTGAGCGAATACGGTGGGGGAAAACCAGGTACAGCGGGGCTGTTGAAAAAGCTAACGTTTTCCGCTGGTTCGCTTGTTAGTCATACGGTATTTGTCGATCAGGCTTCGACTGCGAACGTCGGCTTTCGGGTCTTCCATTTGCCAGCGGTGAAATCCGGCACCTTCACAGGCGCACTGCCTAAAGAAATGGACTTCTCCGACAGCGGGCCGATCACACTCATAGCAACCGAATCATAGACGTCAATAGGAGTCTGCGTTTTGTTGCGGACCGCCTTGACAAATTGCGCAAGCTCGATATAGTCCGTGCCGCCGTGTCCTCCCTGGGCGCCCTTCTTCCACCACGAGTGTTCGTATTTTTCCTGATACGGGCCGAAAGACTCCCACTGATGGTACTTAGGACTCTCGCCGAGAATGTAAACGGCTTCTCTTTGCTCGTTGTATAGGCCGCGTGTGCCCTGGATCAGCCACCGGTTGTCATACGGACGGGGTAGTTGCATGTCGTAGTTGCTGACGATGGTTTTTCCCATCTTTGTTCGTATAACGCTGGTGACAATATCCCCCTGGGCGTACTTTCTTTTGGCCCCCGGATGGTCTTTGCCGAACTTGCGCTCGAACATGTCGTTTATGCCGAAGCAGTTCGTAGCGGTGGAAGTGATATAGTCAAGAGCGTCGCCACAGTTGATATCCATCCAACTGATGACCGGGCCCATTTGGTGTGTCGGATACTGGTCGCGATTGTGCTCAACGATATATTTTGCGGGCCAGCGGTCCTCGCCGGTTGTGGCGTTAAAGAACCAGTGGTCGATGCAGTCGTGCGAATGGGCGCAGTGGCAATGGACGATATCGCCGAACAACCCTTTCCGGATCATATTCAGGACCGCCAGATTGTCCCGGCGAAAGCTCCAGTTCTCCAGCATCATGCACGGCACCTTCGTTTGCTCGTAGGTCCTGACCAGGTCCCAGCATTCTTCGAGCGTATAAGCGGCGGGCACTTCGGTAGCTGCGTATTTGCCCGCCTTCATGGCGCAAACCGCCATCGGCGCATGCCACTCCCAATACGTCGCTATAACTACGGCATCGAGGTCATCTCGATCCATCAATTGCCTGAACGTGTATTCGTCGTTCGCGTAGCCTTCCGGTTTTGCTCCGCCCGCCTTGACGACTGCGTTCTGTGCCGCAGTTACTTTCTGGCGGCGCAGATCGCATACGGCACGAATCTCGACGTCTTTCATTAGCAATAAATTGCGCATCAGGCTGTTTCCGCGCCCGCCCATTCCGACTATGCCGATGCGGACTGTTTTCGGATTCGCAGCCTTTGCAGGCCTCGGCCCGGCCCCTGTTGCAGTCAGTGCAAGGCCGGCCGTTGCGGCAGCGTTGGACTTGAGGAAATTTCTACGATTCATGTTATTCATGATTATTTCCCTTTCTCATAATTGATGACGACTCATGTGTAACGAGAATACCAGATTCCTCCAACAAGTGCAAAGATTGCCCGGGCCGAACAAATTGGACCACACGAATATTGACTATGGCTGCGTGGGCGGGCATAATGTTGCCATGCTATCGTCGAGTTCGACGAAAAAGCAGATTAGAATGTGTCGTAACAACGTTTCAGGAGGCAAAAATGAATTCAAAGAGATTTGTGGCATGGTTGATTGTAGCGGCAGTGATTTTGCAGATAGCTCCGTCTATGGAGGTTCTGGCTCGCTCAACCGGTTCGGCAAGGCCGAAGAAGGAAGTGGACAACGTGGCGCCGCGCGGGTTTAAAGCGCTTTTCAACGGGCGCGACTTCACAGGCTGGAAGGTGCCCGAAGGCGACGGCGGACACTGGAAAATCATCGACGGAGTGATTGACTATGATGCCGAGAGTCAGGCCAAGGGCGACAAAAGTCTGTGGGCGGTGGGCGAATTCGGCGACTTTATACTACGGGTGGACTGGAGAATCAAAGAGACCCCCTACATCAATCCGCGGGTCCCCTATATCCTGCCCGACGGCACACACGCAAAAGACATTAACGGCAAGGAAATACGAATGTCGTTTCCAGACTCCGATTCGGGGATATACCTTCGCGGCTCCGGCAAGAACCAGGTGAACATCTGGTGCTGGCCTATCGGCTCGGGCGAGTTCTACGGCTACAGGAACGACGAGAACCAGCCGCCGGAAGTTCGCGCCGGCGTGACCCCTCGAACGCAGGCCGACAATCCCGTCGGGCAGTGGAACCGCTTCGAGATAAGGATGAAGGGCGACCGGGTGACAGTCGTTCTAAACGGCAAGACGGTCATAAAGAACGCCCAACTGCCCGGAGTCGCAGCCAAAGGCCCGGTAGGACTCCAGCATCACGGCAGCAAACGCAACGGCAAATGGACCAGTCCGCCGGCCCTTTTGCAATTCAAGAATATCTACATCAAGGAATTGCCGAAAGACTAATCTGAATAATCGAGAGGTTTGAAATGCGAAACGCGATACCGAACAAGATATGTGTTTCTTTAGTGTTGGCTTCCGTGATTTGCGCGGGGAATCTGGCCAGAGGCGAGGTGTTCAGCAGTGAGAACATACCTCTTCCCGAGCATCCGCGCCCGGATTTTCAAAGAAAGCAATGGCTCAACCTTAACGGCCCCTGGCAATTCCGCTTCGACGAAAATGACATAGGACAAAGGGAGAAGTGGTTCAATGCCAACACCAGCTTCCCCGATACTATTATGGTGCCTTTTCCATGGGGCTCGAAACTGTCGGGGATTGAAGACAAGGCAGACATCGGCTGGTACGCTCGCTCGATAACCGTTCCCGAATCGTGGCCGGGCCAGCGGGTCTTTCTGGTTATCGGCGCATCCGACTGGCATACAACCGCCTGGCTGGACGGAAACCTTCTGGGCGATTACCAGGGAGGTTACACACCTTTTGAGTTTGATCTTACGCCGCATGTAAAGAAGGGGGCGACTCATCGCCTGGTATTGCGGGTTGACGACACGCCTCACAAGTTCAAGTTGGAGGGCAAGCAGGGTTACGGCAGAGCCGCCGGGATTTGGCAGACCGTCTATCTTGAAGCCCGGCCTGGGGTCGCTCTGGAGACTGTTCATTTCACGCCCGACGTCGATGCCGGGAAAGTTTCGGTCGAAGCGACTCTCGATAAACCTGCCCCGGCGGATATGAAACTGGAGCTTCTATTCAAGTCAAACGATTTGGCCAATCCCAATGTTGTACGTACGGTTCGCAAAGGAGCCAGAGAAGTTCGATTCGACGTGGCCATTGGAAGTCCGCGTCTGTGGTCGCTTGAGGATCCGTATCTTTACGAAGTCGAGGCGGTGCTGCGCGGACCCGGCGCCGAAGACCGCGTGGCTACATACTTCGGGATGAGAAAAATCAGTGTGGTTAATCTGCCCGGCACGGACTTCGCGTATATCGCGCTTAATGACAAGCCTGTGTACTTGCAGTTGGCGCTGGACCAGGCCTATCATCCCGATGGGTATTACACGTTCCCAAGCGACGATTTCATGCGGGACGAGATATTGCGTTCCCGGCGCATCGGCCTAAACGGCCAGCGCATTCACATCAAAGTCGAGGTGCCGCGCAAGCTGTACTGGGCCGACCGGCTCGGAGTGCTGATTATGGCGGACGTCCCGAACAGTTGGGGGCCGCCTGATGCGAAGATGCGGCAGGAAACGGAAACCGCCCTGCGCGGCATGATTCGTCGGGACTACAACCATCCTTCGATATTTTCCTGGGTGAATTTCAATGAAACCTGGGGCCTGCGAACGGGAAAGCAGGGCTACACGGCGGAAACTCAGGAATGGGTCGCCTCAATCTATGAATTAACGAGGAAGCTCGACGCGACTCGGCTGGTGGAAGACAACTCGCCCTGCAACAACGACCACGTCGCCACGGATATCAACAGTTGGCACGCCTATCTGCCCGGTTACGGCTGGCGCGAGCGATTGGGACAGATTACCCGCGATACGTATCCCGGATCGAAGTGGAACTACATCGGCGGGCGCACCCAGGGCAGCCAGCCCCTGCTCAACAGCGAGTGCGGCAACGTCTGGGGCTATCAGGGCAGTGCCGGCGACGTCGATTGGAGCTGGGACTATCACATTATGATGAACGAGTTCAGGCGACATCCCGAGATTTGCGGCTGGCTATATACCGAACATCATGATGTCATCAATGAATGGAACGGCTACTATAAGTACGACCGTTCCGAGAAATACACGGGTCTGTCCGATGTTGTCGAGGGCATGAGCCTGAACGATTTGCACGGTCAATTCTACGTTGCTTCGGAGAGAGAGTTGTGCCGTAACGTCAAGCCCGGCGAGAACGTCGAGGTGCCTCTTTATGCTTCCTTCATGACGGATAAGCCGGTGAGCGAAAATCTGACGTTAAAAGCGGAACTGTCCGGCTGGGACACGTTAGGCCGTCACGAGGTTTATTCCAAATATGAACGCGACATTTCTTATAGCCCCTGGATGAACAAAGAGCTAAGACCACTGTCGGTGACTATGCCCGACAAGCCGGCGCTGGCCGTGCTGAGTTTGATTCTGGAAGATGAGTCAGGAAATATCCTGCACCGCAATTTCACAACGTATCTGGCGGCGGAGGGCCAATCACCTCGTCTGGAGACAATTACCTCCGGTTCCGAAAAGATTAAGGTGGTTCGTTTTGCGCCCGATAGTTTCAAGAAGGCCGAATGGTCGCTCAAGCAGTGGGATGTGCTCGAAGGGCTGAAAGTCAACGGCGCCGGCGCGGGCTATTTTGAGTATTCTGTGCCGTGGCCTGCCGATTTGAAGGTCAAGGACGTTGCCGAAGCGAACTTCCGCGTCGAGGTTTCCGCCAAGCAGCTTTTTGGCAAGGACAAGGAAGGCGCCCGCAAGCAGGAAGGTAATTTCATGCGGGGCAAAGGAACGCACGATCCCAGCTCGAATCCCAACTCGTATCCGATGACCGACGAAACTCGCTTCCCGAGTGCGGTTCGCGTAAACGTAGCCGGACGAACGGTAGGGCCCTTTGATCTTGAAGACGATCCGGCCGATCACCGCGGAATACTTTCCTGGCACAGCCAGAAACGCGACCGCAAACTGCGAGAAGCCGGCTCATACGGGTATTTAATCAACGCTCATATTCCGAAATCTGTTTTGCAGGACGCTGCCGCAAAGAAAGAAATACTCTTGAGACTTGAAGTTGACGATGCGCTGCCCGGAGGGCTGGCGATTTACGGTGAGCGGTTTGGCCGTTATCCTCTTGATCCTACTATTGCATTTGTGCTGAAAAAGTAGAAAGCCTGCGGGCACCCCCTGTCATTCCCGCGCAAGCGGGAATCCAGGCTGTTTTTGCGATTCTGGATTCCTGTTTTCACAGGAATGACAGGCTGGGCTGTGCTTCGGACGATGAGTCACTTTCACAAGTGTTTTTCCAGCCAGCGCAGGGTTTCCTCCCACATTTTGGGTGTGTAGGTGTGGCCGACGCCGTCATACAATATCCCGCGAAAGTTCCGGCCCTTTCCATAGCACTTGTACAGCTCTTTCTGAAATGCGTTGATTATTTGCACGCCGTTGGCCGGGGAACCCTCATCCTGATCCCCGGTCAGAGTCAGATGCGGTCGAGGGGCTATCAGGCCGACCACCGATTCGGTGTCGATGCGTTCCTTCAGCATATTGGGGACATAGTAGTATATTCCGTGATTGCGAACCGAGCCGTGGGCGATCAGATTCTGATATCTTGTCAAACACGCCACGCTGACGGCGACCTTGATACGCTCGTCCAGAGCGGCGGCCCACCAGGTCCGGGTCGATCCCATGCTCATCCCCATAGCAGCGATGCGATTGGGATCGACATCCGGCCGCGACGCCAACAGGTTTAGCGCCAGAAGATCGTCGCGAACCATCATGCCCCACAAGGTTCGGCCCTCCCAGAGAAATGTCTTGAACAGGGACGACTCGGTCCTGCCGCCTTCTTCTTTCTTGCCGGCCGGCCCCTGGAAGCGACGCTCGCCGAAAGCGTAGGCATCGATTGCCTGAACGACATAGCCCTTGCGCGCGAGTTCCTCGCCCGTTGCGAAATCCAGTTGTGAAAACGCCTTGGTGAGCACTTCTTCTTTGCCCTGCTTGTATTTGCCGCCATGATAGTGATTATACAATATCGCCGGGCCGCGACCTTTGTGATTGGCTGGAATCAGCGTGTATCCATATACGGTATCGCCGACGCCGTTGTCAAAAGTAAATCGTTCGAGCGTGTAGCCGTCTTTCGCTTCTCTCTTGTGAATTGTCACCTCCGGCGTGAACAAGGGTGGAACGTCGCCGAGCAATCGCCAGAGTGTTTTGCGCAGCTCGCCTTTTCGCTTTTCCCATTCCTCGGCAGTGGCGGGGCGGGGGGTGGTGAAAGCCTGGAATCCACCCTTCAGCATTCCCAATGTTTCATCGTTGGCAAAACATAGTGAACCGAGAAAGAACATCCCCGCCAGGCAGAGACCGATCTTCGGCGACATATTATATGTGTTTCGGGCCGCAATTTCCGCCGCATCCGAGCCTGCCGCCGACAACGCCGAGTAAAGATTGAAAAGAAGTGCCTTTCCAAACAGCATAGGTCGTTTCCTGCAATAATGACGGATTCAGTATTCAGCTTTCCTGCATTTGTCTGTGAGCTTTCTGTTGTCATGGTAGTCCAATTTGGTATTATGGTCAAGTGTATGGCACAAAGAATATGCAACTCGAAACCGTTAAGGATACGTTGAACGGAGCTTAAGTCCATGAGGAGAACTAATCTACTGTTGGTAATCGCTGTCGCCCAGTTATTTCTGATCGGACTCGCACGGCCGGCATCGGCAGCGGACGAGCCTACTTTCGACAGACAAACACCCATTGTGAAAGTTTACCGGGACACGCACAAGGCGGTTGTAAACATTGCCGGTGAGCACGTCGTGTCCACATCCGGCTCACGGAGTTTCGCCTGGCCGGACATGTTCGATTTCTGGGTGCCGAGAACGCAAAGGCAGGCAGTCCTTGGCTCGGGCATGGTCGTTCACGAAGACGGCTACGTTATTACAAACGCGCACGTGATCGAAGGCGCCGACAAAGACAAAATCAAGGTGGTCTTCAGTGACGGCGATGAATTCCCTGCAAAGGTAGTCAGCGCCGATGAAACCAGAGATTTGGCTGTTCTGACGATAGCCGTCAAAAAGAAGCTGCCGTTCATTCGTTTCGGTCGAAGCAATGACCTGATGATCGGTGAGACTGTCATCGCAATCGGCAATCCTTACGGCTATTCGAATACGGTCACCAGCGGAGTTATCAGCGCGGTAGGCAGAGACATCCAGGTTGACGAGGGCGCCTGGCTGCGAGGCCTGATTCAGACGGACGCACCCATCAATCCGGGCAACAGCGGCGGCCCGCTGCTGAACATTAACGGCGATCTGATCGGGGTCAACACCGCAATCAGACCTGAGGCCCAGAATATCGGGTTTGCAATACCCGTCGATACGCTGGCCGACAATCTGCGTCAGATGCTCATGCCGGAGAAACTGCGTCGAGTCCGCCTCGGATTGGTGGTGGGCAGAATAAAAAAGACCGGCAGCGTTTCCGGCCTGGTCGTAGAATCAGTCGGCCAGGGCAGCCCCGCCGACAAGAAGGGCATCTCCGCCGGCGACATGATTCTTGAAATCGACGGGCTCAAAGTTGCGAGCGTCATAGATTTCTACGTTAAGATGAGGGAGAAGAAAGCCGGCGAAGCCATCGAAGTCAAGTATGTCCGACCCACGGATTCGCGTTTGCAGAGCCGGACCGTCAGGTTGAGGATGCAGACGATACCGCTGCCGGACGGGCAAATGCTCGCAAACAGGTTCTTCCAGATGGACGTCTCGAAACTGACCGACCGGGTCGCCCGAAAGTTCGATTTCGAGAACGCATACCCCATTCTGATTGTGACGGCGGTTGACTCGGAGGGCGTTGCCGGCCGGGTGGGCCTTGAGCCGGGAGACCTAATCCTTGACATAAATCGTAATCACGTACGTAACATCACGGAACTTTCGCTGGAATTAGAGAAGGTCAATGAAGGCGACCTGATCGAGGTAAAAATCTTGCGTATTCGCATCGGATCATTCTCACGGCAGTATCAACGTCTGTACAGAGTGCGGTTAAAAGCGGAAAGTAGAAGATACGGCAGATATTCGGATGTTTAGCCCGCTGCCGTCGCCAACAGGGCGATCAGGCAAAGCTCGAATAAGGAGACTGAAAATGACTACGCAGAATGTTACAAAACACACAGACGGCAAGAAACCCACGCGCCGGGAATTTCTCACGAAAGGTTGTATGGCCCTCTCCGGTGCAGCGATCGGCCTGAGAGCGCCCGGACTCATGGCTCAAAGCCAGGCAAAAGCGGCAGAGATATCGAGGATCGATCCGGGATTCATCGGGCCGCAATTCTTCGATGAACGTGAAGAACGGGCGCTGCTGGAGGTTTTGGAATCCGGTTCGCCTTTTCGCTACTGGGGCCCGGGCAAGCCGACCAAGGTGCTGCGCTTCGAGGAAGCTTTTGCAAAGCACATGGAGACCAGCTTTGCGCTGGGCGTGACCTCGGGTACGGCGGCGCTGGATTGTGCCGTAACCGGTCTCGGCGTCGGGCCGGGCGATGAGGTTATAGTCCCGGCTTACACCTGGTGGTCGGATTATACCTGCGTGGTCCATGCCGGGGCGCTGCCGGTCTTTGCCGACATCGACAACACGCTCAATATCGATCCTAAGGATTTCGAGCGAAAAATCACCCCCCGCACCAAGGCGGTCATCGCCGTCCACCTGCTCGGCGGGCTGTGCGATATGGACCCGATCATGGAGATTGCCCGCAAACGCGGGGTTGCGGTCCTGGAGGATTGCGCCCAATGCGTCGGCGGCTCTTATCGCGGCAGGAAACTGGGCTCTATCGGCGACGTGGGGATTTACAGTTTTCAGATCAACAAAATGATGACTTCGGGCGAAGGCGGGGCGGTTGTTACCAGCAATCCTCTCATTTATGAGCGATCAGCGCGTTTTCACGATATGGGCACGATACGCCGGCTCTTTCTCGACCGTTCGGGGCCCAGCCAGGTACAGACCTTTGCCGGGGAGAACTTCAGGATGAGCGAGTTAACCGGGGCGGTGCTCGGGGCGCAATTGACCAAGCTCGATTTGATGGTCGCTCAACTGCGCGGCAATGCGGCGGCAATTTACGACGGGATCAAGGATCTGCCCGGTATCCGGCTGAGGCATCGTCCCGACCCGAAAGGCGATACCGGCTACGGCGTCTATTTCGAGATGAAAGACAAAACCATGCGCGACCGCTGCATCCGCGAGCTGAGGGGAAAAAAGGTGCCGGCGGGCACGATGTCAGGATCGGTCTTGCTGCCTGTTCAGGAGTCTGTGATTAACAAGAGAGCCAGGCATTCGGATTGGCCGTCATTTAACAGCTCCCACGGCAGGAAGATCAAATACGGCCCGGACAGTTGCCGACAGACGCTGGATGTGTTCGACCGTTTCGTGCAGGTCCGCATCGGAGCCAAGTACACCGAACGGATCAACGACTATGTCATCGACGCCATCCGCCAGGTGTACACTTCCGTAGTGTGATGGAACGAGTTTCGTTCGCCGAAGGTTCCCTGCGGATTTCCGTGCCGTCTTTTAGCCGGGACATTGCCTGCAAAATCAGGCGCTGACCTGCCGGACGGGCCGTTTATAGCCGCTTGATTCGGACGTTTCGAAACCAGACATTGGCGCCGTGGTCCTGGAATCCAATGTGACCCTCGCGCTTGAAGTCTTTGAGCGCTGTGCGGAACTTGTTCGGTGAGCCGTCGGTTGGATTCTTGCGAGGCTCCGTCCAGCGGTTCAGGTCCATGTCGATGATCTGCTCGCCGTTGAGAACGATACCGATTTTATTGTCCTCGGCGGTGATGATTATATGGTTCCACTCGCCGTCTTTCGTCATTTCCTTGCTGGGCGCAAGAGCGTCGTAAACGGCACCGCAACTATGCGTTGTGGATTTGGCGACTCGTTTGTAAACCTGGATTTCGATCCCGGTCTGCACAGGGTTCCTTATATCGTCCGTGCGGAAGAAGATGCCGCTATTGCCTTCGGTCTTGAACTCCAGATCGAGAACAAAGTCGTCGAAACGCTCCTTGCTCCAGATCATGCCGGCTTTGCGCGTTCGGGTCAGCTCGCGGTCTTTGACGACCCATCTGCTGTCCCGCCACTTGTCCAGATTTGAGCCATCGAACAGGACCTCCCATCCGTTGCCGGGATTCAACAGAACGTCCAGGCGCGGAGAGTTGTGATTGTAAGGCTTCATGAGGATGTCCACGTCTCCGTCTCCGTCGAGGTCGGCGAGTTTACCTTCGTGTATTCCCTGGCCTTTGGATGCGACGGTTTCCTTGAAGCCGCCTTTGCCGTCGCCGTACCAGATATACGTTTTGGCGTTGTCGCCGGCGCCGGGGTTGCCCATCTCGCCTATGAAGATGTCCATGTTGCCGTCGCCGTCAACGTCCCGTATCTCGCAGGTGTGTCCGTGTATGACGTGCCGGAGATTGTATGCGACCCATTTTATGCCGCTCCATTGATACCACTTGGCGTTGCCGTCCATGTCGCCCGGGGAGAAAACGATTTCGGGCCGGCCGCCTTTAACAAGCTGCCCGGCTGCGCATTGAGTGAACGCCATCTCGGCATCGACGACGTTTTCCTTGTACTTTGTGCCGCCCTGATGTTTGAACCAGCGTCCTCCGCCGACGATATCGACCTTGCCGTCAAGATCGATGTCAACGGGAATAGACGGAAAACCTTCTCGCTCCCGGCCCGATGACCATGAATAGATCGTCGCAGGCGCCCATGGCCCGGTCGATTTCGGATCTGACGGGATTTCATAAAGCAGCAGCTTTTTCGCCTTCTGATTCCACGAGACAAATTCAACCTGCCCGTCGCCGTCGAAGTCTGCGACGGTCTGGTCGTGGTGCTTGCTGACTCCTGAGTTCTTTATGCTGCGGCGGGTCCAGGGCTTTGAGAAATCGGGATATGGATTTTCCCACCACCACATATTGTTGCCGCTGGCGTCCTGGCCGAGGATGATGTCGAGGTCGCCGTCCCCGTCGATATCGCAGGAATCGCCACCGGCCTCGGGATTCTTTCTCGTATTGTCGATCACGAACCTGTCCCAGCCTTTGCCGTTGTACTTATACCACACCACCGACGGCGTTTGCGTCCGTTCGCCCACGACGAAATCCTCAATGCCGTCCTTGTCGATATCGAGGACTAAGCAGCATGTCTGCTGCTTGCCGCTGTTCGGAACAGGCATGTCCTGAGTCGAGCTGCTCTTGCGCTTCCAGGTTACGCCGGCATTTGCGACTGTCGTGATAGTCAACAGTAGAATTGCCGCTGTTCCAAATGCTCTGCCGCCGATGAATGACCGAAGCGGCTTGCTTGTCGTGTTTTCCTTCATTTGTAGCCTCCCTAATTTGAAATTGCTCATACGCATAACTTTGCAGGATTCCTACATCTCCTGACACGAGATATTACCAGGTTTGTCCCGAAACTTCTGCTGTTTTCTTGTGAACTTTGCCGAACACGTTATAATTGATCGAGCCATCGTGATGGTGAGTTGTAATTTTCACGTATTAAGTCCGGTTCGGGAGAATCTAATGAAATGCAAGGCGAAACTCCACATTCTCGGGATTTTAGCACTTATGGTGACGAGAACTTATAAACTACGTGGTTGTCGATCCGAACAAACTGGTGTTACGCGACATGCCCAACGGAAAGTGGTCTAAGTAGGGACTCTTCAGATATGAATCAAGTACTACCTGCAAAGCTTGTGTTAGCTTCTGCTATCATGTTTCAAAGTGTTCTTCTGCTGTCCCAGGCAACGGCGGATGATACGAAAATGAATGTTGCCCCCAATCATTCGTTTGAAGATGATTTGAGCGGCATCAAAACTAATGTGTGTGTATTCGGCGGCTGGTTTCCCATCGGCGTCGTAACAAGCGACGGCGGCAGCGAAATAAAAATCACGGAAGATGTTGCTCGTGCCGGCGGGAAATCTCTTCAAGTTGTGCCCAATCCCGGCACATTGAAGGGGACAATATATTATAGTCAGTACAATGCCGGCGAGGAAGTCAGGCAGAACCGCACCGGCGCCGGTGTCAGCGGCGCCAGAACGATTGCCTTTCGCCTGGATCAGGACATACTTTCCTGCGATGCATCCGTCTGGATTAAGAAAGCGGCCAATCAAGAAATCGCTCTAAAGGCGATCTGGTACACCCGCCGAAACCGTGTCCCATTCATCAAGATAGCGGAACAGAAGATCGATCAGCCTGTTGAAAGCAAGGACGGCTGGTTTAAGTATTCGTTACATGCTGTGCGATGCCACACCGCCCGGCAGGTTCAGATTGTTGTTGAAACGGAAGACGCCGAGCCGTTCCATATAGATGATGTGGAGGTCTATTTCAATCGTTCTCCGCATGTTGATATATTGGTTGACCAGCTCGGCTATGAAACAGAATCCGATGCAAAGGGCATTATACTTCAATCGTCCACGCCGCTTGATCGGCCTGCGGATTCGTTTTCTCTGATAAACCTGGCCAATTCCAAAACGGTATTTACGGGCAGGTGGAGACAGCTCGGCTACAAGCGCCAGTGGGATTTGTATCATTGGCAAGCGGAATTCTCCGCCTTCAAGACGCCCGGCCGCTATGTTGTTGAGACTGTGATTGGCAGGGCTGCTTATTATTCACCGCCTTTCGAGATTGGCAGTGACCTTTTGGTCTCGAAAACAAGTGAGCTTGCTTACCGATTCTTCTACTATCAACGCTGCGGCACGGCCGTCCCTTCCTTTCATGGCGCGTGTCACCTCGACGACGCGAAGATGCCTGACGGCAGTCACAGAGATTTGAGCGGCGGCTGGCACGACGCCGGCGATTACAACAAATACAACGGCTACACACCCGAATCGGTGTATGCTTTGGTTTTTGCTTATGATCGCCGCCGGGACTTTTTCGATAAATTCGACCGGGACGAAAACGGCAGGGCGGATATTCTGGACGAAGCGATTTGGGGCGCTGAGTTCCTGGAGAAATGTATCGATCCGGAAAGCCTGGATATGATAGCGACGATTAGCTCGGGTTACGGCTACTGGGGCAGACCGGAGAAGGAAACCGATAATGTTGCCGGGACCGGAGATGAGCGATCGGTGCGCGGCGACAAAACAGGTGGATCTGCCTGCACGCCGGGCCTGGCGCTGCTTGGCAAATATGTTCCCAAATATCTTGCTGTTGCAGAACGGCTCTATGAAAAGTACGGTGGCAACATGCAGACAATCCTGGCTCTGCACAGCGCTACCCGCAAGCAGGTGTATCGTGATGCCGCCCGAAAACGTGCCGAGACGCTGCTGCCGAAAGACAAGAAAGACACGGCGGGTTTTCGTGAGCTGGCTGAGTACGCGATTGCCTTTCCAGACGATCCGTTGGTCCCGGCAATAAAATCGATTGCCAAAATGCGAGTGCAAGAACTTGGCGTGATCTGCGACAATCCTTTCAAGATTACCCGACGCCGGGACGATGACGGTGGTTTCATATTCTTCCGTCATTACCGAGACGTCAACAACTGGTATGTCGGCGAGAGTCGCGAGCTTTTGGGTACGGCGTACGAAGGCATTCTTTTGGAGAAACTTGGACTCAAAGAGGGCCGGCGCATCGCCGAGAACCAGGTCCATTGGATTCTGGGCAGGAATCCTTATGGCGTCTCCACTATGGAAGGCGTTGGAAGCATCTTCGTTCCCTGCTATCATCATCGGTACAACGCTCTGCCGGGGAACCCTCGCGGCGCGGTGCCAGGCGCCGTACTCAACGGCATAACCAGGGCGTGGCCCGACCACGACCGTCCCTGGTTAGACATGCACCCTGAGCCTAATCCGGATTACCATTCCAACGAACCCTGGCTGCCGCACAACAATCGCTGGCTGTTTCTTGTCGCAATCTGGTGAGATTGTTGTAGCTCATCCCTCTCCAGGTCACCGTTGTTTTTCGATGCTGTTTCTGTTAGAGTCGGATTCTCTAACGAACGATGATCGGTTTCAATTGGAGTAGAAAAATAATCATGAATAAGACGCTCGTGCTTGCAGCAATCGTTGTTTCAGTTATGGCTGTCCCGGTTCTTGGCGCAGACTGGCCCCAGTGGCGCGGTCCGAATCGAGATGGTGTCTGGTCCGAAGACGGCATTGTCGAGCGGTTCAATCAGCCTGAATTGACCATCCGCTGGAGTGCCAAAATCGGGTCCGGCTACAGCGGGCCAACGGCAGCAGACCGCCGGATATATGTAACCGACCGAACAACTGAGCCGACGCAGCTTGAACGTGTCCACTGTTTCGACGCGATGACGGGTGAAAAGCTGTGGTCGCGCGAGTATGAGTGCGATTACGAAAAAGTCGCCAAGCGTGACGGTCCCCGCGCGGCGGTGACTGTTGATAACGGCAGGGCGTACTCGCTCGGCACGATGGGAGATATGCACTGCTTCGATGCCGTTACAGGAAGAATCTTGTGGAAGAAGGACCTCAAGAGCGAGTACAAGATCAACCTGCCCTTTTGGGGGATTGCCGCGGCGCCGCTTATCGAAGATGATTTGGTCATAGTCCATGTTGGCGGTAAAGGCGCGTGCCTCATTGCTTTCGATAAGGCCACGGGACAGCCGAGATGGCAAGCTCTTGAGGACAAGGCCTCATATTCGGCCCCAATCATCATTGAGCAGGCGGGCAAGAGAGTGTTGGTCTGCCTCACCGGCAAAAGAATAGTCGGCCTGAATCCTCGCACCGGCAGGCTTTACTGGCAGCACCCATTCGAGCCGGTGAAGATGGTCCATCATATCTCAAGCCCGGTGTTCGGGAACAGTTGCTTGTTTGTCAGCAGCTTTTTTGACGGTTCGCTTCTGTTGAAAGTCGATCCCGAAAAACTCGCCGTCGAAGAGTTGTGGCATCGAAGAGGCTCAAACGAAAGAAACACTGATGCTCTACATTGCTGTATATCAACACCCGTGCTGGACGGAAACCATATTTACGGAATCGATGCTTACGGCCAGCTTCGCTGTCTCGACCTGCATACGGGCGAGCGAATATGGGAGAGCCTCGATGCCGTCCCGTCCGACCGCTGGGCGACCATCCACCTTGTCCGGCACAAGGACAGGATGTGGATGTTCAACGAGCGGGGCGAACTGATAATCAGCGAACTTTCGCCGAAGGGATTTAGCGAGATAAGTCGGGCCAAACTTATCGAACCCACTAAGGGCCAGTTGGAGCGCGGCGTCTGCTGGGCGCACCCGGCTTTTGCCTATAAGCATGTTTACGCCAGAAACGATAATGAAATCGTCTGTGCCGACCTGTCGGTGCGGGAATGACAAACGAAAAAGGAGGCAACCGTTATAGTCATCTCAGGCGATGGTATTAAGTTCTTCACAGATGTCATTTTACGTTAATGAAAGGAAGTGTGGAGCGTTGGCCGTTTTCATATTCGATTATATCAGAGCGTATAGCGTGTTAGCTGTACTGCTGGCGTGTCTGCTTGCGTTTTCGGCAGGGGGTGCCGGAGCCAAAAACGATAGGCCGGGCAGTCTCAATCCGCCTGAACAGTCGTGGTTTCCGAAGGCTCCGCCGCTGCCGCGTGCCAAGGGCCCGACCGTTGACGTGTCGGACGTCCACGGCCTGATCCTGGCGCTGAGGCAGGCTAAGCCCGGTCAGACTATACTGCTGGCGGACGGTCACTATATGATGCCGCATTACGTCCGGATCGCCGCCGACAACGTCACGTTGAGGGGAGCATCGGGCCATCGCGAGAGAGTAGTCATCGACGGCGCCGAAAGCCGGGATGGAGAGCTGCTGGGTATTACAGCCTGCCGGGGTGTTACCATCGCCGATCTGACAATCCAGAATATCAAGTGGAACGGCTTCAAGATCAATTCCGAGACGAACGTTCAGGAACTGACTATCTATAACTGCATCATTCACAATATATGGCAGCGGGGCATCAAAGGTGTGAGGGTGCCCGAAGAGAACCGCCAGGCTGTTCGTCCGAAACGATGCCGCGTTCAATACTGCCTTTTCTACAACGACAGGCCTAAGCGTCTCAGCGACGATGAGGCCGATATAGCCAAGGGTAACTACGTTGCCGGTATTGATGTGATGTACGCCAAAGACTGGGTCATCAGCGACAATGTTTTTGTCGGGATTCAGGGCAGAACTTATGAGGGACGAGGCGCCATATTCATCTGGCATGATTCGCAGGACTGCGTGATCGAACGCAACATAATTATCGACTGCGACGTCGGCCTGCAGCTTGGCAATCCGCACCGGCCCGGCGACGTTCAATATCATTGTGTGGGCTTCATAGCAAGGAACAATTTCATCACCAGGGCGCCTGAGGCCGGCATTGTGGCCGTATATACCAAAGACTGCAAGCTTCTCAACAACAGCATTCACGATCCCGAAAGTCGGATGGGCCGGCTGATCCGAACGGTCTTTGCGAACGACGGGCTGCTTGTGGCCAATAACCTGATAAGCGGACCGGGGATCAGGCACGAATCCAAGAGTAAAGTGAAGTTTCTTAACAATTTCATTGCGGATATGACGGATGCGTTTGCCGATCCGAAAAACGGCGACCTGCATCTGGCGAGCTTATCGCCCGAAATCATCGACAGCGGTGCTGTGCTCGCTGAGGTCGTCGAGGACATAGACGGCGAATCCCGCGGTGTCCGGCCCGACATCGGGGCCGACGAACTGAACAACTGAGCAATTCGTGAAACTTGTATGTAATTTTCTTGCGATAGCACCTTCTTGATTGTAAAGTATGCCGAGATTTCTCCATGCAAATCACATCCCGGAAGGCCGGTCCATCATCGGCGCCGGATTAGGCGGCGACAAACAAACCAAATACGGAAAGCAGTGTTGGCTCTCCACAACGCCATTGCATCGGCCATTTACCGCCAATTTCATTCAAGTGTCGGTAGCGATAATGCCGATATGAGGCTGGTCAATATTGCAGGGGCGTTCGATTAATCGGGACATAGAAGAGGAAAGGGATTGAAGTATCCCGGCTAAAACGCTCAAGCGGTGTTCCGATCACGGATATTAAGACGTCAGTTGCCCTTGAAAAACGAATGTGTTGAATCAGAAGGAGCAGAAAATGGGAGAGGTAAAATGGTCCTGGTCAAAAGCGGATTTCGTCGTGGTGGCGGTCTTGAGCACAATACTGTGGGTGCCGTTCTCCCGAGCCGATCTGTCTGATCCGAACGCAGGCGTAGAACAGAGCGAAGGCGTAGAACAGGGTGAAGGCGTAGAACAGGGCGAAGGCGTAGAACAGAGCGAAGGCGTAGAACAGGGCGAAGGCATAGAACAGGGCGAAGGCATAGAACAGGGCGCGGGCGTAGAACAGAACGAAGGCATAGAACAGGGCGCGGGCGTAGAACAGAGCATAGGCGTAGAACAGAGCGCAGGCGTAGATCAGAGCGCAGGCGTAGAACAGAACACAGGCGTAGAACACTATAAGATGCTCTCAACCGTGGAGTATACCGGCCAAGGCCAGTTCAAGCATCACACCGAATCACTACTTACAGTGAAAAAGGAATTTTTATCGGATGATAAAGCGCGATACACTATTTCCTCAAGTGATTTTGACTTTGCTAAAACCGGTCTGAATCACGACGAGGATCCGTCTTCGCCAGAACTTTCATTCATAGAGGATCCGTCATTCATAGAGGATCCGTTTTTGTATGAACTTTCATTCATAGAGGATCCGTCTTCGCCTGAACTTTCATTCATAGTTGATGGAAAAAGCAGGCGTCTGTCTACGGATGGCAGGGACTTGTCACTTCTTGATAAGGTACACAATCACTGTGTCGAATCGCTCAATCAGATAACAGAACAGGACTTCGGGCAAACCTGGAAGCAGTCTTTCGATTTGTCGTCGTTTGATGATTCGCTTCCGAAAAAGCTGACTTTGACATTGACGGCAATGCAAGTGAATACAAATGTTTTTGGTCAGATGATTGCGGTGAGGGCCCTCTCTGAGCCTTTTGTTGTTAATGTGGTCAGAGTAGTAGGGGGTAATGTCAGAGTAAAAAATATTAAATCGAGGATCCGTGCTGTCTACCTTTTCGACTCGGAGATCGAGAACGTTTACCTGAGCATGTCTGTTTTCGAGGCAACAACCAACATCAATAGTCCTAACGAGAAGCTGCGTCATGAGGTTGCAACCTACAGGACCAATGCCGAAGGTGTTGCAGTTGACCTTAGCGGTCTCAGCAGTGAATTTGAGAACTTTGTCAGAAAAGTTGGGTTGACCAACAAGAGCCTTGAGGTTGTCAAAGAAGCACCTCTGCCTAGTTGGGCTCAGTCCGATGGCTTACTCGCTGCCCAGGTGAGCAATATATGTGGGGCGACGGCCTGTGAAGGGGCCTTAAATCCTGTGGCGACCGTCTGTATACCGGTGGCCAGGACGCTTGAACTTCAGTGCCTGGGTGAATTGGCCTCAGCTAAGAAAAAGAGGGCCATTGGCGGTATTTTGTCAGAAAGCGTTCCGGCTATGGGGGGAATGAAGGTAGCGGTTGCTCCGGCGAATACAGGCTTGGGACTAGGCACTGCTCTTACCATTGGCGGAGGCGTCGGCGGTGGCATTGCCATAGCTAGTAGTGTGAGCAGTGGTGGAGGCAAAACAAATCGCAGTCCGGTCTCGCCGTAGTTGTTCGCCACTGAAAGAGTCCGTCATATTTGGTTTTGCGTAACGATTGCCAGACTGGCTCAGCAGCAGAACCGTTTGGCAAATGAATCTTGTGAAGCCAAAAGATAAAAGGCCACGATAATCTGCCGGGAGGAGGGACGCGGCCTGCTCGCGGCAAGTTCTCAGTATCGGCGGTTCTTAACCCACATCAGATTTCGCTCGAAGTCGAGAACGGCCACGGTATTTTGAAAATACTGCATCCCCACTAATCCCTCGCACTCCAACAGAAGTGGGCTATCATTCGGGAAAATCGAAATCTCTGCTTTCCTCACGGTTCTGCCTCCAACCTCGAGTTTCGCAACGACACCCCGCCTGCAGGCCAGCCGCCCAATATATGGGTAGAAATCTTTGCCTTTCTTCAGGTTAGGAACGTGGATTTTCGCACGGACTCGTTCCCAGAGTGCTTCGCCGATTGCCAGTCCTCTACCGCTGCCGGTATCGAGCTGCAACTCGGTTTGCTCTCCGGCAATAGAAATCAGCACAAAAAGGAAGGTATTGCCATGGAAGTCTTCTTCAATAGAAAGCGGGTATTTTTCCCACAGATCTGCTTCGCCGACCTCGAAGGATTCATTCCGCGAGAACTCTACTTCTTTTGCAACATTGTCAAATATAATATATTTGAACTCTCGCAACACTGGGAGTCCCACAATTATAGTATTGTCATTGGAAGCCTTGGTGGCAATGGGCACTCCGAATAAACGAGCCGTTACACGCGGTTCAAAATAGAGGCACGTCCAATCAGCTAAGGTGATATCGCCTATCTGGAGTTCTGGAAGGTGACAGAGCCCCAGTTTGTGGCCGTTGAGGTCAAGCGTACTATCCTTCACGGAATAGATGGGCAGCTTGTTGTTTAGAACATGCTTAGCATTAAGAAAAATTGGTTGTGAAGCCCCTGTATCCAGCACAACAGGATATCGACTTCCGTGAATTCCTATTCTGCCCCCAACCACGGCATACCGGTTTGTGGAGTGCAGCTTGTGGTATTTGATTCGATGAGTCTGCTTCTGATCTATCCGGCCACCTGCTTCACACAAGAGATCTCGAATCCTATCGCTCTTTCGTACCTCCTGCGTCGAATAAGATTTATCATTGGAGCACGTCAAACGTACGCTGCTCGGCTCCTTGAGGCTGCCGTTATTTGCGGCCACAGATCCAATTGGGCTGACGGAACATCCAGGTTGCAGACATAAGAACAAGCTGGTTAGAACGCTCAATACCAAGACTCGCATTTGCACCCCCCCTCAGACAAAGCTGACCCTTCTGCGGGAAGCGCTCCATACGTGCCTGATTGGCGCCAATCTGGACCGCCTCCTCCGAATAGTACTAAACAACGAGGACACCCTCCTGTGGAAAACCCCCCATGTCGGATCTATTATACCATTTCCCGTTTCCTATGTCAAGTTTCTTGAAGGTTGCGGCACCAGGCGTGTCAGTCGGAAATAGGCGTAGCTCCAGAATAAGCACTTGCTTTCGCGTGTGCAGAGATTGACGTGATGATACATTCCTGCTGCAAGGTGAGGAAAGTGATGGCGAGACTCACAGAACCTATGTAGTCGGCTTTAGCAGGGCCGAAAAGCTGTTGTGATTTCAACTTCTGCCGGCACCGAGAGGACCGATAAAACTCTCTCTGCCGCTCTTGGTAACACATAAAAGTCCGTTCTCTGCTTGGAGATAGCTGGAGGAACCAGGTATTTCGAGGTTTGAAACCGGGAATAAGCTAATGATACGTTTTGCGAAAGGCCGATAAATCCAAAGAAAACGATCAAACAGACGGCTTCAATTTGCAGTTAATGGAAATGGGGGTTGTTAATTGCAGGATACTTGTATGCAAGAGAAACGGATGAAAATTTGGCTCGGTAAGGTTCTTCTTGCCTGTACTCTCGCCTGCTATGGACTGGGTGTCGCAGGGCGCAGTCCAACTTCGTTTTCTCCCGAAGAGCTACGAGAGTTCAAGAAAGCTGGGTCGATCAGAAAGGCATGTTTTATCAGACAATACTTGCGGAGGCAAGTGGCTGAACCGCTATGTGAGCATTTCGGTTCGAAACGAGGTTGCGTATAGATCGCGTGCTTACAGGAGTTACTCGAATGAAAGGAATGAAAAGAGGGATCAGGCATTGGAAAATGGTTCCGGGATGCGCCGTCATTTTCCTGTTGATGTTTGCCGCCGGTTGTGGCCCGAAGGTCTCATCTCCGGACATAGTCAGGGAATTCGAGAAAGCCGGCCCAATCAGGTCAAATGCTGAAGTCGCAGCCACTTACGGCGTGACGGGATTGAAGAGTCATGCTGGCCCTTACAGGGTAATTCCAGGCGATATACTGGAGTTTCAGATGCCTGCCGTCCTGCGGGTCATTTCTTCTGACTTGCCTCAGTGGCTTCGGCCGATATATAACCGTACGGACGTTGAACCGTATCTGGTTCGGGTAAGCCAAACTGGAGTCATTACCCTGCCGATTGTCGGCGAGCTAAATGTTGCCGGCAAAACGCTTGCCCAAATAGAAGTGTTGGTAATCGATGTCTATCATCCTAAGTACGTGGTCAATCCTCCCATGGTGGTCTGCGAGATAAAAAAGTATCAGAGGGAAAGCGAGCGAGTCTTTGCTGTTGTAGGACTCGTGAAGGGATCTGGTGTCTTTCCTTATCCTGCGGACGTGCAATATAATTTGATGGAGGCGCTGGCGTTTGCCGGAGGACTTGATATGGTTGCGGACCCTCGCTATTTGAAGATATATCGAAAAGACGCCGGCGGAGACCTTGTATCGGCTACATTCGGGGTCGACAAACAGTCCATGGCTGATACATATGCGATTGTGATAAAACCAGGCGATCTTATTTACGTGGACCATACACTGCGTACACGAATCAACAAGTTTATAACCGATGTATTTCATATTACAGTCGGGGCAGACACTCGTTACACAGACTTTTAGATGGAGCACCATGTTTGACGGCAAATATGCATAACAATACAATTGAAAACGTCAATTCATATTTCGCGTTGCCACAGACAGATAGCTCACCGCAAGAGAGTCTCCTGCATACAGCTTCGCAAAACAACCACGTGATCTTATATACGTGGATCATACACTTCACGCGCGTGTCATTAAAATTTTCTATGATGTCTTCCGTATTACAGTCGGGGCAGATAGTCGTTACGTAACTGATTAAAGTTCTTTTCTACAAGGAAATCAGAAAATATGGATCACGAGGCACTTGCAAATGGAAGTCAAGACTTGATGTCGGAGCAAGGACACAGCCAGCCGCAAGAAGGTCTTTTCCAGATAGCTTTGATAGTTTTGCAGCACCGATGGACTATTCTGTTGACCACCGTGGGATTTCTGGTTGTAGGGTTTGCCTACATCATGAAGGCCACACCCATCTACACAAGCGCATCAAGACTGTATGTTGAACAAAGTGGCCCCAAAATCATCAACGAGTACGAAGGCGTAATGACTCAATCTCATAACTATCTTTATACGCAGAGTGAGTTAATAAGGTCTATACCTATTATCAGCGATGCAGTAAATGACACCAGGATAGGACATTTGGAGACATTTGCCGGTATAGACAACCTGGTTGGTTATGTCAAGCGAGAGTTGAAAGTGGCCGTCGGCAGGAAGGATGATATCATTACGGTGTCATTTGATTCCCCATATCCGCAAGAAGCTGCTCAGCTTGTAAACGCCATGGTAGATTCATACGTCAGATATCACTCAGCTCGCCAAAAAAGCACCGTTTCAGAGGTGCTGAGGATCATCGAGAAAGAAAAGGTTAGACGCGATGAGGAATTGTCAGGCAAATTCTCGGAGTTGCTGGCATTTACCAGAGAAAACGGCGTCGTTTCTTTTAATGACAACGGTGGGAATATCGTTCTTGAGAGGCTGACCAGACTGTCCAACGCGCTGACTGAAACACAACTGGCTGCTCTGAACGCTAAGGCCGATTTCGAAGCAACCAAAAAAATGGCGAATGAACCAGCCAAAATCCGGCAATTCGCCGGGGCTGCTGCAGGTGCGGGTGCGCAGGTATCCGGTAGCGATAGGGAAACCCAGTTGAGGGCCGAGCTGAGAAGGGTGGAGATGGATTTAGAAAACGCCAGATACCACTGTACTGAAGATCATCCTTCGGTCAAGGCAATCCAAAGCGAGATTCACCGTATCAATAAAGAGCTTAATGAGCAGGCGAAAGAATTTGCTGATGCCTATATCGAGGTAATGCAGTTAAGATGGTTGGCGGCTAAGCAAAGAGAAGATGAATTGATGACGTCCTTTGAAAGCCAACATCAAGCAGCGCGCGAGCTGAGTGTAAAAGCTGCGCAGTACGCTGTGCTCCAGTCAGAATTGAACCGGGCTGAAAGAATCTGTGAGATTCTGGATAACCGCATCAAAGAACTCAATGTCACAGAAGATACAGGGGCGCTGAATATCAGTGTGTTGGAAGTTGCCCGCCCGGCACGAAATCCGTCAGAGCCGCAAAAGCGTAAGATCATGGCAACAGCCCTGGCTCTGGGGCTTGTGTTCGGCACTTGCCTGGCCTTCCTTCGCGACTGGATAGACTATCGGCTGCGGTCCTGTGAGGAGATATCATCTGTACTCCATATTCCGGTTCTTGGCGTGATACCGGAAATATCAGAAGGTCAAAGAAGTACTATAACGCGGGGGCGCGAGATTTGGCTCAAACTCAAATCTATCTTCGCCGATATCTCCCGAACGGCATACTCCAGAACAGTGCCTGGTGAACCGAAGGGCAAAGCAAAACCAGGGGCCCAGCCCATCATGGCTCAAGTAAGAGCCTACCGGGCGCTGCGGGCGACCGGAACCAAAGCACAGCCTTTTGCTGTCGGGGCATCGTCACCAAACAAAGACGAGACAACTACAGAAGAGCAGGCCCTAGAAGAGCAGGCCCTTGTGGAATTTGGCCAAGTTGTGCATTTTAAGCCGAGGTCAATCGCGGCCGAGGCCTATCGAACACTACGAACCTCCATATTCTTCGGAGTGCCGAAGGGCGGAGCAAAGACTATTCTTGTAACCTCACCCGCTCCTGGTGATGGAAAGACTACTCTTGTCAGCAACTTGGCGATCGCTACGGCACAGGCAGGACAAGGAACGCTTGTCATTGATGCCGACCTGCGAAAACCGAGGCAACATAGGATTTTTGAGATTGACCACGAGCTTGGGCTGACCAACGTACTTGCGGGAACGGTCAGGCTTGATGAAGCAATTCAACCTGGTCCGGTCACAGGACTCGATCTGTTATCATGCGGGTCGCAAGTGCCTAATCCGTCTGAAATGCTCAACAGCGACGTGTTTGCCCAGATGTTGAAGGACCTTCCCAAATGCTATGACCGTGTGATTATAGATTCGCCACCGGTCCTGCCGGTTGCCGACAGCCAAATCATTGCCGCCAGTTGCGATGTGACCTTATTAGTCCTGCGAGCGGATAAATCTACGCGGAGACTCAGTCGGCAGGCATGCGACAGTCTTGTCAGTGTCGGCGGACATTTACTTGGTGCAGTTGTTAACGACGTTAAGCACAAACGCGGCCGCTACAGCTATTACAATTACAGCGGTTACGGGTACGATAGCGGTTACGACTACGGTGGCTACTACGATGATGATATTAGCGCCGAATCGAGAGACCAAGACGAGGCCAACGTCCATGTGCACGTCTGAACTAACTTGTGGAAACTACCTTGATGACATGTGTGCCGGCTGGATTTGAATAGCAAGTTTAAGAACAATGCTCTTGTGTTTCAACTTGCAGGTATTTACAGAAGTTCTCTTTGAATGGCAAGTGACAATATGATCAGGCGTGTCAATGAGGATTTGAGTGCACCCGGAAAAGCCGATCGACAGAGGTTCGCTCGAGAAGGATATATCGACATCCACTGCCACTGTCTGCCCGCTGTCGATGACGGTCCCACCACCAAACACGAGGCACTTGCCCTATGCCAACTGCTGGTTGATGATGGTATAACCACCGTTATAGCAACACCACATCAATTGGGCCGGTTCAATGGCCGCAACCAAGCCGCAGGGGTCAGAGAATCAGTTTCCATGTTCAATAAAGAATTGGAGACCCACCGTATCCCGCTTACCGTTGTGCCCGGCGGGGACGTTCGCTTGGACGAACGAATCTGCCGGTTGCTTGAGACTGATAAGATACTTACTCTTGCCGACGGTGGCAGGTACATCCTCCTCGAGCTTCCCTCTGAGGTGTTCATCGACATTGAGCCGTTGCTTGTTGAACTTGCTCGTCTGGACGTTCAGGTCATCATATCGCATCCCGAACGGAATTCTGTTCTTATTAGACAGTCTGGGGCATTACTCAAATGGTTGAGCCGCTCTGCTCATTTGCAGGTGACGGCCGGCAGCTTGCTTGGTGAGTTTGGATCTATGGCCCAAAGAGCTGCGTGGCGATTCTTGAGCTTAGGGTGGGCCTCGTTCGTGGCAACGGACTGTCACAACTCGAGCAGTCGCAGGCCTCAGATGAAGGCTGTTTTCAAGAGTATTAGCAAGAAATTGGGCCAGGCAACCGCCCGCTGGGTCTGTATAGAAAATCCGCTGAGAGTATTGAAGGGCCAGGATGTGTTGCGGCGCTTGGCTGCAAGCACAAGGATGTGCACTAATGAAACAGCACCAAATAACTTCTGACGAAACAGGCATTGTCCACTGCAGGTTTGACACGGCAATCGAAGTGCTGCTCGCAGCCCTGCTGCTCTTTATGCCCCTTACCTTTGGTGTCGTACACGCCTGGAGTGAAGAAATCGTCATAATGTTCACCGGTGCAATTGTGATCTGCTTCTTGCTCAAGCTCCTCTGCCGCCGCGATCAAAACCTCCTTTGGACCTGGAGTTATGTGCCGATACTGTTGTTGCTGTCTCTCGCAGCGCTTCAGCTTGTACCATTGCCGGCAAGACTTGCAGGCATCGTCTCACCCAACACAGTCGCCCTCAAAACAGACCTGCTGAGCGACCTGCCCAATGCCGGTCAGGCCCTGAAGTCTATGACCTTCAGTTTCTATTCGAATGCCACAAAACACGACTTGCGCCTGATTCTGGCCGCCTTCGCCGTCTTTGCCGTTGTTCTCAACGTCTATCGCCGCCCACGTCAAGTAAAGCGCCTTCTGATGACTATTGCACTCATCGGTGGAACCGTGGCTGTAATAGCTCTCGCCCACAACCTCTTTGGCAACGGCAAACTATACTGGCTCATAGCCTCTGACAACACCAAAGGATACTCGGGGCCCTTCGTCAACCACAGCCATTACGGCCAGTTTATGAACCTCTCGATGGGAGCAGCGCTCGGCCTGCTCCTGGTAAAGCTCCGCGAGGCGTTTGCCCAAGGCAGGACCACGCCCCTGACGGTCTTCGAGTACCTGTTTTCGGACTCTGCAAAAACACTGTGGCTGCTCGTCGCAATAATCAGCCTTGGGGCGGCAACGGTTCTTATCTCCCTTACCCGGGGCGGTGTGGTCAGCATGCTCATCGCTGCATTTTTGACAACTTTACTAATCGCATCACGACGCTCTCTCAGAAGCCATAGTTGGATTATGGTCTTAATGGCGCTCATCGCATTCACTTTCATTCTGTACATAGGCTTCGAGGCCATCGTCGACCGCCTCGCGACTCTCCGAGACCTCCGCCAGGCAGGGGCCGGCCGCCTGCAAATGCTCAAAGATGTAACTGTGGCCTGGTCAAAGTTCCCGCTGCTTGGGACCGGACTGGGAACATATTCGGTGATCTACCCTATGTTTGACAGCTCCACGATAACCAATCTGGCCACACACGCTGAAAATGAATATGCCCAGGCCGCCACTGAAACCGGGCTGATCGGCGTGAGCCTCCTGATTGTATTGGCGGCGATCATCTGGTTCCACTTCTTCCGGAACATCCGCCGCGCTGGCCATCCCATCCACTCGGCAGCCTACGGTCTCGGCTTTGGTGTCCTGGCAATACTCATCCACAGCTTTGGCGACTTCGGCCAGCATCTGCCCGCCAATTTATTTCTTTCCGCTATATCCTGCGCACTGCTGATCGGTCTGAGCAACTACCCGAAGAACGTCCTTCACGCGGCCCACAGTCCCCGGCCGAAGCCCTACAGACCCTTGCTGCTTTCACTGCTTTCAATCGTCGTGGTCCCGGTTTGGCTCTGGGCGCTTGTAACTGCCGATAACGCACGAAGGGCCGAAGCACATTGGAAAGAGGCGCTTAGCCTCGAAGAAACCCTTGCACAGAACAACTGGAACGGTACGCGCGCCGAGTGCGCACAGCTGATTTCTCACACGCAAAAGGCGCTGAACCACCAGCCGGACAATGTCACCTACTGTTATGGGCTCAGTGTTTACCGCTGGCGTTCACTCGGCCAGGTAATAGATCCCTATACCGGAGATATCGTCATCCCTGATGAATCTATGCCAGTTGTCTATGATATCGTTGATCAGTTGCACAAAGCACGCCTGATCTGCCCGACATTCGGACCAACCTATAGCATAGTCGGCCAAATCGAAAGGTTTGTTCTCAACGACGATTCCGGCGCAGAGAGAATAAGAGAAGGCTTTCGTCTTGCGCCATGTGACCCGGTAGCTTGTTTTGTCGCCGGCTACCTTGCTGTTACAGAGGGAAGGGATGAGGATTGTATCGGGAAGTTTGAGAGGGCTATAGAGCTTGACGGGAGCTTGTTCAGGCCTGTTGTAAACATATATGTCAATCATCTTAGCCGTCCTCATTTGGCTATATCGACTGCCGGGGATGATATTGGCCGGTTAAGCCATGTAGCTGGTGTTCTTGAGGATATGCAATATGACGACCTTGCGGGACAGGTCCGGGAGAAAGTAAGGGACCTGCTTGAAGAAAAGTGTTCTCAGCGTGATGCTTCCGCCTCGGCGCTTGCATCTTTAGGCAATATCTATAGAAAACAGCAGGATAGCGAGGCGGCAATAGAGTGCTATCGCCGCGCTCTGGTGCTAAACCACAGTCAGATTCACTGGCGGCTTGAATTAGCAAGGCTGCTTGTCAAGGCCGAAAGAATACCAGAGGCAATGCGCGAGGCAAGGATATGCCTGCAGTTGCGTCCGCAGCACAAAGCAGCTGAAACGCTTGTGGCGGACCTCTCAGTCCACCCTGCTGTCTTCGGTGAATAAAATTAGTTCTTGCTGATGGTTTTGAGTGATCATTGCGATGAGTTCTCAAAGCCAGGCTGAGCCTTTATGACAGATGGCTCAAAAATACCCGGTTGGCACACCGACGGGGACGGAGTCCGCCTAAGGCTGACAATCCAAAGCCCACAATAGATAAGCGATGAAGACTTATTTATCTATATATTTCGGTTCTACTGTACTGGCGATCGTAATTACCCCGATCGTTATTCGTGTTGCCAGTCGGCTTAATATCATCGATACCCCCGACATGCGCAAAGTCCACTCCAAACCTGTTCCTCGTATCGGTGGTGTGGCGATTTTTGTCTCAATGATGGTGCTTGTAATACTGACCTTGCTTTTGCAAAATGCTGTTGGCGAGAGCTTACGGCTCATCCAGCATAAAGTCGTTGTGATGCTCCTCACTGCCGGATATATATTCTTTGTCGGACTCATGGACGATGTGAGAGGCCTTCGGGCACGCACAAAACTCTGTGCCCAAATCCTTGCCACAATTATCGTATGTTCCGCCGGTATCCGCATCGAATCAATAACTGTCACCGATCGGCTCACGTTAGACTTTGGCTGGTTCTCCTGGGTGTTCACGCTTCTCTGGATTGTTGGTATTACAAATGCCGTTAATCTGAGCGATGGCCTTGACGGTCTTGCTGCAGGAATTTCGGCAGTGGCGTGTGGAGTCATTGCCATACTTGCCGTATACAACAGCGACGTTGTCATGGCGGTACTGATGCTTGCCCTTTTAGGCAGCCTGACCGGATTCCTGGTTTTTAACTTTCACCCGGCGAAAGTATTCATGGGAGATTCGGGAAGCTTGTTTTTGGGCTTCACTATTGCATGTTCAAGTGTATTGTGTGCCACTAAGATCGAGACAGTCGTAGGATTAGCTTTACCTTTTCTGGCTCTGGGGATACCTATTTTTGACACTTTGTTTTCCATACTGCGGCGCTTCCTCGAACGCAGGTCCTTGTTCGCCCCTGACCGCAGCCATTTCCACCACAAGCTTTTGGCCCTTGGGCTTCGTCAACGTCACGTAGTGATTACTGCTTATGTTATTACTTTGCTTGCAGCCGGGCTTGGAATGTTAATGCTCATCACCCGGAATGCCCAGACTGTAATGGTCTTTGCCTGTATCCTGCTTCTGCTCGTCCTGATATTCAGGGTCGTAGGCTCGCTCCGGCTACGGGAAACGATAACGGGCCTGGAACGAAAGTACACGATTTATCAGCAGAAGAGGCAGGAAATGGAAAATTTCGAAAGAATCGAACTTCACTTCCGGCAGGCCAACATCTTCGACGAGTGGTGGCAGGCAGTCTGTTTTGCCTCGGATAAGTTGGACTTTGCGGGAGGCTTGTTGCCTCTAACCCGGCGTGATGGGACCGAACGAACGTTAGTTTGGGAAAAAGACGACGGGCACTTCTCGGCAGATGAGGTTGTCAGGATGGTTGTTCCGGTGCGGGACCGCCGCGCCGATTCGTCGCTGAACATCGAGGTCCAGGTTCACACGAATGGCTCGCTCGAATCCGCCGGCAGAAGGATTGCCCTATTTACTCGCCTAATGGATGAACATGGCATAGCAGGTCTATCGAAAAATAAAGCAGAATCATCATTTGTTGCAAGTAAGCATACGAGCGCTGAATAATAGGCATTCATGATCCTACCTTCTTTCTTTTTACATTCTTGATGCTAAATAGCCACAAATTAGCACTGATTTGCACAGACTAAACGCGCATTGAACAACAAAATGAAACCAGGAAAAATCTCACTAATATTTGGAACTCGGCCGGAAGCTATTAAGTTGTGTCCGTTGGTTATGGAACTGAAGAAGCATCCAGAATTCCAAGTGAATGTTTGCGTGACAGGACAGCATCGTGAAATGCTCGATCAGGTATTAAATGCCTTTAATGTCGTCCCTGATGTCGATTTGAATCTCATGCAGCCGGATCAGACTTTGGCCGAACTGACTTCAAGAGCGATAACGTCCATTGACAAGCACCTTGCTGACTATAAGCCGGATATAGTCATTGTCCAGGGAGATACGACGACGACCTTCTGTGCGGCACTTGCAGCGTTTTATAACAAAATTCCTATTGGTCATGTTGAGGCGGGATTACGGACCCGGAATAGGTATTCTCCGTTTCCGGAGGAGGTCAATCGCGTCTTAACAGATCATATTGCAGATATGCACTTTGCTCCTACTCGATGGGCCAAAGAAAGCCTTGTAAAAGAATGTATCGATGAGAAACGAATCTTTGTTACAGGAAACACTGTAATCGATGCATTGCATGTTGCTGTCAAAAAGGTTCAATTGAATCCGCCAGAGATTCCAGGCGTGCCGAAAGAACTGCTCAATGGCGACACACGTCCTCTTGTCTTGATCACGGGCCATCGACGAGAGAACTTTGGTGAAGGCTTCCGCAACATCTGTCAAGCCATTTGCGAACTTGGCCGACAATTTTCGAATACGGCATTTGTGTATCCCGTGCATCTAAACCCGAATGTTAGGAAACCGGTTTTTGACCTGCTCTCGGGCCGCACCAACGTGCATTTGATTGAGCCGCTGAGCTATCTGCCGTTTGTTGCCTTGATGAACCGGAGCACGCTCGTCCTGACCGATTCCGGCGGCGTCCAGGAAGAAGCACCGGGAATGGGCAAGCCGGTGCTCGTCATGCGCGACACCACGGAACGACCGGAGGCGGTCGAAGCCGGGACTGCAAAGGTCATCGGCACGGACGAGAAAATGATTGTTCATCAAGTATCCACGCTCCTTAGCGATTCCACCGCCTACAAAGCCATGGCCAATGCCGTCAATCCGTATGGTGATGGGAAAGCCTGCGAAAGGATTGTCCAGGTCATGGGGGACAACCATACGTGGTGAACCTATCCGTCAAGAAAGCCGCATACGCCTGCTGTCCGTCGGCTCTTAAGCCAACCCTTACCAGAATCGAAGCATCTGAGATCGGCTATCGGTTAGTCAAAGGGACATTCTGGTCGATGGCCGGGGCGGTCATCTCACGCGGCCTGATGCTGTGCGCCACGGTTCTGGTTGCCCGAATGCTGGGCAAGAGCGGCTTCGGCGAGTTGGGAATGATTCGCTCCACAGTCGGCATGTTTGGCGTTTTCGCCGGCTTCGGGCTTGGTCTGACCGCCACCAAGCATGTCGCTGAGTTTCGCCAGAGCGATCCTGAGCGAGCCGGACGGATCATCAGCCTGTCCTGGCTGGTCGCCATGGCTACCGGTGGTGTGATGGCCCTGGGGTTGCTTATATTCGCCCCCTGGCTGGCCGAGCATACCATCAACGCTCCTCACCTTTCCGGCGTATTGCGTGTAGGTGCCCTCATCTTGTTCATTAATGCCCTCAACGGCGCTCAAACAGGGGCGCTGTCGGGATTCGAAGCCTTCAAGACCATCGCGTATGTGAACCTCTTCGTTGGACTGCTCTCATTCCCCATCCTCGTCGGTGGGGCCTATTTCGGCGGCCTGTCCGGGGCGGTCTGGGCATTAGCAATCAATCTCGGCGTCAACTGGCTGCTTAACCATCTGGCTCTGCGTAAAGAAGCGCACCGATATAACGTCCCTCTTAACTTCAGCGATTGCAGCCGTGAATTGTCTATTCTGTGGAAATTCAGCCTGCCGGCAGTGCTAGCTGGCTCACTGGTCGGTCCCGTTAATTGGATATGCAGTGCGCTGCTGGTCAACCGGCCTGAAGGCTATGGTGAGATGGGAATATTCAGCGCCGCAAATCAATGGTTTGCCATGCTGTTGTTTCTTCCTTCTTTGCTGGGCCAGGTAGTGCTACCAGTCCTTTCGGAACGGCTTGGCCAAAAAGAGACAAAGCAATCGATAAAAACAATGAGTCTTGCCATAAAGGTCAACGCGCTTTTAGTGTTTCCCCTTGTGCTGTTAGCGGGCATTATCAGCCCTTACATAATGAGTCTCTATGGCGAGGGTTTTAGGAGCGGCTGGCCAACTCTGGTTGTAGTTTTGGTAACGGCAGGACTGCTTGCTGTACAAACACCCGTTGGGCAGATTATAGCCGCATCTGGGAAAATGTGGATTGCGTTAGCAATGAATGCTGGCTGGGCGATTACTTTTATCGTGAGTACAAGATTGTTGCTTGCTCACGGTTCATTGGGATTAGCGGGTGCAAGAGGAATTGCTTATGTGTTGCATGCTACGTGGACTTTTGGGTTTGCTGTTTGGCTATTACATAGAGTGACAAAACATTGAACAATCTAAGAACAGACAACGTGTTCTGCCGATCAGGCTTGGCTGCTTTGTCCGAGCTCAATGATCCTGAATACCAAGACATCTTTTCCAGTCTTGAGAGAGAGCAATATACTTTTTTGGAAAGAGAACCTGAATTCCGAAGCAACGAATATAGATGGCCTCGCGATCCTTTACACGACTTCAGTCGGGTATGGGAGTATCCCTATGTTTACCACCACCTTGCCGCTTACTTCAAGACGTTGCCTCAATATCCCAAACCGGTCGTGGCGGATGTTGGTAGCGGAGTGACTTTCTTTCCATTTTCGCTCGCAAAGATTGGCTATCAGGTCGTTTGTACGGATATTGACCCCATTTGTAAAAGGGATTTGGCTTTGGCGCGCGAGTGTGTTCCCCATTCGCCTGGTACCGTTGGTTTCAGGTTAATCGAAAGCACCAGTCTCCCGTTTGAAGATTCCGAATGCGATGCCCTATATTGTATTAGTGTCCTGGAGCATATCCCTGACTTCGAGAAAACCATTGCTGAGATGCATAGAATACTAAAACCTGGCGGTTTGTGTCTGATTACATGCGATATTAATTTGCAGCCCGAGGATGGACTGCAACTGGACAGTGCGCAATATGCGAGGTTAATGTCTTTGATCGACACGTCCTTCGTTCGAGTCTATCCTGAGCGTACGATTCATTTGGCGAACGTACTGACCACAAGGACCAGCCCATATCCAAGGAAATGCTCAACCCCTGGAGCTGCTCGGATGGCGTGCCGCCTAATGAAACAGAAAATTCTCAAACCCTTGCTGGGCCGACGACCTGGTCGCATCAGAACCGCTGCCCCTCATTTAGCTGTCTTGGGATTAGTGTTGAAAAAGGGAATGTAGAACATGGCTCTGATAGTCTTGGAACCTCTGCTCGCATCCCCGAATGGAACCATGAGCGATTGACAGTGCGTCTTTGCCCTTTTTGTGGAACGGATAATCGGTACAGACCCGAGTAAGGAATATGGCAAAGAAAGCTCCTTACATGAGGTCTATCGCCAAGTTCTAACGAGCTGTAAAGAGCCAAATAGAGGGGGGCATCAGAACCCACGTTTAGGCTCTTAACATCTTTTTGCTGTTCTTCGCAAGGTATAGCTTACCTGTAAAAAGTATCTTCACTTCAAGTCATGAAAGTAGCAATACTCTATTACAATTTCCTGGACACGGATGGTGTCGAATTCAAAATCGGTGGTGTCGAAACATATCTATGGAATCTCGCAAAACTGATTCGTCAACTGGTAAAGAATTCGGGAGGTTAGTATTATGCCGAGACAACGACTGCGTGGTGTAAGAGGTTTCATGGCCATGAGGTTCCCACACTTCTGGCGCTGTGCGAAGCGCCTTCATTGGCGGATTGTGTGGCCGATCCGCAGAACGATAATTCGATGCACAGGAAAGGCGTCCAAACTCCATGTGGACCCTTATCAAGTCTACTATATCTCTCCCAACATAATGAAAAACACAATCTATGGACCCGCAGATGTGCCAAACCCTGCTGCTGTCAGCGGGATGATAAAAGGAGGCGATTGGGACAGAAGGACCTTGCCGGTTGAAGAACTGGATATCATCCGGGGCGCCAAGGACAGGTTCGTCAAAGGAATTGCTTGGGAGCAAACCGAGTACTATCAGAGCCACCTCGACCGTATATCCAACGGCGAGCCGTGGCGCGGATGTAAGAGTAAGGAAGACCTTGATGCCTATTGTGCGCGATTTGACCGACTTTATCAAGCAATCAAGAATAACGGCTACAAGCCACAAAGCGAGATTCTAAAAAATGAATATGGCATTACAGGCGCGACTGAACACGAGATCACCGTACACATTGATCGTGATGGTCATTACCTATTCTGCGACGGCCGCCACAGGCTTGCAATCGCCCTGGTGCTCGGTATTGATAAGATTCCTGTTAAGGTTTGCATACGACACGCGGAATGGCAGGCATTCTGCACTGAGATATTGAATGTTGCGCAGAAAAATGGTGGCAAAGTATATCAACCCACCACTCATCCAGATCTCCAGGGCATCCCGTCGGCCCATGGCGAAAAAAGATTCCACATCATTAGAGAGCATCTTCCAAAAAACAAAGGAAGCCTTCTGGATATCGGAGCATCCTGGGGCTATTTCTGCCACCGCTTTGAAGAACTCGGGTTTGACTGCTATGCTGTTGAGGCCAGTCTGGAAAATGTCTATTTTATGAAGAAGCTGAAAACAGCCGAGAACAGGAAATTCACGGTCATCGCTGAATCCATTTTTACCTATGAGATATACTGTCGTTTTGATGTTGTCTTTGCACTGAACATCTTTCATCATTTCCTGAAGACCAAGGATGCTTATGAGGAATTGGTGGCGCTCCTCGGGCGGATGGACACGGACATGATGTTCTTCGAGCCCCACCACACATCGGAACCGCAGATGATAGGCGCTTATCGCAACTACGGGCCGGATGAATTTGTTCAGTTCCTTCTGCAGCACACGAACCTTACCAATTCGGGTCACATAGCAACGGCGGAGGATAAACGACCAATATACAAGCTATGGAAGTGACATGACCGTCGGATACATCTGAAGAACAACCGATATACAATGTGCGGCCGCACTCCATTGATCAACCTATGATGGTCAGGTTGGAGATTCTCAAGGTAGAATAATGAAAGTTGCAATTCTTTATTACGGTTTATTAGACGCTGACGGCCAAAAGCAACTCATTGGGGGAATTGAAACTTACCTTCTGAATCTCGCAAAACTGATAGTTGAAAGGGGCGACGAGCCGATTCTGCTACAACCTGCGGCTATGGCTTTTGAAAAGCAAATGGGACATTTGAAGGTTATTGGTGTGGAGCCTAACCGCAGAAGGTTACGAAGAAATATTCGGAAAGATTTGTATAAGGCGGCACTTTCGTTAATAGATAAGAGTAAAGATATCATTATCTTTGGCGCCGACCACGCAAGCGTGCGTACGGATTATCCACGGGCCTTATCAATTCAGCATGGAGTTGCTTGGGATTTACCGGCTCGTTTTTTGCGAGGTAGGCTTGGAAAAATCCCTTTTATTCCTGATGGAGTCTGCAAGAGTTATAATGCCTACCGTTGCTATTCCTATTTTAACAACTGTTCCAACCGGGTTTGTGTGGATTACAATTTCCTGAACTGGTATCGTACTCAGGTCGCAGACATTCCTCGAGGTAACATTTGGGTGATACCTAATTTCGTTGATATTCCCACCGGTTATCAGCCGGATATGGAACGGCATCACAGGAAGCCCGTGAGCATTATGTTCGCCCGTCGCTTTGTTGAGTATCGTGGGACGCGTCTGATGCTTCAGGCAGCGAAAAAACTGCTCGAGATGCACGAAGACATTGAGTTTGTTTTTGCAGGTGAAGGTCCTGATCTGTCTATCATCACAGAAGCATTCGAAAATGAGGCACGGGTAAGTATTGAGAAATATCTCTGTGATCAGGCCATAGAGAAACATGAGAGATGTCATATAGCTGCTATTCCATCTTTGGCTTCGGAAGGAACCTCTCTGTCTTTAGCAGAAGCAATGGCGACAGGATGTGCAGTTGTCGCCACCAATGTCGGGGGAATGACGAATATGGTGATCCATGAATATAACGGATACCTCGTGAATCCCAATGTTGATGAGTTGATTTCTGCGTTATCCACTTTAATAAGTGACGTAGATATGCGGATTAAACTGGCGAAAAATGCCATGACGACAGCAAGGGATGCATTTTATCTGAACCGTTGGAAATCACGATGGTCTGATGTTTTAGAGCGGCTCCAAAGGATCTGACATTGGCGGTGAAAAACAATCATGTTTGATCACATAGTAACCAAATTAGCCCCTGAAATGATTGTCGGCGGTAGCGTGCTGTTTGGGCTATTGGTTCTCTTTGCATGGAGATGGCCTGAGATATGCTTTGCGTTGGGCTTTCCAGCTTACATCTTCTTGGGACAACTAAAGCAACTCTTGCCTGTTTCAAATTCTGCAGGTGCAGCTCTGTTTCTGATAGCTGCGGTGATTGGTACAGTCATGCAAGGTCGAAAGTTCCATTTTGGACATTGTGAGAAGTTAATAATCGGTTTGGCTCTTCTGATGGCCCTCAGTTTAAGTTACTCTTCCAATCCCACATATGGCCGGGACAAGACCATTCTTTTTTGCTTTATGGTTGTGCCTCTTATTATATTTTTACCAAATATTATCGCGAACATTAAGTCATTACAAGTGGCTGTGTTTATTATCGTTTTGACACTTGTTATTTATGTATTCGCAAGCGTATTGCTTAGATTGCAGATGTCGAGTATTGAAGGGCGTATCTCGGCATTATTTGGCGTGATTCAGGCTGGGCAATTTCTTGGATTAGGAGTTATTATTAGTTGGTTATATATTAATCTTCGCCGTCGTGGAGATCCTCGAAGGATCTTCTTCTTTTATCTGAGTTTGCTATCTGCGTTATTACTATTTATGACAGGGACAAGAGTGGCGATCTTGGCGATTGTTGTGACCATGTTGTTCACATATTGGTTTATGCATATCGATTGGCTTAAGAGAATTATCAATCAACCACACAAAACGTATATTACGATTGTTCTCGGAGCATTAATTTTATTAACGAGTTCATTCGCGCTCAAAAGGACTCTTCCCGAAGGAGTTTACAGTCGTTATACCAGTATCGAGCATTTCTTCAGCAATTTTACCCCCGACAAGATACGCTATTGGCAAGATTCTCGCAGTAGGACATTGAATTATTTTTCCGCGGTGGAAGGCTTTCTTTCGAATCCTCTTCGTGGATTGGGTGCTGGTGGTTATGTAGATGCATTGGGCAAGTATCATCGAATTCGGATCCTTACAGATGGGATAGTCCGTGCGTATCCTCACAATGTGGTTCTGGAATTTGCTGTCGAGCAAGGCATATTAGGTCTTGTCTTGATTTTTTGCGTTCTCTATCTCAATCTGAAAATAATTCTCAGACTTAGAAAATTATATCATGGCAAGTTACAAGACCGATTCTTAATCTGTTTTTGTGTCAGTATCTATGTATATGGTTTGTGTGTATCTATGACCTCCCTTGACATTCCCCGAATGATGATTTTATGGTGGGGGATGGGACTGCTTCTTGCAGCAGACAAGATTTACGCGAAGCGCGAGTCTAATTCGTCGCATTGTCAACGTATGCAAAATCACAAATATTCTTATTTCTCTGGAGATATCGGAATTGCCAAAGGTATCAGTTGTAATTCCAACGTATAACCGGGCCAATTGTATTGGCCGCGCTATTCAAAGTGCGAGGCGCCAAACTCACAAAGAGATAGAAATTATTGTTGTCGACGACGGTTCCACAGATAATACTGAGGAAATCATAAAGTTGATTCCTGATCAACGTATCCGGTACATCCGTTGCGAGACAAATAGCGGGTCCGGAGCCGCCCGGAATGAAGGGCTCAAAGTTGCACAAGGCAACTATATCGCCTTTCTCGACAGCGACGATGAGTGGCTTCCTGAGAAGTTGGCTCGTCAAGTTGAAAGAATGGATGCCGAGCCACCAGAGGTCGGGGTCTGCTTCTGCGGGGCAAGGATTTTCAAGAACGAGGATATGGACAATTATATCCCGTATGCTCCTAATAAAGCATGGGAGCACAATACATTTCGGAAGTTTGTGATGGGACGCATAAAGTTCCTTACTCCCACAGTGTTGTTTCGGTGGACATGCTTGGCGAAGACCGGTCTAATGGTGCCCGAGATGAGGAGAAATCAAGATGGCGAATTCCTACTGCGTCTTTTTTCTCACTTTGATCTTGCTGTGATCCCTGAACCGTATGCCGTGGTTCATCTTGTTGTTTCGGCAACAAACAAGCATTATGACGCACTGAATGTGGCTCTCCCATATTGGCTATATCACAATGCGAGCATTCAAAGTAAACTTGGACATTGGCCAGCTCTATATAACAGATGTCTCCTGCGTACGAATCTGTTGTCTGCTGCGATCCGGGAGGCAAAATGGCGCGGGGTTTGCCGTGACTTTTGGCGGCGCCTTTGCGAATGTCCTGTGCTGTTTCCGGGAGAGATTAAGGTGATTTTGAAAGCTTCTGTAGCGAGGTTGCAGCGATCTGAATGACTATGTATGAAAAGCATTTGGTTGATACTACTCGTTTTAGATTATGAAAAAAGGAATGCTTATGATGGAAATTAACAGAGCCAAAATAACCGATTATAGAAATGATAGGCGAATACATTACACTCATCGTATCGGGTTGTGGCTCCGAAGCTTGGGATTTCCTGGTTCTACAAAACTATCGTTATTCATTGGAAAAAGGATTGTTCCCAAGATTAATACGCCTGTAGTCATATCGTGTTTATATGGTTATGATATTCTTGTTTTAAATAACAACTACTACGTATCATCAATATATTTGTCGGGGACATCAGAGGCAGGGCTATTACACGTAATGGAAAAAGTTCTTTCAAGAGGAGACATCTTTTTCGATGTAGGAGCTAATATAGGCATGATGTCTCTATATGCATGGAAACTTGTCGCACCCTCAGGAAAAGTCCATGCCTTTGAGCCAGAGCCTTACAATTATTCTGCATTGAGATTCAACATCGACTTGAATGGGGCATCAGAGATTCATCCGAACAGTTGTGCATTAGGTCACAGAAGACAAAAAGGAATAATATATCCATATTCCCGCAATCTGGGCATGGCATCGTTACTCAAGCCAGATGATTGCAGTTTAGGAGAAGAAATAGAGGTTGAAAGACTTTATGATTATGTTCTGAGGAAAAGTATTTCAAGAATTAGAATGTTAAAAGTCGATGTTGAAGGATATGAGCTAGAGGTGCTTAAGGGAGCTAGCGAACTACTAATGTCAGATCAAGCTCCCATTATCTGCTGCGAGTATTGTGGAAATAGAAAGTTGGCAGAAGGTAATCCTATTGACTTGTACAGATTTATTAAGGACGTGAATAGTTACGACATCTACATGTTGAAGCGAGGGGACAATAAAATATCCAAATTAGTTAGGATCGCAAGTGAAAAAAATATTCCTCGTTCTGGAATTGTGAACTTATTCTGCTTTTTACCTCTCCATTATGAGACAGTTCCTAATGATATCTTTGCTTAATTATTTAATAGAAAGGGCCGAACAGTGAAAACAGTGCTGTTCTTGGGATTTGATAAGAATTTTGGCCTAACTTACCATTTTGTTGATTGGATAATTGCGCTGAGGAAGGCTGTAAGTGATAAGCTGAAGATAATATTATTAACGTTAAAGAAGGAACAAAATGTAGGGCTGCACGAGCAGTTAAGGAAAAACCGATTTATTGATGTTGTAATGATAAATAAACCTGAGGAACTGGAAAGTATAAAGTTTCTGGGAGATGTAGATATCGTTCACTGTCACGGATTCACACACGTTGCAAAGATGCTCAAAATTAAAAGAGCAAATAAATTGAAATATAAAATAGTTGTTACAATACATTCGTTTAGGAATAGTACGCCATACAGTCATGTCTACTCTAATCTTCTATCTTTCTTCTATAATAAAATAGACGCAATACATTTTTTAAGTCATGCCGCGAAGCATGAGTTTTTGCGAGGTAATCTGCTTTACAATCACTCCAACCGTTCCTTTATATTCCCCTTAGGATGTAACGAAGCTGAATTTCTCAGAGATGAATCCATCGAAGGTTTAGACTTCTATCAAGAATTAATTCAAAATGAAAAGAATATCATATATTTGGCAAATTTATCTCGCGGGAAACAACATTTATGGCTGCTTAAAGCAATAAAGAATATTTTAATTGAGGAAGATGCCTGCTTATGGTTGTTCGGCGACAAGGGAACTGAGACGGAAGAGGTAGTAAGATACATCAATGAAAACGGCCTTTCACAGCACGTTAAGCTCCCTGGCCGGATTCATAGGAAATATATCCCCAACATACTTAGGCGAATGGATTGTGCAGTGTGTAGCTCTCGATCGGAGACGTTTGGTCATGTAATTATGGAGCCTATGTTTGCCGGTATTCCTGTGGTAACGTTCAATGTAGGGGCAGCAAGCTATCTGATACGTGATTTTACTAACGGATTTGTAGTGAGAAATACATCAGAACAAGAGAATTTTAGAAAGGCAGTGGAGTTTTTGCTCAAAAATAAAGATGCTTCTACCGAAATGGGGAAGAACAATAAAAAGATTGCCCACCAATGGTTAACGTGGGAAGCTACATGTAAAAACAGCGTCAATATGTACCTTAGCATCTGAAACAGCGGTCGATGAAGTGTTTGATCTTGTTGGCTGGAACCTCGATTGAGGCGCCCTAAAACACTTCCACCAAAGGAATTCCTTGTATGCGTATTGCAATATTAGCCCATAACCTTCGCTCGGCCGGGGGGTTTTATTGACATCCGGACACACTCGCAAAATCGTTAAGAACAGGCTTTTTAACTCGAGCCTTCCCTTGCGATTGGCTGATGACTGGCTTCAGGTTCGTGCTAATTGGCAGCAAAACTATCCATGCAAGGCAGGATGTTACTGGAGAGAAGGTGCGTCTCGGCATTGATGCTTCCAATATCCGATCTGGCGGTGGTGTCACGCATCTCGATGAATTACTACGTGCCGCTGAGCCGCAAGAGTTTGGTTTTGACCAGGTCATTGTCTGGGGTTGTAAATCCACCTTGCACGTAATAGAAGACCGCCCCTGGCTCTGCAAAGCCCACGAGCCGCTTTTGGATCGAGCTTTGCCTGCGCGGCTCTATTGGCAAAGGTTCATACTGGATCGGCTGGCTCACTCAGCAGGATGCACCGTCCTTTTTGTGCCGGGTGGCTCCTACGGTGGAGCATTCAAGCCTTTTGTGACCATGTCTCAAAACATGTTGCCTTTTGAATCATGTGAGGCGGGTCGATTCGGGTTTTCATGGCCACGACTCAGGTATCATTTGCTTCGCCTGTTACAGTCTTCGACGTTTCTGCGGGCACAGGGCGTTATATTTCTGAGCGATTATGCTCGCAAGGTGGTCAAAGGGGCACTGAATGGAGAAGTTGCCAGGGATGTTGTGATTCCTCATGGCGTCGATACCAGATTCTTGTGTCAGCCGCGTAAGCAGAAAGATATAAGTGATTATTCGCCCCAGAATCCCTTCCGCATTCTGTATGTTTCGATTGTGAATCTTTACAAGCACCAGTGGAATGTAGCCGAGGCGGTTTCGAGACTTCGCCGAACCGATCTTCCGGTAGAAGTTGATTTTGTTGGTCCGTCTTCTCCTCGCGCGCTTCGAAGACTCAAAGCTGTTATGACTAATGCTGATTCCCCAGGAGAGTACATTCACTATACTGGTGCAGTGCCCTTTGACCAGTTACATAGCACGTACCATCAAGCAGATGCTTTTGTGTTTGCATCAAGTTGCGAGAACCTGCCCAATATTTTGTTGGAGGCCATGGCAGCAGGATTACCTATTGCCTGTTCAAACCAAGGCCCTATGCCGGAAATTCTAGGCGATGCAGGAGTATATTTTAATCCTGAACAGCCCGATGAAATTGCTCAAGCCCTCTATTCTTTGGTAAATGATACTTCATTACGTGAACGTTGTGCTTGGTCGGCTCACGAAAAGGCTCAGCAATACTCGTGGAGTCGCTGCGCAAATGAGACCTTTGACTTCTTAGCTCAGTTTGATCGAAGGAAATAATCCCTGAGGCAAATCCTCCAACATCTTAAGACCGGTCAGATGGAATTAGCGGAAGTCCCCTGCCCGCAGGTGGGCAAGGGGCAGGTCCTGATCCAGACAAGGGCCTCTCTAATCTCGGCTGGTACCGAACGGATGCTGGTCGAGTTTAGCCAGGCGAATTTGATTCAGAAAGCGCGGCAGCAACCGGAGAAGGTCAAGCAGGTCCTGGATAAGATAAAGACCGACGGGCTGGTGCCGACGCTTGACGCCGTGTTTCGCAAACTCGATGAGCCGCTTCCGTTAGGTTATTGTAGTGCTGGAATCGCGTTGGAAGTCGGGCGAGACGTGCATGATCTCCAGCCAGGTGATCGCGTAATCAGTAATGGGCCACATGCGGAAGTAGTCCGTGTGCCGCGGAACTTGTGTGCGACAATTCCTGATGGCGTCACGGACGAACAAGCAGCGTTTACTGTTCTGGCAAGTATTGCTCTTCAGGGTTTGCGCTTGGCAGTTCCCGCTCTGGGTGAGAAGTTCATGGTTTTTGGCGTGGGGATTATCGGCCTTTTGACTGTACAATTGCTCAAAGCCAGCGGCTGTGAAGTTATGGCAGTTGATGTCAACAACAAACGTCTGGAACTGGCGGGGAAATTCGGGGCCGAAACAGTTGACGTAGCTTCAGGTAGTGATCCGGTCACTGCCGCCAATGCCTGGACCGGTGGTCAGGGAGTTGATGGTGTCCTGATTACCGCCTCTGCCAAGAAAGACCAGATCGTACACCAGGCGGCGGAGTCCTGTCGAAAACGCGGGCGAATTGTGCTTGTTGGCGTTGTTGACCTGAACCTGCGACGCAGTGATTTCTATGAAAAGGAAATTACCTTCCAGGTCTCCTGTTCCTATGGTCCGGGCCGCTATGACGAGAAATACGAGCAAGGTGGACAGGATTATCCATTGGGTTACGTGCGATGGACGGAACAGCGGAATTTTCAAGCAGTTCTTGCTGCTATGCAGGCGGGACGGCTTAACGTGAACGATCTCGTGACAGATCGCTTTGCACTCGATGATGCTGTCTCGGCCTATAAGAAGATACAGAATGATGCCGATTCACTTGGTGTGATATTACGGTACCCGACCGATATATACATGTCTCCAGTTGTAGCCGTTACCTCGCAAGCCGCTTATGCTGCTGGTGAAGCAGTGGTTGGTGTCATTGGAGCGGGAAACTTCTCAAGAGGTATTCTGTTACCTGCATTGGCGAAGACCTCTGCCCGGATAGCTTATATTGCCGACCTGGACGCTGCGGTTGCCCATCACGCTGCCAATAAATTCGCGGCAGGCCAGGCAACCACAAATTACAAAAAAATCCTCGAAGATCCAAAGGTCAAAGCCGTGTTTATCGTCGTCGGGCATCATTTACACGCGAGTTGTATCTGTGAAGCACTCGCGGCGGGCAAGCACGTTTTTGTCGAAAAACCACTGGCAATGAACAAAGACGAGCTGGACCTGGTGACCGGGGCGGTAGGCGAGGCATCAGGGCAAATGATTATGGTCGGCTTTAACCGTCGTTTCAGTCCGCACATACTCAAGATAAAGGAATTGACTGAGGGCCGGGGCGAGCCGTTGTGTATGAATATGACCATCAACGCGGGATATATCCCACCTGATCATTGGACTCAGGATCCCGAGCGTGGTGGCGGACGTATTATTGGCGAAGGATGCCACTTCATCGACTTGTTGTCATATATTGCTAATAGCCCAGTCAAAACTGTTTCGGCTATGGTAGTCAACGGAAGCGCATCTGTCTGCACTGACAAGATGTCAATTGCTCTTGGCTTTGCCGATGGCTCAATTGGCACGGTTAATTATTTTGCCAACGGTTCCAAGAGTTATCCTAAAGAGATGCTGGAGGTTTTCAGTGATGGACGCGTTCTCAAGGTGGAGAACTTTAGGGTAACCAGAGGTTACGGATTTGCGCGATTTAAGAAATTTAAGACTTTGCGTCAAGACAAAGGACATAAGAATGAAGTGGCGGCTTTTATTGATCGTGTTACCGCAGGCGGCAAGCCGTTGATTCCATTTGATCAGTTAGCAAATGTAACCGAAGCCACTTTCGCAGCTATGGAGTCAGCTCGGAAGAATCAGACTATAACTCTACGGCAGCGAGAAAGGTCCAGGAACTCAGAATGGCCTGCGTCAAATCCGTCTTACAATTCTTCGCAACCGTTCGCCACCTGCGCAGCCGGCAAATCGCTGGTCAGGTCCGAAACAGACTGAATTGCCTGTTTGAAAACCCTGAGAAGTTCTATTCCCAGTCGGTACCTGAATATGGCGGATGCAGATGGTGTCCCAGACAGGATTTCCTATCGCCGGGACCGCAAAACAATTCTGCCGCAGATACATTAACCGGACAGTTTGCTTTCCTGAATAGTAAACACGATATTGGTTGGCCGCCTGATTGGAACCTAACCAGTTTACCGAAACTCTGGCTTTATAATCTGCATTATTTTGAGTATCTTTGGGCCTTAGATTATAGCAAATCCAAAACGCTTGTTTTGGATTGGATGGAGAATTATCCTCTTCGACAAAAACAGGTTGGCTGGGACCCATATCCAACTTCTCTGCGTCTCATGAACTTGAGTGGCGTATTCTTCAGCAAATATCGGAGGCAGATTGAGGATGATTTGGATTTCCTGAATAGACTTTGGGTCAGCATGTATATCCAGGCGCAATGGCTTTCAAAGCATCTTGAAACACACTTGCTGGGAAACCATCTGTTCGAGAACGGTGCCGCACTTGCCGTTGTCGGAGGCTGCTTTTCAGGCAGCGCTGCAAAGAGGTGGCTCCGATTGGGCAAGAGCATTTTGGAGAAAGAGATTCCGGAACAGATGCTCGGCGATGGGATGCATTTCGAGCGGTCCCCAATGTATCACTGTCGCATCGCCTACCTGCTTGCCTTTCTGTACAATACCGGTTGTTCTGAGCTGGTCGATATAGTAAGGGAGCCGCTGATAGGGGCGATCAATGCTTTAGTCAGGCTGACCCACCCTGACGGCCAAATAGCTCTTCTCAATGATAGTGCATTCGGTGTATATAACATCCCCGGTCAGCTCGTCACTCATGTCCAACAGTTGCTTGCCGACAACAACGGGGAAAATGGAACCTCCACGGCCGGGCCTTTTGCTCTCCCCGAAGCCGGCTATTATGGTTTTAGTGACGACGAAGGAACATACATAATCTGCGACGCCGCTCCTATTGGGCCCTATTACATTCCCGGCCATGCGCACGCAGATATGTTCTCATTTGAATTGTCTCTAAAGGGATATCGCGTCATTGTTGACAGTGGGGTACATGACTATGAAGTAAGCCGAATGCGGCAATACTGCCGATCAACAAAAGCTCACAATACTCTTGAGATTAATGGCCGGGACCAGTGTGAAATGTGGGCGGCTTTCAGAGTTGCTCGTCGGGGCCGGCCCCATAATGTTAAATGGACACCGCGTGAAAATGGCTTTCAATTAAGCGCCTGGCATGATGGCTATAAGAGACTAAAAGGCAGTCCCGTGCATAACCGCAAGTTTAGCTGGAGCAAATCGGGCAAACTTACAGTCCAGGACATAGTTACTGCTTCCAAACCACAAGATACAGTATCAAGACTTCACCTTCATCCGAACTGCAAAATAGACCAACTAAAAGACAGTACCGCCTGGGTAATTTATCCTGGTGGTAATTTCCGAATCATCTTTTTTGGCAGTGGCAAATTGTCACTTGAGGATTCTTATTACTGCCCCGAATTCGGTGTCAAAACACCCAGTAATGTCTTAACGTTTTCTTTTTCCGGATGTAAAAACGAAGCTGGATTTCAAATCGAAGTGTCCTGATGCATATCCTATTTTTATCTCATTATTTTCCGCCTGAATGTAATGCGCCCGCTTCTCGCACTTATGAAAACTGCAAACGGTGGATTCGCCGGGGACACACAGTTACTGTTATAACCTGCGCACCAAATGTTCCGGATGGAGTCGTATATGAGGGCCATAAGAATAAGTTGTATCAAAGTGAAAACGTCGAGGGGATTCATGTTATTCGAGTTTGGACCTACATAGCCGCAAATAAAGGCACAATCCGGCGTATCATAAACTATGTCTCTTATATGTTTAGTGCCGTCCTTTTCTCGCTATTTGTAAAGAGACCAGAGGTGATAATAGCTACGTCACCTCAGTTTTTTTGCGGTTGCGCGGGCGCTATTGTCAGTCGATTGCGCCGCGTACCGTTTATTCTGGAAATTCGTGACATATGGCCCGAATCTATAGTTGCCGTTGGAGCACTTGGCAACAAATGGCTTTTACGAGTTCTTGAATGGCTTGAGCTAAGAATGTATGCCGCAGCACGACACATTGTAACAGTTGGCCAGGGCTATAGGCAGAAGTTAATTGAAAAAGGGGTCCGGGCGGAAGCTATTTCCGTGATTACCAACGGATTCGACCATGAGATCTTCTATCCGCGCCAGTCAGATGAGAAAATCAGACAACGTTATAACCTCAATCATGAGTTTGTTTGTTCTTATGTGGGGACCATTGGCATGGCCTGCGGCCTTGAGGTAGTGCTTCGTACAGCAAAGTTATTAAAGAACAGCCGGAGAAATGACATAAAATTCTTATTAGTAGGTGCCGGCGCCGTGAAGGAACAGTTGCAGCGGCAGGCCCTTGAGGAGAACCTTGATAATGTTGTCTTTATTGGCAGGCAGGATAGACACCTTATCCCCGGAATTGTTTCGGTCAGCGATGCGTGCCTGGTTCATCTAAAAAAGAGGGATCTTTTTAAGACTGTATTGCCTTCCAAAATATTTGAAGCCACGGCTATGGCAAAACCGATTATTTTGGGCGTAGAGGGTTACGCTGCGGAGTTCTTGAAAGAGGCCAATGCGGGAGTATGCATAGAACCGGAAAATGCCGAACAACTGACTGAAGCAGTCGAAAATCTGGCCAATGACCGGCAGTTGTGTCACTCGCTTGGACAAGCCGGTTACGAATATGTCAAGAAACATCATGACCGCGATAGTCTTGCAAATGACTACCTGGACACGATCGTTCGTTTTAGCAATCCTGCAAGTAAACAGCCGCGCCAAGAGGACGCGGCTATGATTTGGCCCCCGAAGCCTTCGATATCGACCAGAATGAAAGAGAATGACACTATGAAAATAATCAACGTCGTAGGCGCTCGGCCGAACTTCATGAAAGTTGCCCCGATTATGACGGCCTGCAGGAATTCAGAAGCTATAGAGCCGCTTTTGGTCCATACTGGCCAGCATTATGACGAAAAAATGAGCGATCTGTTTTTCCGTCAATTGGGCATCCCCGAGCCGGATGTTAATCTCGAAGTGGGCTCGGCCAGTCACGCTGTACAGACCGCTGAAGTTATGAAAGCTTTCGAGCACGTTGTCCTCGAACATGAACCTGATGCCGTCCTCGTTGTTGGTGATGTCAACAGTACAATTGCCTGTGGCCTTGTAGCAGTGAAGCTGGGTGTAAAGCTTATTCACGTTGAGGCGGGACTCCGCAGCTTCGACCGTTCGATGCCGGAAGAAATTAACCGTCTTTTGACCGATTCCCTAAGTGATTTTCTTTTCTGTAGCGAGCAGAGCGGCGTGGATAATCTCATCCGCGAAGGCATTTCAAAAGAGAAGATATTTCTTGTTGGCAATGTAATGATCGACACTTTGCTAAATAACAAATCCAAAGCTAATAAGTCAAATATTTTAGATCAACTGAACCTGAATGGCGACGGTTATGCCGTTCTGACCTTACACCGTCCAGTCAACGTGGACAACTCTATTACTTTTGGCAGAATCCTCGACGCTCTTGAGGTCATACAGAACGATATGCCGATTATTTTTCCGATCCATCCGCGAACCCGCCGAAATGTGGCATCTTTTCATCTCGGCAATCGCCTTGAAGAACTGCCGAATTTGCGACTTATCGATCCGTTAGGTTATCTCGATTTCCTAAAATTAATGACTTCTGCTCGATTGGTTCTAACTGATTCAGGGGGAATACAAGAAGAAACTACTATTCTGAAAGTTCCGTGTTTAACTCTTCGCGAAAACACCGAGCGACCTATCACAGCAGAAATCGGCTCCAACCGGATTGTCGGCATCGACCCTGATAAGATTAGCCAGGCATACAGACAGGCAATTAACGGTAATTGGCGAGAGCCTCAAATCCCACCGTTTTGGGACGGCTGTGCCGCTGAGCGGATTGTGAAAACACTTCTGGAAGAAAATCTAAAAGTTAGAAGTGAAAAGGCGAGTATGGTAAAGCATAATGATTCAACCGAACGAGTTCTCGTGACAAGCGGTGGCGGCTTTCCGGGTTAAATGGACATACCCATCCTCCAAGTTCAATTTGCATCCAGGAAAAGACTTAGGCCTCCTCTCCAACCAAATGCCTCATCCTGTGCCAATCCTGCTGACGGGAAACAGTAGGGGTTTTGCCGGCATGTAGATAAGCGGCCTGTTCCAGGTATCGCTGCAAAGCTTCTTGCTTGTCGGTGCCAAAATAATATAGCTTGCCCTTAATTTTCTTGCAAAACTGGTCCCTCTTATGTAAAGTAAGCGGGAATTTATCAGAATCATGTTTTTTTGAATATCCTATAAGTGCATTATATTAGAGTACTTGGAGAGGTGGCCGAGTGGCTTAAGGCAACGGTTTGCTAATCCTTGTGCCTCCCGAAAATTCCGTCCTTGTTGATTTGTAAGAACTTACGTACAATCGCTAACTCTTGTTTTGCCACCAGAAATAATACCATAATCAGGAAAAGTCGGCCGACATAAGCACCTGCAAAGCATTATTCTTCATATTACGCGGCTTGTTTGTCAGCCGAAGCAACTTGATCATCGAGAATCTGGCTCTTCGCCAGCAACTGACTGTCCAGCAACGAACGATCAAACGCCCTATAC
>NJBM01000013.1 GCA_005223045.1 Planctomycetes bacterium B3_Pla | reverse complement strand
TTTTAAGACGTGAGGTAACCGGCCCGGCGATCGGATGCCCCAAGAGGATTTATCATAAGTGCTACAAAATGTCCCTGCCCCAGGACATTGTTAGATTCTATCACGAGGATAAGGGCCTGGGCTGTATCGCTATAGATGATTTCGCACATTCAAGGGTCCTCGAACGTCTGCTGATGTACGAACAGCGGATCGAGCAAAGCCTGGATAAGACAATGACCAAGCTAAGGAAGCTCCAACTGATGCGCAAAATGGAGGCCAACGATATCGCCAAGCAGGAATATACCGCCGATCCGGATAATACTGCCAATTGCGCAAAACAAAGCCAATTCTCTCCGTCCCAAATAGGCGTAACATCTTTAGCACAGGATGTTTATCAAAAGTTATCCCGCCCCGGACACGGGGAAAACAAAGCCAATCAAAGCCAATTTCAAGAGCCTCGGCAAGCAGCGAGAGGCGAAAATGTGCGCTTTGGAGTGTCATTTGCCCCTGAAGGTTCCGGATAGACAGTCACTTTCGGCTAATCGGCAGGTTTATATAAACCGGACGGCAACAAAATAATCGTCCGGGGCGCCCATTCTTTAGCTGGATAAAGCTATTTTATCTTTTCGCCTTTTATTCTTGCGAAAAAAGCTGATTTGGTGTATGATACGGTATCGGTGAAGTACGAGTTTTCGAGAACACAAGATCCGTTAAGCGCATCTGACATATTGGTAACGCAGTTTCAATAGTTGTTGGAGGCATACACATGGTCAACTCACGACAATCAACACACTCAAGCGGCGCCAAACATCTAACAGGCTTTACGTTAATAGAGCTGCTGGTCGTTATTGCAATTATCGCGCTATTGCTGGCGATATTGATGCCGGCATTGCAGCGGGTCAAGCAGCAGGCCAGATCATCCGCGTGCAAGGCAAACATGCACTCATGGGCCCAGATCTGGAACATGTATTGCCAGGACAACGACGGCTATTTCTGCGAGGAGCAGCGGAACGTCGGCTGGCCCCGCGGCAACTGGATTGTGGCGCTGCGGCCCTACTACAGGACGAAAATGGGTATCCTCCTGTGCCCGAGCGCTAAAAAACGGCTGGATGGTATGAACAACTACGGCAGCTTCGACAGGACCTACATCATGGGGACCGGCGGAATGGATAACAGGCGGGAAGAGGCCAGCTACGGTGCAAATTGCTGGATTTTCAATTCGCGCACCGGTCAGGACGCCATTCAGAGCCGTCCTGTCAAGTGGAATTGGAAGACCGCCGATGCCAGGGGTGGAAATGAGATACCGATCTTTGGCGACGCAATGTGGAGGGGAGGCGGGCCCTTCTATCAAAGCGGCAACATGAATTCCAACCGGATTGCTCCGCCTCAATTCCACGGTCAATGGTCGGGCGCCGGCCACGAAATGAAGCATTTCGTTATCGACCGGCACAAGAACGGCAGAGTGAATCACATGTTCTTAGACTGGTCGGCTCGCGAGATTGATCTCAAGGAACTATACAAACTCAAGTGGCATCGAACGTTCAACCAGGTCGGCGGCTGGACCCTCGCGGGCGGAGTGCAACCCAGCACCTGGCCCGAGTGGATGAGAAAATACAAGGAATTTTAGCCGCACGCAGCCGGTCATACCGAGCCTGAGAAGCAGTTGCACAGCCGAACGTCCACTACCAGTCATCTTGCCGAGTAGGGGTTCTTTTGCGCCTCCCCTGTGATGTCAAGGCCTTCTGAAGGGTCAGCGCAGCCGTCTTCATCAGTGGTCAGGTTCTTTTATAAGCTGGTGGATTCTATCTCTCAGATACTTTTCGCTTTCTGCGCCCTGCCAGTTGAGTTCTCCGTACCACCAGTATCGGATGTAGCCGTCTTTGTCGATAAGGTATATGCTGGGCCAAATATGGTTTGCCCATGCCTGCCAGGCTTTGCTGTTGTTGTCGATGGCAATAGGATATTCCATGCCGGCTTTTGCCGCCCTGTCCTTGACTTTTTCGATGTCCCGCTCCTGCTTTGTCTCTGGCCTGTGGATTGCGACAACGCGAAAGCTCTCGGCGTCAAAATGCCTGAGCCAGTCATTGTAATACGGGAGCGTGCGGATACAGTTGCCGCAGCCGAAAGCGTAGAAATGGACGACCGTCACTTTGCCCTTGAGTTCGGACAGCTTGACCGGCGCTGAGTTGAGCCATGTATCGACCTCGAACTCCGGAGCTTTGCAGGCGATGCTTTTGACTCTTGACAAGTCAAAGGGACGTCCTGTCAGCGCTGTCAATGTCTGCCGTTGATAGCTGTTCAAAAGAGCCAGGATATTTTGCCTGGCTTCGGCCTGCAACTGCTGGACGTAAATGGTTCTCTGCGATTCCGAACGTATCTGCGTATTCCGCTGCAACGCTGTGAGTTTCTTGTATGATGCGTCCCTCAACGCGGCGATATTGCTGATTTGCTGGGCAGACAGATTCAGCCTGGCCGCTACTTGCGGATCGAGGACGGCTTCGATTCCCTGGGCCTGCCATACGATCTGGTTGAGGCGCTCGAGTTGCCGGACCGAAAGCAGTTCGGAGAGTCTTGCCCTCAACTGGCCGATCAGCGAGGCGGCGTCTCCATTGCGCTTCTCGGCCGGCAAGTCACGCAATCGCCACAGAGGCAGATCGATCTGGGCGACCGCTTCCTCTGCCTCACCGATCTGAACTGCCGAGAGCCCTAACTCTCTGTGGACGGCCTTCGACCGCAACAGGCTTGTGACAGGGTGTGGAATGGGAATTATTTCGTGTTGGCTCGGCATAATCTGCGATGCGGCCCTACCGATCCCGGGCCATGCAACCGACAGGATGACAAGCACCGGCAGCCGAAGCAAGATCGACTTACCGACGGCCACCGCCGCCAATTGAATGTTATTTGTGTTCTGCATTCGACTTTGCGAAACCACTTCCTTCAGATGCCCTTGCCTATATAGAGTACCAAATCTCCGTGAAATTCTCAATATTGGATTTGGATTTCCGTTCTTGCCGTCAGTAATTTCATGCCGGCGCCGGAGGTCAGGGTCGAAATATCGCAGAAAATTAGGCAATCTTTTGGCGGAATTGTCTTGTTTTTTGAACTTGCAGGAGTATAATACTGGGTCATTGGACATATTGGACGAGTTGAACGGACTCTGCTATGGCGCGAAACCGGAGCAAAAAGGCTCTATATGAAGTAATGAGCAAGGCTCGGGCCAAGCCCGGTCAGGGTGGAAGCCTGGAGCAACTGCGCCCGAAAAAAACTGAAGAAGATGGGCCGGGCATTGGGCAAAGTAAGCTTGCCGGCGAGAAGCCGGAAATGGCGGCACAGTGGTGGAAGAAGCCAAGGATGGTGCAGTTTAATGCCGGCAGGTTCGAGTTTTCGGTGCCGTACCAGCTTGCGATCGCATTGGCGCTGGGTTTTGTCCTCATGGTTCTGGCTTCTTATCGGCTTGGTCAGGGTTCTGTGGCCCGGCCGCAGGTGGCCGGTGAATTAGAAGGAAAGCCATTGAAGGCAGAGCAGGAAGATGCAACGCAGCGGGCGGCCGCCCGGATAATGGAGCCTGCGGCGCCGCGTGAGACTGTAGAGCGGGAAGTTGTTGCCCCGCCGAGCGAAGAAGAAGTCGAGCCCGCCAAACCGATGGGCAGCAACGTGATTGTTCTGGCGCAACTTGACAGGTCGGCTGATTTGGCTCCGGTGAAGGATTATTTTGCCCTGCACGGCATTGAGCTTGAAATCAAGCCGGAAGGCGGCCGCTACTTTTTGCAAACGAAAGAAAGATATGATAACCCGGCGACACCCGGGACTGATGGCCATGAAGCCCTGCGCAAAATAATTGAGGTCGGAGCTAAATACGAGGCGCCGGCCGGTTTTGATAGTTTTGCACGACATCTTTTCTCAGATGCGTACGGCAAGAAAGTTGAGTAGTCTTAGGAGAATTATTGAATGTCAATTGATAGTTCATTGAAGGTCAAGGGCGCCCTTACGAGGCACCGAAACGTTCTGACGCGAGCCGAACGTATTGAAAAATTAAAAGAGGAAGAGCGATGGTCCGAGGACGATTCCCTGCTCGGGCTGCCGAAGGTCGCTCATCGCAAGAGTCATGCCGGCCGAAAGGCAAAAGAAGCCCTGGCAGGAGAAGAAGCAGAAGCAGAAGCTGCAACTGAAACCACAGCAGAAGAGGTGAAGACCGAATAGCAAGAGGGTTAAAAGCTGGGGGTGTATCGCAGAAGCTGACAAGAGACCTTCCTTGCTCGAAAGCAGGTGACCGTGGGGTTGTTGAAAGAGTCCTCATTTCCTGACACAGTAATCCAACGACAGAAAATGGCAGCGGGGCCGTTTTGTTGTTTGCTGATCGTGGCCTTGTTCTTTGGTTTGGCGCTGATCCGCCCGGTTTCGGCTGCCGATCAGCTTCAATGGGGTCAGAAATATTCCCGAAACATGGTCTCGGCAGAAACCGGACTGCCCGATAGTTTCGACCCGGCCACAGGCAGGAACGTCAAATGGGTCGCCCCGCTGGGCACGGAAACTTATTCCACTCCGGTAGTAGCCGGCGGCAAAGTCTTTATCGGCACCAACAACGAAAAACCCCGGGATCCCCGGCACAAGGGGGACCGCGGCGTATTGTTGTGTCTGGACGAGAATGACGGCGCCCTCTGCTGGCAGCTTGTTGTCCCCAAGCTGGATCCCATGCTCTATCGGGATTGGCCCAAATCGGGCATTTGTTCGCCAGCGACGGTTGAAGGGCAAAGGGTTTATACCGTCAGCAATCGAGGCGAAGTAATGTGCCTTGATCTCAACGGCCAGGCAAACGGCAACGACGGGCCGTACCGTGAAGAGAGCCGGCACATGACTGCACCCGGGGAAGAACCGATTGAGGTTGCCGCCACGGACGCCGACATTCTCTGGCTTTTCGACATGCGAGCGGAGCTGGGCGTCCATCAGCATGACTCGGCACACTGCTCGATTCTCCTGCACGGGGATTTTCTGTATGTCAACACGAGTAACGGTCTTAACGACAAACACACGCATATCCCGGCAACCGAAGCCCCGGGTTTGATCGTTCTCGACAAGACAACCGGGCGGCTCGTTGCTAAGGAAGACGAGCAAATCAGCCCCCGGATATTCCACTCAACCTGGTCGTCGCCGGCACTGGGCAGGATCAACGGCCGGACCCTGGTATTCTTCTGCGGCGGCGACGGCGTCTGTTACGCCTTCGATACGGTAAAGTCGAATCCCGCCCCGGAGGGCGTGCAAAAGCTAAAAAGAGTCTGGCGCTTCGATTGCGACCCGGCGGCGCCGAAGGAAAATGTGCACCAGTACATACGAAACCGCAACGAGAGTCCGAGCAACATCAAGAGCATGCCGGTGTTTCACAACAACCGCATCTATGTTACTTATGGAGGTGACATCTGGTGGGGCAAGCATCAGGCATGGCTCAAGTGCTTCGATCCGAGCGGAACCGGCGATATTACGAACTCTGCCGAGATTTGGTCCTATCCGGTCGAGCGTCACTGCTGCTCCACGCCGGCTATCTATGACGGGCTTGTTTTCGTAGCCGATTGTGGAAAAACAATTCACTGCGTGGATGCCGAGACAGGCAAGCCGTACTGGACGCACAAGACCAAAGGAGACATGTGGGCTTCTACGCTTGTAGCCGACGGAAAAGTCTATATCGGAACGCGAAAGCGGGATTTCTGGGTGCTTGCCGCGAGCAAAGAAAAAGAGATCATCAGCTCGATCACGCTGGACAGCCCCATACATGGCACACCCATAGCTGCAAACGGCGTTCTTTACGTCGCGACGATGAAGAACCTCTACGCAGTGAAGGCATCCGCACAATAAATCAATTCGATCCAAGGAGGCGATAATGAAACGCATCAATTCCTCTCTGTCCGCCATCACCGCAGGATTTCTTCTAATGCTCTGCTGCGACACCTCTGCGCCGGCCGCAGATAATGCCGTTGAACAATGGACTCGCTTCGAGGATTCCCTTACGAGCACAAAGGACTATGGCAACCCGGTACAGGACGTTAAGGTGAAAGTGGAATTTACTTCACCGAACGGCGATAAGAGGACTGTGCTTGCTTTTTGGGATGAAGGTATGAGATGGCGCGTGCGTTTCTCGCCCGATCGGCTGGGCGGGTGGACATACAAAACATCCTGTTCGGACAAGGCCAACAAAGGCCTTCACAACCAGACCGGTTTGTTTCAGTGTCGGAAATATCAAGGCGATCTTTCCTTATTTCGCCACGGAGAGCTGCGTCTGTCCGACAGTCGGCGTTACATCGAACATACCGACGGCACGCCTTTCTTCTTCTTATCGGATACGGTTTGGTGCGGCCCGCTGCTTTCGGACATAGATGACTGGAACGTTTTCCTCAAGGACCGAGTCGCCAAAGAATTCACTGCGATTCAGTTCGTCATGACGCAATGGCGCATGGCAAAGACGGATGCCGAAGGCAATCTCACTTTTACGGGCAAAGAAAGAGTCGCCGTAAATCCGGCGTTTTTCCAGCGGCTTGACAGGTACGTTGACGCTATAAACAACTCCGGGCTTGTCGCTGTGCCCGTCCTGCTCTGGGCCATCCGGGGCAATGACAATCCGGGCTATTTTCTTCCGGAAGATCAGAAGATCGCGTTGGCCGAGTATATGATTGCCCGGTACGGCGCCCACCAAGTGATATGGTTTCTCGGTGGTGACGGTAAATACAGCGGCGAGGGCGGCAATACGTGGCACCGAGTCGGTAGGGCCGTTTTTCATAAAGATCAACATCGCCTGGCGACGATGCATCCCGGTGGCAAAAGCTGGGTCGGCAGGGAATTCCGTAACGAACCGTGGTTCAGCTTCGTTGGCTACCAAAGCGGACACGGCGACGACGAAAAAACCTTCCGCTGGCTCAACCAGGGACCGCCCGCCACAGAGTGGAACAACAAACCGAACCTGCCTGTTATCAATATCGAACCTAACTACGAAGCACATAACGGCTACACCCATCGCAAAGTCCACAACGACCATTCGGTCCGCCGGGCCGCATACTGGAGCCTTCTGGTTTCTCCGCCGGCAGGTGTCACCTACGGCGGACAGGGAATCTGGGGCTGGCACACCAAAGTCCAGGCGCCCGCCGATCACATCAGCACCGGGCTTGGCTCGCCCTGGCATGTAGCAAAGGACCTGCCCGGCGCGTTTAGCATGAAGTACCTGCACCAATTCTTCAAGTCAATCGAATGGTGGGAGTTGGTCCCGGCGCCGGAGCTTCTCGCTCAACAGCCCGGCAGGAAAGACGCCTCGAAATTTATCGCAGCCGCCAGGTCAAAAGCCGGCGATCTGGCAGTAGCTTATCTGCCGGAAGGCGGCTCGGTCACTCTGAAAACGGAATCGCTCAGAAAAGGCCTGGCCGCTCGTTGGTACCACCCCCGAACGGGCGGCTGGCTCGACGCGGGCAAAATCGAAAAATCTCCTCAGACTTTCAAGACCGCCGACAGAAACGACTGGATTTTGCTGGTAAAGGAAAAATAGCGAACGGTTCTTATGAGGGAGGAATCATTATGAAAGACAGCCTTGTCCAAAGGCAACGTGAAGGTATGAATCGTCGCGAGTTTCTCAAAAGGGCCGGCAGGAAATGAAAGAGAGAATTTATCTTTGGGTGATTTTGGCAACGTTGGTTATGCCTGCCTGCATCCGGGCCACTGATTGGCCCCAGTGGCGAGGGCCGTTCTTCAACGGTTCTACCGACGAAACAGATCTGCCCGACTCCTGGGGCGAGACTGAAAACGTCGTCTGGATCAGCCCGCTGCCCGGTCCCAGCGGCGCTACACCGGTGATCTGCAACGGCAGGATCTTCGTCAGTTCTATGGTCGGTAAAGGCCCCGGCTTCGTCGCTCTGTCCTTCGACACCCGGGATGGCAGGAAGTTGTGGGAAAGACCTATCGGGTCGGACTCGCGCAGATACCCCCGCAACAACATGGCCTCGCCTTCGCCCGTAGCCGACGGAGAGAACGTCTTTTTCCTCTATGGCAGCGGCGACCTGGTCGCTTTCGACTACGAAGGCAACGAACTATGGTCGCGCAACATTCAAACCGAGTACGGCAATCTCGCCCTTAAATTCGGCTACAGCTCCAGTCCTTTTTTATACGGAGGCAAACTCTTTATCCTCGTGATCCGCCGGGTCAAACCCTATCAGCGCCCCGAAGCCGACGGGCCTCTCGATTCATATATGATGGCGCTGGACCCGCAGACAGGCGAAACGCTCTGGAAACAGCCTCGCCCAACCAATGCTTTTGACGAGGGCATGGAGACGTACAGCACGCCTATTCCGTTCGTCCGTGCCGGGCGGACTGAAATTCTAAATACCGGCGCCGATTTCATCACGGCACACGATCCTGATACCGGAACAGAACTGTGGCGTTTCGAGTATCAGACGGCAAAAGTCCGGGACTCAAGGGTCATTCCCTCGCTGGTCGCCGGCGATGGACTGATCTTCGGCACACGACACAAGCACAATGGTGTTTTCGTCGTCGAGCCGGGCGGTCAGGATAATCCGTCTGGGGCTCGCATAGTCTGGGAATTTGACACCCCGGTCCCTGATTGCAGCACGCCGCTTTTCTACCGGGGACGTCTGTACGTGCTGGACGGTATCAAGAACGGCAAAGTGGTGACGTGTCTCGATCCGAAAACCGGCAGGCAATTCTGGCAGGGCAAAATCGGAGGCCGAGGTCCCTGGCGCGCCTCTCTGACCGGCGCCGACGGTAAACTTTACTGCATAAACGAAACCGGCGAAATCATCGTGCTGGCCGCGGGCGGCGACGAGTTCAAAATCCTCTTCGAGACCAAAACAGACGAAACCCCCATACAGTCGTCTATCGCCGTTGCCAATGGCCGCCTGTTCATCCGCACTGCAAAGAATCTTCACTGCATCGGCAAAGAAGGGCGGCCACATAGGGCCGCCCCTACAGCCTTACATGGGCAGGGAGGTGCTCCCTATCCTCCAAGCCCGATGATAAAGGGTATTGAATGGGCGCCTGTCGAGACAATCATTCGCCGCGCCTCCGGCAGCGACAACTGGCCAATTACCTGGGCCGACGACGGCAATCTATACTCGGCCTATGGGGACGGCTGGGGATTCGAGCCTAAGACCAAAAAAAAGCTCAGTCTCGGCATTGTGAAAATTATCGGTTCGCCAACAGATTTTCAGGGCGTCAACGTGCGCACGGAAACAGGCGAACGTATCGGACAAGGCGCCAACGGAGCGAAGGCCAGCGGGATGCTCATGGTCGATGGTGTGCTGTACATGCTGGTGCGAAATACGGGCAATTCTCAGGTTGCCTGGTCAAACGATCACGGCAAAAGCTGGACGTGGTGCAACTGGAAATTCCAGGCGGGTTTCGGCGCACCTGCATTTCTTAACTTCGGCAGGAACTATGCCGGTGCGAGAGACCGGTTCGTTTACATTTATTCGCACAATGCAGAAACCGCTTATGACCCGGCGGATGAAATGGTCATGGCGCGCGTGCCGAAAAGCGAGATAAGAAATCGAAGCGCCTATGAATTTTTCAAGGGCCTCGACGACTCAGGCCGCCCCGCTTGGACGGAGAACATCCGTCGAAGGGGGGCGGTCTTCACCAACCCCGGCAACTGTTATCGCTCACAGGTCAGCTACAACGCGGGGCTCAACAGGTATCTCTGGTGCCAGGTCCTGCCGACCAGTAAACACCCGCAGGGCATGCGCTTCCAGGGCGGCTTCGGCATTTATGACGCTCCGGAACCGTGGGGGCCCTGGACGACGGTATTCTACACCGTAGAATGGGACGTCGGGCCGGGTGAGACGAACTCATTTCCCACCAGGTGGATCAGCGACGACGGCAGAACATGCCACCTGGTCTTTTCAGGAGATGACCATTTCTCAGTGCGTAAAGCGACGTTGAAGGTGACAGAGTAACACAAACCTTGTGAAATACCGCCGGCCTTGTTTGGAGTGCATTAGACCGGTTCGCCGAATAGCGTGAGGGGGCTGGTCCTTATGATCTTCACGTCCGCGAACCGGCCGGCGAGCGATTCCGGGCCGTTGAAGACGACTATGTAATCCGTTGCAGTCCGGGCCGCCAACTGCGGATTGTCCGCGGCGTCGGCGGAATTCAGATGCGCCTTCTTGCTCGGCCCTTCGACCAGAACCTTCACCCGCCTGCCCAGGAAGTCCCTGCTGAGTTCATCGCTTATCTTTTCCTGCACGGCAAGAAGCTCGACGTTTCGCCTTTGTTTTGTCTCGGCCGGCACGGTATCCTGCAATCTCTTGTCCGATCTCGTGCCGGGCCGGGGCGAATACTTGAAAATGAAAGCGTTCTTGTACCAGGCCTTTCTGAGCAAATCCACGGTTGCCTGGAAATCTTCCTCGGTTTCGCCCGGAAAGCCGACGATGAAGTCGCCCGCTATCGAGATGCCCGGCACAACTGCCCTGGCTCTATCGAGCAGCTCCAGGTACCACTCGCAGCTATAGTTGCGATTCATCGCACGCAGGATTTTGTCCGAGCCGCTCTGTGCGGGGATGTGCAAGTAGTTGCAGACCTTCGGCGAATCGGCCATGATCTGCATAATCTCGTCGAAGAACTCATCCGACGGATAGCTGGTGACGAACCTGAGCCATTCGATGCCGTTGATGTCACTGGCGGCGCCGAGCAAATCCGCCAGAGACCATGTTTTGTCGCCTTGTTCGTATTTGTACGAATTCACCGTCTGACCCAGCAGCGTGACCTGTCTGGTTCCGTGGTCCGCAAGCTTTCTTATCTGCTCGATTATCGCCTCGGGCGGACGTGAAATCTCAGGCCCACGCACGTAGGGCACAACACAGTACGAACAGAAATTGTTGCAGCCCCGCATGACACGGACGAAAGCCTGGGCCGGAATGCGTCCATCCTCAATCCCGTAGGCGGCCTCGAATTCTTCGAGAGCATGGCTTCGTTCTGCCGGAGCTTTCCGGCGGATTCCTGCCGTGACCGCCAGGCTCTTCTTGCCGTCCTGCATGACCTTCGTTATCAGCTCGCTTATCTGTGGTATTTCCGCCGGCCCGCAGACAATATTGACTGCTTCGTGTTCGAGCAGCTCGTCGCCGAGCCGCTGCGCCATACACCCGATGACGCCGACCACCAGATCGGGCCGGGACTTCTTGATATGTTTTAAGTGTCCCAGATGCGACAGTACACGCTGCTCGGCATGTTCGCGCACGGAGCAGGTATTTATCAAAACGACATCGGCGTCCCCGACCTTCTCGGTCAGCGAAAAACCGGCTTCATCAAGTGCAGAGCGAACCAGCGCGGTATCCAGCTTGTTCATCTGACACCCGAACGATTTAATGTGTACGTGCTTGCCCATACAGATGGGCGAGTATAACAGTCTGCGCCGGCAAAATCAACGCGGGCCGGCAGCAGGCAGTGAACGATTGAGCTTGTGCTGGAGGTCTTTGAGACGGTTTGTCTCGTCGAAGCCCAGCAGGATAATTGGGAAGGCAGTCTTGTTGTGCATCAAAGGCTCGTCCATGTTCACCCACTTGCGGCAGTATTCGCCGTCGGGGGTTCCGGGGATCGGGGAAAAGTCGGCCAACATTACGCGAATACCGAGGCTGTTTACAAAACGCATCGAGGCTTCGAGTTCCTGGATGTCAATATGAGGGTGGCCGAGGATCTGGTAGGCGGTGATGTTTACAGGCTCGGCGCCGGCACGGATAAGATGCCCGACTGCCTGTGCGAGTTCGTCGGAGAATACTTTTGAGCCTGTGCGCTTTTGCCAATCCGCCGAAGCGCTCTCAAAACCTAAATAGAAAGTCTTGAAGCCGGCCCGCACCATGAGGTCGGCCAGGTCTGCGGTGATAAAACGAGCATTGAGCGCATTCGGGCAGTGGAAGTTCACTTCAACATTGCGCCTGGCCGCCTCGCTTAGGAATGGAATCAAAACCGCCTCGGCATCGAACAGCAAAGCGTCGTCGTAGAAGGCGATGTTCCCGGCCCCAAGCCGGCGTAGAAGCTCCAGTTCGGCCAAAGAATGCTCCAGCGGTCGCGGCTTGAATTTGCCGTAAACTTTTGGCACGGAGCAATAAGTGCAGTTGAAAGGACAGCCGTCAGTGACCTTTAGCACGCCGACGTTCAGCTTCGGATAAGCCTGCCACAGGGGTGGTTGTTTCACGTCCGGCATGATTTGCAGAAATTCCCAGAGCGGTTTCAAATCTGCGCCCTGCACCAGGAGATCGGCCCCCAACGTTTTTGCGTGGTCGGGGCAAAGCGTTACATAGTTGCCGCCCAACACGATCTTTGCCTCAGGTGAAACCGTGCGGATGTCTTCGATGACTTCCTCAATCCCTTTGTACCAATAGGTCATTGTTGTCTGGACGAGCGCAAAATCGAAAGGTCCTTCACTTGCCAGAAAATCGGTGAACATGCTGCGCGGCAGGCCGAACCGACGGAAGTGCCGAGGAATCGCTTCCAGGGCGGACGGGAGCGGGATGTTCTCGCAATAGAACCGGCCCCTGCCCCAGCGGTCGGATGCGAGCTTTTCCCGCCCGGCTACGAACGGGGCCTGCCTGTCGAGATAATCGAACAGTTTGAAATTGGCCTTTCCTCGCAGATACCCAGCAACGGTCAGCAGCCCGTAAGGTTTGAGCCAGAAATCATACGCGGCAAAGTCGTAGATCGGCGGATTCACAAGCATAATCCTGGGCTTCATAGTCTGCTTGTACCTTTTTTCCACCTCAGAGGCAAGTGACTGACTAATCACGTTCTCTTATGCGACAAGAAGTACGCGAAGCTTCTCTGTAGTCATCAAAAGTAATCCGGCCGCTATTCGGCGGCAGCCCAAAAAAGGAAAGGGGATGCCTCATTGGGAAGCATCCCCTTTTTGTTAACGACTCATACAGCCTAAATTTTTGAATTACTCTGTATGTCGTTTGTCTTACTTAATAAAGTTCCTCGATGGAGCAGACCTTATTTGATCTTCGTTTTTATAACCACTGAATCGCTGCCCACGACAGGAACACCGTCAAGCGTTAGTCCTACAAGCTCCAACACAACACACTCTTCACGCTCTGCCTCACCTATTGCATCGGCTAATTCCTGTGCGTCGAAATGCAAAACCAGGTCCAGGAATCCATCTCCGCAATAGGAGTCTAAGACGCCATCCGTACCGGGGATGGGATTTTCCGGATCAGTAGCGTCGATTAGGTCACAATTGAGATTGTCCGGATCGTCCGCGTCGAAGCAGTTGTAGCAATTCTCGGGATCTCCTTCAGGCTGTGTTGAGTCCTCATACGCCCATGTGAGAGGAGAAACGCCTGCCAGAGTAATTGTATCCGGGTCAATCGTGGTCGCGTCAAAGTCCTCTGCACCAACGATGGCCACAGGCACGCTGCCCTTATTCTTGGCGTTGAATGGATTCGGACACGAGCCGGGCTTGATATCAACGCTGACGTTAATAATCAGAGGTTCATTGGCTCGAAAGTCGTCAATAAAGAATCGATCCGGCGTCCCATCCGGGAAGTTACCGTTGTCAATAAAGAACGACTTCACGGGCGTATCAGAAACCACACCAAAGAAACCCGAAGGATTTGATGCTATTACGGTGTCTATAAGAGCAGCGCCTTCGTCATATAGGCTAACTGTCTGCGCCTCACCGGCACTTGAAAAGAGCAGGGCGAAGGCATAGACCGGGTCGGTGAATATGCCGTCCATTGGCCCAACAAAATTGGGAGCCGTGGTCGATCCGGCGTCAGTAATCGCGTTGCTGTTCCACACTACTTGTGTAGGATCGGAAGCCTCAGGTGACCCAAAGGTAACTGCTGCACTGAAGGAGCTGCCAAGAGCTAATGTACCTCCGGGTGGATTTCCGTCGAAGTTGATGAGGAAGATTTGAGGTCCTGTCGCAGCATTGTAATCTGCTTCGGTATCGAATGCCGTCACGGCACCGTGGGTCTCCGGCGTCATGATGAGGGCCGCGACAACGACTAATAACAACATGGTGTTTTTCATTTTGTGTATCCTTAAAACGTCATCATTATTTTCTGCTGCGGACCCTCAGCAAGCAATTTATGTGAATTCTCCCTGGTCCTTTACTGCAAGGCTAAATCCGTTTGATTGTCTCACATTCCTTCTCCTGCTTTTCGTCCCCTTTCTCCCCGCCATCTGGCAAACAATCATCACTTTTTTATTTATGCGTTATCACCCGGGCGCACGAACCGCCCGTTATTATCCGGCCATCCACGTACTGATAATTGCGCTGCAAACAGCCGATCTTTCAACGGGGAAAAGCTGGAATTGCCACCATGCATGCTTTTCTCATCCTACTCTCCAGAGCACTGCGATTATACTGCTCTATGGTGTTGACATCAACAAGAAAGTCCTAAAACGACGGCTTTCTTTTGCACGAACGGATAATAACGGCCAAGAAGCAGCTTTTCAGGCTCGTATTGCGTAGAGCGGATAGCGTGTTTCCCCGCAAGAGACTTGCTATTAAGCAGGATGCTCACATAAATAAAAAACGGGGCCGCTCTCAAAAGCAGCCCCGCGTTAGTTTAGCAAACAAATTCGTCTGTACTATAGCTCTTACGGCAAAGGCAATGAGTTTGAGAACGGATTATTCTGCCTCTTAGTGGGTTTAACGCTTGGATCCAAAGCCTTGACCTTTGCTGTAACTTCCACGGTGGCTTCGGTTTCCGGGTCAAGTTCCGCAGCTGCAAGGGCGGCTGCAAGGGCAGCATCAAGTTCTGCTAATAAAGCCTCTACGTCTGATACAGGTATGTTCAAATCACTATCTGACATATCACCACCATCAAGTCGGTCACTTGTTCCGAAGCTGGCTGAGACCTCTACAGTAGCCATGATGGGTACCTCATCCTCGTCTACCTCTCCGGTGTCGTATGTGGCCGTAGCTTCTATATCCACAGAATATTTATCTGCTCCCTCCACGTCTGTCCAGTCAAGAAAGTAGACATCGACATCATCAACTTCGTCTATAGTTGCTGTGGTTACGACGATACTCTCCAGGGTCGGTGGGCCTAACGAGCCTGGCGGCTTTGCCAACACCGGGATGGCCACGAGTAAAGCTATGACCGTTAACATTAGGATTGCTCTTTTGATTTTCATTACATCTTCTCCTTGAGTACGATTTTTGAAACTTCTTATTTACTGCTCGTCCTTCGATACGAATTAGGTCCGTCTGATTACAGAAATTTTTTACCCGTGTACCTCCTTTCTCCCCTGCCATTTCGCAAGAAAGCCTTACTTCTTCATTATGCCGTTATCACTTGGGCGCACGCACTGCATATAGCTATCCGGCTGCGCCCATCCCAGCGCTCGTTTTACAAACGGCCGGTTATTTAAGGGGGAAAGCTTGAGTTGACTTGCTCCAGGCTTTCCACCACCGCTCCTAAATATTTTACCTAATTTAACACGCTCAAATCGAAAAAGCCAGAAAAAAAGAAAAAAAGACAGGGTTTTTATCGATCTAATGCCAAGGCTAACTCCTGAAAAACCACGATGGCGGGGGAGAAAAGCCCCGTTCTGTGGGGCCTTGGAGCCGCTAATGCCCTGTTGAAAGGCTTTGCAGAATGTCATTGCGAGGCCCGAAGGGCCGTGGCAATCTCCTCCGTGACGGACAGAAAAAGCCATCGCCGTCTTTGAGATTGCTTCGCTTCGCTCCTAAGAAAATAGACTTCTCTTTGCGGCGTGGGGATTGAGATTGCCGCAGTCGCGGAGCCTGTCCTGAGCTTGGCCGAAGGGCTCCTTCGCAATGACAGGAGTGGGCTGCTTTCTTCTCTATACATCCTGAGAATCAGGTCAGGTGCTCGCAATGACATTCTCAGGCTTCGAGCAATCTTGTGAAGCCGGGCTTGGGCACAGGGTAGCTGCCGTGGGCGCCGGTCTTTACGGGCGGTTCCATGCCGTCGTGGCAATCTTCCGGCCTGGGCGGGTAGTAGAAGTCGGAGTTGTTGATCCGCTTCCAGGTGATTTCTTCGCCGGTGTAGCAGGAAATCTGGCCCATCACGGTGGTCATTGTGCTGCGGGTCATGTAGCGGCCGTTATTGACCGGCTCGCCCGAGCGAATCGCCGCAAAAAGCACATCGTGCTCGATTTGGTAGGGATTGCATCTGCCATTCCATTCCCATTTGTTCTCGCCCCAAATCCGGCTGCCGGTAACGGAAGCCTTGCCTTTGCTGCCGAGGACGGTGCTGGAAGAGTCGTTGTGGCAGCCGGTCGTCGTGCGGCATAAAGCGTAGATGCGCACGCCGTCTGCCATTTCGTACACGACCGAGTGGTGGTCGAATACGTCGCCGTAGATGGGTTCGGTCATCGAGGAGCGTCCGCCCAGGCCGTGGCATTTGATGGGGACTTCATTGCGCAGCACCCAACTGGCGCGGTCCATGTTGTGCACCAGCGACTGGGGAACGTCGTCGCCGGAGAGCCAGCGGAAGTGGTACTGCGTGCTGCACTGCCACTCGACCTCAGAGAGTCCCGGCTTGCGATCTATCACGCCGTAAGGCCCGCGGAGGAAGTTTTCTTCAATCGCAATTACATCGCCGATTGCGCCATCCTGGATTCGCTGGACCGTTTCGGCGTACCCGGCGTGGTATCGGCTGTGCAGGCCCGAGACCAGGCATAGTTTCTTCTGCTTCGCCAGTTCTGCTGCACGTTGCAGGAGCTTGACGCCGGCCGGATCGATGCCGTGCGGTTTCTCGACAAAAACGTGCTTGCCGGCTTTGATTGCGGTCATGGTGTGGAGCGGGTGGAATTTGGCCGCGTTGGCTATCACCACCACGTCCGAAGCCTCGATTACGTGTTTGTAGCCATCGAAGCCGGCGAAGCAATGGTCGTCGTCCACTACGACCTGGCCTTTCTGCTGCTCTTTGAGCATGTTGCGTTTGGCTTTGACACGGTCCATGAAGATATCGCACATTGCAACGAGCCTAGCACCGGAGTCGGCCGTCAAGGCCTGGGCGGCAGCGCCGGTATTGCGCCCGCCGCAGCCGATCATGCCGACGCGGAGCTTGTCGCTGCCTGCGGCAAAGACGCTGCGATTGATGTCCAGCGCGCCCGATACGGCAGCCGAGGCCGCTACGGTCGAAGCCTTGAGGAAATCACGCCGGCTCGTACCGGCGGCTTTGGATGACTCATTTGAACGTGCCATGATATCTCCTTCTTGAAATTTGTCGTGTTTGGCGTATTCTAATCCTTCTTCTCGACGGACCTGGCTACCCTAAAGCCTATGATGTCCATCTCCGGCAGCCACCATCTGCTTTTCGGTATCTGCGGGTCCCCCATGCGCCACCATTTCTTTTCAAACGCCCGGGCCGCGCAGCGCAGGTCCTTCACGGAAGAACTATAGTTGCCGCCGCGAGCGACATGTACCTGGCCCGTCTTCGGACCTTTCGGATTCACCGCCGGACTCTTTTTGGCGGCTTCCTTGTAAGCGGTGGGGCTGTAAAAGTCGGACACCCACTCGCGAACATTGCCCAGCATATCGTACAGCCCCAGGGCGTTAGGTTTCTTCTTGCCCACCTCGGAGGTTTCACTATCGGCTGTGACTTCATACCAGGCGTAATCCTTGACCTGCTTGGCGGCATTTGTCGAGCCGAACAGGTTCTTGGTCCCCGCCCGGCAGGCATATTCCCATTCGGCCTCGGTGGGCAGGCGATACTTCCTGCCGGTCTTTTTCGAGAGCCATTTGCAGAAGTTCGTCGCGTTGTGCCATGTCATCCCGATAGCGGGGTGCTTTGGGCTGTAGCCCATCGAAAGGTCGCCGTAAACTGGCGTGGGACTGGAAACCGCGTCAACGTCGCCAGCCGCCTCGGAGTCTGCCTTCGTCTCCTGCAGACCTTCGAATTCTTTCTTTGCAGTGACCGTTTCCTGGTAGTAAGCCATGAAAAACTCGAGCGTGGTTTCAGTTGTACAGAGGTAGAACGGATCGAGCCGCACATCGTGCTGCGGGCTTTCATCGTCCGCATGGTCTGGCTCGTCCGGCGAGCTGCCCATCGCAAACGTTCCGCCCGGCACGAGGACCATATTGAACGAGAGTTTCTCGCCGTTTTTGGTCGTAACAGTTTCGGTATATGCCTTTGCGGCTTTACCCTTGCCGGGGGCATCGGGGGCACAAAAGACAACGAGACCAACAACCAGGAGCGCCACAAATCCAATTCTGACGTTCAGCCTGCAACATTTTCCTGCCGCCCCATTGAAAATACGTTCGGATGACAACATATAACACACTCCTAAACCATGTCGATAACTACGCAAATTCTTTGTATTCGCGGTTCTTGAGGATACCCGGTTGCGGGACAGGATACTCACCCTTAGAGTTGGAACGCAAAGGAGCCGGCGAATCCAGCGTGAGCTTGTCCACATCGGGAGCGAACTCATGCGGGCAGTTCATTGCCTGCTCGAAGGTGATGACCTGGCCCGTGTGGGCTGCCATCCGGCCCATGGTATTTACCAGGCTTGCCTCAGCGCCGCGTTTGGCCTCGTTGTAGGGCTTGTCCTGACGGATAGCGTCGATCAGGTCGTCCCATTCGAGCTGATACGGGCTTGGCTCGGGCTGTGGGAAGGCCCAGATTCGATTTTCCCTGGTCATGTTGTGGCCCTTGTACGTGCGGACTTTGCCGGGATAGTGACTGCTCGTCGAGACGACGCCGACGCCCTTAGTGCCGTGAACGTAGCTGTCGAATCGGCCCTTGCAGCCTTGCATGGCCCGGCCGTAGTAGAAGAACCTGGTTCCGTCCGGATAGACGTATTCGACCGAGTAGTTGTCGAGATTCTGATCGACCGCGTCGCCGCGATAATGACGTCCGCCCGAAGCATAGGCCTCGATCGGCCAGCCGCCTTTCATCCAGGAACACTCATCGATCTGGTGGATGTAGTAGTCGTGGTACATGCCGCCGCTGGCCCAGAGGAAGCTGTGGAACTTGCGGATCTGGTACATCAACTCGCTCATGCCGTCTGGTTTCGGACCTGTCGCGCATGCCCGACCGCCCATACGATACGCTCTCATTGAGACAATATCGCCGATCTCGCCATCGTCTATTCGGCGTTTGAGTTCCTTTCGTCCCGCGCAGTGGCGGATCATCAACCCAACACCAACCTTGAGGTTCTTCCTGTCCGCTTGCGCGGCCAACTCGATCATCCTGCGAGTCGTCGGACCATCCACCGTTACCGGCTTCTCCATAAACACGTTGAGGTTCTTCTTGATGGCGTAGGTGAAATGCACCCATCGGAACGCCGGCGGTGTTGCGAAGATAGCGACATCACCCGGTTTGAGAGAATCCATCGCCTTCTTGTAGCCGTCGAAGCCGATGAATCTGTGGTCAGGACGTACATCAACCTGGTCACCGAACCGTTTCTTGAGATTTTTGTAACTGCGAGACAGCTTATCCTCGAACACGTCGGCCATCGCAACGAGCCTGGTCGGACAGCCTTCGACGGAAAGGGCGTTCGTTGCCGCACCGGTGCCTCGCCCGCCGCAGCCTATCAGGACGATCTTGATCTCGCTGCTGCCGGCCGCATAGACGCTTGAGCCGATCCCCGCCGCAAAGGCTGAGGTCGCGGCAATCCGGCCTGTATTTTTCAGAAATTCACGACGTGATGTTCCCGGGTCCTTACCCGATTCATTTGAACTTGCCATATTCTCTCCTTTTCGATGTTTCATTTGCGAAAAAGTATCTCCTGTTTCATTGAGACCGAAGTCTTCCCTGAAATCGACTGTAACGTACTCATGAATGCCGTCTGGCTGAATTTTGCCCGAATCCTGCCGTACCGACCAACCATGATACTGTCTTGCCCAGTCCGATTCAAGTTGTTTTTGGAAGACTTTGAAGCCTGCGGGAAGGTTGTCTGAAATGCCCGGAACAGGTAGGGTGGGGCTGGCCCCACTAGTTGATCGGTGGGCTTCAAGCCCACCCTACCGTTCACGGTGATGATTTGTTATGCGAAGTCTCTGTATTCGCGGTCCTTGACAATGCCGGGTTGTGGAACGGGGTATCTGCCTTTCGAGTCGGAGCGCAGAGGCGCGGGAGAATCCGCCGTCAACTTGTCCAGACCGGGCGCCATCTCATGATCGGAGTTGAGGATTTGGTCGTAGGTGATTTCCTGGCCGGTGTGTGCGGCCATGCGGCCCATGCTCGTCACGAGGCTGGTTTGGACGCCGTTCTCGGTTTCGTTGTAGGGCTTGTCGTTGCGGATGGCGTCCATCAGGTCGTTCCATTCGTTCTGATACGGACTCCTCTCGGCCGGCTTTACTTTGGATTCCCAGATCATGTTTGCGTCCGTTGGATTCTGGCCCTTGTAGGTGCTGGAGGGCATCCCGCAGTCGCCGCTCTTCGAGACGATTGCCATGCCTTTACTGCCGTGCGCGGCGCTGGAGTAAATCTCGTGGCAACCCAGGATACAGCGCCCATCCATGAAGAACTTGCTGCCGTCGGCGAATGTGTATTCCACCGAATACGTATCGAAGTTCTGATCGACGTAAGTGACGCCTTCGGGACTCTGACGATAATGGCGACCGCCCACGGCATGGGCCTTGACCGGCCATGCGTTCTTCATCCAGCATTGGTGATCTATTATGTGGATGTTGAAGTCGCTGAAATTTCCGCCGCTGGCCCAGAGAAAACTGTGGAAGCGCTGGATCTGATACATCAGGTCGCTGATGCCGGGCGGTTTGGGCAGCGAAGAGAAGAAACCGAGCGGGCCGTGCATCCGGTAGCCGCGCTGCAGGATTATGTCGCCTATTTCGCCGTCTCGGATTCGTTTGTAGAGTTGTTCGAGTGACCGTTGGTGGCGGGACATCAAACCCACTCCTACTTTGAGGTTCTTGGCGTCGGCTTGTTTGCCGAGCTTGAACATCCGCCGGCTGGTCGGGCCGTCCACGGTAACGGGCTTTTCCATGAAGACATTGAGATTCTTCTTGATCGCATACGTGAAGTGCACCCAGCGAAACGCCGGAGGCGTCGCGAAGATCGCAACGTCACCCGGTCTTAGACAATCCATCGCCTTCTTGTAGGCGTCGAAGCCCACGAACCGGCGATCCTCGGGTACGTCCATCTTATCGGCGTGCTCTTTCTTCAAATTCGCGTAACTGCTTTTAAGGCGTTGCTCGAAGACATCGCCCATGGCGACGAGTTTGGTCGGGCCGTTGTTGACCGACAGGGCGTTCGCCGCCGCCCCGGTGCCTCTACCGCCACAACCGATCAAGGCCACATTGACGGTGCTGCTGCCCGCTGCATGGATTCGCGGGGCAATGCCAGCCACTACAGCCGAGGTGGCGGCAAGGCGTCCGGTGTTCTTCAAAAATTCACGACGCGACGTGCTTTTTTCATTAGATTCGCTCATGATGGGTCTTCTCCTATTGTTTTGCATTTATCTTGAGTTCTACGTTTGTTCCACGAGAAAGTCTTGCTTCCCGGCCCAACCGTCCTTCGGACTCCATTTATCAGCGGTCGATAGTATCATGCTCTTGCCTGTCAGGCAAGCAGACAAGATTTTTTTCGCCGGAAAATTCGTCACAGACGCTGACTTGACATTCTCTGTCTGAGCACGTATATAGCATACAGGATCAGTTTGACAGGTTAGCTGTTTTATTAGAGGGCAGACACATGAAATCACAAATCCATCGGCGTCAATTTCTTCAAAAGAGCGGGCTTCTAATAGCAAGCACAGCGGCGCCGGCGCTATTAGGCCGGCCATCCCCGGCGGGCGCGCAAGAGTCCGCCAGGCGCTTCAAAAAAGCCCTTGGCTTCACGATGATCCAGGGTGATCTGTCGGTTGAAGACAAGCTGAAACTGGTCAAAGACCTTGGGTTCGAGGGCATCGAGACGCCTACGCGTATTCGCAATAGCAAAATGCCCGAGCCGAAGGTCCTCGCCCGGGCCAGTGAGAAAGTGGGAATTCCCATTCACGGCGTTGTTAACTCGAGTCATCCCGACCTCAAGGGGGCAATCGACGAAGCAGCGGTGTACGGTGCGACTTCTGTTCTTCACGTCGTACGTGCGGACCCCAAAGGTTCGTTCATGGATAACTACCGGCAAACGCAACAGACAATCCGAAAGGCCATTGAGCACGCGGAGAAGAAACGCATCCACATACTGGTCGAGAATGTCTGGGCTACCTTCCTCATCGAGCCGCTTACGATGGCCCGGTACATCGACGAGCTCGACAGCCCGTACGTGAAGGCGTATTTCGATATCGGAAATGTAGTTCGCTGGGGTTGGCCTCAGCACTGGATCGAGGTTTTAGGCAAACGAATCGTCAAGGTGCATATCAAGGAGTACAACCTGACTGTTGCAATGAACGAAGGGATGCGCAAGGGCTTTGCCTTCCCGTTAGGCGAGGGCAGCATCGACTGGCCCAGGGTACGCGAGGAATTGAAGAAGATCGGTTATCGGGGCTGGGCAACGGCCGAGGTCGGCGGCGGCGGCCGGCAGCGCTTAGCTGAGATATCCGAGCAAATGGACCGGGTCCTCGACCTTTGATTGCCAGCGGGATATGCCTCATCGTGCGTGACGTTCGTACGCTCGATAGAGCAGTTCCAGCTCATCTGTCTTGGCGTCATAACCCTCTTGCAGTTCCGCGAGCTGTTGGGGATTCTTGTATATCTGCGCATCGCCGAAGCGCTCTTTCATCTCGGCCAACTCCTGCTCAAGCTCCATGATAAGCTCTTCGATCTGCTCAACGGAGTATTTGTTGAAACGCTTGAGTTCCTCAGGCGTCTTGACACGGGGCCTGCTAACAGCACGCGCCGACCGGCGCTTTCGAGGCCCGCCGGCACATGATTCGGCCTTCTGCTGCTGCGCCTCTACACGCTTGCGTATAAGAGACGCATAATGTGAGTACACGGGTTTGATCTCGACAAATTCTGTCTTGCCGAGGCGGCGAATCCCCAATCCGTCTGTGCCGACGACTATCAGCCTGTCCACCAGCCGGTCGAGGAAGAAGCGATCATGGCTTACTACAATCATTGCGCCTGTGTAGTCGGTCAGCGCGGCTTCGAGCATTTCCCGACTGGCAATATCCAGATGGTTGGTGGGTTCGTCCATGACTAGAACATCGGGTTCGGCCAGCACCAATTTGCACAGCATCAGACGATTGCGCTGGCCCCCGCTCAAGTCCCGGCACAGTTTGAACACATCGTCGCCGGTGAAGAGGAAGGCGCCTAACCGGTCTCGAACCTGTTCCGATGAGAGCTTTGAGTTGATGCCGGAGGCCTCATCAAGAACGCTCATGGACGGATCCAGGACGTCGCCGTGCTGGTCGAGGTAGCCCACACGGAGGTTCCTGCCAAGACGAATGCTGCCTGCAGACGGTTCGATCTGGCCGAGAGCTAATCGCAGAAAGGTGCTTTTGCCTGTACCGTTCGGGCCGGTGATGCCGATGCGCTCGCCGCTGAGCACATCAAACGTCAGATCCTCGAACAGCGTCAGATCGCCGAAAGACTTGCCCATCCCTTCACAGCGCAGCACCAGGTCGCTCGTGCGACCGGTCTTGCCGAATGAGAAGCTGATAGTCTTTTGCGAAGAAGGCTTATCCAGGAAATCAGGGTTCTCTTTCAGCAGGCGGTTCAGGCGAGTCTTTCTGCCTCGAGCTGTCCCGCGCATACCCTCCTGGTCCTTGTTGCGAGCGATGAAATCCAATGTATGTTCGACCATCTCGACGCGCTTAACATGTTCGCGCTGCTGCTGCAACCGTACGGTCTCTTTGGTCTGAACGTAGTTGCTGTAGTTGCCGTTCCACACGTGGGCTTTGCGGCCCTCGACTTCGACAATTTTGCACGCAACCTTATCCAGCAAGGTCCTGTCGTGGCTGATAATTACCGAAGCTCCGCCGTAGTTTGTCAGGAACCGCTCCAACCATTCGATTGCCTGCAAGTCCAGATGATTGGTCGGCTCGTCCAGCAGCAGCAGATCGGTTTCCAGCATCAATACCTGCGCCAGACCCAGGCGCGACAACTGGCCGCCACTAAGCGCCGAAGTTTTGGCGTGATGCAGCTCAGGCTCAAAGCCAAGTCCAGCCAGAGTCTTGTGTATGCGGACTTCATACGCATACCCTCCGGCTATCTCGAAATCGTGACATAAGCGATCATACTGCTTCATCTTGGCCTGCAGCGCCGAGCCGGAAAGGCCCTCCATCTCATGAGAGGCGGCGTGGATTGAGCGTTGGAATCCGAGCAAATTCTCCACGCCTGCGTGCATTTCCTCCATGACCGTGCGGCCGCCGCTGAACACCGTTTCCTGCCGTAAGTGGCCGATGCGCAGGCCCTTCCGTTTGGCCACCCGACCCATGTCCGGATCGATCCGGCCGATGATCAGCTTCAGAATCGTGCTCTTTCCTGCTCCGTTGGCGCCCACCATACCGACTTTTTCGCCCGGATGGAGTGTGAGATTCATCCGATCCAGCACGACTTCCGAGCCGAAAGCTACATGGATGTCATTCAACGTTACGATGGCCATCAATCACAACACCTTGTCGCCCACTTTTGTTTGCAGGTTTCCTACCGGCGGTCTGCACCCGGCAACTGCCTGCGAGATCGACCGCTTATGTTATCCTGAGCGGCTTCGGTATTCAAGTACCTGCCTACAAAGACGAACCAGGGCGCCGAACGAGCAGACGCCGCCCTCTTGATGTGTAAAAGGTTGAAGTGAATACAAATACCGTATGAATTGAAACTATGCCCTCACTGGACAGCTTTCGCAACCGGCGTGTACACAACCAGCCTATGCTCGCGGATGTCTTCTATACGCTTCTGCAGTTTTGCCACATCTTTGGCGTTGTCGCTCTGGCGGTGCAACTGAATCAGTGTCTCTAAGACTTCAAGCTGAGGCCTGGGATCGGCCTGATTCTCGGCAATATGCAAGGATTTTTCGAGGAGCTTCCTTGCATTGGCCAGGTCGCCTTTTGCCTGGTATATCCTTGACTTTACCAGCCAGACCGGCACGAGAAAATGATGATTGGGGCCGTAAACTTTTTCCTGAACGGGCAGTGCTTTGCCAATCAATTCTTCCGCTTCTACATATCGCTCCTGAAGTACGCGGAGCGTCGCCATGCTGGTGAGTACCTTTGCCGTGTAGAGATGTCCGGGCCTGTAGCTTCTTTCGATGACAGGCATTGCCTCGTCAAAATAAGATTCGGCCCCGGCAAGGTCGCCCTGTGCGATAAGCAGGCGAGCCATATCCACCTTAAACGGCGCGACTTCCGAGGCATCTTCGCTGCTGACTCCGCGCATAATGCTTAGCGCCCGCTTGAGAGAGTTCTCGGCTTCTCGATACCGGCCCTGTCCCCGGTAAATATCGCCCAGAATCCTCAGCGTGTACGCCACATAGGGGTGGTTTGGGCTATGGACCTTTTCCTGCAGCTCCAGACCCGAGAGGCACATTGTTTCGGCCTGCGCCAGCTTGCCCTGGTCCTTGTACAGATACGCCAAATCGAGCATACAGGCACACAATTCGGAATCTGCGGCGTCGGTCGTTTTTGCCAGGTTGAGCGCCCCTTCCAGTAAAGGCTGTGCCTTTTCGTAGCCGCCGGAAGCCATGTAAACTCTTGCCATTGATCGCAGTGCTCTGCTGGAAAGAGCCTTTCTTGCCTGTGCCGTGCGCGCACCGGCCGAGCCGGGCAGAAGTACAAACAGACCACAGAATATGACCAATAAAATACTCTTTGTGTCCTGCAGCGTGAACGGTCCTTTAGCCCGTGCCGACATTGAATCTCCCCCCCAATATTTGCCGTGTCAGCTAACCTCCCACTAAAATATAAGGAATACATCGACCCGGAGCAAATGTCATGGCTTGTCTATCCGTTTTGTCTTGCCGAGTTACCGCTTGCCTGGAGCAAGATTGTGTGCTCTAATCCCTGTACGGATTTTGACGATTGGATGGCCTATTCGCTTCTTTGGCAATCAAGACTGAGAGGTAACCGATGAGAGCAATCCAGATAGTGCAGCCGCGAAAGATTGCCATGCTGGACGATGCACCGAAGCCCGAGCCGGCCGAGGGTGAGGTGCTGGTAAAGTGCAGCCACGTGGCGCTTTGCGGCAGCAACATGGGCCAGTACACCGGCAAAGGCCTCTGGGGCAACATTGACTTTCCGAACCCGGTCGGCTGGGCCGGGCACGAGAACATCGGCACGATAGTTGAGTCTCGCTGCGACGGCTGGGAGGAAGGAACATTGGTGCTGGCTCAGCCGCACGGTTACTACGGCTTCGCCGAGTACATAATATCGCGACCGCCGGCTATTGCGCGTCTGCCGCAGGAAGCGCCGGACCCGGCGGCACTGGTCGTCGCCCAGCCGTTGGCGACGGTCCTTCGGGCGCTGACGCGAACGGATGGCGTGATCAATCAAAGTTGTGCCGTAATCGGCCAGGGCCCGATGGGATTGATATTCACATATATGCTCGGACTGATGGGAGCAAGCACGGTGATTGCAGTCGATGTGCTCGACTGGCGTTTGGAATGGTCCGGGCGCTACGGGGCCGACCATACAATCGACGCCTCGAAAGAAGACGTCGTAAAAGTCGTCAAAGAGTTGACGAAGGAGCAAATGCTTGATTTTGTTGTCGAGGCGGTGGGTTTCGTAGATTCGCTCAAGACCGCCGCATATTTGCCCAAACACGGCGGCAGGCTGTTCGTCTTCGGGATGCCGCACTATGAGCTACAGGAATTCCCCTGGTATCACGTTTTCCGCGAGGAGATCCAGATCAACACCTGTGTCGGCCCGGAGTGCGGCGCGTTCTTCCAGACCGCGGCGGACATGGTCCTCGATAATCGGGCCTCGGTCCTGACCGAAATGGTCACACCGCGAATGCCCTGGGACAAGGCCCCCGAGGCCTTCGAGATGTATGCCGAATGCGCCAGGGATTCTTTGAAGCTGACCCTTGAGGTCTGACCTGACCGCCTCTGAAAGCCTGACCGGAATGATCGAATACAATAAATCCGAGGGCGTCTGCATTTTGCGTCTGGACAATCCGCCGCTCAACGCAATCGGTTTTGAACTGCTCGAAGAGCTTAGCGCAGCGATTAGCCGCGCTAACACCGACGAGGATGTTCGCGGGATCATCGTGACCGGCAGCGACGAGCATTTCAGTGCCGGTGCAGACGTGAATCTTTTCCGAGGGATCTCCTCGGCCCAAGAAGCGATGCGCATGTCGCGCATATTCCAGGAGGCGCTGGACTCTGTTGAGAACTCGCAAAAGCCCTCTGTAGCTGCGGTGGCGGGTAAAGTGATGGGATGTGCATTGGAATTGGCGATGGCCTGTGATTTTCGAGTCTGCACGGCCGGCGCCAAATTCAGCAATCCGGAGGTCACGCTCGGAATCAATCCCGGGGCCGGGGGTACGCAGCGTCTGCCAAGACTAATAGGCGTCGATACGGCACTCCGTATGCTCCTGACGGCACAGCCGGTCAATGCGAATGATGCGCTTGAGTTGGGACTTGTCGATGTAGTTTGCCGGAACGATCAGCTCATAGAAGCGGCCCGCGAGTTGTTGGAGTCTGGCGAGCTTCCGGCCGGGGCCAGCCAACGAGCCGACAAGGTTTCCGATGCGAGGATCAATGACAAAGCCTTTGAACAGGCGCAAAAGCTTATCCAGAAAAGCCGGCCCGAGATCATAGCGCCGAAGAAGATTATCGAAGCCGTCCGGGTTGGTCTGGCTGAATCGTATCAGGCAGGGCTAAGAAGGGAACAGGAAGCTTTCGCCGAGTGCATGGACACTCTGGCGACTCGAAACAAAATATATCTTTTCTTCGCCGGGAGAAAAACCGGCAAAGTACCGGAGTTGGAGAAGGTCGCCACGGCAAAGATTGCCACGGCGGCCGTTGTCGGAACAGGCTCGATGGGTGCGGGGATTGCCCAGGCGCTTGCCGCCGCAGGCCTGGCGGTCATAGTGACCGACGCCGACGAGAAAGCCATCGACACGGCGCTCGGGCGGATTCGCAAGTCAATAAACAAACGGGTTGAACGTGGAAAGATACCACGGCGCCGGGCTGACGAGATGATCGAGCGAATCTCGGTTGCAGATAACTTGCAGGGTCTCGCCCCGGCGGATATTGTTATCGAGGCCGTGTTTGAGGATACTGCCGTCAAACGTTCGGTGTTATCGCAAATCGAGGCAGTCTGCCGCAGCGACGCGATAATTGCCTCGAATACATCGACAATAAACCTTGACGAACTGGCTGAGAAGCTTACCCATCCACAACGGCTCATCGGCCTGCACTTTTTCAACCCGGCCCATAGCATGCCGCTGGTCGAGGTCATCCGACACGACGGGACTGACCCCGGCGTAATTGCCACCGCCATGAAGTTCGTCAAGGACATTCGCAAGACCCCTGTCCTGGTAAACAACCGCGAAGGTTTCGTGGTCAACCGGCTGTTTATCCCCTATCTGAAAGAGGCTTTCGGATTGTTGGAGGATGGGGCCGAGGCGCGTGTGATAGACGCCGCGATGGTCGAGTTCGGCTTTGCGATGGGGCCGCTGACGCTTATAGACATGGCGGGAATAGACATCCTTGCACTCACCGACAGGCAGATGTGCAGAGCCTTCCCGCATCACGTGCCGCTCTCGCGGATCGCTACATCTCTGGTCGAACAGGATTGTCTGGGCCAGAAAACATGCAGGGGGGTTTACAAGTACCGGCATGGCGATTATACTCCGAGAGATAGTCGCCTGACCGGAGACATCATTGCAAACGTGCAACGGGAACTCGGCAAGACACCTCGCCAGGTCGGAGCCGGTGAAATTACCGAACGGCTCGTCATGAGGATGATCGGCGAAGCGTTCCGGGTGGTTGAAGAGAAAATCGCCCAGCGGCAGTCGGATATCGATGTCGCTGTGGTGCTGGGCGCCGGCTTTCCCGACTTTCGGGGCGGCGTAATCAAGTATGCGTACGATTTGGGAATAGATAAGGTTGTGTCCCGGCTCGAATCGCTTGCCGACGAGTTTGGTGAGCGTTTCCGGCCTTGTGAGTTTTTACGAAACGAAGCAGGAGTTTGACTATGCCATCATCAGTAGAAGTAAAGGGTTTTGAAGCCGGCAAGAAAATGAAGGGCGTAATGGGCCAGTATTTCATGGAGTTGATGGGACCCGAGGCTTCAGGCAGGAAGATCGCCTGGTGTACAAGTGTCGGCCCGGCAGAACTGCTGAGGGCCCTGGGATTTGAGGTCTATTTCCCTGAGAACCACGGCGCCATGCTCGGCGCATCTCGAATGGCCACCGACCTGATCCCCCTGGCCAACGCCCGCGGTTTCTCGCCTGACATCTGCTCGTACCTGACCAGCGACGTAGGCTCATACCTCAAAGGCGAAAGCCCTTTTAATAAGATGAAACTGCCCGGCCCGCCCAAAGCCGATGTGCTCGTGTTCAACACGAACCAGTGCCGGGACGTCAAAGACTGGTTCGGATTCTACGCCCGCGAATGGAACGTGCCCTGCATAGGCGTTCACACGCCCCGTGCAATCGGCGAGGTGAACGATATCATCATCGAGGCGGTCGCAAAGCAGATCGAAGCACTTGTCGAACCGCTGGAGAAAATCAGCGGCAACAAGCTCGATATGGATAAGCTGGCGCAAGTGACTGAATTGTCAAGAAAGTGCACGGAACTGTGGAAGGCTGTCCTTGAGACGGCGGCAAATGTGCCTTCGCCGATCACGTTCTTCGATGATACGATCCAGATGGGACCGGCCGTGGTCCTCCGCGGTACGCAGGAGGCGGTTGACTACTACGAGATACTTCTGGCCGAATTAGAACAGCGGATCGCCGACGGCGTGGGGGCCGTCGATGACGAAAAGTATCGAATCTATTGGGAAGGAATGCCGATCTGGGGCAAGCTCAAGAATCTCGCCGTTCAGTTCATCGAGCTTCAGGCGGCAGTCGTCGCCTCGACATATTGCAACAGTTGGATATTCGACGATCTCGATCCTGATAAACCGTTCGAGGGCATGGCCCGGGCGTACAGCAAGATATACATCTGTCGCAGTGACGAGCCCAAGGAGGCCTACATGGAGCGGATGATCGAGAAGTTCAAGATCGACGGCGTTCTCTATCACAACGCCAAGACCTGCCCGAACAACTCCAACAGCCGGTATGACATGCCCCAGCGGTTTGGAGCCAGGACGGGCAAGCCCTTCGTCGTCATTGATGGCGACCTGAACGACCTGAGGCTCTACTCCGAGGAGCAGACGCGGACAAACATCGAGGCCTTCATTGAGCAGCTTTCGCAAGGGTAAGCACAACGTGCAGACGGATCGACACGATGCAGTACTACTGTGGCATTGATATAGGGGCCTCAACCGCAAAGCTCGTAGTTATCGACACGGCGAGCCGGGTCGTCGCCAAAATCATCGGACGCTCCGGCATAGACTATGCCAAGACCGCCGAGCAGCTTTTGGCCGAGATGTCCGCCGCCGGATCGTTTGATCGCTCGCAAATCGTCCGGTCACTCTCGACCGGCTACGGGCGCGACAACGTGCCCTGGGCCGACGGCAAAATGACCGAAATCGCATGCCACGGCAGGGGGGCGTACCATCATTTTCAAAAGCGAATGACCGTGATCGACATCGGCGCGCAGGACAGCAAGGTCATACACCTTGACGAAACGGGAAAAAGAGCGAGCTTCAAAATGAATCGCAAATGTGCCGCCGGCACAGGCTCGTTCATCGAAGAGATTGCTCATCGACTGGCGCTGGATATTTCCGAGCTTGATGCGCTGGCCGAGACTTCGACCAAAGACGTTTCACTCGGCAGTTTTTGCACGGTCTTTGCCGCTACGGAGGTGCTTGAGAAAATCCGTGCCGGTGTGGACGTCGCCGATATCGTACGCGGGGCGTTTAACTCGGTCGTCAAGCGAATCATGGAAATGGATCGCGTCGATGGGATTTTGGTTACCACCGGCGGCGTGGTCGCGCACAACCCGTTCCTGGCCAGGTTGCTTGGACAATCTTTCGGCGCCGAAGCCCATATTGCACCCGATGCACAGTACACCGGCGCCTTTGGTGCGGCCCTGTTCGCTGCCGAACAAGCCCGCAAATCTGACTCGTAATTGTAATCCACAATAGAAAGGAGACACTGATATGTTGATAAAAGACCCACCGCTTGAACTCGCCGACGGCGTCTGGATGCTCGGCACAAATGAATATCCTGTGTTTCTTATTACCGACGCCAACGAGGGCGCAATCTTCGAGGGCGGCGTCGGCGCCGACGGGCCCATCGTCAAGGAGCAGCTCGCCGACCTCGGCATCGCCGCCGATATTGTCAAACAGGTCATTGTCACCCACGCCCATCCCGACCACGTCATGGCGATCCCCGCATTTCGGGCAATGTTGCCGGCCGTGAAAGTTTGCGCCTCTGAAATCGCCGCAGAGACGCTCGGCATCGAAAAAGCTATCAGGTTCTTCAACAAGATCGACGGCATGCTCACCGAAGCGCTCATCGATGCCGGCTCAATCACAGAAAAGCATCGCCCCAAGCCGATGAAAGAAAGCCGGATTGCCGTTGACCGGATACTCGCAGACGGCGATACGGTGACGGTGGGGGGACGGAAATTCGATGTCCTCGAAACGCCGGGCCACAGCGAAGGTGGTCTGAGCTTTCACGAGCCAGAGGCAGGTCTTGCGATCATCTCGGACGCAACCGGCTATTACATCCCGGAATCCGACTACTGGTGGCCCGGCTACTTTACAGATTATGGAGCCTACATGGAGTCAATGCGCCGGCTTGCCGAGCTTGGCGTCGAAGTTCTGTGTCTAAGCCACAACGCCGTGATCAAAGGCTGCGACGAGGTTAGAGCCTATTTTGACAACGCGATAGCCGCCACCGCGGCCTATCACGAGCGAATCGTTGCCGAAATTAAGGCCGGCAAGTCCCCCGAGCAGCTCGCCGCTCAGTTCGGCGCCGAAGCGCATGAAAAAATACCGCTGCTCCCGATGGATTTCTTCCAAAAGAACTGTGCGCTGATGGTAATACAGTCGATGAAGTATGTACAAGAGAATGACCCGCAGTAACAACTTGAGCTTCCGGGGACAACTGCTATGGCGACAGCCTCGCGAATCATGGGGACGGGCCACTACCTTCCCGAAAAGGTGGTGACTAACTTCGACGTCATGAAAATGATGGAGACCAGCGACGAATTCATCGTCACGCGCACGGGCGTTCGGCAAAGACGTCACGCCGAGGCCGACGTAAGCGCGACAGATCTTGCCGTCCATGCCTGCCGCGCCGCCGTGGCCGATGCCGGCCTTGAGATGGACCGGATCGATCTTCTGATCATGAACACCATCACGCCGGACCACGCCGACCCCGGTTCCGGATTTTTCCTGCACGGTAAGCTCGGCCTGACCCCGATCCCCGTGCTCGATATCAAGCAGCAGTGCGCGGGCCTGATATATGGCATGTCGTTAGCCGACCACTTCATTAAGGCCGGCACTTACAAGCACATCCTGATCGTTTGCTCCGAAGTGCTCTCCAAACGGATCGACGGCTCCTACGACGGGCGAAACATTGCGATATTGCTCGGCGATGGCGCCGGAGCCGCCGTAGTCGGCCCCGCAGAGGACCCGGAGGTAGGCATAAAATCGACGATACTCCACGCCGACGGCTTGGCGGCAAAGGCGTTATACACCGAAGCTCCGGGCACCGCCCAGAACAAAATGTGCACCATCGACAAGGACGATATCGATGCCGGGCGGGTCCATTTTAGGATGGACGGAAAGGCCGTCTTCGAGAACGGCGTCGGCCGCATGTCCGAAGCGGTTTTAGAGTCGTTCGAGGTCAACGGCATCAACTTCGACGACGTCGATATGCTCATCCCGCACCAGGCCAATCTGCGAATGCTCGAGACCATCGTCGAAAAAGTCGGCGTGCCTGAAGGCAAGGTCTTCGTCAACGTAGAAGAATACGGCAACATGGCCTCGGCCTGCCTGCCCATCGCCCTCGACCAGGCCCGCAAACAGGGAAAGGTCAATCCCGGCGATCTCGTGCTGTTAGTGGCCTTCGGCTCCGGTTTCGTCTGGGCCTCGGCATTGATGCGTATGTAGAGACCTATCCTTCCGCTTGCGCCATCTGCCGCAGCTTATATCGCTGAATTTTCCCCGTAGCTGTTTTAGGCAGCTCATCCACAAAGATAACCGTTCGCGGATACTTGTGCGGCTGCGTGTTGGTCTTGACAAAGGTCTGCAACTCCTTGACCAGATCTTCCGATGCCGCCTGTTTGTCCTTTAGCACCACGTAGGCCCGCGGTTTGATCAGTCCTTCTTTGTCAGGGACGCCTACGACGCCGCTCTCCAACACAGCCGCGTGACTTGCGAGGATCGATTCGACGTCCGCGGGCCAGACGGCCATGCCGCTGACCTTCATCATGTCGTCGGTCCGCCCGGCGTACCAGAAGTAGCCGTCTGTATCGATGCGGAACTTGTCGTGCGTGTTGATCCACTCGCCGCGGAAAGTGTCCTTGGTCTGTTCGTGCTTGTTCCAGTAGCCGTTTGCGATGCTGTCGCCCTTTATCAAAAGCGTGCCGACCTCATCGACGCCGAGTTCCCGCCCGTCATCGTCGATAATCTTTGCCTCGTAGCCCGGCACGATTTCGCCCGTGCTGCCCGGCTTGACCCTGCCGGGGCGGTTCGAGATGAATATGTGCAGAATCTCCGTCGAGCCGATGCCGTCGAGTATCTCCACGCCGTACCTGTCGAGCCACCTGTCATAGAGCGGCTTGGGAAGCGGCTCACCCGCAGAGACACACATCCGTACCCTCCCGATGCTCGTGCGCTGTTCTTTTTCCGCCAAGTAGAGCAGGGCGGCATAACTTGTCGGCACGCCGTAGAATACCGTCGGCTGATACCGGTCGATCGCCTCGTAAACCTTCGGCGGAGTGGGCCTGCCCGGCAGCAGCACCGTCGTTGCGCCGGCCCAAAGGGAAAAATACAATCCGTTGCCTAATCCGTACGCGAAAAACAGCTTGGCGACAGAAAACGACACATCCGACTCGACCAGGCCGATAGTCCGCTCGCCGTACAAATCGGCCTCGACTATCATATCGTGATGAAGATGAATCGTCCCCTTGGGAAAGCCGGTCGTACCTGAACTGTAAAGCCAAAAGGCCGAATCGTCTCTACTCGTATCGGCAGGCTCCAGCTCATCCGAAGCCGGGGCCATCAGCTCCTTCCAGGGCAGGTCGTCCTCGGCAGCATCCCCGACGACGATCACGTTCTTGACGTACCTGAGTTTCGAGCGAACAGGCTCGATTCGGTCCAGCAGCGACGAGTGAATTACCAATACCTGCGCCCGGCTGTCATTGAGCAGGTACTCGTAGTCGGCCGGCATCAAAAGCGTATTCATGGGGATCGCAACGGCCCCCATTTTGATGGCTCCGAAAAAGGCATAAACGCACTCGGGGCAGTCCGGCATGATGATCGCGATCCTCTCCTCCATGCGAATCCCCAGCCCGAGCAGGGCGTTTCCGAAGCGATTGACTCCTTCATAGAGCCCTTTGTAGGTGACCGTCTTGTCGCCGCAAAGGATGGCCGGTTTGTCGGCGCGGTTCTGCTGCAAATGTCTGTCAATGAAAACGGCGGCGGCGTTTAGCCGCTTGGGAAGCTCGACTGTGCACATTCTGTCTCCTTTCACTGTAGGCCAGCCCGATTTTAGACCGGCCTGCACGCCCGGTCAAGCAAAATCACCCGTCCGCGCCGGCGCCGTGAAATTGGCCCATTCGGCTACGCTCAGGAGAGAAATATGTATAGTGACAAAGGCTTGCTCGTAGATGTATCCCGATATCCCTAATATCCAGGTTTCAATTCAAAGCGATGCGTATAGGGGAAATCCCTCATAACAAATACGGCATTTCACCTGATAGAAAAACCAGTCTCTGCCCCGATTGACGAAAAATTCAGCCCGGTTTACATTTAGTCTGTCAGTCCGTCAGGGAAAAAACATGGAATACCTTGACTAATCAAAAGGAGAACACATTATGACACAGCAAGCAACAATAGACCAGACTAAGGCCGAAGCATTTGTGGGAAAGGTGCTCGCCGATACGACGGGGATGACTGTGACGCTCATGGCCCATCTCGGCGACCGTCTCGGTATCTTCAAGGAATTGGCGGCCAATGGGCCGGCTACCAGCGACCAACTGGCAGGCCGGGCCGGCATCAACGAACGCTACGCCCGGGAGTGGTTAAGCGCCATGGCCTGCGCCGGTTACCTGGAATACGACACGTCGAGCAGCCGGTTTACTCTGCCGGCCGAACATACCCCGGTGTTGGCTCAGGAGTACGGGCCGTTCTTCTTTGGCGGCACGCATCAAATGCTTGTCGGCATGTTGGGTGTGCTCGATAAGGTCGAGCGGGCCTTCCGCGATGGCGGCGGTGTGCCACAGTCGGCATACCATGACCACTTCTGGTGCGGCCTGGAGCGGTTCACGGGCGCATGGTTCGAGAACCTGCTCGTGGATGCGTGGATTCCGGCCGTCCCGGACGTGCAGGCGAAACTTCAAAATGGCGTCGCTGTGGCCAATGTATGCAGCGTCGCAGATGTCGGGTGCGGCTGGGGCCGAGCGCTGATAAAGCTGGCGCAGACTTACCCCAATTCCCGCTACGTAGGTTACGACATATTCGAGCCGACAATTGCCGAGGCTGCCGCCAACTCCGAAAAGGCCGGCGTATCGGACCGCGTCAGCTTCAAGCACCTGGACGTGGTCGAGGGTCTGCCAGAGCAGTACGACGTCATTACCACGTTCGATGTGATCCACGATATGGTCAATCCGCGCGGGGCGCTGCGGGCCATTCGCCAGGCGCTAAAGCCTGACGGGACGTATCTGCTGTTGGAGATTAACTGCTCGGACAAGCTCGAAGAGAATTTTGGCCCGATCGGAGCGCTGTTCTACAGCGTTAGCGTGCTCTACTGCATGAGCACGTCGCTGGCCGAGAACGGCGAGGGGCTGGGTACGTGCGGTTTGCCTCCGTCGAAAGTGCGGGAGTTGTGCGAGGAGGCTGGCTTCGGCAGCGTGCGGCAACTGCCGTTAGAGAATCCGTTCAACATTCTATACGAGATTAAGCCTTAACACAGAAACAATGAAGAAACAAGGTCGTATGGTAACGAAGTAGTGAACAGTTTAAGCAAATTCCTTTTGCTGAAGAAGTGGATTTCGGGAAGGAGTATATTATGGTTACTCAAGAAAGTGTAGAAAAACTAAAGACGAGTCTGCGGGGCGAGCTGATCCAGCCGCACGACAACGGTTACGATGAAACCCGCAAGGTTTACAATGGGATGATCGACCGGCGACCCGGGCTGATTGTGCGATGCGCGGACGTGGCGGATGTTATCACCGCCGTCAATTTCGGGCGGGAAAACAACCTTCTCGTCGCAGTCCGGGGCGGCGGCCACAATGCCGGGGGGCTCGGTGTATGCGATGACGGTCTGGTCATCGACCTGTCGCTCATCAAGTACACCCGCGTAGATCCTGCCGCGCGCACTGTCAGGGTTGGCGGTGGCTGTACGTGGGGCGACGTCGATCACGCAACTCACCCGTTCGGTCTGGCAACGCCCACCGGTGTGATCTCGACCACAGGCGTCGGCGGGCTGGCGCTGGGCGGAGGGCTCGGCCACCTGACCCGTAAGTGCGGCCTGACAATCGACAACATTCTGGCCGCTGACATGGTGCTGGCCGACGGCAGCTTCGTGACCGCAAGCACCGAGGAAAACGAGGACCTTTACTGGGCGATCCGTGGCGGCGGCGGCAACTTCGGTATCGTCACTTCGTTCCTCTTCAGGTCGCATCCGATCCACACCGACTATGCCGGGCCGATGCTTTGGGAGATCGAGGACGCTGCCGAGGTGATGAAATGGTACCGCGAGTATATCACGACGGCGACCGAAGACATCAACGGCTTCTTCGTCTTTCTGTCTGTGCCGCCGGCGCCGCACTTCCCGGAGCATCTGCACGGAAAGACGATGTGCGGCATAGTCTGGTGTTACGTCGGAGATCTGGACAAAGCCGAAGAGGTCTTCGAGCCAATTCGCAGCTTCAAGACACCGGTCCTCGATCTGGTCGGCCCGCTACCGCATACGGCGGTCCAGACCATGTTCGATCCGATCTATCCGCCGGGACATCAGTGGTATTGGAAGGCCGACTTTGTCAATGAGTTGAGCGACGAGGCCGTCGCCCTTTACGTCAAACACGGCTCGGTATTGCCAACGCCGCAATCGACAGTGCACCTCTATCCCATTAACGGCAAGGCGCACCGGCCCGGCAACAGCGACACACCCTGGGCCTACCGCGATTCGACGTGGGCGCAGGTGATTGTCGGTGTCGATCCGGACCCGGCCAATAACGATCGTCTAATTTCGTGGGCGAAGGAGTACTGGGAGGCTTTGCATCCCTACTCGGCCGGAGGCGCGTATGTGAACTTCATGATGGACGAAGGCGAAGGTCGCGTCAAGGCAACGTATCGCGACAATTACGCACGCCTGGTCGAGATCAAAAACAAGTACGATCCGACGAATCTGTTCCGCGTGAACCAGAACATAAAGCCGACAGTAAGCAGTGCAGCGGATGCTCAGCGCGAGAAGATCGCCGTTCATTCCGCGTAGCGTTTGAAAGCAGATGAGGACTGGGGAAAGAAATGAGGCTTCCCTTAAAGGCAAATCTCATTCTTGGCGTGGCCGGTCTGTTACTGGCCGGTTGTGGCGCGGCGGCAGTTGATGATCGAAACCGTCCGGTCGTTGAAGGAAACGTTGTTCTTCGCGTCTATATCGTCAGGCACGCTCAGGCGTATAAGAATGTCCCGCAGCCGCCCGGGATTCCCGACGAGAAACTGGACTCGCTGACACCCAAAGGCTTCAGGCAGCCATTAAAACGCCCAGGAACTATTACTGAAAGGAAGTACCAAAATGAAGTATCTTGTAACAGGCTCCGAAGGTCCCGGCTTTGCTTCGCCTGATGAGGCCGTTTCGGTGTTGGAGGGAATTATCCTTCCAAGCTTCGATGAGCTTATGAAACTTGAAGCCGGGAAGAAAATCGTAGCCGGGGGGCTTCCGGTCGGGGATCGGGCTTTCGTGTTTATCGCCGAAGCGGCGTCCAATAAAGAACTGGACCGACTTTTACGAAACATCACTATGTGGCCTGCGCTGAACTGGGAAGTGATCCCACTTCAAACCTTCGCCGGGCGAGCGGCTCAAGAACGCCAGAAGCTTAAAGGCCTCAAGAAAGCGATGGAGTAGCGATTACCGACATCAGTTTGTGAAGCAGCCGGCAACGGCGTAGAGGCTGAATGCCAGCCGACAATCTATCAAACAGGAGAGAAACAATGAGCAAGACACTCAAAATCGATTCGACATCCCTTGCACTGCTACTGGACAAGGTGCAGGAGAATACGAAGAATTGCAGGACATTGGAGCAGGCCGCTCAACTGGTCACGGATGCTGTCTATGAAGAACTCGGCGATTCCGTGGTCTTGGCGCGTGTGTTTGCCACCGTTCCCTTTGGGGAGCTTCCGGAGCCTAACCGCACCTTCGTTACCGATCTGGCTGCCGCCAACGACATTGCGCCATTAATCAACAACGACACACTGATCCTGTCCCTGCTCGGCACGCGGGGCGCCAAGTCCGAGTGGAATGACCGTCGCACGTCCCAGGGGCACGTGGGCATTCCGTTAGCCTCGGCGGCCTTTGTCGACAAGATTCCAATGATATCGCGCCTGCTCAAGCAAGTGGGGCTCGACCTGGATTGGATCGACAGCCGGGACGCCGACATCGTCACGAAAACTCTCGGGGGCATTTCAGGCGTCTTCTACGTGCCGGATGCCGCCCAGGCCCTCGACCATCAGGGACGCAAGATCATCCCTGCGCAGGATTTCGTCGAGGCCAACGATGTCAAGACCGTGTTTGGCCTGGCGGGCGGTTACCCTGTCGGCAAAATGTTTGTGACAGTCATTGTGTTCTGCCGGGAGACGTTGGACAAGGCTGAGGCCGAATTCTTCTCGCCGCTGATCGATGCCTTCACGGCCAACACGGCCTCGCTTGCCTTGACGAGAGCAATTTTTGACTGATGATGCATAAAGGCCCCGGGCCGGCAATGTCGCCGGACTAATGTGGTATTTCTTTTGACAGAACGCCATATAGCTGTAAAGATATGCGCATAGTCAAATGGGCGTTCAGGAGATGGATTTCTGCCGGAGTTTATCCTGGATAGGTTCGGGCTGATTGGATGTCAGTACAGTCCCTCCCGGCGGGCGGCGAAACAGATAGGGCGGGCGTCTCTGCCGTACACGCAAGCGCGACAGAATAATGGGGGTCTTGTTTGATCTTTCAGAAGTTCAGGAGTTTAGTTCGGTCTTCGACTGGCGTACAAGAACATGAAGATCATCACCCCGATAATTATGTATCCTCCGATATCCATTTTTTCTGACTCCTCCACTACATCGCACCTGCGCCGGTGTGTCTCCTTACGTACAGAAACTGGCGGTCGTAGTCGGAAATGCCAAAAATCCGGTGTCAACAACTGTTAAATTTTCAATCTTGAATCATTGATCTGTTGCGTTCGATGATTAACTGATTATAGCATTTTCAGACTAAGGGCGTCAAGCAAATTGGAAGAATTTTCGGAAATAGCCGGAAAGGGGAAAATATTCGCTGCAAAATTCAGGTGGTAGTCTATAATACCGCGAAAGTTGATGAGGGATTGAAAATGACGGATTATACGCAGATTTGGCGGCGGCGTGCTGTGTATGGCACGTCTCGGGCGCGCCAACGGACTGTCCCGCAGTCAGGGGACTCATTTTAGGAGAATTGTGCTATGAATAACAAATCTGTAAAAGAAGGATGGTTTGTGAGAAGCCTGCTTCTGTGCGGCGTATTATTGATTCTGGCCGGGACTTTGCACGCAGCGGTGACGAAGCCCGCACCGGCCCCGGAAGCCGCGGATGGAAAGTTGCGGATCATCTGCTTCGGCGCGCATCCGGACGACAACGAATTTCGTGCCGGGGGCGTAGCGGCTATGTGGGCAGCCCAGGGTCATCACGTCAAGTTCGTCTCCTGTACGAACGGCGATATCGGTCACTGGGGAATAGCAGGGGGGCCGTTGGCTCAGATTCGCACGGCCGAGGTGGAGCGATGTGCGAAGATATTGAGCATCGAAACCGAAGTGCTTGACATTCACGACGGCGAGATTATGCCGACCCTCGATAATCGCAGAACCTTCGTGCGTCTGATCCGCGAGTGGCGAGCGGACATCGTCATGTGCCATCGTCCGAACGATTACCATCCGGACCACCGCTACTCGGCGATACTGGTCCAGGATGCCGGGTATATGGTTACGGTGCCGTTCTTCTGCCCGGGCGTGCCGTACCTCAGGCGCAATCCCGTGTTCCTGTTCTACCAGGACCGCTTCCAGAAGCCCAATCCGTTCGCCGCGGATATCGTTGTGGGTATCGACGCAGTGATCGATAAGAAAGTGGAAGCGGCTGTCGCACTTGCATCGCAGACCCTTGAAGGCGGCTGCAACGGCAACGAGCGCCTGTATCCAGCGGACGACCCGGCCAAACGAAAGCAACGAGAGAAGGAGGTCCGTCAGCGCTTCTATGGTCGCTTTGCGAGCACTGCCAATCGATTCCGCGACGAGCTTGCCAAGTGGTACGGCCAGGACCGAGCCGGGAAGATCAAACACGCCGAGGCATTTGAAATCTGCGAATACGGCCGGCGTCCGTCACCGGACGAGATTCGGAAATTGTTCCCGTTCTTCTCAAGTCCGTAACTTGATAGTAGGGGCAACCCTATGTGGTTGCCCGGGCAGGCTCCTTGCGGAGAAGGCGGTTAATTTATCTGCAAAAGTAAAAAGGCTTTCATTGCGGCTAATTTACTTGACTGCGAATTAAGGATTTGTAAAAATAGAGGCGTTCTTTGAAGATGAGGCTCTTAGGGGCGATTAGCTCAGTTGGCTAGAGCGCCTGCTTTACACGCAGGAAGTCGGGGGTTCAAGTCCCTCATCGCCCATTGTTTTTGCCGCGTTGTTAACTTTTGAGAAACATGTCTCTTGGCGTCAAGCGTCTGTCGGCTTCAGTTACGGGCAGGCTTTACAAGACTGGAGTTGTGACAATGGCGACATCTGACCCAACAGCAAGAAACGGCAGCTCGTTGCACCGCAAGCCGGTCGCGTTGGCCAAACTCGAGAGAATGAACAAGGCGCTGAGCCATCAGGAGCCGGACAGGGTGCCTGTCAGTGATTTTTTCTGGGGCAGCTTCATCGAACGCTGGAAGAAGGAGCTTGACCTGCCGGATGACGCCAACCCTTATTACTATTATGACCTGGACTGGATTGTCACCGTTCCGAACATGGATCCGCACATCAGATCGTTCGAGACGATCAGGGAGACCGACGAAGAAGTCGTCGTCAAGACCGGCTTCGAAGCGACTGTGCGCAAGAAATTCGATCTTCCTATGCCCGAGTCGATCGGCTGGGAAACCGATACCATCGAGAAGCTCGAAGCCTTTGAATTTGACGATCCCTGTGACCGACGCCGATATTTCGATGCGGGCGATAATCACATAGCCGGGGTGGGTGACGGCTTTCAAAGAAACTCGCCTGCGTGGATCGAGACCGTCAAGAACCTTCGCCCGGACTTTGCCGTTTACGGCAGCATGATCGAATGTTCCGAATGTCTCACAAGGCTGATAGGCCAGGAAAACTCCATGCTCTGGATCGGACTGTATCCCGAGAGAATGGGAGCCGCAATCAACAGGATCGGACAACACTACCTGGAATCCACAAAGGCGCAAATCGAAGCCGCGGATGGGCTGCTCGACGGCATGGTAATATGGGGAGACGTCGCGTATAAGAACGATTTATTTTTCAGCCCCGACTATTGGCGAGTGTATTTCAAACCCTGGGTCAAAGCCATGATAGAAGTGTGCCATGAAAATGATCTGCCGGTCATCTATCATGGTTGCGGGAACGTGAATAAGATATTCGCCGATTACATCGAGATTGGCGTCGATGCGTATAATCCGCTGGAGGCCAAAGCCGGGCTGGACGCACTGGAGCTGAGGCGGCGGTACGGCCACGAGATAGGCTTTTGCGGCAACAGTGACATGCAGATATGGCAGACCGGCGACAAAGAGGACATCCGCAGGGAGGTTCTGCGAAAGCTCAACGCCGCGAAAGGCGGCGGATTCATCTTCCAGTCGGACCATTCCGTCGCCAGCAACGTCTCGGGACATACGTATGACTATATCGTCAAGCTCGTCAGAGAGTACGGCACGTATCCCCTCAAATTAGACGAATTCGACGAGCCGGTTTAGACTCAGCGGGGTCCGGGCAAAGATGTCAGGAGAAGCGTTATGAAACGATATGGAGCGGTAATCAAAGTCCGGCCGGAAAAACTGGCCGAGTACAAGAAATTGCACGCAGCGGTCTGGCCCGAAGTGCTTGACATGATCGCCCAATGCAACATCAGGAACTACTCGATCTATCACAAAGACGGGTATTTGTTCAGCTACTTCGAATATCACGGCGACGACTTTGCCGCCGACATGGCCAAGATGGCCGCTGATCCCACAACGCAGAAATGGTGGCAGGTGTGCAAGCCCTGCCAGCAGCCGCTCGAAACGCGAGCCGAAGGCGAATGGTGGGCCGACATGGAAGAAGTGTTCCACTGCGATTAAAGCCGTCCGGCTAAAGATAACGAAAATCAGCGACATAGGAATTTTGCCACTGATTTCACGGGTTACACAATCTACGCCGAATGCGCTTGTTCCGTACTGGGAGAACGGGTATAATATGAAACAGCGACCTTGAGCGAGCAATGAAAGACAAAAATAAAGACTCGAGTTTTTAGGTGGGAAGATGGATTTCTGGAAGAAAATGTACCGGATACCTCGGACACCTATAATTTTACCTAAGTGAGAGTACGTGAGGTACCTGCCAACCTATGGAAATTTCTGATATTGCAATCAGAAGATTCAAAGGAATTGAAGAGGTCAAGCTCGGACCGATTAGACCCATCAATGTGCTGATCGGGCGTAATAACTCTGGCAAAACTTCCATACTTACATGTATTCAGACGCTCAGCGACTACCTATCACTTTTGGAATCGAAACACGAACGATCGATTGTTGTGCCGGATGAGTACTTCAACAAACGTGCCGGAGAAGATGCTTCATTCGACATATCAGTTACTGTCGTACAGACAGAGGAAGAAAGACAGAAGCAGTTTGTCAAGTTGGCAAAAAATTGGGACAGCCATTATCAAAACCCCAAAACGAGCAGCGACAAGATTGAGATTCAACTTCGGAGGAATCTGTTCCGCAATCTGACCTTTGAATTTAGCGCTCTGGGAAAGAAATTTGGCCTAGTAGCAGTGACTACGATGGAGGAAGACGGTACCGAGCGGAAAGATGAGCGTGTTGTTGTGGCAGAGAGTCCACACCCAACGGGTGACTTGAAATGCCTTCCGGTAATGGAATTGTTTTTCGGTGGCGGATACCACCGGCCTGAATACTTTACATTGTCAGATCTGAGGGAACACCAATCTGGAAAAACCTTCGATGTCAAGTGTGGTGGACCACAGTTTAGCGCCGCGTCGCCACACGGTGAGGTGCGCCTGCTGAACCCTGCGTTCCAGTATGTTTGCCGCGGTTTCACATCGGCGTTCTTGGTAAGTCCCTATAGGCACGGCGACGCTGTGATGATAGCGCAACGCGCCAAGTCAATCAACGCAGATGGCAGGAATCTAGTTACCTATACTCATGATTTGAATCTCAACAACTATGAGGCCTTTCATAGAATTGCAGCTTTTGTGAAACGAATAGTTCCGGACGTGGGCAGACTTCATCCGCGATTCATGAGAGCGGAGGGCTCCGAGTTGGAGTTGGCTTACGAGTGGCCGGATGGACACGTAGTGAATTTGGCCAACATGGGCGGTGGTGTTGAGCAACTGCTAATTCTTGCCTCTCTCTTGATCCAGCAGAAGACCTCCTGCATCTTGTGGGAAGAGCCGGAGAGCCATCTGCATCCGGGGGCTCAGGATGTCTTGTTGAGTGAGCTTGAAACTCATGTGGCCGACAGTATGGTTTTCATGACCACGCATTCGCCCGTATTCGTGAGGAGCAGTGATAGAATAGGCGTTCATATCATCACAAACAGTGATGGCAAGAGCGGAGTCGGAAGAACGCTATCTGCTACAGAACTCCAGGATGCTGCTACGGTATTAGGTTCTCGGCCAGGCCATTTGGCGCAAGCGGACATCGTACTGTATGTGGAAGGCAAACACGGAGCAGCGGCCTTTGATGCTTGGCTGCAGAAATGGCCTAATAAACATAAGGTGTTGGGGCATCTTCTTTTGGTCATACAATCCTGCAATCCTGATGAGATGGGTACAGATGATTTTAACTTAGGGAATGTGAAGAAGGTCACACCTAATATGCTACTGTTCCTTGATAAAGACAACGATCCCGGGTCACAGGAGCCCAAACCGGCGAGGAGAAAGCTTCTGAGAATGTGTGAGGAACTCGAAATTCCATGCGTGCTGACAACGAAGCGACAGATAGAGGACTACTTCACGGAGGAAGCTGTCAGGAAGGCTCTGCCAGCGAACCTGGTGTCTGATTGGAACTACAATGACGGTATTCCCTTGGGCGAACAATTTCCCAATGGATGGAAGAAGCATAATGCTCGGATTGCTTCGATTATGGAATGGGGTGACATCGAGAAACATGACGATATTATGCAGGTCTTCCAAAAAATTGAAGATTATGCAAACAAACTAAAGCCAGAGACAGTTGGCGTTTGATATGTGGAATGTCATCCGCACCTCAGTCTGGTAAGGTGAAGCTTGCCCCACCATTCTTATTGGCCGAAGCGTTGTGTGCTAATGTCCGTGATTTGTTTGAAATCGTTCATTCGGTCGTAGAATCCTTCTTTTGTATGTTTGTGACGATGGTGAGGGAATAATACGCTCGGTCAAACTTGGCGTGTAATATCCAATATCGAACAAGGAATGTCGAATTGCGAAATTGAGATTTCCACGTTCCTTCGCTGCTTATAGCGAATCGTGGAGGGCTTGCGTTTGTTGGTTGAGCTGGTGGAGGCGTTCGGAGTTGATGGCTCTGCAGTAGCGGAGGTTTGCGTATTCGAGGTACCAGTCTGAAATGCCGGTCCAGAGTCCGTCGTCGCCGTCTCGTGTGCGGAGCCGGCCGGAGAAGGCGTGCAATGTCTCGCCGAAATCCCGGTGGTGCCCGGCGGCCTTGACCTTGCGGTCCATCTTCGCCAGCATCCTGTGCAAAGGTGCGAGCCGCGGATTTGCCGCCGCGTCCGATTGTGCCGGGACGCCGTACTTCATTCTCTTGTAGCGGCGGAACAGGGCCAGGCCCAGCGCTGCGCTAAGGAAGGCAGCCGGCAAAAATAAGCCGCCGGAGATGCCGTAAGATTCATACAACCAGCTTGGCAGGCCGAGCAGGCCGTATTGATATATGGCCTGCAGGAGCTGGCCCAAAAAAGTACCGCTGCCGCCGCGCAGCTTTTCCAACTGTTCGACGGCGGAGATCATGCCCAGGTTTTGCTCTGAGGTGGCTTCGACAATAGTCCACTGTTTTCGCTCTGTGTCCCAGGCCTCTACCCAGGCGTGGGCGTCCATGTTCCGGGCGACCCATAATTCGCCGTCGGGATGTTTCTCGGTGACCACGAAACCGGTGACGTAGCGGGTCGGCACTCCGGCCATGCGCAGCAGGATCGCGGCGCCGGAGGCGAAGTACTCGCAATAGCCGACAGATTCCTCCAACAGAAAGTAGGCAAGCTTGTCCCGGTCGGACGGGGCATCCACTCCCAGGAAGTACGTGTAGTTGGTGCGAAAGTGCCTGACTACGGCGTCGATTTTCTTGATCGTCGTGGTGCGGCCGGCGAAAATCCTGCTCGATAATTGCCTGATGTCCGATTCGAGCTGCTTCGGTATGTCCAGCATTTGCCGCACCTGCACGCTGGTCGGGGGCTTTCGATAAATGGCCCTGGAGTAGGCAATCTCGTAGTTCAGGCCGACGCGCAAATTGCGCGTGCGAACAATGCCGTCGTCGGCGCATAGCAGCAAGGGCAGCGGCGCGTTAAGCGTGACCGTTCCCAGCGGCGTGAACAGAGCGTCTGCGAGTTCGGATTCGTGCCGGATAGTCATATAGCTGCAATAGGAGGTGTCCCTGTTGTCGAGGCGGAAGAGATTCCTTCTGCCGACAATATACATGCCGAACGGCCCATTATCCGGCTGGACGGGTTCCTCATTCGACCGATCAAGCCATTTGGAATCGAGGTAGGTCTCAAACGACCTTGCTCTGAGGTAGCCCGGACTGCGGTCACACTTGATGCTCAGCATGGGCGTCGGGTCCTGATCTCCCTTTATCATCAGCACGCTGGACAATTCGCCGCTCGTGGAGAAGCCCACGTGGAACTGGCCGCCCGTACTGCTGTCCAGATTGCTCGCCCCGCGCCAGAACCAGACCGGCAGATAGTTGAGGACCTCCACGTGGCGGTAGAGTATCGAGCTGGCGATCCAGCCGCAGTTTGCGGTGACTAAGAGTATCAGGGCGAACGCAAGCTGGCGGGACCTGCGCGCGCGGCGCTGCGGAATGGGCCTGTCCATCGCTCCGCCGCCGGCGGCTATGTAGAGCACAACCAGAATGACAGAGAGCAATTCGGAAAGGCGAAACGCCACGTACAAATCGTCAAGCAGCAGAACCTGCCCGGCGGAGATAGTGACGGCTACGTGGAACAATCCCAGCGAAAACGGCAGCCGGTCGGGTGATCCGAGAAACAGGGTCAGAATCATCGAAGCCAGGAAGTAGCGGGCTATTGTCTGCCAGGCAACGGCTGCGGCCTGTTCGCCGACTGCGTGGCCGGCGGAACTGCCGTAGCGGTAGTGAAACGCGAACATGATCGCCAGCAGCAGCAGGAGCAGGGAGGTGATAACGCGCTTTTCCGGCTTGATATCCCAGGTAAGCCGCCGCTGGAGGCCCAGCAGTCCCAACATGCAGAGAATAGCCGGATAAGCAAAATCACCGGAGACCAGCGCGGTCAGCACCGAGCTTGCCAGGATCATAGTAACGGCGATAGCTTTTTGAGTCTTCACAAGCGTCCAATCCGCCCTGTCAATACATCGTCAGGGGACAGCAGCCGGACATTCTGCGCCCGGTTGGCAATGTCCCGATCCAGATTCATCCCGTCGGAGCCATCTATTACGAAAACCGTACTGTGGCAGCCGACCTGATGGGCTTTGTCCAACAACTGCCAGTATGTCTTGTCCCAGTTCATCAGGACGAAAACCACCTCAGAGATCTCATAGAACCGATCCGCCAACATCGGCGATGTCTCCTCCAGGCAATATCCTTCATGCGGCTCGACGCCTGCCAGAATATCGTGTATTTTGTCGAGGCGCACCGCTCTCGGCCAGCCATCGAACAGATGCAGGTCAGGGCCGGCCAGCAGCATATCTATCAGACAATCGTTGTTTATAGTGAAAGCCACCGAAGCACAAAGAGAAACGGCGGCTTCGAGTTCCCTGATCTCGCCCGAATCCGCCCGCAACGCAACATCGGACACTTCGGTATCCAATACAAGTGCAGTGTGGTTGTCGGAATCATGGTGGTACTCTTTGGTGGCCGGCACGGACAGGCGTGCCCAGGCCCGCGCGTCAATCGTGCGCGGGGAATCACCCGCCACAAATGGCCGGCTTCCAGCGTATTCAGGGAAGACCCCCGCGACACCGACAAGTCTCGCGGCGCCGGTGCTACCATGCCGACTCATACGTCCGGTGTGGATTTGGAGCCGGGAAAAGACCGGAAGAACGGTAAGGATCTCCTCATCGTCACTCGCCGCTGCGAAAGTGAACAAGTTAAAGGGAAAGCCGGACCGGCAGACCGGCTGCCTGATTCGGTAATGGCCTCGCCGCTTTGGCCGGATCTCGACGGTCACTTCGATAGTTTCGCCGGGGCCCAGGCGCGAAACGACGTGCCCGCCTGCGAGCTGCTCAATCGACTCGGGCAGGGCATCCGGCCTCACGCTGAAATTATAGGCGGGCACACGCGCGACGTTCTTGAGTTCGTATCTTAGCTGCGTCGTCCGGCCTGCGACGACACGCTCAGGCAGATTGCCGCTCACCCGGATTCGGGGTCGCAGAATATACCCGACCAGCAAAGCCATCAGCACAACCGAGATCAAGGCTGAAAGCACCCCGAACGCAGGAACGATCAGGGCGGCCAGAGCGACAAAAACAGTGCCGCGCAGGACCGTCTTGCCGGCATCGGTCAAACCAATACGTAATCTCCCATCGGCTCTGCTCATCGCGGTAGTCGCCTTTTTAAACCGGTACTTTTATACGGCCGACGATTTCCTCGACAATATGCCTGGCGGTGGTGCCGCTGTGGCGCGTCTTCGATGTCAGAAGAATGCGGTGCGGCAGCACGTATGGCACAAGCCACAACACATCGTCGGGGATCACATAATCGCGTTTCTCGAAAAATGCGCGAGCCCGGGCCGCCCGAGACAGCATCAGACTTCCACGGGTGCTGACACCCAACTTCAGACGATTGTCGCGGCGGGTCGCATGAACGATGTCAACGATATACTCGAGAATAGTATCGTCCGTGTGGACGTCGGTCACATCCTGCTGGAGCTGCCTGGCCTGCTCAAGCCCGAGCACCGGCTCTATCGCATCGAGCGGCTCGGCATGGGCGTGTGACTTGAGAATGTCAATCTCGACTTCGAGTGTCGGATAACCTATGTCAAGCCGGACCAGGAAACGGTCCAACTGCGCTTCGGGCAACGGATATGTGCCGTGAAACTCGATCGGGTTCTCCGTAGCAATCACCATAAACGGTTTCGACAGCGGGTGACGTTTGCCTTCGATTGTCGCCTGGTTCTCGTTCATCGCCTCGAGCAGCGCCGACTGGGTCCGGGGTGAAGCACGATTGATCTCGTCGGCAAGAAGAATGTTGCAGAAGATGGGGCCGGGATCGAACCTGAAATCCCCCTTGACCGGGTTGTAGATGGAAGAGCCTAAGATATCCGCGGGCAGCAGATCAGGCGTGAACTGTATCCGGCGGAACTTGGCGTCAATACTCTTGGCAAGAGCCTTCGCTAAGGTCGTTTTGCCCACCCCCGGTACGTCTTCGATCAGTACCGAGCCGCCGGCCAACAATGAAACAATCATTACGTCGATACATTCGCTCTTGCCGTAAATGACACTTTGCAGATTCTCTTTGAATGGTGTCAGTAGTGGGTTTTCCATACGAGTGGCTTTCAACTCCTGTCTTCAAGACTAAAGTCCAAATGGATCATAAACTCAGGGCTCGCATTGTAAAATCATACGCTCAGATCGTAAACAAAGTTCTCTGCGGCCGGGCTTTATACGCGAAAACAACTGTAAAATCGGTCAAATCGGTGTAAAACTTGAATTAAGAATTCTACATTTGTCACGGCCCCCAGCAGTCAACGGTCCCATTCTTCAGTGACAGAAAGACCCTGCCGGATGCGGCGGACATGCCGTCAAAGACCGGCATGGCAGCTAACTCGTATTCGCATAGTTTCTCGCCGTCTGAGGCAGAGACAACCCGGAGCCAGACTCCCTTCTCGCCTTTGAATGCCGCAAGGGCTTCCGGCTCGTTCCTAAAGCCCATCACGGCCGAATCTTTCCTGCCCAGGTCGGGCGGACCGGCAACAACCAATTTGTCCGGGGTTAGCACCATTGCCCGAACAATGAGAGAGTTGTCATTGGCCCAGGTTCCCGGCTCTTGTTGCCGGAGCGGTTGAGGCGTTGCCGCTTTACTTGTCTTTTTCCTCTTTCCCCTGGGGACAGGTTTTGTTGAAGTCATAACCTTGGTCTTGGCGAATAGGTGATACGCGTCCAGTTTATGGCCCGTGGCGCCACTGGCGACGGCCTTTCGGCCGTAACCATAGATATGGTCATCGTTGAAGCACAGTATCTTTCCTGCCGGGACCTTGTTGGCGGCATTGGCCCATCCGCCCCAGCCGGCGCCGACATCGGTTCCGATAAGCCAGTATGAACGGACGAACCAGTCCTCGCCGAGGAATCCGGTTATGCCGAACAGGTGAGGTTTCTCTTGCCTTGTGAGCTTCCCTGACTCATCAAAATGCAGATGTTTCATGAAGACAGAGCTGCCGTCCCCCGAAAGAATGTCCGAGGCCGATCCCTCCATGTCGAATCCTCTTGACAGTTCGACCCCTGTTTGCTTCCCGCTTTCCGGGTCCAGATCATACACGACCGTTCCGGACAACTGTTTGCCCGTGCGTGGATCGAGGCGGTACATAATGATCCCGCAATCCAGATAGGTTGAACGTCCCGCCGTGGCATAGAGCGTGTCGTTTTGAACCAGGACCGCGCCATGGACGGGCCAGGCGGACTCAAGCTGGCCGAACACTCCCACCTGCCTTTCCTGGGGGGCGGCGCGAAAACGCCAGGCGAGCTTGCCATCCGAAGCGTGCAGAGAGTACACCCAACCGTCGGCAGACCCAAATAGTACCATCCCTTTGTATATAGTAGGCGAACTGTCGATCCTCCCGCCGGCCGTGTAGCTCCAGATTTCCTTACCATCGTCAACACTCAGCGCGTGGATCGAGTGAGAGTCCGTTGCGGCAACAAAAACCCTTCGGCCGATAATCACCGGCTGCGTAATTCTGCCACCGATCTTCGCCGACCACAGCCTGTCAACCGATGAGGGCACGCTGGTCAATGCGGTTCCGGAGCGCGCTCCGTCATGACGATACATCGGCCAGTCATCCGCATTCTGGACATCGGCAGTCTCTGTCCTGTCGTATGCCGGCCCTTTTTCGATGACCGGCTTTTCCGGAAACGGCATCCTGCCGTCCTTGCCTCTTTGAGGAGCCGCGGCGAAGAATCCGGGGACTTTTACTTTGGGGAAGCATCCACAGGCATCGGGCGGGGCATACAGCAGGCCATTGCTCGGCATGATCCCGTACTGACAGGTCCCGCGAATCCAGCTATTGTTCCCAAGCCAGCCCTTATCCAGACTGACCACCTCAATCCCCGACCGGCCGGTGAAAATGAAACCTTCGGTCGCCTTGTTGCGGTAGCAGCGGTGATGGCCCATTGCGACGGGGGCGCCCTTCCAGTAAAGTTCCTTCTTGAGCTGTCCGGTCTTGAGATCGTATCCTTTGTAGTCGCTGCCGACCCAAACTGTCTCGCCGACTACAAAGACATCCACGGCGGAATTGTAATCCTCATTACAGCCTACACTCCACAATTCTTTGCCGGTCTCTACGGAGTACGCCTTCAAGAGCGATTTGGCCCTGCGCGCAAATCCCTTTTGGTTCCAGCCATGGACTCCCCATTCCACTTTGTCTTTAGCCGCGTTGCCTGCGGGGGCTATTCTGTCCGCACAGAAGAGTACGTCATCGGTAGCCACTAGAGTCGGCGCCGAGAAGGACATGCGCCTGGTTGGCGTCTGCCGCTGCGTTTTCCAGATTTCCTCGCCCGATTTGGCGTCCAAACGCACTACGCCGGCCGTGCTTTGATAGAAAACGTTCTGCCCTTTGACCGTCAGGGACAGGGGCAGCAGGAATTCATTGTCGGGGCATACTTTCTTCCACAACTGCTTGCCGGTTCTGGCGTTGAGGGCCGTGATATACCTGAAATCGGTCGCCTCAGGTTCGCTCCGCTTGAATAATCCCTCACCCATACGATGCGATTCGGATGTTCCCACGACCAGATAGAGCACGTCGTCCCGGACCAGGATTTCCTCCGTACGCTCGGTCTTCTCGTAAACACGTAGTGTCCTGCCAGTGGCGGCATCCAGCGCCGTCACAGGGGCATCGAGTCCCAACGTGACATAAACCGTGTCTCCGACCGCCACCAATCTGCGGGGCAGATGGACCGGGCCTGAGCGAAAGTGGCGCAGATGATCGTTCCATTTGGGGATGTCCTTCTTCCAGAGCAGCGTCCCGTTAAATGCATCACGGGCGACAAGCTCCCACTGCCCGATAAAACGGATCGACGCTAACGGGGCCTTGTCAACGATAAAGAAGACACGTCCCTTCGCGGATACGGCCGCACTCATGCTCGCCATCTCTTCATGGCTTCTGCCCCATCGCGGGCCTGATACCCACTGGATGGAGCGGGGAGCATTCGCCACGCTGTCTTTAGCGACAGCGTTGTTGTCCGGCCCGTGCAGGAAGTGGTTCCACTCGTCAATTTCGGCGGGCCAGGACTTGACGATTTTCTTGCCGCCGATAAATGCTACTCCCAGCGGTGCAAGCACACGCATGATCTCCGCTTCCGGTACACGGCACTCATCGCCGGCCACGATCAAATTAACCAGGTTGTCCACGTATGGTAGATTCCTGCCGTCGAATTTATAAACGGAAATCTTGCCGTACCTACCTGCCGCGCGAATGTTCTTCCTTGCTTCCTGAACCTTGGCCTCGCTCACCTCAAGGCCCTGGACCATATACCTGTCGTTCAGTCGCAGTGCGGCCGTGTTTTTGCCATCACCGCAGCCGATGTGAACAACCAGTCCCCCTTTAACTGCCGAGGATCTTACGAGGTCGGTCAAGTCGGCGTAACCAGCGGCGGCAGCCGACAAAATCAGGACCAAACACATCAATTCTCTTCTCATAATGTTCCTTCTTCTCTACACCAGGATTTCACCGTACATATTTAATACTACAACCATCATTGTACAGAAACCCCACGCGATTGCAATGTACTGTGACTGTTGAAGTTGAAGGACAAAGCGTCTATAATTCGGAGTTGTTGACAACGATTTTCGATGAAAGGGCCGATTAGATGAGAAGACGTGAATTCTTAAAGGTAGCGGCTGCCTGGGCTTTAACGGGTATAGGTGGTTCGTTCGGCGCCGCGAATAAGACCAGGCCGAACCTTGTTTTTATTATCGCCGATGACTGTACGTTTCGAGACATCGGCTGCTACGGCGGCCAGGCCTATACGCCTAACATAGACAAACTGGCGTCCCAGGGGATGCGCTTCACGCACTGCTTCCAGGCTGCGCCCATGTGCTCGCCTACGCGGCATAACATCTATACGGGCCTCTACCCGGTCAAGAGCGGGGCGTATCCCAACCACACATTCGCCAAAGACGGCACGAAAAGCGTTGTTCACTATTTGAAGCCGTTAGGCTACCGCGTGGCGCTGAGCGGCAAAAAGCATATTAATCCGCCGGAGGTGTTCCCGTTCGAATATTCGGGCCAGAAGAACAATCCCGACTTCAAAGCCATCGACAAGCTGATGACCGAGTGCAAGAACAGCGGGACTCCTTTCTGCCTGTTCGCCTGCTCTAATGAGCCGCATTCACCCTGGAACAAGGGGGATGCCTCGCGCTACGATGCGGCTAAATTGGAGCTGCCTCCTTACTTTGTGGATACCGCCGAGACGCGCGAGAACATGACAAGGTATCTGGCCGAGATTACGTATTATGACTGGCAGGTCGGCCAGGTCCTTGCACTGCTGGACAAACACAGCCTTGCGGACAGCACATTGGTGATAGTAGTCAGCGAGCAGGGATCGGGTTTTCCCTTCGGAAAATGGACCTGTTACGACACGGGGCTGCAATCGGCCTTTATCGCCCGGTGGCCCGGCAGGATCAAGCCCGCCACGGTCAGTGACGCGATGATCGAATACCTGGATGTGCTGCCCACATATATCGAAGCCGCGGGCGGAACGCCGCCGGCAGTGCTTGACGGCAAGAGTCTGCTGCCGGTGCTGTCAGGCAAGGAAAAAGAGCACAAGGAATACGTCTTCGGCGAGATGACCACACGCGGCATCATCAACGCCTCGGAGCATTTCGGCATTCGTTCGATTCGTTCACGCAGGTTCAAATACGTCTGGAACTTCACGCCTGAAATAAAATTCCAGAACGCCTGTACGCAATCGAGCATATTTAAATCCTGGCAAGAGAAAGCCGAGAATGATCCCGATGCTGCCGACAAGGTACGCCGGTACGAACACAGGCCTGCCGAAGAACTCTATGACGTCGTCAAGGACCAATATGAGTGGAACAATCTGGCCGATAATCCTAAATACGCCAGGGTTAAAAAGCAATTAAGAGACCGCCTGGTCGCATGGATGAGAGACATGGGCGACAAGGGCCAGCAAACCGAACTCGAAGCATGGGAACATCAGGCCAGAAACAGGAACAAGAAGAAAACGAAGGCAAAGCAAAAGAAATCCCGTGGGACAAATTGAAAAAGCGGGTAAGGCAACTTATTAGAAGCTTCGGTGGGGCAATACCGTAAGGCATCCCCAAGGGAGCCCCACCTTACAAAATCAGTCTCACCGGGAAGTCTGACGGGCCTGGCGTCGTCTGTCGCCTTCTTTGAGCAGGCGCTTGCGGATGCGGATCGAATTAGGGCAAATCTCGACCAGCTCGTCCTCCTGAATGTACTCCATCGCCAGTTCGAGACTCATCTTCCTTGCGGGCCTGACCCTGGCGGCATCGTCTTTGCCCGCAGCCCGGACATTGGTAAGCTGCTTGCCTTTTGCCACGTTTACCGGTATGTCTTTTTCCTTGCAGTGCTCCCCTACGACCTGCCCCTCGTACACTTTCTCGCCAGGCTCGACAAAGAAGACGCCTCGGTCGTATAAAGCGTCGAGGGCGTAGGCCGTCACTTGCCCGGTGGTGGTTGCAACCATAACGCCGGCCTTTCGCTGGGGGATTGCTCCCCGCATCAACTCGTATCTTTCAAACGTGTGGTGCATGACCGCTCTGCCCCGAGTCGCGTTCATCACCCTGGCGTGAAGGCCGAACAGCCCGCGCGACGGTATCATGAACTCCATGTGGATAAAATCGTCTGCTCCGCTCTTGGCGTCCATCTTGATGATTTCGCTTCGCCGGTCGCCCAATAGACTCATAACGGAATTCTGGCAATCCAAGGGGCAGTCCACCGCAAGCAATTCTATCGGCTCATGACGCCTGTCATCGACGATCCTTAGAATCACGTTCGGCTTGCCCGCACAAACCTCATAGCCTTCACGCCGCATGTTCTCCAGCAGAATGCCAAGATGCATCAGCCCTCTGCCGGAAACGTCGAATTCTTCCGGAGTCCGCCCCGGTTCCACTCTCAAGGCGACGTTCTGCTGAAGCTCCCTATCAAGTCTCTCCCCGATCTGCCTGCTCGTGAGGTACTTGCCGTCTCTGCCGGCGAAAGGTCCGTCGTTGATCCTGAAAGTCATCGTCATCGTCGGTTCGTCAACGGAGATGACGGCAAGCCTCGAAGGTTTATCCGCGCAGGCGATGGTGTCGCCGATTTCAACCGGGTCAAGCCCCGATATCGCACATATATCACCGGCCTGGACCATCGAAGCCCGCTTGCGGCCAAGACCGTAAAACTGATGAATCTGCATGACTTTCTGCTGGGTATGCAGGCCTTCCCTGTCGATAACAGTAACTCTCTGGCCCTCACTTATCTGCCCGGCAAAGACTCTGCCGATTGCTATGCGGCCGACATAATCGGAATATTCCTGGTTCGTCACCAGCATTTGCGCCGGAGCATCGGTTTCCACTCGCGGCGCAGGGATGTTGTTAATGATGGCATCGAATATTACCTGCATGTTGTCGGCTTTCCTGTCGAGGTCCGGTGTCGCCCAGCCGTCCCTTGCCGAGGCGTATATCAAGGGAAAATCGAGCGCCTCAGATTCGGCGTCAAGCTTAACGAGCAAATCGAACACCTCATTGACGACATCGTCCGGCCTGCTGTTCTGTCGGTCCACCTTGTTGATCACGACAATAGGTCGCAGCTTGTGCTCGAGCGCCTTGGTCAGCACAAACCTTGTCTGGGGCATAGGGCCTTCAAACGCATCGACCAAAAGCAACACACCGTCGGCCATCTTTAGAACACGCTCGACCTCACCGCCGAAATCAGCGTGTCCCGGCGTGTCGATTATGTTGATTTTGTATTCATTGTTCTGCGAATCCATATAGTGAATCGCACAGTTCTTGCTGAGGATTGTTATGCCTCGCTCACGTTCGAGCGGATTCGAGTCCATAATCAATCCGTGCTCGCCGCCTGCCAATTTATCCAGATCCTCGGTGCGAAACATCCCGGACTGGTACAGAAGCTGGTCCACCAGCGTTGTTTTGCCGTGATCGACATGGGCGATTATCGCCACGTTACGAATATAGTCTGAATACATAACACACTTTCAAAAAGGACTCTTGGATATTCCGGTTTCTGTCCGACTGTTATCGTGATGACCGGGTACTTCATGTTTCTGTTCAGAAATGCCGTACAGCAATTCCTTTTAGCAGATTGTACCGTGTCTGCCGGTCAGTTTCCACTTGATTCTCGGCCTGCCGGAGGTATATAATTGGCTTGCGATTGTTTTGCATTGAATTCTCAAAGGAGACCGGCTGATTTGAGCGGGCTGTTTTACAATCTGGGCAGAAAGATCGGACCGAAGGTCCGCAAGGCCAGGTGGATGTGGGAATCGGCAACGGGGAGCGAGGCCGACGCCATCAAAGTCGAGCACGAAGTCGGCCGGGACCTGGCGCGCGAAATCAGGCGTCAACTGGGGCCGGGCCGGGACCCTCAGACCGAGCAGATATTGAGCGAAATAGGCGATCGACTGGTCGCCTGCGTGGCTAACAAATCTCGTATTTTCAGTTTCGAGACCGTCGAAGGCGACGAGCCAAACGCATTCGCTCTGCCCGGTGGATTCATCTTTGTAACTAAATCGCTGGTCGAACTGTGCCGGCGCGATCCGGACGAATTGGCGTTTATCCTCGGCCACGAGATGAGTCACGTTATCCGGGGACACGCCATGAACCGCATTGTCAGAAACTCGGCAATTGCCGCTGCATCGCGAGCGGCGCCAATTCGCGGGCTCCTCTCAGGCTGGTTGCGCAAGGTTGGAGTGCAGTTTCTTGAGAGTACCTACTCTCAGGATCTGGAATCCGAGGCCGATAAGCTCGGAGTTCACCTGACGGCGGCCGCCGGTTACGACCCTCAAGCATGTGTGCAGTTACTCGGCCGTCTGGCCAAGTTGAACTCGACTCCGGAGAAGTTCGATCTCGGCAGCTATTTCTCCACACATCCGCCGTTTGAGGTGCGTATCCGGAATATCACCCCTCAACTGCGCAAGCATCGGCGGCAGGCTCAGAGATAGAGTCTTGTTCGAGCTGCTTTTGCGAATTCAGCAGATCCTCCGTCGTGAGCTGATCGGGATCTCCTAATTGGCTGCGGACTTCCCCGATCCAGGAGACCATGGCTTCGACCACATCGGGATCGAAATCGTATCCGGATGAATCTACCAGTAATTCGATAGTCTCGTCAAGAGACCGCGAACTATGGTAAGAGCGATTCGAGGTAACAGCATCAAACGTATCGGCCACAACCAATATGCGGGCGCCGAGCGGTATTGCCGTGCCTGACAGACCATTCGGATAGCCTTGCCCGTTCCATTTCTCATGATGTGCCAGGACGATAACCATCTCCTGTTTGAGATAACTCATTTTCTCTAAAATTCGGACAGTTAAGAGCGGATGTTGCTCGATGATTTTGCGCTCGTGAGGCGTCAGCCCGCCCGGCTTGAATAGAATCGTATCGGGAATCCCGATCATTCCGATGTCGTGAACCATAGCCGCTCGCCGAATAACATCCACCTGTTTGGGACTTAGCTTCATCATCCCGGCAATGGCAACGGCATAGTGCATTACGTTTTCGGAGTGGAACTTCACGTAAGGATCTTTCGCTTTGAGAGCAAGAGCCTGGATCAGGCCCCCGATACTCTGAATGAACGTCTTTTCCGCCTGCTGCGACATGCCTGCAATACGTTTCTTAAGCTGCTCGATCTTATCAACCTGAATGTCGCTTGCACCAAGAGCCTTTGACATGCTCTTGTTCCAAATCTTGACACAGTTTCGTCCCGCACTTTTCGCTGCATACAGAGCCATGTCTGCCCTGCGAACCACATCCATGTAAGAATCGTCGCAGTCGGGCGTGCTTTGCGCTATGCCGCAGCTAATTGTCATCGAGACGTTTTCCACCACCTCTATTTGCTGGATCTGCGCTCGAAACCTTTCCAGCAATGTAACCGCGGCATTTGCCTCGGTTTCCGGCATTAGTATGACAAATTCGTCGCCGCCGTAACGGGCGAGTATGTCCGAAGTCCTCTTTTGACTCTTCATACATTCGGCAAGTTTTCTGAGTGCGTCGTCACCTGTTGTATGGCCCAGCGTGTCATTGATTGTTTTGAAATTGTCAAGGTCTATTATCGCAAGTGAGAATGGACATTTGTACCTTTTCGCGCGGGTACATTCGGTTTCAAGTTTGTCTTCGAGGAGCCGCCTCGAACCTACCGCTGTAAGTGCGTCGGTCAGCGAGCTAAGCCTTGCCTGATGATATAGACTGGCGTTGGTCAAATGGGAAGTCAGAATCTCTTTGGTCAACTTGGCCTTATAGGAAGTTAGTTCTCTATTGAGCGTGGTCCATTGAGCCAGGCCGCACATACACAGATAGCCCGACATTTTGCCTTTCTGGTCCCGTTTCCGAGATGCGATTGACAGCGCCATAACCAGACGTGGCTCCTGTGCCCCGGCCTTCTTGCAATCGCATGGAATTTTGCCGTGATAAAATCCGCTTACGTCGAACAGTATATCACTATCGGCCGGGTCCATGAGCTGCTCTTTCGGGCACGCGCATTCATTGCAGCTCACCAGTGTGCGGTCTTGTCGCGCGGCGTTCTTAGCGCCCGGACCAGTCTCGTAAAGACGCAGCACGCATCTGGCCGCCTGAAAAAGCTTCGGCGCCTCTTTGGTGACTGCCTCGGTAGCCTCATTCAACTCGATGCTCTTGAGGCAGTTCGAGAGCATGGCGACTTCTTCGGCAGCGGCCCGATCTTCGAGTATTTGCTGCCCCATAATGTCGCGGACAGAGAAAATTTCGACTACCACCCCGTTGTCGACCACCGGCAGATGACGAATGTGGTTCGAGGCCATGATCTCTCGGGCCTTGCCGGCCAGAGTGCCGACGGGGCACGAAACTACTCGCGGCGTCATGATTTCGGTTATAGCGGCCTTCTCAATATCCATTGAAGAAGCGACCGCTTTGCAGACAATGTCCCGCTCTGTCACGATACCTATGAATTTGCCGTTCCGGTCGTTTACGATCAGACAGCCAATTCTGCTGCTGAACATCATGATCGACGCAGACTTGACCGTTGTGTCACTGCTGATAGCTACAATCTCTTTGGGATGCTCGACGGTTTTTTGCATTCTCCGGCCCTTTTGAACGATTCATCAGTTACATCCGGTCTCTCAGCCTGAGAACCTCTGAAACCTTTCCCGGATCGAATCTATATCAGAATATATCGGCGTTAATAGCTCACCACTTCCGGAATATTTAGGCTTGGCGGGGCAATAAAGTTCCGGGAAAAATTGTTATCGGCTCTATAGTTTGGGGTGTGAATTCTAAAATGATTGAAAGAACTTCTCTGTTAAGTCGGTGCGGAACGATGTCGATACTGTATAGTACAGGTTGAAAAGCTCTGAATATGCAAGAAGACAGGCAATCCTCGCAAAACATGAATAAGGCAGCTCTGATTATGGAAGAGGCAAAGTACAGAGTTTTACTCGTTGAAAACAACAAGCTTGACCAGATGGCTTTTACGCGATTCATAGAAACCGAAAAGCTTCCATATGACTACACCGTTGCCGGTTCCGTTTCGCAGGCCCTGAGCATGCTCGGCTGTGAGCAGTTTGATGTGATAGTCTCCGATTACTCGCTCGGGGATGGCACGGCACTTGATGTGCTCAATTCTGCAAAAAACACCCCGGTAATAGTTGTCACCGCAACGAACTCTGAAGATGCGGCCATCAACACATGGAAGGCCGGTGCTTATGATTACCTGCCAAAAGACATCGGCTTGAATCATCTTGAAGCGATTCCGAAAACAATCGAAAATGCGATCAAAAGCAAGAGGATGGAGCAGGCACACGACGAGAGGCACAAGAGTCTCGGGGTAATATTTGACGCGGCGCCCGTTGGTATGTTGCTGGCCGATGAGAACATGACAATCACTCACGTCAATGATTCGGTCAGACAGACACTGCACAAGGATTATCCGCAAATCATCGATCAACGAATCGGAGACGTTTTCGGTTGTATCCACAGCACCGACAACGAGAAAAAATGCGGGCATTTCCCCGCCTGCTCGGAATGTCTGCTCCAAAAGACCATAAAGGATGTGTTGGATTCGGAGCTATCCGCTGATAATATTGAAGAATATCCCGCGCTTGGAATTGATCGCCCGGAGATTATGCTCTGGGTCCGAATAAGCGCCGAATCCGTTACTATAGACGGTCGCAGACACGTGGTCATCGCAGTTGACGATCTCGCCGAGCGAAAGGAGGCCGAACGCAAACTCCAGTCAGTTGAAGACGGGTACCGGTGTTGCCCTTAGCATAATAAAGAAAATCCCTGAATTGTATGGCGGCAAGATTCAGATCGAGTCAAAAGTCGGCGAAAGCATCTCAGTCAATCAGCTAAAGGCCCTATTCACCAGAGCAGTCGGAGTGGAAGTAACGCGCATAAAAAGTAAAACAGGGCTGACAGGTCGCAAGTCCCTATGGGATGCATTACGGTACTGCCAGCCCTTGAGTTCTTCGCTTCAGAAAGTGTTTCGCCGACCGGTTGTAGAACCTCTCCTGAGCGGAGCCGGATGTCATCAAAAAACACTAAACCTTACTCCACTGCTGGTGGTATATTGCTGTTGTAGCAATCATGGGAAATCTTCCAGGTACCATCAGGCTGCCTTTTGCAGAGGGTCAAGTATTTACCATCCGTCATTATATCAATCGTCTCTCCACCCGCTTTGGGAGTTATTGATATACTGTAATTACCGCGAGCATATCCCATGTCACCATCTACGTAAGTTTCCTCGGGATAGATGACACAACTAGTGTTGAAGTTCTCGAAGGCGGGCGCAAAGTTAGCCCGTAAATCCTCTATCCCGAAAATGGCCGGGGCGTCCGGTGGCATCTTTACTACGTCGTCTGCATGCAATGACAACCAACCTTCAAGATCTCCAGCGTTTGCCGTGACGGCATATTGATTCAGAACCTCCTCGATTGCAGCGATGTCGGCTTCGACTGAATGAAAAGAGATTGTTGCGTGAAGTTTGCCGACAACGATGCTTGTCACTACATCGTCGGCCAAAACGACAGGGCCGGGCTCAGGGTCCTGGGCAGTGACCTTAACAAAAGATGGGCCCAAAACGGCCAGCAAAACCAACGCAAGTACAGCTATGCTCTTAATTGTGATTAGTTTTTTCATGATTGTTTTCATCGTAATTTTCTCCTATTCGATTGGAATCTTTACAAAAGTTATCTTTTAAAAACACATATACACCTATTACACAACTGCCAGATATATCGCTGACAAGCCCTGGCAAACCTTGTCATTTGCCTCATTGGCATTACCTCCTTTGGCAAAGAACATTGTTTTGTCCGATTTTCGGACTCGTTGGTCCTACTCTTATAAACGGGAAAAAGGAGGCAACCTGCCGATTTGCTTGAAATTTTTTCGATAATTGGTACAATCTATATAAAATCTTTCAGCTGTGGAGGTTAGCGAAGGTTGATGTGCAATTTTGGCCAAAAGACGCAGGAATTGGTTATTCTGGCCAAGGAAGGTGATGACTCTGCTTTAGAGCAGTTGTGCAGGGTTTACGGCGAGCGGGTACGGCGAATAATTCGGCTTCGCATGGGCAAGGAGATTCGCCCTAAGCTGGATTCAATGGATCTGGTCCAGGAGGCCCTTCTTTCGGCTTTGGGGGGGTTGGGAGACTTCACGTATAAGAACGAGGGTGATTTTCTGCGGTGGTTATCGAGAATAACCCAAAACGCACTCAGCGACAATTTAGACAAACTATACACTGACAAGCGTGATATTCGCAAAGAGGTTCGACTTGAAAACTATGAGCCAACTACCGGTAGTGGGCTTGTCGGAACTCCCGGAGCCATCGAGGCCACCACGCCGAGTGTAATTATGTCCAAAAAGGAAGATTTGGATAAGCTTGAGAAAGCAATAGATGAACTGAAACCCGACTATAGAGAAGTGATAGTCTTATCGAAGATTGATGGACTATCCTACAAAGAGATAGGAGATAGACTTGGTAAAAGTATAGATTCGGTGGGACACCTACTCTCGCGAGCGATGGTGGCGCTCACCGAGACCTTCTGGACGATTTGATGGCGACTATGGATGACAATAACCAAGAGCGTAGTTTCAAAGAGGCTGTTCGGCAGTTCGTCGAGATGCATTTGCAAGGTACGGCACCCGACATAGAAGAACTCGTTAGCAAATACCCGGAGTTTGAGCATCAAATTAGACAGAAGGTAAGAGAGTTCCATAAAGTTGACTCATTATTCTACTCCCTTGTCCAGGCAGACGAGAGCGACTTCGAAGAGACAGCGTCGGGACAAGAGCTTGTTGGCCGGAAAATCGGGAGCTTTGAAATAGTAGAGGTGATTGGCCGTGGGGGAATGGGAGTGGTCTATCTGGCCCATGATACTAAGCTTGACCGCTCTGTAGCCATCAAAAGCATCCCTGCTAAACTGGCAGATGACTCGACTACCAGGATGCGTTTCCATCGTGAGGCCAAGCTGCTGGCCTCATTGAATCACCCGAACATCGCCGTGATACACGATATCATCGAACAGGACGAAGACCTAAGCTATTTGATTCTTGAATATGTCCCGGGCAAGTCATTGGCCCAACGGATTGCTCGCGAACCGTTGAAAGTGGAGGAAGCCCTTTCAATCGCCCGGCAAATCGCCCTGGCCGTCTCCGCGGCCCACGAGAAGGGGGTGATACATCGGGACCTCAAGCCCGGCAACATCAAGCTCGCGCCTGACGGCAGAGTCAAGGTGCTGGATTTTGGTCTGGCCAAGGCGACCAGGGACCAGGCAGCAAGCCAGGACAGCACCGTTACCCAGCCTGGCTCGATCATCGGCACGCCGGCTTACATGTCTCCGGAACAGATCCGAGGTTACCCAACCGATCCCCGAACCGATATCTGGTCGTTTGGCTGTGTAATGTACGAAATGCTGACGGGCAAACGTCCATTTGAGGGAAAGACAATCTCCGACACGGTGTCGCGCACTCTCGAACGCGAACCGGATTGGCAAGCTCTGCCACGGGAAACCCCTGCAAATATCAGGGTCCTTCTTCGCCGCTGCATGGAGAAGGACCCGCGCCGGCGGCTCCGGGACATTGGAGATGCGGGTATCGAAATAAAAGAAACGCTCACCTTGCCTGCGACTGCAACAGCGGCCAGACCAACGGCGCAGGTCCGAACCTTGTGGCGGTGGGCAATGGCGATAGGGTTTGTCGTGGTAGCAATCGTAGTGGGATTAAATATAGGCCGGTGGCGGGAGCAACTGCTTGGCGGGGCCAGCCCCGGCCGCATAAAGTCGCTTGCAGTACTGCCGCTGGACAATCTGTCCGGCGACCCGAATCAGGAGTACTTCTCCGACGCGATGACCGACGAGCTGATCGCCTATCTGGGCAAGATCGGCGAGCTGCGTGTGATTTCGCGCCAATCAGTGATGCGCTACAAGGGATCGGACAAGCCCTTGCCGGAGATTGCGCGGGAGTTGAACGTGGACGCGGTGGTGGAAGGAACGGTGCTGCGTGTTGCCGAGCAGGTACGGATCACGGCGCAGTTGATCGAAGGGGCCACTGACCGTCATTTGTGGGTAAACAGTTACAAGCGCGATCTGCGGGACGTGTTGGCGTTGCAGAGTGAGGTGGCTCAGGCGATCGCTCATGAGATCCAGGTAACACTAACGCCTGAGGAACAGGCACGCCTGACATCTGCCCGCCCCGTGAACCCCGAAGCCTACGAGCTTTACCGGAGGGGCAAGTACCACTATTTCAAGTTGACGAAGAAAGAGCTGGAAAAAGCTAACGAGTACTTCCAGCAGGCAATCGAAGTCGACCCCAATTATGCTCAGGCTTATGCTGGACTGGCAACCTCGTACGAGTTTCTTTCGTGGGCCGGTCATTTGCCGCTGGATGAGGCTAAATCCAAAACCAGCGCACTCTTGAGGAAAGCCCTGGAGATTGATGACACGCTCGCAGAAGCCCACCTTGCACTTTCAGGAGTTCGATGGTATCTATATTGGGACTGGGCCGAAGGGATAAGGGAGATGGAGCTGGCCATTAAGCTCAATCCGAACCTTGCCGAAGCTCATCGTGAGTATGCTTCTTATTTAATGGCGATGGGCCGCTTCGCCGAATCCATCGCCGAGGCCAAGCGCGCCCTACAGCTCGCTCCATTCTTGAATCTGTATGAGTACACATTGGCTCGTATGTACTACCAGGCACGCCAGTACGACCAGGCAATAGCTCAATACCAGCATACGGCTGAGCTTGAGCCGAAAAAACCCGGGGCGTACCATGGTCTCGCGGGCATATATGAACAAATGAGGAGGTATGAGGACGCGGTTAAAGCCCGTCAGAAGGCGATGACCCTCTCGGAAACCCCACCCGAGGAAGTAGCGGCAGTGGGTCGTGCCTATAGCGAGGAGGGACCTAAGGGCTACTGGGTGTGGCGCCTGGAGAAGCTTAAAGGCCAGTATGAGCAAGATCCCTATTTAACTGCCCGAATATATGCGCAGCTTGGCGATAGGGATCAGGCATTCGCCTGGCTGGAGAAGGCCTACGAAAAGCACGACGGGCGGATATATACACTAAAAGTCGAGCCCTTGCTGGATCCACTGCGTTCTGACCCGCGCTTCGGCGACCTGCTGCGCCGCATGAACATCCCGGAGTAAACAGGTCCGAGCCCAAAAGGCCTGGATTTCGAAAACGGGCGGTCAGCTATTCGTCTGTGTACGGGATGACAAGAAAGGCGAAAGAATCTTGCGTTGCACAGTCGCCCTTCTTGCCATTAACTACACTAAACACACACTGTTGTTTTTCCAAAGAGCCCGGACAATTAAAATGGTCGATAGCCGGGCCGAAGTCGTGTCTTAGACCTGCACGGGCACCTGCTCGGGGGTGACCTGCCTTCTTTTCCGCCGGCGATTTATCGTTCGCTGCTCGCCGGGCGTTGCCGGCGTGTCGTTCGCAGCCAAATGGAGGGCTTCAACTGCCGTCGCCGCGTACAAATCGGCCTCCATTTCCTGCCAAAGGCCCTCGGCACGGTCGAACAAGCCGCCTGAGACCATTATCCGCATCTCAGGCCAGGCGTTTACGGATTTTATCGTATCGATTAGTCGTCGCACATCAGGAGCTTGTCTTGGAGTCGTACCATGAATCGACAGAACAGCCGGACCATATTCGTGTATGAAAGCGAGGATATCATCGTTGGTCAGCCCTCCGCCTAAAAAACGCACCTCCCAGCCGTCACTCTCGAAGAGATCCGTAATCATTTGGGCGCCGAGTTCCTGCAATTCATCGGGCGCGCAACATACCACCATTTTCTTGTACCTGCGGGGCCTTCGCGGCAATTTATTCTGAAGCTGATCCACGATAGTGCGGTTCACTCGCGTCGCCAGGTGCTCCTGGACCGGACTTATTTTGTCCGCCCGCAAGAGCCTTTCGATTTCTACCATAACCGGCCACGCTATGTCAACGTAAACGGAATTTGCCGGGATGCCGCTTTGCAGGGCTTCTTCTATCACGCCCCGGCATGCTCTTCTATCACCACGCAGCAAAGGTTCCAAATAACGAGCCAAAATGTTCTGCTTAATCATAATGTAAGTCTCCAATACGTCTTCCAATTCGCACTATTTGCCTATTTCGCCATACAAGCCCAATTGCAGTCAATAGCATGTTAATATGGGCGACTATTTAATGAGCTATATAGCTATCGGAGGACGACAGAAAAAAACTTTAGGTAAAATGGGTAATTTAGGTGCTTTTGTAAAGTTTCTTCTGGTGCTCGTATTTGGCGTTGTCGTTGAGCTACTTGGCATCTCCGGCCAGTCGCAGCGTTCAGTGCCGGGGCTGCCCGGTTGCCACGCTCTGGAATCCTGTTTTTATGCGAGATCAAGTCAACCAGGCCGTTTTATCGGGCCATGCAGGCTCTTATTGGGGGATTTGTCAACCCAGGCTCGGTTCCCGATTTACCGGCGTTCCGGGGTGCTTGAGACACTTTCGACCAACTGGTTAGCCAATCGGTGGGTGGGGCTTTCTCGCAGTCAACTCCGGTCGGCGCGTGGGAATTGTGGCCGGCGAGCCTTCGCAACTGCTGGTTTTGCGCGCCTAACGTTCGTTTCTACACTGATTTTGCTTGACCTCGAATGTCACCACGGTTATAGTAAGGTTTGGTCGGCTTGTCATGTGTCGGCGGCAAGTTAAAACGGAGAGAGTGAGCGTGAGGACCATCTCCTTCGAGTCTTTGCTTTTGGCATGTCGCCCAAATCGCCGCAACTGACCGGCATCGTGAAAGTCGGCGATTCCCCCACGGAGGGGGAGCGTTGTACGGCCGAGATACAATCTCTGTTATTAAGAGCAGCGATGTTTGCGGACGGCGAGAGTTTGTCCTGAAAGGCACAGGTACCGGAGCAGAGGAAAAAGATGCATCATGTTTTCGAACCAGCGTTGCATGTAAAGGAGAGCCCCAATGAGAACATCGATTTGCGCACAGTCAAATTGTATGCCAAGACCCGTCACTGACATACGTTCGGCCTATGGCATGACTCTTAGCTTTGAGAAAGCATTGTTGCTGCTGTTCCTCGCCTGGGTGCTCGCGCCGGGATTGGCCTTCGGAGCACTGCCGCCGCAACCGTCGAATGCAATCGGAATCAGGCCCATCAGCTCCTCAGCTCAGAACTTGTCTCTGACCGTGTCCCTTCCCAGGGCAGGTGCTTCCAATATTCTGATGCAGGCAGATCTGCCGCATATTCGGCCCGGCGCAGGTGGAAACCTTGGAATTGGCGAGCCCGATGTCCCCGTGTTCGGTGAATGGGTGCTCATTCCCAACGGCACGCAGCTTTCAATCCAGGTCCAGCCGGGTAAGCCCGTAATTTTCAACAACGTAGAGATAACTCCGGTGCAGCCGCCCAGACTAAATTCCGCCGGGGCGGCGTTTCCACAATTCACGATTGACACAATTACCTACTCCCTGAACCAAGACTACCCCGGTGTATTTGCGGAGACCGGGCCGATCAAGAACATTCGCGGACAGAGCTGCACAATCGTGCGGCTGTACCCGTATCAGTACAACCCTGTGACGCGGCGGCTGAGCGTTTACGAAGACCTGGAAGTGAACCTACAGTTCGATGGAGAAATTCGCCCAATTCCCATACGTCTCAAAAGCAAACAGTTTGAAGCAATGCTTAAGCGTCTGACAGTCAATGGAGATGCGGTTCTCTCGGCGGAGGAGCAAGCTGTCGACCGGCCCGACACTACGGACGACCTGTATCCGCTCGGCGGTGAGTCGGCAATCGAGAACTTCGGGAACGGCCAGACCGGTGGATGTGATTATCTTATTATCTGCGATCCCGAGTTTGAGATTGCAGCCAATTTTCTGGCCGGCTGGAAACGCATGAGCGGCTTTCGCACCAAAGTCGTTACGACCGGCGATACCGGAGTCAGCACGGCGGATATTGAAAGCTTCATCGACGAGTCTCAGGAAGATTGGCTTCCGGCGCCATCCTATGTTCTTCTGCTGGGTGATGCCGAATATATTCCCTGCTTCTATAAGCGAACGCACGCAGCGGACAGCGACAAGCGCGGCCTGCAGCAGGGTGAGGTTGCCAGCGACAGGTACTACGGCGACACAAATAGCGATGGCGTCGCCGATCTGTTCGTGGGGCGTCTTCCCGTGAACACGGCTGCTGAGGCGCAGGTCGCAGTGGAGCGAATTATCAATTATGAGCGAACTCCTCCCGACCCGGTCACTAACGAGCACTTCTACAGGAATTTCGCCGCTGTTTCCTATTTCGAGGACTATGACGATGACGGATATGAGGACGTCAGATTTGTCAAAGGGTCGGAGGACATCTACCAATTCCTGACTGCTGCCGGGTGCACAGGCCAGCGTATTTACAACACCGAGCCCAGCATAACTCCGACAAACTGGACGACATGGGAAGCCTTCGTCTTCGAGAATGACAGTGGAGGAGGCCGGCCCGTGCCGAGCGAGCTTCACAGGCCGGGTTTCAACTGGAATGGCATTAGACAGGATGTCGATGCCGCGCTTACTAACGGACTGTTTCTGATAACGCACCTGGGACATGGCTCGCGAATGTACAGGTACCTCGACCACCACCTCATCGGCGATGGCGGCTGGGAGACTCCTTACTTCTCGGAGAACAACGCAGCGGCTCTGAAAAACGGCTCGCTGGTGCCCGTGCTGTGGAGTCCCAGTTGCGAGACGGGCTGGTTCGACAATGAGACAGACAAAGAGAGCTACGATTATTATTTCCTGGGCGAGATCCTCGGCACACTTGAAACCGGCCCTGATGACGAAAGTTTCTGCGAAGAGTTGATACTGAATCCGGAAGGGGGAGCCGTAGGCGTAATTGGCTCGACGCGCATAAGCTACGGTCCGCTCGTCGACCGCATGGTGTGGGGCTGGATGGATGCTATATGGCCCGATTATATTGAATCCTGTAAGGATAAATACGGCGATTCGGCGGCGATTTATCAAATGGGCCCCGTCTTCGAGTACGGCAAGCAATACATGTTAACGAAATATCCTGAAGACCCTTATTCGGAGTTTATGCAAACGACTATCGACGAATTTATCTGGTTCGGTGATCCGACGATGGAGATGTGGACGGGGGTTCCCAAACCGTTGACGGCCGAGGATGTCACGCACCCGGCCTCAATAAACCTGGGCGAGCCGACGGATGTAACTGTAACGGTTCAAAAAGACTCGAGGCATCTGGCAAAGGCAAGAGTCACGGTTTCGCGAGCAATGGCGCCGGACGATTACTGGACGGGCCTGACAAATACATCGGGACAAGTCACATTCGCCGGCGTAACAACGTCGCAATGGGGCGATTACAATGTCGTCGTCACCATCCACAATCACATCCCTTATGAAGGAATCATCGCCTCGGCCGCGAGCGGCGGGCAGATGATGTCAGCCGAAAGCCAGGTCTCGACGAGTAAGGATGACGGCTACGGCTCAAATGACGACTTCCAGAACCTGAACGCCGATTTTCTGCGAGTCGGTAAATCAACGTACAATCCACCACCATACTACATGACAGGCATGGTCTTCAGGAATGTGAACATCCCGCGCGGCGCCAGAATAATCAGCGCTTCCTTGAAGCTGCGATCGCGCAGCGAGCACCTGACCGGCATCGTTTACGGCGTGATCGAGGCTGAAGCCGCCGACAACGCGGACAGTTTTGGCGGGGGCCGTCATCCTGGTGCGCTGCCCAAAACCAGCGCCTCGGTCGAGTGGGACCTTTTCGAGGCCTGGTCCGAGGACACATGGTACAGCAGCCCCGATATTTCCGATGTGATTCGAGAGGTTGTCGGCCCCGACGGATGGTCGGCGAACAATTCGCTGGCAATCTTCTACAGCACGCGACAACGTGAAGGCGACTATCGCAGCTTCTGCTCGTATGATTCCAATCCCGATGATGCTCCAAAGCTGCAAATCATTTACGCCGGGACCGGCTCTTAAACGGAATGACGCAAGAGGCGCAGCCGACGATTGAAGGCTGAACGCGTTTGGCAAAGGTTGCAGGCTTCGCTCGCATCCCTTATACTCTGCTGCGCTGCGAACAGAGCAATGTGTTGCTCCCGGGAACGCAGTTTCGGAGTGTTCTGCCGAATCCGCGAGGATGCCGGCCGGCATATCGCAAGTCAAATGAGACGCCATGAGCCAATACGCCTGAGATTCGACCGCGGAACCTTATTACTCATCGGTCTCGGGCCCGGACAGGTACAGGAATTCTGCGGTCGGTCTGTCTGGACGTGGAATACCCCGGCGAGGCTTAATATCTCGGACAGTGACGGTTTCAGGAGCCATTTGCCGTCGCCGGATGAATTCGACTCGAGTCTGGAAAGGTCGCTTGCCGAAAATTTGGTCCAACGCGTGACGGTTGGCAGTTGATTCGCGAAGGCGAGATTCTCCACGACCGCCAGAAGACTTTCGTTCAGGATTTTACGTTTCGGCACGAAGACGGCACTGAGGTGCTTTTGGAAATTATTGGCTTTTGGACGCCTGAATACCTGACTCACCGGCGGCAGACACTTCGGCAATTTCGCCGTCACAGGATTTTAATCGCAGTGCCGGAAAAATCCCTGCGAGAAGGCGCGACTATCGGGGCAAATGTGCTGGTTTACAAAACAGTATTAAAACTGATGCCTTTAATGAAAACTCTTGAGAAAATCCGAACCGAAAATATAACTGCTTGACATAAACTCACAGCATCACAAAGGCTTTGTCTTACAAAGCCACCATTACCGTATTACTCGGCTCACATTCGCCGGATTTATTGATTGCTATAATGCGATACTCGATGGTCAACTAAAGTTGCTTCTGTTACTACTGGCGTTTTCAACATTCTGTCAGCTTACATCGCTGCGTAGTCTTCGCTGAACTATGTACACTTTTGGCCTTCCGCTGTAAACACGGTCAGGTGTAGCGAGTTGTTAAGTGATCCAACTATGGGAATACTCTGTAAATATCTTTACGATGCACAATCCGTTGACAGGTTAACAACTTATTGGTCTTATCTATCGTAATGCCGATTCTGTATCTTCCGATACGGATTTTGTATTTATCAGCATAGCCAGACATATGTTCAAGATAGCCGAGACCAAATGGGTTTGCAGATAATAGCTCTTCAAAAACTATCTTTTCAGCTTTAGCCTGTATCTCTTTGGGTAATTTAGAGAGTTCTTTGAGAAAACGTTTTGTATATTCGATTTTCCACACTCTATTTCAATGATTGATAATAATTTTTTGCCTCTTCAATTGAAAGCCGTTCATCATTATTTACCTCATTCATCAATTTTGCCAATCCATAATTTTCTATTATCTCTTCTAAACGCTCAAAGTCCTCAATCGGTATTTGAATGGCTGTAGGCTTTTGATTTTCGTCCAGAACTATATTTTTACGAATTTTTAACATCTTTTCACTCCTGCAAAATTTATTTTTACAACCTTACATAGGCTTGTTATATACTTATTTTAGGTCTAAATATTTAGCCGCTTTTAGTCTATGGCCGAGCATGTCCACCAATATCCCTGATTGCTCCAGTGGGATATAGCCTATCAGCGGTTCATACATTCCGTCTGACGTATTCATTTCCAGGAAGGCTACTTCACTAAAGATTTTTTGAAATCCTTCAATTTGAATAGAGACCGGACCGCAAATTTCTATTTCTCTAATGTTCTGATCCGCAAACTCCACTTTCGCTATTCGCGTTTCAGCCAGATCACCCAGGTCTTTTTTCCAATTCGTCGGTAAAGTCAGCATACTGGCGCCGGTATCGACTAGCGCGTCGAAAGTTCGAGATTTGCTTTTATCGACAGGATTGGCTACCGTTACCTTCGCAACAATTCTTCCCATAATATTCGCCTCATTTACTCGAAATCGACTGTATTATATGATATTTTCAATTCGCTTTCAACTCGTTCATAAAGAATTAAACCGGTTTTGGCTGGAATTTATCGCTTTGTGGTAACGGAAGATGCCTGTATAATGTCGCTGCCGTCATAGAGGATGAACAGGCCTGCAAATCTTAAGGAATGACATAGTCGGCAATTGTGATTGAGGATATTAAAAAGACGCTGGCCAAATATTGGGGGTACGACGATTTTCTGCCGTCGCAGAAAAGGGCTATGGAATGCGTCGGTCGCGGCACCGATTCGATTGTCGTTCTGCCGACCGGGGGCGGCAAATCGCTCTGTTTTCAAGCGCCAGCGGTGATTATGCAGGGACTTACGGTCGTGGTCTCGCCGCTCATTTCATTGATGAAGGACCAGGTGGATGCCTTGAGAGAATGCGGGATATCCGCGGCACGTATCGATAGTTCTTTGTCGGCCGACGAGCAACAGGCTGTTTATAGCGCGCTGCACAGCAGAGAGCTCAAACTTCTTTACCTGTCTCCTGAGCGGCTTGTATCGGACGGCTTTGTCGAAATGCTTGGAAGCATGAAGCTGTCCCTTATCGCCATTGATGAAGCTCATTGTGTGAGCATGTGGGGGCATGACTTTCGGCCGGAATATCGTCAACTGGGAATGTTGAAGAAGATGTTTCCCGATGTCACTATCGGCGCCTATACGGCCACCGCTACCGAACAGGTCCGCCACGACATCGCCGAGCAACTGAATCTTAAAGACCCTGAGATGTTGGTCGGCTCGTTCGACAGGCCGAATCTGGTTTACAAAATCCGCCGGCGAACGAACAAAGTCAAGCAGGTTTGTGCCGTACTGGACCGGCACAAAGGCGAATCCGGCATTATCTACTGTATCCGGCGCAAGGATGTTGACGGAATGTTCTCTCATCTGAGCGCCAAAGGCTATAACATTTTGCCCTATCATGCCGGCATGGCAGATGAAGACCGCAAGAAAAATCAGGACTTGTTCATCAATGAGAAGGTTGACACTATTGTCGCTACTATTGCGTTCGGCATGGGCATCGATAAATCCAACGTGCGGTATGTCGTCCACACCGGCATGCCCAAGTCACTTGAGCATTACCAGCAGGAAACCGGGCGAGCGGGTCGTGACGGCCTGGAGGCCGAATGCTGCCTGTTCTACTCGGGCGGCGACTACGGCACATGGAAAAGCCTGATGAGCGATATGCAGCCGGAATCTTACAAGATCGCAATGGTCAAGCTCAACCACATGTACAATTACTGCACGGGCGGCGCATGCCGGCATAAAGCTATTCTCCGCTATTTCGGGCAAGACCTTGACAAGGACAACTGCGCCGCCTGCGATATGTGTCTCGGCGAGATGGACTGCCTGGACAACGCGCTGGAGACCGCCCAGAAGATCCTTTCGTGTGTCGTTCGTCTCGAGCAGCGATTCGGCGGCGGCTATACGGCGTTGGTCCTCACCGGCTCCAATGACAAACGCATACTGGAGAACAATCACGATGCGCTCAGCACTTATGGCCTGCTCAGCGACTACTCCAAACACACCGTACACGACTGGATCGAGCAGCTCGAAGGACAGGATTATCTCCGGAAAGTCGGCGATTACAACGTGCTGAACATAACCGAAAAAGGATTGCAGGTTCTAAAGGGAAACGAAACGCCCCGGTTGCTAAAGCCCGCGGAGAAACCTGCCAAGGCCTCCAGAGTCGTCGAGGATTCGTGGGAAGGCGTTGACAGAGGCTTGTTCGAGGCTTTGCGAAAACTGCGGACAACTATCGCACGCAAGAAAGGCGTTCCTGCTTACATAGTCTTTGGTGATGCAACACTGCGGGACATGGCCCGGCTGAGACCTTCGGATCATACGAGACTACTCGAAGTCAAGGGCGTCGGCGAGAAAAAAAGCCGGCAGTATGGGGATGTTGTCGTTGCAACGATCAAAGATTATTGCAAAGCGCATTCAATTGATATGGACGTTGATCGAAGGCGAATGTAAAGCACTGTTACGAGTTTTAGGCCGACCTTTCGATGTCGATTCCGACCTTAATTACATTTATCGCTTATTTTATCCTCCTGCTGGGAATAGGCTTTTGCTTTTATCGAAGGTCTTCCAGCATTGAAGATTATCTGCTGGGAGGCAGGGGGATGGGCTCGTGGGTCACGGCACTGTCGGCACAGGCCAGCGATATGAGCGGCTGGCTGTTGATGGGCCTGCCCGGGGCCGTCTATCTGGCAGGGATGGGAAAGGTGTGGATTGCCATCGGTCTTTTTATCGGGACGGTTCTAAACTGGAAGCTGGTCTCGGCCCGGCTGAGAATCTATACCAAAAAGACCGATACGATAACGTTGCCGTGCTTCTTCGAAGCGCGTTTCAAGGACCCGACCGGTCTGCTGAGGATAGTATCGGCGATAATAATACTGGTGTTCTTCGCAATATACGCATCTTCGGGACTTGTGGCAACGGGATTGTTATTCGAATCGACTTTCGGCGTTCAATATCACGCCGCGGTAATCATAGGGGGACTCGTCATTATTGTTTACACATTCATGGGAGGTTTCCTGGCGGTATGCTGGACGGATCTGCTGCAGGGCGCGCTGATGGTCTTTGCGATTGTAATAGTGCCGCTGCTGACATATCAAACTGTCGGCGGTACTGAGCCGATCGTCAAGGCGATGGCATTAAAAAACATATCGGCAAGTTTGGTGCCGCAAGGCCGGACGTTGCCTGTCTGTATCTGTATGATTGTCTCCAGCATGGCCTGGGGTTTGGGGTATTTCGGCCAGCCGCACATACTCGTACGGTTCATGAGCATTAAATCAATCCGGAAACTCAGAAACTCGACGGCAATCGCCATTGTCTGGGTTCTTCTGTCGCTGACCGGGGCGGTAGCTGTAGGTTTCATCGGCATAGCAATGTACGAGAATCTGACCGACGGCGAGGAACAAAAGGTTTTCATCTATATGATACGCGACTTGTTTAATCCCTGGTTCGGCGGGATTCTGCTGGCCGCGATTTTCTCGGCGATTATGTCAACGATAGATTCGCAATTGCTGGTCTCATCTTCAGCGTTGTCGGAGGATTTCTACTGCAAGGCGATAAAGAAACAAGCGTCCGAGAGGGAGATTGTTCTGGTAGGAAGGGCATGCGTTGTCGTAATCTCAATAGTCGCATTGATTATGGCGATGGACCGCGACAACACGATTTTAGGGATCGTTTCGTATGCGTGGGGCGGCTTCGGAGCGGCGTTCGGGCCGCTGGTGCTTTTTGCGTTGTTCTCCCGCAAAACGAGCTGGCAGTCGGCCTTAGCGGGAATGGTAACCGGAACAGTCGTGCTTGTGCTGTGGAAGCAGATCGGCCTAAGCGGCACAATGTATGAAATCGTCCCCGGCTTTGCAGCAAATTGCCTGACGATTCTCTTAGTCAACCTTCTCATCGGGCAAGAGGACGAGCGTATTTTGCAAGAATTTGATGAAGTCATAAAACAGGTAGGATGCGATAAATCGCACCAATCATTAGTGGAATAGAACCATGCCGGACTATAAAGAAAAGTGGTGCGATTCATCGCACCCTAAATTTCCTGGAATTATCTTGAAATTGAGATGAAATTAAGATATTATGAGACGTGAAGTTTGCAGGAGTGGTTCAGTGAAGTCCCGGCGCGCCGGGATGGTAAATCCCGGATGATATCTGTTAAATGGATAGGAGGCGTGCAATGTACGTGCCTGATTCCAAAACCACATCATGGCCGAGTCCGGTGGCCCGTCCCCCCTGACCGGCATGGATATCAGCTTGAGTTTATGTCGATGATTCATCGCTACACCAAAACTACTATTAGGAGGAACAAAAATGTCAGCTAAGAAATGTTTTTTCGTGGGAATTATCACTTTGCTCAGCTTGAATTTGGCGATTGCGGACCCACCTGCAGTACACCCAAAGACCGGAGAAGAGCTGGTGCTAGAGGTCTTCAGGGGCACTCCCGATATTGACGGGGATCTGAGCGACTGGAATCTTTCCGCTATGACCCCGGCGATACTTGACGTGGAAGAGCAATTGAATTCCGGGCAGGCCAGTTGGGATAACGTCGGTGACCTTGGCGCAGAATTCTATCTGCTATGGGATGACGAGTACTTCTACATGGCAGTCGTGGTGACAGACGATAAGTTATCCCAGAACAAAACCGGCGGCAGTATCTGGAATGCCGACGCTGTGGAAATCTTCTTCTCTACGCTAAACGCAGTTGGAGGAGATGCTGAACATTACCAATACGGTTTTGATTACAAGGAACAGACTTGGAACTGGTGCAACATGGACAGTGGTGGTCAGAGCCAGATTGACTACCTCCATGTAGCCTCCTCCCTAACTCCCGAAGGATACATCTGCGAAGCCGCTATCGAATACGGACAAATGCTTTCACTGGACTTTTCAGTAGGAAGTACCATCGGTTTCCACCCCGTTCTTGACGACACCGACAACGGTGACCGGGAAATTCAGATGACCTGGACCAGCCGTGAAGCTCATGACCAGAGTCAGGGATTTGGGCACATAATTCTCTCCGACGTTGCAATCAGTGGCGGCAACCCGCTCGCTCGGCGTCCGGATCCGACAGATGGCGCCCTTCTTGAGAATACATGGGGGACGCTTACATGGAAGCCGGGACAATGGGCGGTCTCTCACGACGTGTATATAGGCGATAATTTCGACGATGTCAACGACGGCGCCGGAGATACTTTCACAGGCAACCACACGCAGGCGATGCTGGTCGTCGGCTTTCCCGGATTTCCTGTTCCGGGCGGTCTGACTCCGGGAACGACCTACTACTGGCGAGTCGATGAGGTCAACGACGCCAACGCGGCAAGTCCCTGGAAGGGTAATATCTGGAGCTTCTCTATTCAGCCCTATACTGCTTTCAATCCCGATCCTGCCGACGGTACCGAATTTGTGGACCTGGATGCAACCTTAAGCTGGACAAAAGGGTACGGCGCCAAATTGCACACCGTTTATATCGGCACCAGTTTCGACGAAGTGAATGATGCCACCGGAGGCGCCCCTCAGGGAACTACGACCTATGCGCCAGCAAGCCCGCTCGAAGCGGAGAAGGTCTATTACTGGCGAGTCGATCAGTTCGACGCCTTCGATACGTACAAGGGCGATGTCTGGAGCTTCACTACACCCGGCGCTGTGGGCAATCCACAACCGGCCAACGGTGCGGTGGACGTTCAGATGATAGCAAGTCTTAGCTGGACAGCGGCCGACAATGCCGCCTCGCACGAACTGTACTTTGGCGCCGATGCGGATGCCGTCAAGAACGCCACCACAGCCTCTCCCGAGTATATAGGCGCCAGGGCGCTTGGCTCGGAGAGCTATGATCCCGGAGGACTTGGATGGGAGAGCGGTTATGCCTGGCGCGTGGATGAGGTCTATCCGACTGAAACGATCAAGGGTCTTGTCTGGAGCTTTGAAACGGCCGATTTCATTCTCGTGGATGATTTCGAGTCCTACAACGACCTCGATCCCCCTGATCCGGCGAGCAACAGGATATTCGACAAATGGATTGACGGTTTTGGGACCACGGACAACGGCGCTCTCGTTGGCAACGACCTTCCGCCCTATGCAGAGCAGGGCATCGTCCACGGCGGCATCCAGTCGATGATCTATCGCTACGACAATGCGGGCAAGATCTCCGAGGCGACGATGACTTTAGTTTATCCGCGTGACTGGACCGAGGAAGGCGTAACAAAGCTCAGCCTTTGGGTCAGAGGCAGCTCGACTAATGCCGCTGATCGTATGTATATCGCCCTCAACGGCACGGCCGTAGTTTACCACGATGATCCTGCCGCGACGCAGCTTTCCGGATGGAAGAAGTGGGTCATCGATCTGGCGGGATTCGGCGTGGACCTTACAAACGTCAATTCGATCACGATTGGTGTCGGCACTAAGGGCAGCCCGGCAGCCGACGGCGGCACAGGGACGATGTACTTCGACGATATCCGGCTGAATAAATAGGTTGTTTGGATACCAATTGAAGCAGCAAGTAACTGCGGGGCCTGTACTGATTCACTCGGTATAGGCCCCGGTTATTTTACTCTAAGCCTAACTCAACTCAGCGCCGATTTGAAGCGTGATCTCTGTAAGGTCAGTTCCTCGCTCATCTCACCCGCCACGCCCGTTCTGGCGTGCAGAATCGGACGCTACGAGAGAGACTGATCCCCCGAAACGTGCACAGTTAAGCTAAGTTCTTTCCCCCTTCTCGCTAAATGGGCAGAATTAGGGGCTGTGAGGAACTCATAGGATGAAATCACAGTATCCCGGCATCTCAGTCATCCGGAGATTCTTCTTGACGGGGAGGCGGCTGATCTGGTATAAGTGGGGTAAGATGAAGTCCGTGCATTCGAGGCCATCCGGATAGGATTGAAGCGTGTCTTTCGGGCTCTTAAGGGAAGGAGGCAGTGTCAGACCGTATGGAAATATCCTCATCAGACGCGTACAGAACGCGATTGGAAACAAGTAACATCGTGGGGCGTTTCATGTTACCCTTTTTTGAAGGAGGACTATAATGTGCAAGAAATTTATTTTCTTGGTATCTTTGGTTTTGGTGCTGGGTCTGGTTTTGACAAGCGCAGCCGGCGCTGCCGACCCTGATCTTGTTGGGTGGTGGAAGTTGGATGAAGGCTCCGGGGATACTGCTATTGATTTATCCGGCTCCGGCAATGATGGGACTGTCCACTACGCTGACAGCGGCGGCATGGACGCGGGCGGTTCGGCCTGGTTCAATGATCCGGAGCGCGGCATGGTTCTGAGCTTTAATGGAGACAACAGTAGCGGCGCATACGTTAGCACCGACCTAATTATTCCGGCAATGACCATGGAGAACGATTTTACGTGGGCATTCTGGGGCAAACAGGAAGGAGATGGCACCGGTGTAAATGAGATGATCTTAGGCAATCGTTTTAGCGGTACGCAATCGCCACTTCAGTTCATCAAGTTCACGCCGACGAGGTTTGAGTTCTTCAACGACGACTATAATTACGAAGAGGGTATTAATTACGAACCTGTCCCTGGCGACGAATGGGTCCATCATGTGGTCGTTAAGGATGGAACATCTTTGACCTATTATCGCAATGGTGAGGAGGCGGGAACCAATACGATCACGAAGACCATCGATGAGAATCCTTTCTATATTGGTGGAGAGCCTGAGGGCTACCGGTGGGCTGGCCGGATAAGCGACGCGCGCCTCTACACAAAGGCGCTTACGGTGCCCGAGATTCTGGGCGCTATGGAAGGATCAGGTGAGGTATGGCCATACGCCTCGTCGCCGAACCCGGCTGATGGTGCCTTGCATGAGGACACATGGGTAAGCCTTTCCTGGAGGCCAGGCCCCTTCGCGGTCTCACACGATGTGTTTCTCGGTGATAACTTCGACGACGTCAACAACGGCACTCCCGACTCGCCGGTGTTCCGGGGCAACCAGGGTGATTCATTTATGATTGCAGGCTTTGCGGGATTTCCTTATCCGGACGGCCTTGTTCATGGCAAGACTTATTACTGGCGAATCGATGAGGTCAACGAAGCCGAGCCGAACAGTCCGTGGAAGGGGGAGATTTGGAGCTTCTCGATCCCACCCAAGACGGCCTATGATCCCGTCCCGTCCGACGGCGCTGAGGCTGTGGCGCTGGACGCCGATTTTAGCTGGACGGGAGGCTTCGGTGCGAAACTGCACGCCGTTTATTTCGGCGACAATTTCGACCATGTCAGCAATGCCGCGGGTGGCGCTCCCCAGGGAGCCATCACTTTCACTCCCCCAGGCCCGCTTGAATTAGCCAAGACCTACTACTGGCGTGTAGACGAGTTCGATCCGCCAACAACGTACAAAGGCGACGTCTGGAGCTTTACAACGGAGGGCACCGCGACCAACCCGAATCCGGCCAAGGGCGCTGTCGATGTATCGCCCACGCCCATTCTGAAATGGACTCCGGCAAGTCTGGCCGCTTCGCATGAGGTATATTTAGGAGCAGATGCGGATGCCGTGAAGAATGCCACGAAGGCTTCGCCCGAATACAAGGAAACCAAGGCACTCGGCGAGGAGAGCTACGACGCCGGCAGACTTGAACTGATGACGACGCACTACTGGCGGATTGATGAAGTCAACGGCACCAATCCCGGCAGTCCGTGGATCGGCAACGTCTGGGATTTCACGACAGGCGATTTCCTCGTCGTGGACGATTTCGAGGCTTACAACGATATCGACCCGCCTGATGAGGCCAGCAACAGGATATTCGACAACTGGATAGACGGCTTCGGAACCACCACGAATGGAGCGCTTGTAGGTAACGACTTACCTCCGTATGCCGAGCAGACGATTGTTCACGGCGGCGCTCAATCGATGCCCTACTTCTACGACAACGCCAACAAGACTTCCGAGGCAACCCTGACGTTGGTCTATCCGCGTGACTGGACCGAGGGAGGAACCACGAAGCTGTCGTTGTGGTTCCGCGGCGCATCGGCCAATGCAGCCGACCGGATGTATGTCGCTCTAAACGGCACGGCCGTCGTCTATCACGATGATTCTGCCGCGACGCAGCTTTCCGGATGGAAGAAGTGGGTCATCGATCTGGCGGCGTTCGGCGTGGACCTTACGAATGTCAATTCGATCACGATTGGCGTCGGCACGAAGAACGCCCCGGCTCCCGGTGGCGGAACAGGGACCTTATACTTCGACGACATCCGGCTGATTAGGTAGAGTAGGGGCGGCCCTATGTGGCCGCCCTAATGTCCGTGGCGATCATAGGCAAGGGCAACCACACGGGATTGCCCCTACGCTGATAGATTTGCACCAGTTCGGGGTCTATGCTGATTCACTCGGTATAGGCCCCGGTTGTTTTACTCTAAGTCTGACTCAGAGCTGATATAGGCCGCCGTTTACAGGATGAATGGCGACATGACTCTGCTTTTTTTTGTCTATGCCGGGGGAAGTTGATGGGTTCCTCTAAGGGAACAACCACCTATCTGCTGTGCATTTAATTCCTCAAGATAATTTTCGACGTCTATGTCTTCTGGTGGGAGGTATTTCACTGTGTCGGCTGTATCTTTCTTCCAACCACAAATCGCATGAGGACGTTTGCCGTCTTCATATCCGGCCAGGATTGTTACGGTTCCGGCATCGCTCTCAATCGCGACTTGTTCTGCTGTGTGCTTAGCCTCCTGTTCACTGTGTGTGTCTAAACGAAGCGCACCTGGTCGAAGACCATAATTTTCGGTTAAGCATCTTTGAAACCATATATATTCCATATCCATGCTCATACCCTCTCGATCAAAGGAAATTGTATGTTTCATTCTTTTGGACAGAACCGGCTGCTCGGTTCTTGCCGTCTAATATATCGGCCATTAACAGGGGCGATATAACTCGGCCAATGCTATTTCCCGACGAGATCAGAAAGCGATTTCTGTACGCTACCCCTCAAACCGAGATCATTCGTTCTACAAGCGCAAAAAACCCTCTGAGGGCTGCTTGCTTCACTCATTTATTGGCTGTTTGCTGTTTGCTGCCATCCATCCGGTTTGATTTACATGATTTACTTCTTATACTTTTAACTGGAGGGGTTTAATCATGACAAAGCAAGAAAGAGCGATCTTCAATAGTTGCTACAATAGCGGCGAATTCCGGCAATATCACTGCAATCACACGCAAACTCTGAGCGAACGGCCGTTTCAGCCTCAGCAGGCCAGCGCAAAAACGGATGATACCGAGATATGGTTCTGGATTCTCGGCACAATAGGCTTTTGTGCCCTGTTTATAATGAAAATGCTCTGGTAGTCATGATCGAACCCGCATATTTCTTCCCCTTATAACTGGCGCTTGGGGAGATTGCGTGGGCTATCCCAACTCCTGATTACCTGTACACACATTGATTCTTCCTGATGAACAGACCGATTATGCGGCCGCAGACCATAAGCGAGTACATACCCAGGAAAATACCTGACAAACAGACTCACGTTTGATAACATATCCTTTATGGATGCCGAACAAAGCAGCTTAAACGCATCTTTTGGGAGAATCCTCTGCGAGACTACGGAACGACCTCAATGAAAGGGAGAAATAAGTAAGATGTCCCCGGATTTTTGGTGCGATTCATCTCACTCTACATTCTGTTTTGTGTAGTTTCTTGTTGATTCTCCGTTGCAAAAGGAGTAAAATAGCAATCGGTTCCCAAAAGTTTGCGCCAGACTGCAGGAGTCTTGTCATGGACGGAAAAAGGGGATTTACACTCATAGAACTTCTCGTGGTGATTGCCATCATTGCGCTTTTGCTGAGTATTCTCATGCCCGCGCTGCGGGCGGTTCGGGAGCAGGGCCGGCGCGCCGTCTGCGCCCAGAATGAGAAGAACACCGGACTTGGCCTGTTCCTGTACGCCAACGACTACGACGGCAAGCTGCCGCTGAACGTGGTCGATCGCTGGCTGTTTGACGTTTCATACTGGACGACGGACATCATTCTGGAGTCGGGCGGCTTCGACCGGCACATTTTCTACTGTCCGTCCTGGCGTAAGAGAGACAACATCATCTTCTGGCGTTACGGCGAGAACTTCCCTGCGGGTACGCCGGAGAGCCTTCCACCACCGGAGCCAACGGCTGAATCGACCCGTAGAAACTACCATCGCATCATGGGGTACTTCTGGTTCATCGACACGGCCGCCGGCAGACCAAATCCGCCTATGAGTCCCGACAGCGGCGCGCCCAAGGAATGGGTCAGATCTATTACCGTGACGAAAAGCGCTCCGGCGTCGGTCGAGCTTATCGCCGACGTAACCGCCAGCAACGGGCCGAATCGGGAGACGTCCGACTTCTCTCGTGCAACCGGCGGCTGCTGGTCGCGCTGGCAGGTCTATGACAGATCGAACCATCTCAAAGCAGGCTCGCAGCCGACAGGCGGAAATATCCTTTTCGTCGACGGCCACGTCCAATGGCGGCACTTCAAAGATATGGAGCACCGCTGGTTCTGGCAAAGTTTCGGCAATCCCTGTTTCTGGTGGTGAGAGAAAAGTGGTGCGATTCATCGCACTCTACATTCTGTTATCCCGATATCCCGTCTCTTATCCTTTTCATTTTCCCGGAGAATACCTGACAAACAGACTCACGTTTGATAATATAAAGATTACGGATGGTGTCCTGAGCGCAGATAGGTAGGGTGCGATAAATCGCACCAATAATGAATAGAACAGAATCATGCCTGACTATAGACGATGGTTTCGTACGGGTGGGACATATTTCTTCACTGTCGTTACATTTAACCGCCGGAAGATATTTTGCAATGAACTTGCCCGTTCATTTCTGCATCGGGCCATAACTGAAGTCAGTGCATTGCGTCCTTTCGAAATGCCGGGTATTGTGCTCCTGCCCGATCATTGTCACTGTATATGGAAGATGCCGGACGATGACGACGATTTCTCTGTGCGATGGCGGATGATAAAAAGGAGGTTCACGAAATCATGGCTCGCCTGCAGCGGCCGGGATGTGCCGGTATCGGAATCGAGAATCAAAAGGGGAGAGTGAGGCGTTTGGCAGAGGCGGTTCTGGGAACACCTGATTGCCGATCAGCAGGATTTTGCCAGGCACATGGATTACATTCATTACAATCCGGCAAAACACGTACATGTAAAATGTCCTCATCAATGGGAACATTCGAGCTTTCATCGTTGGGTCAGGGAGGGAGTTTACAGGCACGATTGGCTGTGTCAATGCCGTGAGAATTCCGAACCTCCTGATTTTGAGGCCATTTCTCATTCGGTAGGAGAATGAATAAGAATAAAAAGTGGTGCGATTCATCGCACCCTACAAGTTCGTAGCGCAGCATACTGCGTCTGGCGGAGATTTTTTCAGAATTTACTTGCCATACAATTCACGGCGATGTACAATATTCATCTAACATACGCTTTTGTATCTCGTGTATGGAATTTAGAATGAAGAATACAGGATACAGTAGGAGAAAGGCGAACAGGAAACCGCCAGAGCATGGATGACTTGAATATCCAATACTGAACAAGGAATATCGAATGCCGAACGTCAGGTTGCTGGCTTGCCAGCAGGGAATTAAATACTCTGAGCCCTCGGTGAACTCTGTGGCTACGAACAAGTTTTGAAAAAACAAAGCCAATTATCTCGTACTGCGTACTCCGTAAGGAGTCCCTAGGACTGCGTACTGCGTACTGCGAAAAGAAGTTTAAAAAACAAACCCAATTTGGTTTCTTCTTCTATTTCGTGTATATTCGTGTACATTCGTGGTTAATTTTGTAAAACAAAGCCAATCGTCGGCCTTTGGCCGGAAATCCGAAATCCGAAACAAACCCGCTCTTTTCTGCGTTCTCCGCGAAATCCGCGGTTAATAGGAAATGAAAAAACAAAGCCAATTTGGTTTCTTCTTCTATTTCGTGTATATTCGTACTACAATCTTTCAACTTCTTGTTTTTTGTGCGTGTTTTTTCGACAAGGTTGACGTAATTGTTTAGATAATAAAGAGTTATCCCGGCTTGCCGGGATTCCGAAGTTTTGCGTTTTTCATTTTAATTTTTGAGTTTGGTTGCGGCCAAAGGCCGCGCTAGGTTAATTCGTGGTTTCAGAATCTAAGCGGCTCATCTTCTTTCTGCGACGATTTCTGTTTTGCATCTGGGAATGGCGGCTAAGAATTTTTTGCCGTAGGATTTTGTAAATACTCTGCTGTCTAAAATCACGACGATGCCGGTGTCGGTTTTGCTGCGGATCAGGCGGCCGAAGCCCTGCTTGAATTTGATTATCGCCGAGGGTAGTTGGTAGTCGCGGAAGGGATTGCCGCCCCGCTCTTTTATTTGTTCGAGCCTGCCTGCAAGCAGCGGCTGATCGGGAACCGCAAACGGCAGCTTTACGATTATCACGTTGGAAAGCGCCTCGCCCGGCACGTCAACGCCTTGCCAGAAGCTATCGGTGCCGAACAGCACGCTTTTGCCGTCTTCCTTGAATCGCTCCAGGAGCACCGTCCTGTCAACGTTCGATCCCTGCTGGAGCAGCTCAATGCCATTTTCAGCGAGCCATTTGGAAAGCTCACCCGCCATTGCTTCGAGCATTGCGTAGCTGGTGAAAAGCACGAACGCCCGGCCTGCCGTTTTGAGCAGGTATTTTTTCAGGACCTTGCCGCCGGCGTCAATAAACGCGGCACTGTTTGGATTCGGCATGTCCTTCTCGATATAAACAGTGACCTGCTTTTCATACTCGAAGGGCGAGCCGAGCTTGACGGCATCAAAGTCGTCAAGGCCGATTCGCCCGGCGAAGAAATCAAAGCCGGCTTTTTCTTTCGTTGTGCCGGTGCTCAGAGTTGCACTTGTCAATATCACAGATTCGTATTTATCGAACAGGCACCTTTTTACGTCAGGCCCTACGTCCACAGCGGCACTTCTGAGGCGTACGGTTGCGCCTCGATTGTCATTGGACTCGACCCAATAGACGCAATCATCCTGCTCTTGCCGCAGGAAGTTCTCAAAATCATGGACCAATCCTTCGCAGCGGTCGATGAACCGCGTAACCTCGAACTTTTCATCGGCATCGTCTATCTGCTTTGCCAGCTTAGCCAGCTCCGACCTTAGATTTTTCACGTAGCCCGTGATTGTGTCCTCGACGAAGTTCTTGTAGCATCTGCCGTTGGTTTCCTGTCTGTTGTTCTGATACCAGTCGCGAATGCGATTGAAAAAGAGCCTGGCCTCTTTGCCGAGCCGGTTCGCCGTTTCGATTGCTTTCTCGGCCTTCATGAAGGCCAGGAGTCCTTTGTGCGTGCGCGGGTTGTAAAGACCGTCGAGCAGAAACCTGATTCTGTGGTTGCTTATGTTTATGCCGAAGTGGTCCTCGGCGACGTGCTCGATATTGTGTGCCTCATCGATTATCACGGATTTGTAATCGGGCAGCAGTTGCGCCCCCTGGTCTTTCAGCACAAGGTCGCTGAACAGAAGTGCGTGGTTGGCCACGATGATGTCTGCGGTCTCCAGCCGTCTTCGCGCGCGCCAATAGAAGCAGTCCTGAAAATGAGGGCACTTGCGGCCGCGGCAATTGCCGTGCTCGCTGTTGACCTTGTCCCACACGCGACCGTTGGGCAGAAACGGCATATCGCTAAGCGAGCCGTCTTTGGTTTCGTCGGCCCAGTTGCTTATCAGCTCCAACTCGGAAGCGAATTGGTCGAAGAGCATTTTCTGCCTCTTTACGGCGAATTTCAACCGGCGCTTGCACAGGTAATTGCCTCTGCCCTTTGCCAGAACGGCGTTGAACTGTTGCGGCATGCACTTGTGCAGGAACGGAATATCTTTATTGATTAACTGCTCTTGCAGCGTAATGGTAAAAGTGCTGATTAACGCCTTGCTCCCCCCACGGCAGACCATGTCCACTGCCGGGATGAGATAAGCGAAGCTCTTGCCGACGCCGGTCCCGGCCTCGACAGCCAAGTGGCGACCGTCCACAAGCGCCCGCTGGGCCGCGCATGCCATCTCTACCTGTTGAGGACGCGCCTCGAAGCCGGTCAGCGATTTCGACACAGGCCCACCGGGGGCAAGAACCTCTCTTAAATCTGAAAATGTATTAGCTCGTATCATAGATCGCAACAAAACCCTCAAAGATTGCCCTGTTTGATCGGTTGTTCTTCCAGGTCCGTAGATATTACGATAACAAATGCCAAAGACCAAACCAATTCCCCAATCTTAAATCTGTTCCGCGTACTACTTCTACTGCCTTGCTATATGGGGAATCGACAGTAATATAAGGCAACTCGGTGGCGGTCTTACCATTCGGCTGCAAGTATCGAGTACCGGATTTTATCATGTTTCGTCGCTGGAGGTGACTGTTGGAACCGACTATAAAGGCGCCTGCGAATCTTCGAGCCAAGCTCAAGTTCATGGGGCCCGGCCTGGTCCTGGCGGCCCTTGCCATCGGGTCGGGCGAACTTGTGCTAACGCCCAGAAGCGGCGCCCAGTACGGGTACGCCCTGCTCTGGGTCCCCATCCTGGCCCTCGTTTACAAAGCGGCGTTCAGCGAGGGCCTGGCTCGACTGACCATTGCCTCGGGGGATGACGTCTTTGCCGCCTTCGACTGGCTACCCGGCCCCCGCCACTGGGCCAAGTACTTCATCATAGTCGTCTTTTCGCTGGACATGATCGGCTACGGCGGCATCGCGCTGGTCGGAGGCTCGGCTTTAGCCGGGCTGTTTCCCGGTTTTGATATTCGCCTCGGAGCCTTGCTGTCAGCGGCGCTGGTGCCGGTCCTGCTCTATACGGGTTCGTATCCGTTCTTCGAGAAAATCGTTATTGCGATGTGCGCCGTGCTGCTCGCCGGCGTAATCTACACGCTCTTTCAAATCCAACTGCCGGCCGGGCAGATCGCGCGCGGACTCGCGCCCAGCATCCCGCAAGACTCGATCTCCACCATCATGGGGCTGATGGGCTGGGTCGGCGCCGGTACGACTACGCTGCTCTATTCCACGTGGATCAACGAGAAGATCGGCAAGGCCCGCAGCGAGCAGGACTATCGTCGGTGGCTGTCCACGATGCGGATCGACTGCTTTGCCTCGTATGCACTCGTGCTCGGGATTTCCTTCTCGTTTCTGGCCATGGGGGTGGCTACTCTGCATGCCCAAGGGATTGTGCCCGAGAAGCAGCAGATTATGTCGATCCTGTCGGGAATGCTCGACTCGATTCGCTGGGGTGGCGAAACGTTCCTGGTTGTGGGCTTTTTCGCTATGTTCAGTACGGTGGTCAGTTGCATTGACGGCAAGAGCCGGGCCATCGCCTCAATGCTGGCCGGCTTCTCGCCCCGATTCAGCGACAAACTAAAAGGCTACCGCATCGTAATGGCGGGGTGTCTGGCCGTGATGGCCGTGACAATTCTCCTCGGCGACAGCCAGCCTGCCGAGGTCGTCAACGTGATCGCCTCGATGAACGCCGTCGTCTTCGGCCTGCTCGGATTCGTCCTGCTCTATCTCGACCGCAAACTCCCCGCCTATGCCCGCAGCCACCCGGCTATGAAATGCATAATAATCGCCGGGAGCATCGTCTTCCTCGGCGTCGCCTTCATGAAGCTGTTCTGACGGTAACACCTGACCGCTCCGAGACGCCCATGTTTGCTCCTCTCATTTAACGAGCCGAGATTGTTGCAATTGGAACGATAATTTGGTATTCATATATGATAATGGGGTCTGGTTGTGGGGCGAAAAGCCCCGACAGGCAGAGTATTGGTAAATCGTAGTTTATAGGGGAAGAAGGAATATCATGAAGAGATTAGCTACAATTCTGATGATTGCGGTTCTGGTTGTGACAAATGTCGATGTCCTGGCCGATTCGGCGGATGACTATTGGCCTACCTGGCGCGGGCCTGATCGCATGGGGGTATCTCCGAAAGGCAACCCGCCGCTAAGATGGAGCGAAACCGAGAATATCAAATGGAAGATCAAGCTGGCGGGGGACGAGTCGAACGCATCGCCCATTATCTGGGGCGGCAAGATATTTTTCCAGACGGCGGTCAAAACCGACCTACAGGGCGCACCCAATGTGCAAAGCGCATCTGTTGTGCCGATTGCGCGGATGGGCCGGGGGCGCGGTAGAAGGGGCGGTTTCGGCAGCTCGAAACCAACCAACATATACAAATTCAACCTTGTTTGCTTAGACCGGGGCTCCGGCAAGCTCCTATGGCAGAAAACGGTTTGCGAAGTGCTGCCTCACGAAGGACATCATCGCGATCACGGCTTTGCCTCGTACTCGCCGGTAACGGATGGCAAACTTGTTTGGGCCAACTTCGGTTCTCGGGGAGTATATTGCTATGACACCGACGGCAATCAGAAATGGAGCAAAGACCTCGGCCCGCTAAGCACGGTAATGAGCTTTGGCGAGGGCGGCTCGCTGGCAGTAGCTGGTGATGCCGTGATTGTCGTCAGGGACCAGGAGGGAGATTCTTTCATCTTCGCGCTCAACAAGCAGACAGGAGATGTGATCTGGAAGAAAGCCCGTGACGAGCGCACCTCTTGGGCAACGCCGCTGCCTGTCAAAGTGGATGGCAAAATACAGGTCGTCACCAGTGCAACAAATCTGGTTCGCAGTTATGATCTCGATACCGGAGACGTCATCTGGCAATGCAGCGGTCAGACGCGAAATGTAATCCCCTCACCGGTGGCCGGTTTCGGCATGGTCTATTGCACGAGCGGATTTCGGGGCAGCGCCCTGCTGGCAATCGAGTTGGGCCGAACGGGCGACCTGAGCAACACCGATGCGGTCAAATGGAAGCTTGATGAGGCAACGCCCTATGTGCCGTCACCGCTTCTCTACGGCGATAAACTTTACGTCTGCCGGGTCAATGACGCGGTCATATCCTGTTACAACGCCAGGACCGGAGATCCCTACTTCCTCAAGCAGCCGCTGGAGCAGATCAAGGGAGTTTACGCCTCTCCCGCCGCAGCGGCAGGCAGGATATATTTCGTCGGCCGAAACGGAGTGACCTGTGTGCTCAAGCCTTCGGATAAGGTGGAGGTTTTGGCCGTCAATACACTCGATGACAGAATCGATTGCTCGCCCGCTTTCGCAGGAGATGAAATGTACCTCAAGGGCAAGAGCAATCTATACTGCATAGCAAGCTCGAATTAGAGCCACGTATTCGCTCGCATGCGGAGGGGCTTTGGCTCATCGAATCTAAGGTTCTGATATTCAATGCGGTGGGGCTAGCCCCACCCTACTTTCTGCTTACCGATAAGAGTAATAACGTAATATTATACGTTTTTTGGTGATAACACTAAATAGCTTTGATTAGCTAATCGATCGGTTCGTCGGCTTGAACTTGCTGTCGTCGAAGACGCTTGACGATTCTCCGGGTCCACATAATTTCAACGCCAAGTACTGCCATGGAACTAACAAAAAGTCCCCATGACAAGGCCCAATTTGCGGGCGAGTCGCTGCCTAATCTGATCATCACAAGAAGCGGAAAGTCATACAGTCCGTGAAGCACAATCGCGACCAATAAGCCCAGCCGGACAGAGCCCTTTTTATCGGCATTGAAACGCCCTTGACCGACATAGTAGCCGAGTATGGCCCCTAAACATGCGTGGCAGGGCACAGCGGTAAGGGCCCGAGCCACAGCGACCATCCAGCCCCCTCGCACCACGTAGAGGATGTTCTCGAGGGTCGCAAAACCGAGCGAAGCGGTGGCGCCATAGACGACACCGTCCATCGGCTCATCAAAGGCAGGGTTGCGAGCGCTGTACCGAGTGATGACAAGAAACTTGAAGAATTCTTCGGGAATAGCAGCGCATAACAAAGCGGTATAAAGCCCGGCAAGCATGGGATGGTCGAGCCGTGAGTTGAGTAGCCACAACGGCCAGGCAACGATTATGACCGGCACTACTATCAGGATGCCGAGCAGGAATGTCTTGATCAGCACGCCGCGAGGCTCAGGATTCAGATCACGTTTGTAGAAGTACCTCAGCAGCAGAAGCGATGGTATGACGGCGGAAAGTATTGTAAGGACTATAGTCACAAACGGCCCTCAGATATTCACCTAACGAATGAATCCACCGGGCAAAATTATCGATAGCGAGTTTTCACCCCATCAAAGTGGGTCGTTAGACAAGACTATTTTATTGGATTTGTCTGTTGTATGATCATTGCCTCTTCGAGCAATTTCGGATTCTCGATAAACAATCGATACTGCATCATCCTACAGACGGTCACGAAATCCTTCCATTCCGACAAAAACGGCTCAGGACCGGCAACGATCTCTTTCGCCTCTTCAATGCTGGCTTTAACATAATCCGAGAATGATTTTGTAAGAAGTTCGTCGGTCAATGCTTTTATTATTGATTTGAACTCGCCTTTATCTAACCAAATTCCCTTGCATGAGGGGCAATAGTCGATCTCAACGTCCGTATCGCTATAGTCAATTGCAACCAGTGCTTTCCGGCAATCCGGGCATTGTAAATCCTTTGATCGAGCCTTTGCTCTGTCTTTATGCTTCCATATTTCAAAGTCGATCCAATTCAGATCGGAATCCGTAGAGTCTTTTGCTTTGCGCAATTCATCGTCTTCAAACCAGATTCCTTTGCAGTCAGGGCATTCGTCGACTTCTATTTCTCTGATCATTTTTCTTTCTAATTCCGTGCTGCAGGACGGGCAATCCATACTTGCTCCTTTTGTCTTGTTAGATGGTTTCATTGTGAGGATTCGCAGCCGCCACGCCGCCCATATAACGTGCGCTCCTGCTCAGCACATGTGTGTTCTGACAAGGCGGCCGTCCGAATCCAAAGACGTAAATCCGAGAGGCGCACACTAAAGATAGGACTACCGCATTTCCCGCGGAAGTTCAAGAAAAAACAATTTGTGTCTCGCATTTCGCATCTCGTGAATGGATTCTTCGTCTTCTGCCGGGATGAATCAGCCGCATTGGGTATATCTGAAGCAATGGGTGAGGTGGTCGTTCACCATTCCCGCCGATTGCATGAAGGCGTAGCAGATTGTTGAGCCGACGAACTTGAAGCCGCGTTTCTTGAGGGCCTTGCTCATCGCGTCCGATTCGGGGGACGTTGCGGGGATATCTTCGAGCTTCTTACACCGGTTGCGGATAGTGGTTCCATTGACGAATTGCCAGATATAGGTATCGAATGAGCCGAACTCTTTCTGTATCTCAAGGAAGGCCCGTGCGTTGGTCACGGCGGATTCGACTTTAAGGCGGTTGCGGACGATGCCCGAATTATTCAGCAGTGAGGCGATTTTGCGTTTGTCGTAGCGTGCGATTTTCGCCGGGTCGAAATTGTCAAAAGCCTTACGGTAATTCTCTCGCTTGTTCAAGATTGTCTGCCAACTCAGGCCCGCCTGGGCGTTGTCGAGCAGAAGAAACTCGAACAGCTTGCGGTCATCGTGAAGCGGCACGCCCCATTCGGTGTCGTGGTATTCGATCATGAGCTTGTTTTCGCCGGGCCAGCTACAACTGTTTTTCATAGTTCGTTCTCCGATCAAGCAATTCTTGCCGGATTATACGAACTATCCTGCCCTGTACAAGCTGATAATTTACCGTTGGGCTGCGATCAGCCCTCTTGCCAAAGCGTGTGATCTCCTGTGAGGTTAGATATGTCCCTGGGTCATAGTTTTGAAAGAGGCCAGAGAACGATGTCGCCGGATTCGGAAGTTCCCCACCTCATCGGTCTGCCGCGTACAGTGCCCACCTTGCCGTCGTCGTCTTTGAAGTTCGGACCGACGCTGTAGAGAATGCAATCGTCACCCGTCCTCTTATAGACCAACGATTTATCGCTGTATGGGTCGTCCGGAAACTCTCTTAGCAGTCCGGCCGCCTTCAAGTCATTGAGAGACGCCGGATAATGGTCCTTTTCCAGTCGCCAGCGCTCCAGCGCGAGGATTGTCAAAACTGCCTCGTAATGCATTTTTCCGCGATACGCTATCTCGGAAGCTCTCCCCGAAGCAGGCAGAAGCAATTCGATCAGGAAGTATCTATACTTATTTGCTGAGAAAAATATCTCATCCGGAGTTTTCATGTCTAATGCGTGCCTCTGATACGGAGTCGTCCGCGCAATTTTGCTTGACAGATCATACAGTTCTTTCGCCTTGGCCTCAGTCGCATCACGCCCTGCATGGACCATGCTCACCGCCGTGTAGAAAGGTGACAGTAACGTGTCGTCGGATTCGTCAATCCACGAACCATCTGAATAGCTGCTCCACCGCCCCGGTATCAAATGCCCTCCGCCGGGGCCTCCATCGGTGAACGTACGTTGAACGACATCCTGGAAGAACATTCTCTCAGCCTCCATATTCATCAGCGGAAAACCGTCCGGATAAATCTCTGAGAGCCTGTTCTGCAAATTCTGCAATTCTGCTGCCGAAAGCTTCTCGGTCTTCAAAAGACGCAGCGTTTCGTCTCGAGCAAGCGCACACATCGCAATGCCCACCAATTGTTCTACGAGTGTCGCTTTGTCCTGCCAATGGCTGCCGGCGCGGGCGACGGCCAGGCAATTCTCGATGCTCTGTTGTATCCGGCCCTGTCCCCTGTCGAAACGAGAGCGCCATATTCCCATGAACGTCAAACGCCTCAGAGGGCTCAAATGCGGCAGCAAAACGGTCCAGAGGGATCCGTCTTCATCGTTCGGATCTACCGAACAAGGCCTGTAACAGTAAGACTTGCCGCTGCCTGTGACAAACTCTCTCCAGGCAGCTTCGTTCTGACTGATCCAGGGCTGCAGGTATTCACACTCCACCTCGGAAAGCGGCGCGGAAATATCTTCCGGCAGGTTCGCGTAACGCTTGTCGGCCTCATGTAGCACGGCGACCGAAACAGCTTCCAGAAAATTCTCCGGGATTTGACGATTCTTCAGCCAGCTCTTAAGTTCTTCTCTCGGAAATCCGGGGCCTGCCGAACTCGGCAGCGGGCCGCGCGGGTGAGGTATCTTCAGCTCCGCCTCTTCCCTGACGCATCTAAGAACGTGCAGTGCCATCCGGTTAAAAGTTGTGACCAGCCAATCGTTGTGTTTCTGACGGACGATCTTCGGAAGCGGAACCCAATCATGTTCAAAGCATTTGAGAATCACCGTTTGCTGTTCGGCATTGAAGTTTTCCCAGTATTTCGAGTTTTGCGTGAGGTATTGATCGATATCCTGCCGGTGGTCCTTCAGAATGCTCTTTATCCATAATGCGTCTTCACGTTCTCTGCCGGTGCGCCTGTACAGGAGGATTTTCTTTGTGGTCGGGCTCTGGGGCACGTATAGATCGATTGCTTTTTCGTAGTGGGGCCAGGCGTTGTCCTGCTCAAGGACCTTTGGCTGATTCATCCGGTTCATCAACGCAACATAGTCAACCTTTATCGTCGCTTCGCCGAAAGAGAACCAGATCGTATAAAAGACCAGGCACAGGATCAGCACGCCTGCCGCCTGAAAGGCTCTGGCCACCGCCGTTCGCCACAGGGGCCGGCAGCGCTTCTTGGCCCGGCGCATGAGAACAGCAAGCATCTTCAAATCGCCGAACTCGGTTAGAACCTGCTTTGCCTTTTGCTCTTTGTCAGTGTCGGTCTTGCAGTCTCTTAGCTCATCCTCGAAATGGATTGTAAGCTCAGCCTGCACTTCGTCTCGAACCGTACGGCGGTAACGCATCTTCTTCAAAAGCTGCTTTATGAACTGCGCTCCGCAAGCAGGCAAATGCTTAAGCTCCGGCGGCTCGCCGGGTAACCGCCCCATCTTGGCGACCTCCATTGCCGCACCTATACAGCCTCCGATAATCGCAGCCGCTGGCAGAAAGACAAGAAATGGCGGCATTATGAAGGCACAAATAGTATTGAGACCCTCCAGCCCGACACCAATCGCCGTCCCGATCAGGATTCCTATTACGATTCCCTTAACTTTCATCGAATCACCTCATACTTTGTATGGCGTCGTGCGAATCCGCCAGCAGAACTGAGGGATAAATTTCGTTCAGGCGGTGGCGAGTGCTCCGCCGAAGACGAGATTAAGGCCGGTTGTCAGTTCCTTGAGCTGGGCCTTTTGTTTTGCCAATTCGTCTTTGCCTTTGCCGGTGATCGAATAATAACGTCTCTTTCGGACCGACTGGTTCTTCTCCCACTTGCCTTTGACGAGTTTTTTCGCCTCGAGGTTGTAGAGAAGCGGGTACAGCGTTCCTTTGCCGAGGATCAGGATATCGCCGCTTCGTCGCTCGATAGCCTGGCTCAGCTCGTAGCCGTACATTTGGCCGCCGGAAAGGATCTCCAGAACCACCATCGGGGCGATTCCCTTTAGCAACTGACTTTCGAATTTCATAACGGTCTCCTTGCGTTACCACGTATTTCACAGATTAGACATATTCATACTTTAGCTTGTTTAGCTTATTATGTTATACAAACTATGTAATGTCAACTAAAAAATGAAAAAAATTCAGAATTTTTTTTTCCAGGCTGATTGGCAGGGCGGACCAGCTCCCGAACCGGCGGCAAAGCGGATTTTCAGTCCGGAATGCCCGGCAGGCTGGCTCAGGAGGAGCTTCGTCTTGACTCAGGGGATTGCGTTGGATGCCTGATCCGTTTTCTTAACACCAGTTAATATGGTCCCGGGGAGCAAGGCGTCTCATGAAAAGACTTTTATCGGCGGCCGCGTCGTTCGTGATCTTCATATTCTGCGAATCCCAAAGCAAAGTCCGGCCCGGATGCAGCAGGGCGATATCGCCAAGGACTATTATTTCAGACAAAGGCCCCGCATACTCAAAAGGCGACATAGCCGTGTCTTCGCCTTTGCACGCCAGTGTCCAGTTGTCGAAGTGGGTTTGCCCTTTGCAGCGAAAGGCCACTTCGGGCGGCCTTGGCGTCTCTTTCATGACGCTCTCAGGAATGATCCTTCCGCCCTGACTATGGCTGCCCGCCATTATGGAAGCGTCTTTCCCGACCATGACCGAGCCGCTGGTAATCTCTTTGCGTCCCGGCTCGAGGTGTTTCGGGCGTGGAAACTCTATGTCTAACCCGAGGTAATATTTCATTGTCACGGCGGGCATCTGGCCTCTTGCGGCGAATTCCCAGGTAATTACCCCGGACCTCGGCAGCGAACCGGGATAAGCCGCCGTGTTGACTTCGGCCCTCACGCTCAAGGGAATCCGAAGATCCAGGGCGTAATACGCCGGGTCCAGTATGTGGGCGGCCATGTCGCCCACCGCACCGCTGAAGTGGGTGTATCGTATCCACTCGCGATTCATGTAGCTGGTGCTGAAAGGAATCTCTTCGGCCCTGTTCAAATACAAATTCCAGCCCAGGGTCTCCGGCACGACGCTGCCCTTGACGAGTGGCTTGTCGATCCAGTAATTTTTCCTCGAATATGCATGAACTTCCCTTATTGGGCCGACCGAACCGGCCTGGCCCCAGTCTCTGAGCATTGCCGAGCTTCTGCTTGAATGGCCCTGGTGTCCCATCTGGGTGACTACGTTCTTGTATTTCCTGGATTCTTCAGTCAAGAGACGTACTTCATTAACCGTATGACACAGCGGCTTCTGGCAATAAACGTGTTTGCCGTTTCTGATAGCGTGCATGGAAATTGCAAAATGGGAATGTTCGGGCGTCGCCACCAGCACGGCGTCTATCTCGTTGCCTATTTTGTCGAACATCACCCTGTAGTCTTTCCAGAGTTTGATGTTGTGCAGGCTCTTGCGTTTTTGAATCTGCTGCTTGTGCCACGCCCGGTCAACATCACACAAGGCAATCACATTGTTGCTCCTGGTCAAATACTCCGCGTTGCTCGAACCCTGCATACCGACGCCTATGCAGGCGATGTTGAGCTTGCTGTTCGGCGACGGGCCGGCCTTGAGGATGTTGAATGGCGCCACACCGATGGCTGACGCGGCCAGGGTACCCTTGAGAAAATCGCGGCGGTTTATTGATTTCATGATATATACCTCCATTTATGCCAACTTATTCGTTTCTTCTACTTTTGTTTGTTTCGAGTTTTGGCCTTCTTTGCCTTGGAGCGCTTTCGGCCGCCCTTGGACGGAGCGTTCTCTTCCTCCTGGTAGGTCTCAATTATCTTAGCGATAGCTTCCGACCGCTTGCGCCGCCGGTCGATTTTCCGCTCAAGCTGGGCCTGCTCGGCCGGGTCGGCTTTCTTGAGCTGATCTTCAAGCTCTTTCGCTTCTGCGGCGAGCTTCTCACGCATAGCGCCAAGCTGCTCCAATCTCTCGGCCTGCTCCGCCTTGTCGAAGATGAGTTCCTCGGGTATGCTGTCTTTGGCCGGGGCGGTGCGCTTCCGCCGGGAAGGTCGTCTGGGAGGCAGGCTCCGCGCCTCGCCGCTCGTCTGCCGTTGATACATGAACGTAGGCGAAACGATCTCGACTTTTGCATCGTGAAGTGTGTCGAGCATCATAGCTCGCAGATTCGAACGCGCCGTCAGTAGCTGTTTGACTTCCGGCAGGAAACCGGCGACGCGATAAGTGACGGAAAAGTCGCCAAGCTCCGTTATCTGCATGAACGGTTCCTGCAATCCAGCGCGTTTCGCGGCCTCGACCAGGAGCGGCTCGATAGCGGAATGTGGATTGTCGTAGCCTAACGAAACCGTTGCCGAGACAATCGTGCCTGACGCCCGAACTACTGTAATAGGATGGGAGACAAGATAAAGATTTGGAAGAGTTGTAAGGTCACGATCTTCGATCTGGATCTCAGTGTGGAACAGCCCCCTTCCGCTGACGCGTCCGAAATGTTCGCCAACTCGAACAAAATCGCCCGGCCGAAAACTGCGAACGGACCGCAGCATCAGCCCCGCCATTGCATTTGCCACGAACGTAGTCGAAGATAGTGCGATCACCGCGGTCACCAGCAGGCCGAAAAGAGTGAGAAGACCGGTTATGTTTGTCTCGCCCACAGGAAGCCCAAGAATGATAATCACCACGCCCAGACCCGACAACAGCAGCATTATTATCCGTCTGGGAAATCGGCTCTCCTCGTCCAGGTCGCGCTTACGGCCCAACAAGTACCAATTGGCGATGCAAAGCCCAACCACCACAGGTGCAATAGTAATCAGCGACATCACTAAAGTTGAAAGAACCAAGTACAGCCTCTCTAATATGTCCATTAGTTCTCCTCTTCGACGAAATCATACGGCGCGATATTCTCAGGCGAATCCGCCGCGACCTTCCCATCGCTACTCCGCCAGATCAAGTACCGATTGAATTGTGGCCAATTGCCTGAGATATGTCAATGGAAATCAGAATACAGGAGCCGGAACACGGAATTCGCGGTCGTTGCTTTAGCCGCTTTCACACTACCCACCGGGCTCTATCCGCTATCGGTGAAGATAGTGACTTCCTTAAGTTCTGTCTGCTTTCCGATCATTATCCATCCGTCTCACAATGCCTGTCATCTCACATCGATTGAGAAGTCCAGAATCCGCAACGGCGTTGGCTGATGTGCTTTTTCAGGCGACTGCTGCACCATGACCGAGAGCACGCCCTCTTTGTCCCAGCGGTAATTGTCACCGAGCATCTCATTGACGAACGGGCCTTTCTCAACATGAACGACCTTCCAATCCTCCCACCTGGAGGCAGCCGTGGCGGCGGCTATCGCAAGGTCCCCCGCGGAGTGGAGATGCCCGTCGGCGAGTTTCGCCGGCCGGCGCCTCTTGCCGAAGATAATGTAAGCGTTGTCGGACTTGTCCATGAAAATCTTCGGGCGATTGCCCGCAACCGGCGGCAGCTCGCGGTGATGCCATTGGGCGTCAGTGGCGCGCCAGTAATGATGATAGCGACGGGCGTCCGGCGGTCCCCATCGATGCTCGCCCGGCTTGCTGGAGGCCGCTCGAAGCGTTTGGTCCGTGCAGTGCCACATCACAACGTGAACCCGGCCCTTCGAATCGACCGCCTGCCCATGCGTGTTCATCAGTCCGTGCAGTCGACTTATCCCGACTACCGTGATACCGGGCGAGTTGACGCCAGCCGGCTTGCCCAGCAGCTCGCCTTTGTTGTTGAGCCAGGTCCCGCCACGGTCCTTGCTGTAAGCGTACATCAGGTCGTGGTTCGCTCCCTGGCTGCTCTCCCGCCAGACCCATGTAGCGTGGAGTTTGCCGCCAGGCCCGTAGTTGTATCCGTTGGGATACGAGCATCGCGAACGGCTCTGGTCCATAGAGTCCATGAACAGACCTTGCCTGGAGTCAATCTGTCGCGTACTGGCCCACGTGCCGGTCTCGCCATCGTAGTCGACGAGCATACGATCGCCGTTGCCCGAGCCGCCCTGACGGTAACAGAACTGAAGGCCGCCGTCCGGAGTTTGCCAGAAACGGGGGTACGTGATCTTGATCGGTTTGCCTGTCTCCAACTCCGATGTGACAGGACCGAAAAGGGACGCTTCCCACGTGGCGTCCTTGGGATTGTCGGCTGCGCCCTTGCTTGAAACACGATAATGGAGTGGATGGCCATGATGATCGAACGCCAGGTGTATGGTTCCGTCCTTTGGACAAATCCCCATCGAAATCGTATTGTGAGCATCGTTGCTTTTGAAATCGTAGTCCCCGAAACGGATAATCCTCCAACGGTCCTCGGGCAATTCTCTCCTTGCCAGGCAGACCCCTCTGTTGCCGTCATAATACGCCACATATTGGTATTCGGCATGGGTCACTACCGCGTCCTGCTGGAAGGACAGCCCGTTAATGCACTGACCGAACCCCCCCTGGATGGTCAGGGCTTCGGCATCGACCAGGCTGTCACCGACCTTGACTACCCTGAAGTCTGCCCGGACCGGAGGCAGTGCTCCGATGAGTATCGCCAACAGCAGAATCCCTACAAGTTTACTGTCCAGCCTCATGTTGTCCTCCTGAGGTTACTCTGTTCGTATGGTTTGGCCATGACAATTCAAGTCCATCGTTACTGAACATACTAATAGAAACTCTTTCGGATCACCACCGTAATTATCAGAGCGAGAATCCATCGGAGAAAGGATTGGAGGAAAGTAGAAGAATCGCAAGAAATATCAAAAAATCACAAAAACGTAACAAGACCGTAACATTTGGATGGTAGATTGTGTCCAATTAAAAAGCGAATGTTCTTGCTGTCTTGTTCCAAAGGTAGCGCAAATGGAAAACACTCTTTTTAGGGAGACCAAAAATAAAGAGCCTCCTTTCGAGGTAGAGGACCTGATGATCAAGCTTGCTTGGAAAGAAGACGAGAGAAAGGCTTGTGAGCGACACCTGTGAGTCTCAGACGTACAGGCTTGGGGAGTTTCTCTGATTTGACACTTGGTTAGACGTTGTCATCCGATTCGCCGAGAGAAAGAAAAAAGCCGAGCGGGCTTTACTCGCCTGCTCGGATTGGATGCGACACAAACAAGGTTACTGAGGAGAAACTTTCAGTAGCGTTCTACGTTTCGCGCGGCTTTGCGCATGCGGCGGCGGTTTTTCTCCGACGGTTTTTCATAATAAGCGTTTCTCTTCATATCCCTGATCAGACCTTCTTTTTCACACAATTTCTTGAAACGCCGTATCATTTGCTGTACTGATTCGCCTGCCCGCGACTTAACTTTCAACATACAAAGAAACCTTCCCGTATCTCTGATAGCAGAAACACTAACAAAACAACACTATATACCTTAGTTCGTCAAAAACTCTTTTCGGCATTACTCTAAGGCAAAATTTGCTCTATTTCAAGTCAAAAAAAAAGAAACATTGGCGATTTCTGCCGAAAAAGGCGGTATATGTCCTATAATATAGCGATCATTGTGCTGGAAAGCCACAGAACCGTCATTTTTTGAAGATTTCTTGAGCAGCTTGGGCAGATATGGTAGAATAGAATGACGATTTTGGAGGTGTACTGTAGTTGGAGAAGTTGCGTCAGACTCTTAGAGTCAGAAAGGAGCGGGCGATTCTGGTCGCCGCTGTCCTGCGAAGCCGCGATGGCGGGGACGGTCTGGCTGAGCTTACGGCTTTGGCCGAGAGTGCCGGGGCGGTCGTCGTGGACAGGTTTCAGCAGAAAATCCGCACTATAAACGCCGGCACGTACATAGGTAAGGGCAAAGCCAGCCAACTCGCCGGCCGAGCCAGGCGGTTCACAGCCGACGTGGTCATATTCGATAACGACCTCTCGCCGGGGCAGATTCGTGAACTTGAGGAGATCGTGGAGGTCAAGGTCCTCGACCGCAGCGAATTGATTCTGGACATTTTCGCCACCAGGGCCAAGACCCGCCAGGCCAAACTACAGGTCGAATTGGCCCAGTTGGAATATACCTATCCTCGATTGACCCGGATGTGGTCGCACTTAGACACATTGGCCGGGGCGGGCGGTGCAACCGCTGCCGGTGCGGTCGGCGGCATAGGAACCAGGGGTGCGGGCGAGCAGCAGCTCGAAATCGACCGCCGGCTGGTCAGCAAGCGGATCACGGAGCTAAAGCGCGAGCTTGAGAATATCGACAGGCGCAGGATTCGCGAGATCAACGGGCGGCGGGGACTATTCAAAATTTGCCTTGTCGGCTACACCAACGCCGGAAAAAGCACGCTGCTGAACACCCTCACCGATGCGGGCGTCCCGGTAGAGGACAGGCTCTTCGCAACGCTGGATACGCGAACGAGAAAATGGACCCCGTCCAAAGGCACTGAGGTGCTCATTAGCGACACGGTCGGCTTCGTAAAACATCTGCCGCACCAATTGGTCGCTTCGTTCAAAGCCACGCTCGAAGAAGCCGTCAATGCCGATCTGCTCATGCACGTCGTGGATGTATCGAATCCGGATGCGCTCAAACAGATCGAATCGGTAAACAATGTCCTGGAAGAAATCGGCTGCGGCGAAAAGCCCATTTTGGAGGTGCTCAACAAAGTTGACGTCGTCACGAACATCGGCAACCTCGAAACGGCGCAAACGCTCTATCCTGATGCCGTGTGCATGTCCGCCAAAACCGGTTACGGCCTGGACGATCTGAGAGAAACCGTCACGGCTAAATATAAAGGCACAGAACTTCTGCTCCGCGTCGCCAGCAGTCAATCGAACGGCAAGGTCCAGAGCTTCCTGCGCGCCCACGGCAGAATATTGAACGAGCAGTATGTGGACAGCACCGTCCTGATCGATGCAAAGCTCGGCAGAAACCAACTGCCCGAGCTGAGACGTCTTCGTCCGCAAGCGATTGAAATCACAGATGCGTGAATGGGGTCAATTATAGAAGAACGTATCGAATCAAAACGTAGCAGCAGTTTCGCCGTTGCCAAAAAAGTCGTCGGTTACGGGATATCGTTCTGTTTTGCCTTTCTTTTCATCGCGTACTTAGCGATTTGTTTCTCTATCAGGTCAAGCGTCAAAGAGATGTCCGCAGAGGCAACAAAGCAATACCCGGGCGACAGGATCGAGGCTTTGATAACATACGCGAACTCTGAGAATCACAGCCTCAGACAAAGAAATCGTGCCGTCTGGGCTCTCGGCCAAATCGGTGACGAACGCGCCTTGGCCACGCTGGAGAAATCATACACGGGCGGGCCCTGCGACCACGACAATTCTTTATGTCAGCGAGAGCTGCAAAAAGCAATAAAGCTATGCAAAGGCGGCCTCAACGCAACCGTCTGGCTGCCGCGATGAAATTTGTATCTTGTATTGCGTATATCGCAAGCATTTGGCTATGAAGTAAGTTCCACAACATCGCTTCTTCATAGTTGGTGAGATGAGTTAAATTGAAAGGGACCTGTGCTGTGTTAGTCAGTACAGGCCCCGAATCGATACAAATTATGGTTGCTCAGCTTACCTGATCAACCGGATGTCATCGAAGTATATCGTCCCTGTGCCGCCTGCGGTCGGGCTGTTCTTTGTTCCAAAGCCAATGGTAATGGTGTTGACATTGGTGAGGACCACGCCCTGATTGGCGAACTCTTGCAGGTCGATCACCCACTCGTTCCACCCGGTTATCTGCGTTGCGCTCGCGTCGTCGTGATAGACCACGGCGGTGCCGTTTAGAGCGACAAACATCCGCTCGGCAGAATTTGCAGCATCACCAATAAACCGCAGTGACAGCTTCGTAACACCTTCTTCGGTCCAATCACGCACCGAGACCAACGTCATGGTTGCCTCAGAGGTCTTTAGATTGTTGTCGTAGAAATACGGCATCGACTGAGAGCCGCCGTGAACAATATTTGTCTCGACGAAATGCTCTCCCGCCGGAAAATCTGGATTAGCATAACCTACCGTCGAACCGTTCGTCGTGGTCCCAAATCCGTCTATCCACGTATTCCATATCTCGTCGGGCGGATAGTCGTTGTAGTCCTCAAAATCGTCCACGGTAAGGAAGTTTCCTGTCGTAAAGCTCCAGATATGACCTGTCCACGGACTGTCGGGATTGACGTCATTGACCTGATCAATACGCCAGTAATAAGTGGTTTCCAACTGGAGTTTTCCGGGATCATGGCTCTCAGAACCGAGGTTCTTTGTGCCTTTGTATTCAGGTGAACCGGTATTGGCGTTTTTCACGGCCTCCTGGTCGGCGCCCAAATAGACCTGATGCGAAGCGGCATAAATTCCCGGCGACCAGCTAAGAATCGGTGTCTGCTTTACATCCACAGCGCCATTAGACGGCTCCGGGCTACCGACGGCGCCCTCAGTAGTAAAGCTCCAGACATCGCCTTTATGCCTTGCCAGGCCATCAAACTCATCGACCCGCCAGTAGTAAGTCTTAGCCAATTTAAGTAGGCCGGGAGTATAGGTCGTAGTTCCCTGAGGAAGTCCCCCGGCGGCATTGTTGACATCGTCAAAATTATCGCCGAAGTACACGTAGTGCAACATCGCACCGAAACCGGACTCCCAGCCAAGCTCCACATTCGGGTTTACAGAGTCGCCACCGTCAGCCGGGTTGGGGTTATAAGCGGTCCTTGGGGCAATCGAAAAGCTCCGGACAAGGCCCTTCCACGGACTATTAGGGTGCAGGTCATTGACCTCGTCGATTCGCCAGTAATACGTTGTGCCCGGAACAAGACCGCCCGGATAAGGAACTCCGGCAAAGCCAATAGAAAAAGACGTCGAGACCTGGTTGCCGCGGAACGTATCGGCAGCGCCGGCATCTACCTCGTCAAAATTCTCGCCTACGTACACATCGTGCGAAACCGCGTAATCTCCCGGCGCCCAGAGAAGGGTCACCAACGCAACCCGAAGTATGTCATCATCAGCCGGTTCCGGATTACGGGCGTTCGGCCTCTCAACTGACAGATACCGGTTCGGGATGATTTCCTGGGGCAGTGTTGGAGTTGACCAGGACAGCTTACACATGGCACTGCCGCCGCGCTCATAGTACTCCAGTATAATTTCGTATTGCTGCCCGGCTGTCAGGGTAATGTTGCCGCTGCCAATCTCGATAGGGGGTTGTGTGACCTGCCATTTTTTGTTCCAGGTCCAGGTGTCAATAACCAGCTCGCTATTTATCCACAACCGAACACCGTCGTTTGCCTCGGTGTGGAAAGTATAGGTCTCGGAGTTCGGTGCTTCTATCATGCCCGTCCACCGCACCGTGAAATTGTCTGAATTGACGATCCCCTGTTCCGGCGATTGGTCACCCCAGTCAAAGTTCACATCGGGATCTATGCGGGTCAACACGAGATCCTGCCATTCGTGCGCCGAGATAGTCGCATGATAATACTCACCTTTGAGGCCCTCAGTGCCGGCGGCCACCCCGACCAGGCCCGGCAGTAAAACAAAGGAAATCAGATAAATCAGTTTTTTGGACATAATAATCCTCCTTCAAAAAGAATTAGGAGAGCTGTGCTCTGGCCACACACCGAAAAGCCCATTATCATCAACCTAAAAAGGGGCCTATACCGGTTCAATCAGTACAGGCCCCAAACTAATGCAAATCATGGTAGCCTGGTCTACATCTCTACAACTACTCGGTTATAGCCTGGCCTTCCGTTCACTGGCCGAGACATAGTCCTTCAGAACAGCCGTGCTGTCCTTACTCAAGCCAGAGCAACAGTGTTACAAACCCGCAGCAATGTCAATAATCTCATCCTGAGACAACGCCAAGTCGTAGATCCGGACATCGTCGATTGCGCCGATCCAATCGCTCCCCCACCCGTCTGAGCCGATGAGGACAGGGGCCTCACCCTGGGCAATTTCGCCCATTGGGTTCGAATCGGTTTCCACTCCGTCGAGATAGCATTTCAGCGTCGTGCCGTCATGCGAGCACGCGATATGGCACCATTCGTTGCGCTCCAGGTTCTTGCCAACGTAGGCCCAGGCTCTGGGCGACGTATTGAACGTAAACGCCATGTAGGGCTGAGGGCTTCCCCAACCGTATCGAACCTGCCAGTTCCAGGGACTTATCCCGCTCATCGCCTTGGCCAACGGTGCCGTCTCTGTGCCCTGTCCTTCCGGGTCGTCGGCGCCGGGTTTTATCCAGAGAGCTATGGAAATCGGACCAGGGATGTCCAGGCTGGCGTCATTGCCGCAATCGATGTAGTCCCCGCCGCCACCGGCCGCGCCCAAGCCATGAAACTCCAGGGCTGTCCCCTGGATGCCGGGGATCCATGTGGGATTGCCCACGATGGTCCCGTCGTTGCCGTTGCCGCTGACATCGGCCACCGTGGTTCCGGCACCTTCATCAAACGTCCAGTGCCCCACCGGAACTGCGGCCTCGGCCGGCGCCCGATGACCGGCAAGGTAACGAATCTCACCTTCAGACAAAGCCCTATTGTAGATACCAACTTCACTCATCAAGCCGCTCCAATTCTCTCCGGCGGCACCCTCGTTGTCACCGCCAAGAAAAAGTGGTTGAGGAAAGTCAAGGGGTTGTGTGAACGTCCCTGAGCTGGCTTCAATGCCGTTGCGGTAATAGGTCAACTGGTCTGCGGTTTTCACTACCGCATGGTGGAGCCAGACGTCGGCGGGAATATCGTCATAATCCAGGTTGTCGTCGCCGTTGCCATTCATGTGCCACTCGAATTTGGTCGGAGTGAACTTAATGAACTGACGCGGCACAAAATCGACTGCATTCTCGTCCATCCGGTTACCGAGAATTATATCGTTGTCCGCGGTGTTCTCAGCGCTGTGTTTCGCCCAAAAGGCCCAGGTAAAGTCGTTGGTCAGGGTCATTTGAGGAATGTCGCCGGCGCGAACAAAAGCACCTTCGGCCGTGCCGTTAAAACTAATGACGGTGCCACGTTCAGGGTCGTCGACCCAAACCGAACCGTCCGGCCCCAGACCTCCATTAAGGTTGCCGATTGTGCCGTCATTGCCATTGCCGGAACTGTCATTTGCGTCGCCGTCCAGTGCATAGAATGCAGCCAGGCCCTCTGTGCCGGGATCAACCGGCGCTGCCGGGCGATACAGCCGAATGTCATCGATGAGCATCTTGCCCGAACCGCCGGTTTGTGGATTGTTCTTATCGCCGAAACCAATGGAAATCGTATCGACATTAGTAAGGTCAACGCCCTGGTCGGCAAACGCCTTCAGGCCGATGACCCACTCGGTCCATTCACCCGTCTGTGTCACAGCAGAATCATCATTATAGACCACGGCGTTTCCGTTTAGTGCGACAAACATCCGCTCGGCGGAATTAGCCGCATCGCCATGGAACCACAGTGACAGTTTCGTAACGCCTCCTTCGGTCCAATCACGCACTGAGACCAGCGTCATGGTCGCCTCAGAGTATCCGACACTGTTGTCGTAGAACAATGGCATCGACTGAGAGCCGCCGTGAACGATAGTTTGCTCGGCAAAAGGAGCAGTATCATAACCAACGACAGAACCGTTTGCCGGATCGTCCAATCCGTCTAACCACGCTGCAAATATTCTGTTGCTCTCAGGATCATCGGGATTAAGGTCATTGTAGCTCTCAAAATCGTCCACTGAAATGAAGTCGGCCGTAGTAAAGCTCCAGACAAGGCCTTTCACCGGACCCGAATCATAGACTGCATCCACACGCCAGTAGTAAGTTGCATACCAGTCAAGTTTGCCGGGATCATAGCTCTCAGAACCAAGCGTCTTGCTGCCTTTGTATTCCGGCGAACTCTTATCGGCATTGCGTACGGCATCTTTGTCGGTGCCGAAGTACACCTCGTGCGAAGCAGCATTGTCCGCCGGATTCCAGCTAAGAGTAGGTGTCATCTTCACACCCGTGGCGTCGTTGGACGGAATCGGACTGCCGACAGCGCCAGGAGTCGTAAGGCTCCAGACATCGCCTTTGTACGTGTTGGCGGCATCAAACTCATCGACCCGCCAGTAATAAACCTTCTCTGATTCAAGGGGGCTGGGGGTATAGGTTGCCTCTCCCTGGGAAGCACCGCCGGTGGCGTTGTCCACGTCGTCAAAATTATCGCCGAAATACACGGTGTGTGTTATTGCACCGAAACCTTTTGTCCAGCTAAGCTCCACATTCGGATCTACAAACTCGGCACCATCAGACGGATCGGGATTGTAGGCCGTCTTTGGAGGAACCGTAAAGCTCCAGATATCGCCTTTGAGTATCGTGCCGTCAGCTTCAATCTCATCAATCCGCCAGTAGTATGTCGTGCCTGAAACCAGGCCATCCGGATAGGCAAATCCGGGAAAGCCGACAATAAGGAACGTCGGAGTCTGGTTGCCCTGGAACGTATCACCGGTTCCGTCTTTCACGTCATCAAGATTATCGCCGAAATACACATCGTGCGAAACCGCAGAAGATCCCGGCGACCAGGCAAGGGTCGCCCAGGTATCCTCATGCATGGCGCCATTAGCCGGGTCGGGGCTAAAGGCATACGGAAAATCCAGACCTTGCATGATTGTCTTGACTTCGGCTTGCGACAGCGCCCGCTTGTACAGGAAGAATTCGTCCATAATCCCCGTGAAAGGTCTTGCGTTATCAATATTGTATCCAACGCGAGCACCCTGCTCATAATCTCCGGCTATATCCAAAGGGGGATTAACGTTTGCTTCTCCAACCAACTCCCCGTTGTTATACGTATACGCCTTAGCGGACGCTTTGTCGTATATGCCTGCAAAATGTACCCATTCACCCCACGGTACAACACCTGAGCGTATGTCGAATATCGTAGTCCCGCCATAAGCGCGGAGCAGCCATCTAAATTCACCGTTACTGCGGGCTTCAGGGTGAACAAGCCAGGTCGAATCGCCCGCTCTGGCGTTGAAGATAGCGTGATGTCCGCCTGTATCATCACATTTTATCCAGGCGGCGAGCGTCATGCCGGATGTTGGAATATCTTCGGCAGGGAAACTTGGGCCATCCAGGTCGAGGTAACTGCCGCTTGCGAATTTGGCAGCTCCATTGACCTTACCTCCGGTCTCTGCTGTGATGTCGCCGACTACAGTGCCGTCGTGGCCTTTGCCGGATTGGTCCGCGACAATTTCACCGACATCGTCAAAGGAATAGTATATGATCAGAGACGGATCATCAGCACTGAAAGCGTTACCGGCCAGAGACAATACCAAAACAAAAGAAGTTAAATAAACCAATTTTTTACACATAATAATCCTCCTTTAAAAAAGTAAATCGAATATTAAGAAATGTGGAATCATCGCTTCCTCTCCCCGCACGCCCGGATTGATTCTTGATTCTTGACCTGCCCACCTCCTTTCTGTCGAAGCCCGTTATAAGCCCCGGAGCGAAATGTGAAAAGTCTCAAAGAAGCTATAGAAATCTCATCGCTGCAAAAACCGAAAACCACAGCCTTAGCTTATGCTATAGGTACCAAATCAACCACCCTCCCGTCAAGGAAAATCTCCGGATTCATAAATTATGTGCCTTTTCGATCTGAAAAGGGGCCTGCACTGAATTAGACGCCCGCAGGTCCCGAACTAATGCACATATCCGCGCAGGGGCAATCCCGGCGAGCCGGGACCCCTACCTATCGAGCCAGCCGAATGTCATCAAAGTACATCGTCCCCGGGCCGCCGACAGCCGGGCTGTTCTTGGTGCCGAAGCCGATCGTAATAGAATTGACATTCGTAAGGTCCACGCCAAACGCTGCCAGGTCGATGACCCACTCGGTCCATGAGTTTATCTGTGCCACATTCTGATCGTCGTGATAGACCACAGCGGTGCCGTTTAACGAGACAAACATCCTCTCAGCAGCATTGCCGGCATCACCAATAAACCACAGTGACAGCTTCGTAACGCCTTCCTCGGTCCAGTCGCGCGGCCAGACCAACGTCAGGGTAGCCTCTGAAGTCTTGTTGTCATTGTCATAGCGGCATATCATCGACTGCGCGCCGCTGCGGACTACAGTCTGCTCGGCATAGGGTGGGAAATCATTACCAACGAGGGCCCCGTTCGTCGTAGTTCCGAAGCCGTCAATCCACTTGTCGAATATTCTGTTGATCCCAGCTTCACCGGGGGCCGGATCGACGTCATCGTAAGACTCGAAGTCGTCCACGACAAGGAAGTCGCCCGCCCAGAAGCTCCAGACATTGCCTGCCCACGGACCCTCGGGATTGGTGTTGTTGACCTCATCGACACGCCAGAAGTAGGTCGTATCGAAGGCGAGTTTGCCGGCATCGAGAGACTCGTCGCCGAGCTGCTTGCTGCCATTGTATTCGGGCGAAGCCTGAGTGGCGGAAGCCACTGCACCGGCATCGGTGCCGAAATAAACTTCATGTGAAGCGGCATAGATGCCCGGGGACCAGCTAAGAATCGCCGTTTGTTTTACGCCCGAAGTACCATCAGCAGGGAACGGGGCAAAGGCTTTCTCCGCCAGGTATGGCGTCGCACCTACATAATCCGCACTTATCACCGTCATAGACCCGATGCCTGGACCGCTCCAGGAGACCACTATACTGTCACCGATGGTATTTTCCTTCATCACAGCCTCGATGTAATATCTCTCGCCGGCCACAAGGCTCTGCGGCTGCGATTCGGGCTCACCTGCGGTGCCGGCAATCATCACGGCATTCGCCGGGTCCTCATCGGGACTCAGGCGTATCTCGCCTTCGTCTTCGGCTTCAATCAGGAATTTATAGTCGCCTGTTTTCGGAGCGAACAGCCAGCCGCGAAGTCGGCTGCCATATTGTTCGGCCCAGTCCTCAGGGCCACGGAAATACGATACAAATTCCGATCCGTCAGGACTGTTGGGATAACGCTCATTATTTGTCAAGTCTGACACACCTGAACCGCTGATGTCGAACCACCACTCACGGATGATCTTACCCGGACCGGGCGCTACGGTCTTAAAGCTCCAGACGTCGCCTTCTCGTTCTTCTCCAAAAACATCGACCTCGTTGACCCGGAAATAGTAGGTGATCTCCCCGTCAAGTGTTCCCGGATCATATACCGTCTCTTCCAGGATGCCTTTATCGGTGTCGCCGGTACCGGCGGCCACCTCAGCCTCATCGGTGCCGAAGAACAGATGGTGCGTCATGGGATAGTCAGAATGGCCTGGTTTCCAGCTCAACTGCGTGTCTATCATCACATCGGCGGCGCCATCGGATGGGCCGGCGCCCCAGGCAGTCAGCGACAGGCTTACAAAGCTCCAGAGGTCACCCGTAATGACAGTGCCATCGGCCTCTACTCCATCGATCCGCCAGTAGTACGTTGTTCCCGGATCAATGGCCTCCGCATGCCAGTAAACCGTATAATCCTGCTCACTCACTTGAACCAGAGCGTCAGGGCTTGTGCCGAAATGCACGCGGTGGGATACTGCCGTATCTCCAGCCGTCCATATAAGTATAGGATCAGGCACGCCTTCGGCGCCCTCAGCCGGGTCGGGGTCTCTGGCCGTCTGGAAAAATCTTGTTAGAGCTTCACTCTCTATATCCACAAAGCAGATCTTGCAGTTGTCGGAGCCTGGCGCCGGCTGGATGGTTAGGCGACCATCGGTCAACTCCACTGTCACGTTGAACTCGTCGAAGTCAAAGGCGGGTTCGGGCGGAGGCGGATCAGGGTCGGTTAGCAGCACACCTTCGACATCAAAGTTATTGGTCTGGTCCCCGTAGGATGGATCACCACAAACCAGAAAGATGTTGTAAGTACCATTGGGCAATTCGATCTCCCATATTTTGTCCCCGCCGGCTTGCTGGAGGTGGTTCAATGTGTCGTAACGCTGATCGGGAGCATTGGCGTTGTTACGGTCACGCGCACCGCTTCTTATGTTTTGGTCCCACCCGTAGCTCCAGCCGCTATCGTACTCACCAAACGGGTCGCCATATTCGGGTAGATATCCCTCCGGTATCGGCGCCCCGGCTGACTGGAAATTGATCTTCACCTCGCTGGCTCCGGCGACTCCCGCAGTCAGACCAAGGCCCAACACCAAGACAAAACAAGCCAGGTAAACCATTCTTTTGCACATAACAGACCTCCTTCAAAAAATTAGTTGATAATGAGTTTGTTGTTCACTGCACTCCACCTATTCTGCAAGATGCACTTCTAAATGAATTGATTCAACACTCTTTCTCCTGATGCCCGGCGCGACCGCCCGAACATGAAGCGATGATTTCGGGTAAATCATTGCCGGATGTCCTGCTCCAAGGCCGGAAATCCACAGCCCACAGCTATTCCATATATACCAAATCCTCTATCTTCCCGTCAAGGAAAATAACTGCACGAAGCCGGCACAAAATAGCTGCCGGTTTCGCTGCCGGAAATTCGGCTGGAGGTGGGGCGATTTTGCTGGTTTTGTGCTTGACTTGGGTTTCTGCAACTGCTACAATCAAGTGTTGGATATCGGAGGCATCACTACAAGGCGGTAATTTACAAGTGACGATCCAGTAGCATCTGGCGCCGAAGGTGTTTCGGCGCTTCGTCAGGGGCCGGTCAATTGCTGAAACGATTGGCGCCGGCAGAGACTTCACGATTGACGATTGATGATGGACGTCTCGTCTATCTTCCTTCGTCGCTCGTCTCTCGTAAGTCGGCGGGCACTGCAAGGATTATGAAGAGAGGAGCCGGTTATGAAAAGAGCAACGACTCTGGCTAATGCCGAGACTATGAGAAAGATTCGGTTTTTGGGTGTTGTAGCGATTGTGGCGAGCTTGAGCGGCTCGGCGGCTTTTGCCCTGGACCCGATGGGGCCGCCTGCCGCCCGAGTACCGGAAGGCTGGTTCAGCATAGGATTTGACTTTTCCCACAGCGAGACGGATATCGATCTGATCGACGGCAGGTGGGTCGAAAACGATGACGGCGTGATTAAGGCAGGCTCGGCGTTCGACTTGACGATCAAAGACTTCGAGGTAAACAAGCTTTACGGCAGCGTTGGATACGGCTTCATGGAGAACTGGGAGGCGTTTCTGAAAGTTGGCGCGACGGCTGCTGAGTTTGGCGACTCGATATGGAACGACTCGGAGGACTTCGAGAGCAACAGTCAGTTTGGCATTGGCGGTGGCGTCCGAGCGACTTTCTATGAAGCGTTCAAATTTAAGATAGGTGGGCTTTTTCAGGTCAATTGGTCGGAATTCGACGGAAAATTAGATGCGGCCCATTGGCCGGCGCCGGACTCGCTTGATGTCAATCTTACGCAGATGCAAATTGCGTTAGGCGTAAGCTACATGTTGAGAGACTGGGTTTGGGTCTATGGGGGCCCGTTCGCCCACTACATCAAAGGCGATTTGGAAGACATATACACCGACTTCGAACTCACATGGGACATCGATGAGGGCCCGATCTACGGCGGCTTTATCGGCGCCGAAATGAAGGTTGCCAGGGACCTCTTTTTCAATGTTGAGTACCAGCATTCGTCGGATGCCGATGCCTTCGGCGCCGGCCTGATGTTCAGGTTCTGACCACGGGTGATGCCAGGCACCTTGCCGCTGGTTTATAGCGGTTCTATTTGCCACACGCCTCGCAGCCGAATCCGCTGCGTTTGCCGAAGGCCGACGAACATAAAGGATGGCTGCAACCACCTCCTTTCTTTTATCTGCATCGAGTGCCGTGATGATACCCTGGAGTTCTTGCCCTCCAAACGGGCCAGGAACGGGCATCAGGGCAGTCTTTCGCAGATTTTGGGTCAAGTCGCTTTTAAGACCGGTCTGCGCAAAAATACGTAGTCACCACAATAGATTGAGTACGTGGCATTGTGGTACACTAAAAGAAAAGGGCTGTGAACGCGGAGGGTCGCAGCCCTTTTTGCTTGCTCAGACCGGCGCGCAGGATCGGGTGGCAGCCTCAAGCATGGGCCGCCGCACGGCGGGGGGCCAGGCTTGGGGATGGTCGCAAATGCCAACTCCGGCTAAACACGTACTTTGGATTTGAGGCTGTCACCCGGGATTGAACCAAGCCCAATTAACTAATCATGATAGTTGTTGACATAGCCGCGGCTCGGCTGTATAGTTGGCGACACGGCACAAACTCAAGTCGGTGAGTTCTGCCTGAGAAGATGTATTGTGCCCCGGTGTATCGGCGCAAATCAAGTTATTGTGAGAGGTTACAGGGTCCTCGGCGTCATTGAGAATCCGGAATTAACAAACCTTTTTATTTTGCAGCGCGGATTTAGTATTTGAAATTATGGAGGTTGAACAATGAAAGGAGTCGGCACTATGGACCCTTCGATTTTCAAGGCGTATGACATAAGGGGTATCTATCCCGATCAAATCAATGAAGAAGGCGCCTGGAAAATCGGATGTGCTACGGCCCGCTTCTTGAGGTCGCTGCTTCGCGGCTACGAGCGGGGCCGGGCCAAGGCCCAGTCGCTGTGCGTCGGCCGTGATATGAGAACGCACAGTGAAGGAATCGCCAAGGCCCTCATTAAGGGGATGAACTCGACAGGCACCAATGTGATAGATGTAGGGCTGATCGATACGCCCCAGATGTACTTTGCAATCAATCATTTCGGCACATGCGGCGGCGTACAGGTCACCGCTTCGCACAACCCGGCCAAATACAACGGCTTCAAAATCTCCGGCCTTCAGGCCAAGCCGATCAGCGGCGATACAGGCCTGAAAGACATAGAATATGTCGCGAGCGCCTTGCTGCATACCAAAGGCAAATCCACCGGCTCGGTCGAGAAGTGTGATTTGACCGCCGAATACAAAGAGCACGTGCTCAAATTCCTCAAGCCAAAGACAAAGAAGATGAAGATGGCGGTCGACGCTTCCAACGGAATGGCGGGAAAGATGGTGCCGGCGATCTTTGGAGACTTGCAGATCGAAATAGTTGCCCTGAACTTCGAGCATGCCGGAAAATTCAAACACAGTCCCGATCCCCTCGTTGAAAAGAACCTGTCCCAGCTAAAAACAAGAGTCAAGAAGCAACGGTGTGATTTCGGCGTCTGCTTCGACGGCGACGCCGATAGGCTGATTGTGATCGATGAGAAGGCAAATACTGTCGGCTGCGATTTGATAACAGCTTTGATCGCGCCGTTTTTCCTGGATAAGCACCCGAAATCGACGATCGTTTACGATGTTCGCAGCAGTCGGGTCGTCGTCGAAGAGATCATCAAGCACGGCGGCACGCCGCGCAGGGAACGCGTAGGGCACACTCTTATCAAGAAAGCCATGCGAGATTCACACGCTGTATTCGGCGGCGAACTTTCGGGACATTTCTATTATTCCGACAATTACTATGCCGATTCAGCCATGATTACGTTAGTGCACTTGATAAACATTCTAAGTAGGGCCGACGCCCCGCTGAGTAAGTTGATCGCTCCGCTGCGAAGATACCACAATTCCGGCGAGGTGAACTTCGAGGTAGAAGACAAGCAAACCAAAATGGACGAGTTCACGCGGAGATACAACGACGGCCAGGTTGACCATTTGGACGGCGTCACCATCGGCTACAAAGATTGGTGGTTCAACTGCCGGCCGAGCAATACCGAGCCTTTACTGCGACTGAATATAGAGGCCAAGACCAAAGAGCTGCTCGATGAAAAGCTCTCCGAAATGAGCCAGCAGCTCGGACAGCCTGTGTGACGCCAAAGCAGTGCCGTATCTACTATCGCGGCACGGGGGCAGCCAATTCTTCTTGCAGCCAGTCTTCAATTTTCCAGTCGCCTGAACATGTGCCTGGCGGCAGCGGTACTCCAAAATAGCGTTCATGAGTAATATCAAGCAGTCTGGAAATGAGTGATTCAAAAGTATAACCGGCGGCCTTGGCAGCTAACATAAAAGTCCCGCCGGGAGACAGGGAGGCCATGGAGTTGATCTCAAGCACAAAAGGCTCTCCGGACGGATTGACTCGGATGTCAACCCGGGCATAATCCTTGCATTGGCAAAGGCGGAATGTGGTTAGAGCCAGTTCACACAGTCGCCTCGCCAGGCTTTCGCTGATCTGTGCAGGGCATATTTTCATCGGTTCGTCAGTACTCTTGTGATATTTGTCCTCCCATGTCAATGTATGCAACTGCCGGCCATCGAAATCCAGCTCGACTGGCGGCAGAAACTCAACATTGTCGTTGCCCAGCAGCCCTATACATATTTCACGGCCATCGATGTATTCTTCCACGAGCGCTTCCTGTTGATACTTTGTCACTACCGCGTGTGCAGCATCCTCCAGCTCTTCTCGGTTTCTCACGCATCGCAGGCCATAACTTGTGGATTCGTGCCGCGGTTTGACAATCAAAGGGAAGTTCAGGTCATCTGCGCGACTATCGCGGCTGCTCATGACGCGGAAGTTGGGCGTTGGGGCACCGACGTCTCTCATCAGGCTTTTTGCTATAACCTTGTCCAGCGACAAAGCATGCCCCAATGGCCCGGAGCCTGTATATGGAATCCCGGCCATTTCCAGCATTCCAGGTACGTGACTGTATCGGCTCTCGCCCTGAATGCCGTAGGACATATTGAACACCATCCCGCCCGGATGTCCCGTATCCGGATCCGGCGGCATGAATTCTTCCAACTTTTCAATCAGTTGTTTATCCCCTTCGAAAAAGGCAACAGCATGTCCGTTGGCCCATAGAGAGTCTGAAAGTCTCTGCACAGATCTTCTGCCGTAAGTTTCCGGGCAGATCTGGCCCAACCTGTTAACAACGCCATCTTTGTTGCGATTCCGGACGACAGCGATTTTCATGTAAACACCTTCCAGCAGTTCTAATCACCACACTCACATAGTGGACTTTCACGTGAAATCCAAATGAGTTCGACGTCCACTGTATCGTCATTTAGCGCTGGTCAGTTGAGCACAAACTCTTGAGCGGTACACTTTTCGGGGCGGCTCACGGACTGTTTAAGCCGGAGTCAATCCGATACCTTGAATATTGCCAGTGGGAGGATCTTTTGCTCCTGGCGGATTCAGGCGGGACAACAGACGCAGGTCAAAGAACTCGGCGATCACTACTATGCAGCCGATTTGCGACATCAGTAATTCCGGGAAATATAGGAACATGCTGCGGAGGCCATTGATCTGAGATAAAAGCGTTATGAGTATGGCTACAAGGACAGTCGTTGCCCCACGCCATACGGCCGATTTTCGGCCCTCTTGTGAAAGCGTCCGGGCAAAACCTTCGCCCGTCAGGCACAGTGCGATAATCGGAAAATAGGCCAGTCGGCACAGAGACTCTATATCCATCCAGCCATGCGATCCATCCAGCCATGCGCCCGAAAGAAGAACGAGAATCATGATCGAGGCCACGGCGCTTAGTATTACGGAGACACGTGCAAAGTATGGCAGCCGAATGGCCTTGGTCTGCGGGCGGATGGCAACGACCATGCCTACTACCATTGCCAGGAAGATGAGGCCGGGCAAAATCCCCGTTATCTGAAAAGCGATGGCAATAAGGATTGGCCGGAAGGGCCCCAGGAGCCGAATGCCGAGCACAAGCCGAAAGAAAACTACCAGGGTGGCGCCAAACGGGACAAACAGAATGTACGCCACTCGAGTTTGCATTTTGTTCGGTATGCCGGCTAATGAAAACACCCGCAAAAACAAGCCGGAAGTGGGTAGCATAGACCATTTGCCGATCACTACTATAAGGGGCAAAGCAAAGAGCAGCCCCAGAGCCAGCTTTTGTTTTCCAGAGAGATTTCCTTTCGAAAGTCTCATAACAACAACGTCTTCCCCCAATAGCCGAAGATTGCTGAGACCCAGGATGGGAACATCTCGACCAGGGTTCCCATGACTTTAAAGAAGGTCCGCGATCTCACTTTATTATTATATCCGTTAAGCCCAGGATTGTCAAGGATTTTTTCTCTCGCTCCGGCGCACTTCAAAGGCAAAAAAAAATGGGCTTCCGGGAGCAGATTTGTTAGTCTAAACTGGTCCGAATATCCGGTAGTCTGTCAAGTATGGATATATAAGCTGTTTTCGCACGGTTGGGTGACAAGAAGGAGGTCGATCATGACGAGACTTGGTTGGATCATAAGTGTAGTGTCGGTGGCGTTTCTGACTGCAACTCCAATATCGGCGCAGTCGCGGGCTGCCGGGACGGGCCCGTTGTCCGGCGGATTCTCCTGGGTGGTTGGCTCGCCCGTGCTCACGCCGGTTGATCCGCCCAACGACAAGCGTTTCTCCGTGAAGGACCCGACGATTGTCAAGTTCGAGGGCAACTGGCATCTGTTCTACACGGTTCGCAGCAAGAAACGCTCCCACCAGATTGAATACATCACCTTCAAGGAATGGAAAGATGCCGACGCTGCGCAGCGTCACGTGCTCGATCTAAGCGATGGATACTACTGCGCGCCCCAGGTATTCTATTTCGCACCGCATAAGCATTGGTATTTGATTTATCAGGTTGTCGAGCCGTCGCGAAAGCCCGCGCTTCAGCCGGCCTATTCGAGAACAACCGACATAACCGATCCGAACTCATGGACCAAATCGGTGCTGTTGTTCACGAAGAATCCCGGCAACGTAAAGATGTGGATTGATTTCTGGGTGATATGCGACGATGTACGTGCATACCTGTTCTTCACGTCCCTCAACGGCAGGATGTGGCGCTCGGAAACAAAACTGGCCGGTTTTCCGCACGCCTGGAGCCGGCCGACTGTTGCGCTTACTGCCGATATTTTCGAAGCAAGTCACACCTATTCGCTTAAAGGATCGGACAAATACCTCACCATCATCGAGGCCGAAGCCCCGCCCGTGCCCGGGATCGGGCGGCGGCGTTACTACAAGGCCTACAGCGCCGACAGGCTCGACGGCTTTTGGCAGCCTCTTGCGGCGACCCGAGAGAAACCTTTTGCGAGTCCCGTCAATGTAAAGGACGAGGGTGAGCACTGGACAGACTCGTTCAGCCACGGCGAATTACTCCGCAGCGGCTACGACCAGACTCTTCAGGTAAAACCGGCACAACTTGGATTGCTGTTCCAGGGTGTGACCGACGAAAAAAAGCGGGGCAAGAAGTACGGCGAAATCCCCTGGCGGCTGGGCATCCTGGAGCCCATCGAATAGGAGTTGCCGATGCGGTTGAATCTGTTCCTGCCTAAAAACGACACGCACAAGGCTCTTCGCAAAGTCCTCGCGGTTCTGGGACCTACGTGGTCCGCATCGCCGGCCCGACGCATCATCCAGGTCGTATGTCTTGCCGGATTTCTCGTGCTGCTGTTTCATGTGTGCTGGCCGTATGGCTCGCGGGATTACGCCGCGGCGATGAAGGCAAAAGAATTAATCGAGGTCGAGATATTTCTCGCTCTGGACCCGCTGCTGAGTGTCTCTACAGCTCTGGCGGCGAGAGGGTGGGTTTGGTCACTGTCGTGGGCGGCGGTGATTGTCCTGATATGTCTGGTTATCCCTCGCGGGTTCTGCGGCTACGTCTGTCCGCTTGGAACGCTACTTGACATATTCGACTGGGCAGTCGGTCACCGCATCAAGTTCATGCGTCTCAAGACCGAAGGCTGGTGGGCCAATCTGCGATACTATATCCTGGCGGCAACGCTTGTCGCGGCGGTTTTCGGACTGCTGCTGAGCGGATTTGTCGCCGCGATCCCAGTTGTCACCCGCGGCATGGTGTTTATCCTGGGCCCCGTGCAGCTTGGTCTCTTGAAGGATTGGTATCTCGTCCCGCCAATGAACGCGGGCCATTTCGTTTCGATTGCCCTGTTCGTTCTTGTCTTGTTGCTCGGTTTTCTCCAGCCGCGTTTCTGGTGCAGATACATCTGCCCCACCGGAGCGATGTTTTCAATCGCCAATTTCCTTCGCCTGAGTGAGCGCAAGGTCGAGGCAACCTGCATCGAATGTGGCCGATGTACGGATGTCTGCTCCTTCAGCGCTATCGGACCAGACTACGAAACGCGCACATTTAACTGCACGTTCTGCCAGACCTGTGGCGGAATATGCCCCAAGCAATCAATAAACTTCACCGCCCGCTGGGACAAAAGCAATCTCAAGCTGCGGCAGGAGAATGCCTGTGAAAGCGTCTCATGCTCCCGGCGTGGATTTCTTACCGGCGTGGCCGGAGCCACAGCAGCAGGAATAGCCGTGCCCGTATTAGTCGCCGAAGGAACAACGCTGCCGGTTCGTCCGCCCGGAAGCGTGCCGGAGGACAAGTTCCTGCAATTGTGTATCCGTTGCGGCGAGTGTTTCAAGGCTTGTCCCAACAATGTTCTTCAGCCTATAGGGTTCGATCGCGGTTTTGATGCGCTTTGGACGCCACAGGTCGTCGCCGACTGGGCCGGCTGCGAGGTCACCTGCAACAACTGCGGCCAGGTCTGTCCCACCGGGGCCATCCGGGCGCTGCCGCCCGACGAAAAACGTGCTGCTCGAATCGCGCTTGCCTTCGTAAACGAACAGACCTGTCTTCCATACGCCGGACGTGAAGATTGCCGGATGTGCGTAGATGAATGTGCCTCAGCCGGCTATAACGCAATCGAGTTCGTCAGGGTGGCCGGCGAGATTGACGCCGATGGTGCGCCCGTTGAAGGTTCGGGGTACCTGGCGCCTGTGGTGTTGGCCGATAAGTGTGTTGGCTGCGGGCTTTGTCAGATGCGATGCCACAGTGTCAATGTCAAGAGCAAGAAACTGTTAAAGCATAGCGCTATTCGTATGGAGGCCGGTCCCGGAAAAGAAGACCGCATCACGAAAGGCTCGTACTTGGCCCTTCAGAAAGAGCGGGCGAAGAAAAAGGCCGAAAGCAACCGGACTCAGCAGCAGGATAAGCCCTCTAACGATTATCTGCCGGACTTCCTGAAGTAGTCGCCGACCTTGTATTTGGCATTCTTCGCTATATTTCGTATAATTTAGCGGGAGGATATCATGAACAACGGAAAATCATTCTGGCAGCACGAGAACGGCAGGATCTACGCCGTCGAAAGTGACCCGTTTGGGAAAATCATAGGCGGCGTCGGGCCTTTGGAACCCGATAATCTGCACGATTTGGATCAATACGATTACAAGCCCAGCATAAAGGGGTGGCTTGAAGAGGCCGTAGCCCAACGGAAGCTACGCCGTATCAATCCCGCCTTATGTCAATAACGCTTAGTTTTTCTTCAAGCTGCATCTGACACTTGCCCGATTCTGCTGACGGTAAAGTCATTGTCCGCAGAACGCAAATCGGCTACAATCAGCCTGCACAATATGGCTGCGCCGTGTCGCCCAGACAGCCTGCGCCGATGCGCAGAGTCCGGACCCGGGCGTTCCGGCAAGCAGGAACATAAACTCGGTAAGAAAGTGTCGGTGCCAAATGCGAAACACAAGATTAATTTCTGATACTTCATGTCATCTCTTTGCCATATTATTGATCTGTTCGGCGGCGCAGGCTCAAGAACAGCAGGCCGAGCGAATACTTGACGCCACGGGTGTCAAGGGCGGGCTTGTTGTTCACATAGGCTGCGGCGACGGAGAACTCACCGCAGCCCTTCGTGCTAACGAAAGTTACATCATCCACGGGCTCGACAGAAGTTCTGAGAATGTTACAAAAGCGCGGCAGTACATCGGCTCGCTGAACCTCTGCGGTAAAGTATCGGTCAACCGACTGACAAGCGATTATCTGCCTTATGTCGATAACCTTGTCAATCTTGTTGTCGCCGATAACCTCGGCACGATTCCAATGGACGAGGTCATGCGGATTCTGGCGCCCAATGGCGTGGCGTATGTCAGGACCGGCGGCAAGTGGGAAAAGACCGTCAAGGACTGGCCCGACGAGATTGACGAGTGGACGCATTTTCTGCACGATGCGACGGGCAACGCAGTGGCGAAGGATTCGCTCGTCGGTCCGCCGCGGCATATACAGTGGATAGCCGAACCCGTCTGGAGCCGAAATCATCATACACTTGCAAGCATAAGCGGGGTGGTCTCCGCACAGGGGCGGATGTTCTATATCGTTGACGAAGGGCCTTCCTCATCGATGGAAGTTCAGCCCAGGTGGTCTTTAACGGCCCGGGATGCTTTTAACGGCGTGCTTCTTTGGAAGCGGCCGATCTCGTCCTGGGCCTGGCATCGCCGCAAGTTTCGGTCGGGACCGGTCCAACTACCGAGGACTTTTGTGGCCGAGGGCAACCGAGTGTACGCCGCGCTGGGCCTTGAAGCGCCGCTAACGGCGCTGGATGCCGCGACGGGAGAAGTTCTAAGAACTTATGAAGGGACAGAGGGCACGGAAGAGGTCATATTAAATGACGGAATCCTGCTAATCGTCACAGGCGGCCCTGTGCCCGAGCACGCTGCGAAAGATGCCGCACAGCGGAGGGGAACCGCGTTTCCCAACGAAAAGGCCATAGCCGCGATTCAGGCCGACACCGGTGAGATGCTCTGGAAATGGTCCGAGCCGCCCGGCGGAAATCTCGTGCCGCTGACGCTCGCAGCCCTGAGCGAACGGGTGTTCTTCCAGGCAGGCGCGGGCGTAATTTGTCTGGACCGCAAAACGGGTGACGAACGCTGGCACTGTTCCGTGGCTGACGGCAGCGAACAAGTTAAAGCTAAGGCTAAGAAGAAACGCAAATCCCAGACTGCCAGGTCGATGGGCTGGTCCGTTGCTACGCTGGTAGTGTATGACGATCTTGTGTTCTGGACCGACGGCAAGCGCTTAATGGCCCTGTCGGCTAAGAACGGCGAGTCCTTATGGAACTGCCCGGCTAAAGTGGGCTTTCGCTCGCCTGTGGACGTACTGGTGGCCAACGGGCTTGTCTGGATCGGTCCCGATTTCGCAGTCGGCAGAGATCCCCGCACGGGTGAAGTTAAGAAGAGCAATATCGCAGTCGAAGACGTCTGGACGGCGGGACACCACCATCGGTGCTACCGCGAAAAAGCGACAGATAAGTACCTCCTGACCGGCAAACGGGGAATCGAGTTTCTTGATCTGGTCTCCGACAATCACTGGCGCAACAACTGGATTCGCGGGGTGTGTCAGTACGGCATAATGCCCTGCAACGGGCTTATTTACGCACCTTCTCACGCCTGCGGCTGCTTCATGGAGGCCAAGCTCTACGGATTCTGGGCCTTAGCCCCAGAAAGGCAAACCCGCAAATCAAGCAGTGCTACACAACTTGAGAAAGGCCCGGCGTACGGAGAACTCAACACTGAAGACTCAAAACTCAAGACTCCTAATGACTGGCCCACATATCGCGGCGACCCGCTTAGAAGCGGCTCGACATTGATGAAGATTTCCTCTCAACTCGAAGCTGCTTGGAATGTGAGCATCGGTAGCAAGATCAGTGTGCCGGTTGTTGCAGGCGGCAGTGTCCTCGTCTCGGCAATTGACGAGCACCGGGTCATCGCGCTTGATGCAGCGACCGGGCAAAGGAAATGGGCGTTCACGGCAGGGGGGCGCGTGGATTCGCCGCCCACCATCTATCGGGAGCTGGTGCTGTTCGGAGCCGCTGACGGATGGATATACTGCCTGCATCTGCATGATGGTCAACTGAGCTGGCGTTTCCGGGCCGCACCGCAAGAGTTAAATACCGTAGCGCTGGGCCAGATCGAGTCGGTTTGGCCCGTGCACGGCAGCATTCTCGTCGAAGACGGCGTAGCGTACGCCGCCGCCGGCAGATCGTCTTACATTGACGGTGGAATCATCCTCTACGGGCTCGATCCGATTACCGGCGAGGCCATATACAAAGAATATGTTCGCAGCTCACACCCCAAGGTGACATCGGGAGCGGTGAAACCTCAGATAGCGATACAGAAGATAGATCAGAATGCCACGGACGGCAAGACATTCACGGCGCCGGACAAAAGCGATGCGTTTTCGATGGAGGGCGCCACGACCGATATTCTCGTCAGCGACGGCAGCTCGATATTCATGCGGCACCTGAAATTCAATCGAGAGTGCGTCAGGCAGCAGGGATTCGGTCGGCATCTGTTTTCAACCTCCCGCCTGCTGGACGATGCGGAGAATCACCGCTCGCATTGGGTGCTCGGCACGGGTGACTTTAGCCGGATCGGTGTTGCGTATTCATGGATCGCCAATCGACGCGGTGGAAGGAAAGACGTACACCTGGCCGTACCCTACGGCGTTCTGCTGGCGTTCGACGATGATACCGTCTGGGGCGTCAGCCGGGGCAAGGCTTACACACTTTTTGCCGAGTCGCACAAGTCCTTCTCGTCAACAGAGGAGTCGCTGCCCGACTTCAGGAAAATAGAGGACGATGCCGACGACCGTTGGAAATGGTCCGTCGAGCTTGGAACACGCCCGCGGGCGATGGTGCGTGCCGGGGATCTACTGTTTCTCGGCGGAACGCCTTACGCGGCCGACCAGGTTGATCTGGCGGCCACCTTCGAGGGCGGCAAAGGCGGCCTGCTGTCGGTAATGTCGGCATCGAATGGGGAAAAACTCACCGAGCGCATTCTTGATTCGCCCCCGGTTTGGGACGGCATGGCGGCAGCGAATAGGCGGCTGTATATTTCACTGGCCAACGGCAGCGTACTGTCGCTAAAGGGCAAATAGGTGATCAGACCATGGTAAGAAAATCAAAAATCAAAATGCAAGAATCAAAATTTCGGAGCCGCTTCGCGGGCTGTTTTTAAAGAGCATCGCCGAAGGCGATTCAGCAATTTTGATATTTAATTTTTGATCTTTGCATTTGCGTTGCTGATTACCATCTGTTTTTCCACAACTCCTTATCTTCCCGCGGCTTTTTTCGCCTTTCCCAACGTGTCCCTTGCGCCGCGAGTGACGTTTCTGTTATTGGTGGCTTTCATGACCTTCTGCAAAGCGTCAATGACTTCGTCAGGATGCTGCTGGAAGATATTCTTGCTGATGGCCACGGCTGCAAAACATGCCTCGTTCTTAGTTGCCGGGTCGTCCAGATTAACCATCGCCATCGAAAGGGCCTCGGCCGACGGCACGGCGCCCAATGCCCCGAGCAAGAGCTTTGTCTCCTCTTCGCGCTGAATCAAAGACGCCGCCTGCCTGCACATCGCAAGTTTCTTCTCGGTTGATAGGCTCTCGTCTCGAATGAGATTTATGTAGCCTCGCAGGGCCGCAGTCTGGCGGGCTCGATCGGACGAGGTCCTGACCAGCGCCAGCAGGTCGGGCGCGGCATCAGCAGTCTTCCATCCGCAGAGCACGCGGATTGCGCCGGCATGGACCTGGGGATTGGAATCTTTGACTGCGGTCCTGACGGCCTCAAGGGCCTTGCTTCCGCCAATGGCGCCGAGGACTCGCAGCAGTGCGTTCTTTTGCTCGGGATTGGCTCGGGCCAGCAGGCCGGTGAGTCTCTCGGCGTACGACTGCGCATCACCGCCTTTGCCGCAAACGGTGATTAGCGCTCGCTCTGCGGCGACCAAATCCTTCGAGGCATCCAACCGCATGAGCAGATCGAGCAAGGCCGGCACCTGGGCGGGACCGCCTAATTCGCCCACTTTCCTAAGCGCGGCCGGCCGGACTTGGGCGTCAGCGCCGCCGGACGCTTTGAGCAGTTCCGGAATGCTTGCCGTCATGCGCCTGCGCCCCATCAACTCGAGAGCAGTCAGCCGCTCGTTGATCTTGTCACTTTTGAGCATCGCCACCACGGCAGAGTCGGCCCGCCTGCCGGGAACTGCGGCAAGGCTGTCCTGAGCCGCTTTGGCAATATCTTTGTCGGCGTCGCCCATCAGCTTCACAAGCTCACGCACCGCCGCTCCGTCCTGGAACTGCGGCATAACTCGTATGGCCTCCATACGAACCGCTTTCGAGCCGCTTCTGGCCAGAGGAAACACAGCCGGCAGCGCCCCGGCGTCGCCTCGCTTGCCGAGTATCCAGAGCACGAGTATCTGATTGTCGGCAGGCAACTTGTCAAGCCCGGCGGTCAGAGCGCCGGTCACTTCCGTGCCCGGCAATTCGAGAGCTGTCTGTGCCGCTGCTGAGAACAGGATGTAGTCGTCACTTCGTAGATGTTTTGCCAGCAGCGCGACGCCGTCGTCCCCTCGTGCCAGGATCGCCCCTCGCAGAGCGCCGGCACGAACCTGATGCGGCCCGCCTGCCTCAAGCAACTGGTCGTAAATATCAACCGCAACATCGTGATTTCCCTCTGCCGCAAGCAGTTCGGCACAGCGGAACAAACCTTCGGCAATTGGGAGTTGGTTGTCTTTCGGAACATGCGCCAGGCCCGTCTGCAATGTCTCGGCCGCAGCCGCATTGCCGATGCTGCCCAATGCTCGCACTGCCGCACTGGCGATACCGGCGCCGGCCTCGTGTTTCATCAGGATGTTCGCCAGCAACTTGACCGCCTTAGCGTCGCGTCGCACGCCCACGCTGCCGATTACGCCAATCAGGGGCTTGCCTTTGAGTGTGCCAAGTGCATCGCGAAAAACCGCGTCCACGGCCGGATCCTTGATCGGCTCCAGCGCATAACGGGCCATGTGTGAAAGTTTCACGTCGCCGAGCAGCGCCGCTAACGGAGCGATGGACTTCTTCGTGCCGATCAGCGCCAGCCCACGGCAGGCGTCAACTTTATCTTTGTGAGCTGCATCGTCCGAGCCGATCACGGCAATCAGTTTGCTCTCGTCCTCTTTGGGCGGGACCGTCTGTGCGGACAACTGAACTGTGCCTGCAAACAGCAATGCGATTACCAGAATAATGTGTATTTTTGACTTTAACATGGCTGAAGTTTCCTTTCGGATAAAAATTGGTCCTTAGATGATCCACGGCTCACGCATCGCACGCGAACGGAACCGATTGGCTTGCGGGTCGTTGATGAATTCCTCTTTGACAGGGTCGAATCGCAGGTCGCGTTTGAGCCACATGCAGATGTTGGCCGCGTGGACCGTGGTCATCGTGCGATGCATCACCACGGGATTGGCCACTGTCTGCCGGCGCGACTTGACACAATCGAGGAAGTTGCGAACGTGGCTCATGGGCCTTTGCGTGCGGGCCTGGTAGTCATAGACGAGCTTCCTGAAGTCATCCAGCATGGCCGGATTGGAAACGTCGGGTTTCGAGTAGCCATCGCCCGCTGCGACCCAGCCCTCGGTTCCTTCGTAGCGAACTCCGCAGGAGCCGTGGAAGTATTTGTTGTTTAGATCGCGTTCGAGGACCATCTTTATGCCGTTGGCGAATTTAGTGACCATCTTGTCACCGGACTCGTTCTTAACGTAGCCATACTCGATAGCTGACGTGTCGCCGGCGCCCATTCCCACCTGGCACTGGGCGAACGTGTGCGCGCCCCATTCGCCGATGCAACTGGTGTGGAAATCGTAATGGCCCCGCCAGCCGCCGCGTGTGTACGTTGCGTTGTATGGCCTCCAGGGGCACGGCCCCAGCCACGCGTCCCAGTCCACTTCGTCTTTGGGCGGCAGGGGCTGTGCGGGCAGCCAATCATGCCTCATTTCAGCCGCATCCCACGGGGCGATGTGGGCGCGAACGGTGTGGACCTGGCCGAGCCGGCCTGTGCGGAGCATTTCGTTGCAGAATGTGAAATTACCCTCGCTGAGCCGCTGCGTGCCGGTTTGATAGATGCGGCGATAGCGTTTGGCGGTTTTCACGACGGCCTGGCCTTCCTCAATGGTCATGCAGGACGGCTTTTCGGAATAGACGTCCTTGCCCGCCCGCATCGCCATGATGGAGGCGAGGGCATGCCATCGGTCGCCGGTGGTGACCAGCAGCGCGTCGATGTCGGTGCGCTCGGCCAGAAACTCGGGCGTGTTGCAGTAGATTTTGCAATCGGTGTTGCCGTAATGCGTGTCCGCAATCTGCTTGACTCTTTCGGCACGCAACTTTTGGGGATCGCACGTTGCGACAAATTGCACATCCGATTCCGGCAGCATCCAGCGCAGGTCGTGCGAACCGCGGTTGCCGACGCCGATCCCGCCCAATATGATGCGCTCGCTGGGGGCGACCTTTCCGCCGCGGCCGAACACAGTGGCCGGGACGATATGCGGTGCAGCCGCCAGCGCTGCCGAGCGTTTCAAGAATGTACGCCGTGAAAGATTCGATTTGTTCTTTGACATGGCACTCTCCTTATTTATCTGGCTAATTGCGTTAATTTGAACCTGTCGTTTTGGTCGCAAGCCGAGTCTTGCCGGCTGATTGGACCACAACGCGCAAGCTTTCGGAACACAGTTGATCCGCCCGGGATTTTACCCTTTTGCCGATGCCGCGCCAACGCTATTTGAAAAAAAAAGCCGAGTCCCGCACCTGCAAGGGTGCTCATCACGCCGGACATTTATCGCCTGGGACAATACCTGGACAACGATGAGCTAAAGAAGCTTGCAATCCTGATGTATCGCAGCTGCGGCCAACTGATTGACCCATACGGAAGCCAGGGCGAGCAGCCGCACCATACGAACTACGCACAGGACGGCAGATTTGTGCGGCGCATGGAATCGCAAGGACCTGCTGGCGTTCGAGGCAACTACGTCGAAGACTGGACGGTGTTCTGGATCACCGCTCACTTCCTCAACGCCGCCGCACAGTTCAAGGAGCTTGGTTTGTCCCTCGCAGATTAAAGCACCGGCCGGGTGCATTGCGTGGTCCGGCGATCTACGACTTTGCGAGGTTGCGGTTCAAGCCCATTTCGCGACTTTGAAGCTTTCGTTGCCAGCGGCCCTCCATCGACAAGATGTCCTTGTGGTCTGCGGCGGTACCAGCGACCTCAAGTATAGCAACTTGATAATCGCTGGGATCACGTGATTTGAGGGCGATGTTTCCCCCGTGACCAGTCTTGAAGTACTCCATCCAACGTCCCCAGAAGCCACCTTCGCCATCTGCAGATCCGACGTACTGCTCTTTTGTTCGCGGACATGTGAGGACATATACACCGCGCGCAGATCGCAGTGTTTCGATCCATCCGCGCGGGAGTTTTCCGAGTCGAGAAAGTGGCTCGATGAAGTTGATAAATCCGGGAAAAGGAGGCTCGCTCTGCATCGACCGCAGTTCGAGAACGTTTTTGTTTTGACGATCAGCGTACTGAACCCAGGCACGTTCGCCAGATCCCCAGTCGATGATCAGTCGACCAATCATGTCTTGGAGCCTATCGTCGAGTTCGAGATTATAGATGTCGCAGGAGCCAGCCAGATCGACCTCGCCTGCCACGTGAGGTTTAGGACGATCCTGTTCGAGTAATCCCCGATATGAAGCGGCGAAGAGCCCCACAAACATTGTGTCATCGAAAGCATCAGCGAGGAAAACAGCCCAATATGGTGCGGAGAATTTCTTTCGGTTCGATATTCGCTGGCTCGATTGATAGGCGTGGAACGCATCCGGTTCATCTCGCCAAAGCTCATACGGCGATCGACCCGGCGAAGACCTTTGGTCTTTATGCCGCACGAGCCGGACGTCTTTCGGTTCAAGTCCGTGCGCTTCAAGAATGCTGTTGAATCGAATCGACATTTGAAGTGACTCCTTAACAATATATGGTAGGGTGGGCACTGCCCACCAAACACGTTGCGGTGTGCGGTGCACACCCTACCTCTTCCGAATAGGTACGTAGCCTATGCGCAGCGCCAGTCTCGTTCGAGCCAGGCGTACTCGCGATCCGTAACGCAGGTGCCGGCGATTTCTTTGAGCCTTTCGCGTCCGCTCGGCGAGAGCTTCGTCCACGAGGCGCTTAGGTTCTCGACGGTCTGCTCTATCGTATGAACGCCGCAGGTGCAGATATCGACGTGCTTGTTCTCTAATACGAACGATATCATGTCGCGGGGCAGGCCCGCGTATGCGCCTTTGAGATCGCGGTCTTTCAGAAGAGCACCGCGGGAGAAGGGCTTGATGGTGATTACGCCCAATCCCTTTTTCCTGGCTGCCGGTAATATCTTCTCGGCGGCGCGATGCCGGATGTTGTAGGGCATTGAGCAGGTATCGAAGTAATCGCCGAACTTGTCAAACGCTTGCAGAAACAATTCGGGTGTGAAGTGACATCCGAATCCGGTGAAGCGAATCTTGCCCTGCTGCTTTAGCTTGTCGAGCGCCTCGATTGAGTAGGACATGTCCCAATACCCCGACTGCGGCGTGTCGTTTTCGGTATTGCACAGCAGGCAGAAATCGACGTAGTCCGTCTGCCAGAGCTTCAGGCGGTCTTCAGTCCACTTGTATATCTCCTGCTTGTCGGCCTTGATCCCCTTCATCTTGTGAGAAACGCGGATCGAGACCAGTACCTTGTCCCTCGCTCCCATTCTCTTGAGCGCCTCGCCGGGCGTGCTGGATTCTTCGAGCGCTGTGCAGGAATCGAGGAAATTCACTCCCATATCTATCGCCTTGCCGATCATCCGGACCGCCTCGTCGACGGTGGGCCTGCGAAGTCCTCCTTTGCCGTCCGGGACCCGCTTGTAGGCCCAACTGTGGCCTCCAATTCCAATCTCAGAGATTTGCAGGCCGGTTTTACCTAACGTCCGACATTTTACTTTGTGAGCTGTTGTTGCCGCACGGGCATCGTCCAATAATGGGGCTGCCATCCCGCCTGCGACTGCGCCAAGCCCGATTTTTTTAAGGAATTGTCTGCGCGTCGAATCGACATCGGTGTTCTGTTTGGGTGTGTGTTCAGTCATTCTACATGTCCTCCCGACATTTCTCAGTTTGTAACAAGGTTTCCCACGTACCAATATTTTACGCTTTTTGTCCCTGGGCTGCAAAGGATTCTTGCGGTTCAAGTCTCCAAATTCCATCCGTCGATGGTCAAAACTGTTTCTTGCTTTGTTGCCGGGAATACGGCTTTGATGTTTCGGGTTTCGCCGGGAAGCAGACTGACGTAATTGTCTTGCCAGAAAACGGGCAGGATAGTCTTGCCGCTGTTCTTCTCTGCTACTTGCAGTTCCAGGAAGAAGGCGATTTTGTCGCTAACGTTGGCTAATTTTGCCGTTATCGTCGTTTTTTCACCCGTTGTTTTGGAACTGTGCTTGACTTTGACTCCGGCGGGCGGCAGAGAATTCAGTGAAGTAAAGTCTGCGAATTTTTTACTGGGTGTGTAGTAGGGCCAGGGCTCGACTTTAGCTTCGTAATCCGGAACATCCGGTTTGGTTGACAGCCAGTAGAAATTGACTCTGTCATCGTGGAGTCTGAGATCGAGAAAATAGGTTGTGCTTATACTGTCAAATTCAGGCAGTTCGAAGACTTTGGCCGAAGAGTCAGGTTCTACGCTGATATCGAGTGTCTCACCGAAGACTTCCATCGAATCTATGTCCAGAACTCGAATTGTCGCCCGGAGATCCCTGAATGTTGCCAGGTGGTCGTTCATGGCATAAACGCTGCGGTCTCCATAGTTGTAAAGAAGATGCAGCGGTTCACAGGCTTTCTTTGCGGCGTAAAACGCTCCGTTCGGCATCAGGTATTTGTCATATAACTGCCAGTACATCTTGGGCCAGGCGGCGTTGAGCATCCACTGCACGACGCCGGTCGCAGCTCCCTTATTGGCCCGGAAAGCTTCGAACATCGGTCGCATCAATTCATAATTCAGGACCTGGGCCTTCCGGGCGAACTCCTTGACGTTGCCGGCCTTTCCGTAGCGCCGGTCTATGGCTTCCCGATACCGATCCAACGTTGCGAATTCATTGAGGCCGCAATGAAATTCCCAGAATTCGTCGATAGGCCAGAGATGGTCTTCAGGGATCATTTTCCTGATGCTCTCTAACGGGGGGACCGCAGCTCCGGGGCCTGTTTCAGTATTGAAACCATAGGCTCCGCCGCGGTTCTTGTCGGTGTACCAATATACGGGCGGCGTATATGCATAAGGACCGAGCATTTTTACGCCCGAACAGCCGCTGATTTCGCTGACGACGATGTCTTCTCCGATGATTTGCTGTTCACTGCCGATCCCGCCGGTCGAAGCTAAGTAGGGGCGCGAAGGATCGTATTTCTCAAAAGTCTCGATATATCTCTGCTCTAATTGCGGCTTCGGGACCTTGTCGCTGGCGACGGCCCAGACGTAGATGCTCGGATGATTTCTCAGCCAGATAACCTGGTCCTGCCAGGATTTACTTATGAGGTCGATGTCCTCCGATGATGTTACGCCTCCGTACCGGCCATCAACCGGTTTTCCCAAATACTGTTCATGCTCCCAGTGACAGCTCCAGCCAACCATCATCAATATGCCGTACTTATCGCACAGGTCGTATAACGTGTGGTCCTTGCCCCAGATGCCCTCCAGGCGGATGCTGTTCAGATTTATATGTTTGACGTACTTCAACTGGGCATCAATGGACTCGAGTGTATCGGCGAGGAACAAATCATCCGTCCAACCGGCTGCTTTGATCAGGACTTTTCTTCCATTTATCTTGAATCCTTTGTGGCCGGCCTCGTTTGTATAATCTTCAACTTTGCGAATCCCAAATCTCACGCTGTCGGCATCGGATACTTTGTCATCCACCGTGAACTTCAGTTGCAAATCGTACAGGTCCGGTTTTCCCATGGTGTGCGGCCACCAGATCCTTGGGTTGGTGATTCTTATGTCCGTGAACTCCACGGTTTTTCGCCCTTGTGGCTCTATTTCTACGGCTTCACTGAATCTGATTGATTCAATTTTTCCTTCGAGAATTCCCGATACTGTCCGATCTGCGTGATTAGCTAATCCTGCACTGGCAGTAAGCGTAGCTTCGTCGAGCGTTTCGGCGTTTAGATTTGTTTGAACGAAGGGATTCTCTATTGAAACGTTTTCACAGAAGCGCAGCCTCACACCCCTAATAATGCCCATATTACGGTCGGGCGGCGGGGGATTCCAATCGACAAAACCTGTCGAAAAATCCCCCGGCTCTGGAGGAACGACCTCTACTGCGAGTACATTACTTCCTTTGCAAATGCAGCTTGAGATGTCAAATTGAAACCGGCGGAAGGCGCCTTTAACCTGCGTTGAAGCCGCGATTTGCCTGCCGTTCAGCCAGATATTGGCGCTATAGTTTATGCCGTCAAACTCCAACAGCGTCGTTTTCTCGGCGTCGGTTTTTGATAATTGGAACTTGGTTCGACACCACCACGGCTTCTCGAACGGCTCGCTCGAAATTTCTTTGAGATTCATGCCGAAGTACGGGTCTTTGTAAACACCGTTCGCTACGAGAGCGGCCAACACCGTTGAGGGGACGGACGTTGAGTGCCAATCCTGTATATCAAAATCAGCCCGGCAAATCTCTTCAGGCGTCTGCTCCAGATTAGCAGACGTGCAGATCATCCATCCGTCTGAAAGTAGTCTATCATGCCGAGAGTCGCCCGTCTTCATAGCAAGCTCGTTCTTTACGATGTCTGTTATGAGTCAACTCCTATTCTGTGATTATATGGTACAGAATGCGAGCCATAGTTGCAACTATTAGACAGGTTTGTTATTCTGGCGCCTGTTGAGACATCGCAAAGGTAAAGAAAGGAATGATAGAATGAGCAAGCTGGCTGTCAATGGCGGAACACCCCTGCGGGACGCCAAAGCAAATCCGTGGCCCAGGTGGCCCGTATGGGATGAAAAGGAAGAGAAAGGTCTGCTTGAAGTGTTGGCAGGCGGCGTATGGTCATACAACGGTCCGAAGGAGCTGGAATTCAACAGGGCCTTTGCGGAATTCACCGGGGCCGAACATGCCCTGTCGGTGGCTAATGGCACCGTAAGCCTGCAGCTTGCGTTGGAGGCATGCGGCATCGGATTGGGTGACGAGGTCATCGTGCCGGGACTGACTTGGCAGGCAACGGCGGCAGCGGCTCTGGATGTGAATGCAGTTCCCATACTCGTTGATGTAAACGAGGATAACTGGTGTATCGACCCGGCTGCGATGGAAGAAGCAATCACTCCGAGGACCAGGGCGATCATCCCCGTCCACCTTTACGGCGGTTTCGCCGATATGGACGCCATTATGGAGATTGCCGGCAGGCATAATCTGCGGGTGATCGAAGACTGCGCACACAAGCACGGGGGCGAGTGGAAAGGCAGAAAAGTCGGCAGCATCGGCGATGCGGGGAGTTTCAGCTTTCAACTGTCGAAACTTATGACCGCCGGTGAGGGCGGCGCCATTACTACCAGCGACTCGCAGCTTTATGAGAAACTCGATGCGCTTAGGAATTGCGGCAGAAGGCCCGAGATAGAACAATGCGGCGACAAAGGCGCAGGCCACTACGGCAGCGAGGGCGATTTTATCCAGTCGGGCAACTATCGTATTACGGATTTTCAGGCGGCGGTGTTGATCGAGTCCCTTAAAAGACTGCCCGAACAAAACGCGATCCGCGACGAAAATGCAAAGTATGTTAATTCGCTGCTATCAGAGCTTCCGGGCGTTACACCGATACGGCGTGATGAAAGGGAAACGATGGGGGCATATTACAATTTCTCTTTCAGATACGACAAGTCGCAGTTCAAAGGCCTTGACGTAGCGAAGTTCAGAGAAGCTATGGCCGGAGAGTTGGGTTGTGATGTTGAGGCAAGCTATGAGCCGCTCGATGTGTGTTCATTATACACACCCCATACAAAACCGTGCCGGCACAAACTAAGCGAAGAGCACTGGCGCCAAATCGATCCGGCCAGGTTCAGCTTGCCGGTTTGCCATAGAATCTATCGCGAAGAGTCGGTGTGTTTTCATCACACGATACTGATGGGGACAAAGGCCGATATGGACCTTCTCGCAAAGGCCATTGAAAAAATCTACGACAATGCCGAGGAACTCTTGTAGACAGATCAATGTAACCTGCGCTATTGATAAATGCGATAAAATAGGCCGGATTCCAGATTAAGATCCTTCATTTATGACTCGAGCATATTTCAAACGGCTTAAGACTCGTGCAATGTGGAGAAGGTTTCAGCATTATAGTCAAACTGGAAGGCTTTGTTGCAGAGCCAAGAGTTTAGTATGGGAAATATCGGATTCGTGAATTACTTGACATCTGGTCATTTTCCCTTTAATATATCACTTTAGATAAAAGCGCTTTTCTTATAGCGTTATCATTAAGAGGAGAATGTGCCATGACCAGAACAACGATTCGCGCCTTTACGTGCCTACTAACATTGCCCGCCGTATCGTTGCTTTTTGGCTTTACCGATACCGGGCCTGAGCAACAGAAAGTTCTGATGGCAGAGATGCCTCTGTATCTCGAAGAGCATCTGGATGCCGCACGCATTGAGGGCTCTGAAGTCCCCGAAGACCTTCCCGAACCTGTGGAGTGGCGCTTCGACGAGCCACAGCCGGACTGGCGACCGGCCAAACCGATCCCGGCGGAGTTAGAAGCCGTCAAGCCTGTCCGAGTTGACGATGCGCTACGTATGCCCTTGACCGCAGAAAACCGCGCCGATGGCCTGCGGCTGGTCGGCATAATCTACGTCGAGCTGCCCGATTGGAAGCTCGAGGACTGGACGTACGTCGAGATTCGTGCCCGCACTCGAGATCCGATGCGCGTTGTCGGTTTGGCATTCAATTACACCGAAAAAGATGAGGAAGTGTTCCCCTTCTACACCCCCGGCGACCGGACTCCCCTCGTGACGGACGGCACGGTCCAGACGTACCGGCTGTCGCTGGATCACCCCTACATGCGGAGGTGGGAGGGGCCCTGGACGCATTTGGGGATATTTTTCAACAGCCAGGATAATGAGGAGGCAGTGACGCTCGACATCCTATCAGTGAGCGTAATCCCCAGGGAGGTCCCCTATGACGACGCCCCGGTTGGCGTTCGATATGAGGTTCGAGACAGAAAGCACAAGCGCACCATCTTTACGCACACGCCGGGAAGGTTAGAGTACCGGCTGCGTGCGCCTCAAGCCGGGCGGCTTGACGTTGGCCTCGGAGTGTTGAAAAAAGATGTCCCTGTAACTTTCAGGATCACTGCAACACCCCAGGGCGGTGATGTCATAACTCTTCTTGATGAGACCTACTCTGACCATGAGCACTGGGCACAGCGCTGTGTCGATCTGTCTGCTTTGTCGGGAAAGAGGATAACCTTATCACTCGAGGCGGACGCTGAACGTGCAGGCACTGTGGCCTTTTGGGCGGCGCCGACAATTTCAGGAACAAGAAAGGCGGAAAGGCCGATAGCAAATACCCTGATTTGGGATACACAGTCAGCTTTTATGGATCAAGTCGATGTCCGAGATAGAGCTAACTGGAAAGTTGTTGTCGATCCGCCTGCGCAAGGAGAATGGGGAAGAGAATATTCTTTCCAAGGGGATGTAGTAGTAGAGAACGAGCACTTGGCTGTCGTGTTCTGGTCAAGAAAAGGCAGAGTGGTTATCTACTCGAAAACAGATCTTAGTAAGAAGAGAGTAGAATTTGCTCCTCTTCAACTAAAAGGAAAGCCGGCGAGCATTACCAACTGCAGGATATTGCAAAACACGGGTGATGAGGCAGCCGTGGAAATCTCTTTTTCGGCTAAGGAGACAGAATACAATTTATCTGCTGTCTTTTCGTTCGGCAAGAAGCAGATTGTTGATATTAAACCTTCCGAGAATATGAAAGGGATAAGTCTTCTCAGTCCAATCGAGTATGGTGTAATACCCGATTTTGTCGGTGATGATCTGATATTCGACCCGCGAAAATACCCTTCGATGACTACACTTCAGATTCCTTCGGGTAATCTTTTCTTAGGATTACTGAAGGGCCAAAACAATATGCTGGTTGTCACCTGGCCGAAGGGAAAGCAACAAATGAGGCTTGTGCTGGATAATGAGCAACGAGAGCCCCGCCTCATCGAATCTATTGACTTTGACAATGACGGCAAGAGTATTTATCTGGCCCTGTTGGACGCGCCGGGTATCTGGCATAAGGAAGAGTTGAAGCCTTCTTACCTGGAAAAGGACGTGGCTATTAACTGGAAGAGGCCCTTTCCTGCAAAATGGATGACCCAATTGCATGAGGATGGAGTTAAGACTACTTATAGATTCAAAGAATCTAAAGGACCCGTCTACAGGGTAATAGGTCGCTATATCTATCCCGTCTGGTTTAAAGGAGAGACTGCTTTCTATCGTCTTGGTAAAAAAATACTCCCTAAGGGGGAATCTCTAATCTATTTTTTGGAGAGAAAAGGCACTCCCGTCTCGGTTTCCACTCCTGTTGATATTATGAAGGAAACATTGGGCAGGCAGGCATGTGATACTATACTTGACATTCCAGGTCGCAGGCTGCGCACCCATCATAGAAGGCCAGGAGAAACCATCCTGGATGCTTGCACCTGTGATTTTACGCAAAAGGTGCTACAGCCAGTTTTTGAAGCGGGCCAGGAAGTAGAAAAGAAGAATCTTGTCGAGGAAACCGTAGATGATATGGTCTTCTTTGTCACGCAGCATGGCGAGAGAATCGACGAATATCAGGACTTCGCCCACGACATGATGAGCTTTCTAAAACTTAAAAGGAAATCCAACCCTGACTTGAAACCATTCTTCGATAGTATGGAGACAATAACACAGGAGATACTCCAGGAATACAGCAGGCTGAAAGAGAACATAAAAACCTTAGACTATGCTGATGAATTGGCTCGCAAGACGAAAGCTCTTACTCAAAAGAAAGACCCACAAAACCTGCCAGCCTATTTAGATCTTGGCGAGAAATGGAGAGGAATGGGAGGTGCTCAAGACGAGCTTGTTGGAAAGCTTCATAGTGTGACCAGGCAGTTATTTCAGGAGGCAGGCTATAGTTGCGTAAATCAACCCCAGACAGTTGAAATAGTAGAAGAGATTAGAAGGCGCTGCAGGAAATGTCTTAGAAATCCTGACGGCTTTGAAATATGGCCGGACTATTGAGCTTCGGATGCGATATCTTCGGCATTTGCCACGCTGAGAATGCCTCCGGCGTTCTTATGTTCTTTTTCAGAAGATGTAGTACGTGATAAAGATAAAGGCTAAATCGCCCAGCGCCCACAGTTTCAGATTGAGCCACCATCGGCGTTTCTTTGCGCCTTGGAAGACGTAATCATTGGGAACCAACAGCACCAGAATTCCTATCACGACAAACAAAACCAGAAACACGTTCTTGGCGGCGCCGATTGAAACGCCGGCCAGCCATTCGAAGTTAAGTATATACCTCAAAGCTTTTAGCATTTTGATCGGTCCCCAAATTTATGCCACACTCGGCTTTCGGTCTGCGAGTCGATATACCAGGCCGTACAATCGTTCTTCCGGATGCGGCTGGGTGAACAGACTGACCACCGTGGCGATTACGAGTCCGGCCAAGAACGACCACCATGAAACGTAGAGGAACGGGTCCTCGATTTCAAACAGATATCCCTTGAACGCATACAGTAAAGCCGAAACTGTGATCCCGCCCACCAGGCCGAACAGTCCGCCCCACTGTGTGGTGCGGCGCCAGAATATTCCCAACATCAGAACCGAAAAGACCGGCCCCTGGAAGAAAGACAGAAATGTCTGGATAGCGACGTATATCCCCTCGAAATACTGACTTACCGGCGAAGTAATCACGCCGAATATTAACAGGACGATAGTTGCCATCCGGCCCACTATCAAGTAGTGCTGATCGGAAGCTTCCTTCTTGATGTACTTTTCGTAGATGTCTTTTGTCCAGAGTGTCGCCGTGGAGTTGAGCATCGAATCGATACTGGACATCAAACCCGCCAAAAGGGCGGCGAACATCAGCCCCATTATCCCCCAGCCGGTAGGCAACAATTCCGTCACCAAAAGGGCAAAGGCGTTATCGCCGTCTTCCAGGTCAGGGTACAAGGCAATGGCAATCAGGCCGGGGAATAATACCAGCATCGGGATGAACATTTTCAAAAACGCCCCCCATATCATGCTGGCTTTGGCGTCCCATTCGCTTTTTGCCGCTAAGCATCGCTGGACGATTGCCTGGTTGCCGATCATGTAAGCGTTGGCCATTACGAACGTCAGGCCGAAAAGAATCCCCGTCCAGGGAAATGGGGTTTTCGTATCGACCGGCTGGATCAGTTTGAAATAGTCGCGGAAAGAATGTCCTTGAGCGGTGATCTTATCGACCAGGCCGTCCCAACCTCCGACGCGGTGGAGCCCCAGAATCACAATCAGAGCGCCGCCGGCGAACATAATCACCATTTGAATAACGTCGGTCAGCACCACAGCGGCCAGGCCCCCGCAGAATGTATAAACACCGACTACGAGAGCCGTTATGATAATCGACTGCCAGTAGGGCCAGCCCATCAGGGTGTTGAGCAATTTGGCGCTGGCCCAGAAAACGATGCCGAGGTTGAAGGCGAAGAAAACGATCCACGTCACCGAGGCCAGCGTGCGAACGTAATCGTTGTAGCGTCTGCCTAAATACTCCGGGATGGTATAGACCCCCGCCTTCCAGAAATATGGGATGAAGATAAACGCTCCCAGCAACATTGCCGGCACCGAACCGATCCAGTCGAAGTTGCCCACGGAGATGCCGAACCGATAGGCCTGGCCCGAGACGCCCACGAAATCCTGTGCCCCGATGTCCGAGACCACGATCGACATTCCTATTGCCCAGAACGGCAGGGACTTGCCGGCGAGAAAGTAATCCTTGGAGGTATGAACGAAGCGCTTGAAATAGAACCCGAGCAGCATTATGCCGATCAGGTAAAGAATGACCACCAGATAATCGATCCCGCTTAGCACGAATCAGATCTCCTTACTTGATTTTGCTTAAATACCTTCCCAGCCAGTAGGGTAGCAGGAAGATGTCGCCGCTGTATTCGCGATGTCCGCTGCTGCCGCCGTCTAAGCGAAAGGCGTTGCCGTTGTATTTGCTCATGGGGCGTTCGTCGGGAGGCAGAACCTCGCGGGTGGTTTGATGGCGAAAATTCGGTTTCACGAACTCCAAATCTTTGCGATGGCTGTTGCTGACGGACCAGCCAATCATGTCCAGCGGGAATTCTTTCAGGCTCCAAACAGTCTCTTCCAGATCAAATTCCGCTGCTCCTGTCATGGCGTAAATCAAATTCCACAACGGATTTTTCTCAGGCCTCTCAATTTCCCAGTGGTCCTTAATCGCCCGGCGGTATTTTTCACGCAGTTCCTCGGTAAAGGCATATTTGTACAAATTCCAGTACGACAGGAAGGCCAGCTCATCGTCGGAGTGGTTCCATTCGGTGGTCAGGTCTATGCCGGGGACACGGCTAAGCCCGGATATCGGTATCATGATGTTATCCAGATAGCCGTGTTTTTCGAAAAGCTCAAAAGCTTTCTCTTTGTAGATTTCTTTGCCGGTAAAGTGATATGCCGTTTGCAGGAATGCGATGATCTCAGCGGAGTTAAGCCTGCGGTCCCCCACCTGTTCGGGGAATCCGTTGACGTAGTCCGGGTTCCATTTGCCCCAGAGCGTCGGTTTTCCGTCGTAATCTATAAGGTACCAGTCGTTTCGCACGATATGGGCCATGGTGTTATCCATCAGGGCGATTGCCCGGTCCCGCCATTTCTTGTCCGGGATTTCTTCGGCAAAAATGCTGTACACGAAGAAATGACCTACAATTTCATCGCTGCTGGTGGTGGCCTTCCAGGTCCAGTTAGGATCCTCGGCGGGCTGCCAGCGGGATTTATCCGAAAGTTGATAGCCTGCGCGTTCGAAGGACCGCGACGGGTGGCCTTCCATGTGATTGACATGGGACAGACGCTCCATCGCCTCAAAGGACTCGTAGCAATTCTGCAAAGCATCCTGCGACTCGGTGGCGGCATATCGGAAAAGCTCCCCGCCCAGGTACATCGCTGTCCACAGGCCATCGTTATCGTTATCGACAAGCGTCCCCGTCGATAAATCGCCGGGTTTGCTCATGGCGAGCCCGCTGTTAAAACCGTGCCGGATATGACGTTTTCGCGTGAGCCTGTCAAAGTGCCCGGCCTTCTGTTCAAGGGTCATTTTTCCGAAGTGAATAATGCTCAGCCCGCTCTGGCAGAGGATCAGCACGGAATTGTCGGGACCTCTCGAAATGTCAATGACATCGTCGTCCACAAGCCAGCGTTTCGAGGCGTAATAGTCTATCCGGCCGTCGCGATGCAGGGCGAAAGCTCCTTTGGGCGTTCCGAACCAAACCGCCTTGCCTATTTGCCTGACGCAGTGAATATCGGTCCACGGCAATTTTCTTTGCAGAGCCGAACGCCGGGCGAATGAATCCGCATCCAATTCGACATATCCGTCCTGCGTACCGACGATAAGAACCTTGCCGTTGTTTGTCAATTCCAGGCAACTGAAATTGCCGCTCTCAAAGACTTTTGTACTCTCTTTGCCGGGAGCGTAACAATCGAGCCGGTCGTCGGACAAAATCAGAAAGCGATTGCGCGCCGGGTCAAATAAGAGCTGCCTTATCGCCATCTGAGGCATGTTCCACTTGTCAACCCGTTTGCCCTGATCGAAATAAGCGAGTGTGTCTCTTGCCGCCAGCAGGAAATCGAAATTACTTCCCATTTCAAAAAATCCGACGCCGGAGACTTTGTGGGGCACAAGGAGCTTGCCGGCCCAGGCGTTGCTCAGGACAGCCTTATCAGTCAGGTAAACAAATTGATCGCGCCAAGTATCCAGACTTTTCACCTGCATATCTCTAATCGGTCTATACTGGCGGTCCGGCACCAATTCTTTGTTGTTAATCCGGAGCAGTCCCTTGTCTGACAGGACAAGGATGCGGCCGTTTCTATCTGAGCGTACAGTCGATAGCTCTGCGCCGGCCAACTCCTCGGAAAGAGGGATTTTCTCCGTGAAATCCTGGAGAAAGGGACGGTCTTCGTAAGAATGAGGGAGGTTTGCCGGACAAGCGGAGCTGGCGGCTATGAATACATAACAGATTGCTGCGAAGAAGATGTTTGTTCTCATATTATCGGTGTTTCCTAAATCGATTACTCTGTTAGTCTGGGACGCCGGCAACATTAAGCCGCCGGGAGCATTTTAGAGTCCCCGCGCAGACATTCAAGGGAAATTCAAGATGCTGCCGGAATTACATTTGCCCGCCGTGTGCCCGACGAGGGCTGAGTGGAAGAATCGTCCGCCTGCGATGATTGGTGGGTGGCAGCCTCAAAGCCGCAGGCTTTGGGGCCTGTCCTGAGCGTAGTCGAAGGGATGGTCAACCCTGGAGAAACCATCCCCAAGCTGCGCTTGAGGCTGCCACCCGATTGTGGTAAAAAGGGGGAAAGGAACATTATCAAAGCAGGGACGGTCCCTATGGCGGTTCAATTTATTCTCGGCAGAAGCGGTACAGGTAAGACCAGCTATTGCATAGAAGCGATAGTCGAGGCGCTGTCTGAGCCGGGCGAGCAGCAGTTGATTCTGCTGGTTCCCGAGCAGGCCACGTACCAGGCTGAGCGGGCTATCCTGGCCGACAAGAGAATCGCCGGCTACAACAGATTGAGCGTGCTCTCGTTCGACCGTTTGCAATTTATGCTGTCCGGAAGGAATACGGCCAGGCCCGCGCTTTCGCGCATCGGCAGGCAAATGATAGTCCACCGGATTCTGCGCGACAACCAGAGCAAATTGAAAATCTTCGGCTCGGCATCGACCCGGTCCGGCCCCTCGACTGCGCTCGGGACAGGCCTGTCGCGGCAGATGGCGAATACCGTCGCCGAGCTGCACCAGTACGCCAAGACGCCTGACGACATCGACCAACTGCTTGTCGAGTTGCGGAAGGACCGGCGAAACAGTCTGGCCGTTTTGAAATTTGCCGATATCGCCCTGATTCTCAGAGAGTACCTGAGTTTTGTTGAAGGCAAGTTCGTCGATCCCGATCTTCAGCTCGCTCGGGCCTGCAGCGCGGTGACCGGGGCGAGTTTCGTCAAAGGCGCAAAGCTATGGGTCGATGGTTTCGCCGGCTTTACTACTGCCGAGCTTGCAATCCTCGCCGAGCTGCTCAAGGCAGCCGAAGATACGAAAATCGCCCTGTGCCTGGATCCGTCGAAGATGGACCTGACAAATCCGGATGCCGGACAACTCGATGCGGTCGGTTTGTTCAATCCGACTGAACGAACCTACGGCACTCTTGTTGAGATAGTCAAAAAAAGCAGGCTCAGTTTGGCTGAACCCGTGATTCTTGAGAAGGCGCTCAGATTTTCGCACTGCCGACAGCTCGCTCATATCGAGCGCAACATATTTGAGCTTGAACTGCCCAAGGTCGATTCGGCCGACAATATTCGGATAATATCGGCGCCGAACTCACGGGCAGAAGTCAGGTTCGTCGCAAAGCAGATACTCGAACTGGTCAGGGACAAGGGTTTTCGATATCGTGATATCGCCGTTATCGCCTCGGACATTGAGAGTTATCAGCACTACATAATGGCTTATTTCGACGACTACGCCATCCCGTTCTTTATCGACAAGAAAAAACCGCTAAACCATCATCCCGTTGTCCAGCTTGTTTGCTCGGCGCTGCAGGTCGTCACCGGCGGCTTTGCTCACGGGGACATTTTCGCCTATCTTAAAACCGACGTGGCGCCCGTCGAACGCTGCGAAGTTGACATTCTGGAAAATTACTGTCTTGCGTTCGGCATATCGTCCCGTGACTGGCAAAGCGACAACAACTGGAATTTTGCAGGCGCCGGCAACGGGCGATTCGATGAGAAGCAGGTAAATCAGATCAGGCTCAAGGCAGGCAAGCCCTTGTTCGAGCTTCAGGAGAAGTTGAGCCCATCCGACAATCAGGCCGGGGCAATCGGCGCCGGGCAGTTCACACAGGCGATCTTTGATTTTCTCGATGCTCTTGGTGTTGCCGAGACCATCGGCAGTTGGATTGTGCAGGCCAACCAGAAGAAGGACCGTGCGGTTGCGGATGAGCATCAGCAATTCTACAACAAGTTTGTGGATGTATTTGACGAGCTTGTCGAGGTTTTTGCCGGGCGGACCATGACGGCGGAGGATTATTTTGCGATCCTCAGCTCCGCCTTTTCGCAGTTGACGCTGGCTTTCATCCCCCCGACCCTTGACCAGGTCCTTGTCGGCTCCATCGAGCGCAGCCGGCACCCCGATTTGAGGGCCGTTTTTCTGATAGGCGCAACGCAAAGGCAGTTTCCGGTCCCGTTGAGTTCGGACAGTATTTTAACCGACGACGACCGCATCGCAGCCGAATCGGCCGATTTCCAGTTGGCGGCAACGTCGGGCCAAATCCTTGCAGAGCGTCAATACCTTGCCTACATTGCATTTGCCAGGTCTTCGGAATTCTTGTGTATTACGTATCCCTCGGTTGACGACAAGGGCGGCGCGGTCCCGCGTTCTCAGTTCATAGGCGATCTCGAATCCTTATTTCAAGATCTGAGCGAAGAATCAATCGCAAGCGAGCAGATGGATGTCGAAAAGGTCCGCAGCCGGGCGGAGCTTGCCGATTTGCTCTGTAGCGAACTCGGCAGGGATAATCTTTTGTCCGACGTTGATGATAACGGCGGACTTGACGATCTGCTCGATGGGATTTGCTCGGATGGGCAACTGGCGGGATTAGGCTCGAATGTGCTTTCAGCGTTAGACTATGACAATGGCGCACAATTGGAAGGGGACGTAGTTGACAAGCTCTTCGGCCGCCGGATAAGAAGCTCAGCGACACGATTGAGTACTTTTGCCGCTTGCCCGTATCAGCATTTCGCACGATATACGCTTGGCCTGAAGGAGCGGGAGGAATTCAAGTTTGAGCCGATAGACCTGGGCCGATTTTATCATCACATCCTGGATGCTTTGTTAAAGCGGCTTAATGTAGAAGCAACGGATTTTGCCGTAGTTGATAACCGAGAGCTTGTGAGGCTCTTGAGAGAGGAAATAGAAAAGCTGGTCAAGGAAGACTCTTTCATATCGAACTTTGTCGGTCGTCGGGGGTACAACGAGTTCATCATGAATTCTGCAGGCGAAAGTCTTGAGGATTGTGTTTTGGCGATTTCACAAATGGTGCGGGCGGGGAGTTTCAGGCCGAAACTGTCGGAAGTCTCGTTCGGGCAGGTCAAAGATGCACGTGATACGCTGGGTGAATGTGAGTTCGCGCTTGGAGGTAATCGCGTGCTGTCTCTTGACGGCAAGATTGATCGACTCGACGTTGCAGATGTCGATGGCGAAGAAATTGCGGTTGTCTTCGATTACAAGCGCAGAGACACATCCTTTGCTTGGTCGAAGTTCTACCACGGCCTGGATATGCAACTGCCGATTTATATGCTGGCTGTTCGCAACGCTACCGACGGAGAAACAAAAAACCCGGCAGGTGCATTCTACATGCCGATTGAAGTAAGTCCTTCAAGAACCGCTCTTGCTGAGTTGTCGGAGAAAACCGATAGCTTCGATTACAAGGCAAAGGGCGTATTCGACGGCCGCTTTGCACGGCAGCTTGACAGCGAAGCTTCGAGAGACAGCAGATTCTACAATTTCTATGTCACCAAGGACGGTCAGCCGTACGGAAGTTATGGAAGCAGGGGAGCGATGAAAGCCGCCGATTTCGATAAGGCACTGCGATTTACGGCCGAAAAGATAGTCCAACTGGCCGAGCAAATCGCCTCGGGCCGAATTGAAATCGTGCCGTATCGTTTGGGCCAGACGTCGCCGTGTAGCTACTGCAAGTACAAATCCGTCTGCCGGTTCGATTGGCAGATAAATGACTACAATTTCCTGGAACCGCTGAACAAGAACCAGGTTCTCGAACGGATGGGAGGCGAGGATGGCTGAGAGAAGGATCGAATGGACCGAGCAGCAAAAGAGGGCTATTAACGCTCGCGGCAGCGACGTTCTCGTTACCGCCTCAGCCGGCACGGGGAAAACGGCGGTGCTTTCGGGCCGATGCGTCGATATCGTTTCGGACAGATCTATATGTCCCGACGTCCGGAACATACTTGTACTGACGTTTACAGAGGCCGCCGCCGAGCAGATGCGTTCGCGAATCGCCGAGCGGCTCAGAGATACATTTCTCGAAAAGCGGGACAGCCATCTACGCCGCCAGCTTGTGCTGCTCCAGGGCGCCGATATCAGCACGATCCACTCATTCTGCAAACGGCTCATCACGGAGCATTTTTACAGGCTCGATCTGGATCCCACTTTCAAAGTAGTTGACGGCGACGAGCAGAAGCTGCTCAAATCTGAAGTTCTCGAAAGGACCATCGACTGGGCCTGGCAGCAAAACGAGATGCGGGCAGCCCTCGAACAACTTCTGTACCGGCGGGACCTGCGGACAAATGACGGTTTCCTAACGAGGATAATACAGCTTAGCGATTTTCTGGACGGTGTAGTTTCACGGGAGAACTGGTGCCAAAGGGCGGCCCGGCTTGCGGAAGTTGCCAATCCGATGGCCTGCGAGCTTGGACAAAGGCAGAAGCAGATCGTTGCCGGGAAGCTGCAGAGCGTTCTCGATCAGCTTGACCATGCGCGGAGGCTCTGCGAGAGTGAAGGCGGCGATGCCGGATGGGTTGAGAAAATGCAGAAAAGTCACGTTGAGCCTGTTGTACGATGTATCGAACTCTTGAAGGACGGCGATTGGGACAAGTGCGCCCGAACGATTCGAGATTTCCAAAAGCCCAGGACCAACAAGCCCAAAGGTCTGCCTGAACTTGTTGCGGCACTCGTTCAGAGTACAGCTAAGAGGGCTGTAGATTCAGTTGCGGGGCTTTCTCAATTAGCGACGCTGAACCCCGACTATCTTGACAGGCTCGGAGATGCGGTCGGTTTGCAGACGCAGGTGCTTGTGGAGCTTGTCGGGAAGTTTGACCGGTTGTACAGTCAGGCCAAGCGGGCGGTCAACTGCCTGGATTTTGCCGATCTCGAGCATTATGCATTGAGACTTCTGACGGACGAGAATTCCTCGGAGCATGAACCTTTGCCTTCGCAGACGGCCCTTGCGCTTCGAGAAAGGTACAGGCATATTTTTGTCGATGAATACCAGGACATCAATTCGGTCCAGCAGCGAATACTCAGAATGCTTGGCCCGGGCGGCAACGTCCTTGGGGTGGGCGACGGCAAGCAAAGCATCTACGCTTTTCGAGGAGCGCAGCCGGACATTTTTCTCGATCAGTTGGAACTGGCTTCGCTCGATTCGAAAGATGTCTCAGGCGGCCTGCGCGTTGACCTTAATGTGAATTTCCGGTCGGTTGAAGGGATACTCGATTTTGTCAACGCGATATTCTCTCGCATAATGACGGCCTCCTTCACGAGGATCGATTACGATGAGTCGGCGCAGTTGAGGCCGGGACTGACAGATGAATTTAATCGGGCGCCCGATGGCAAAGAGAGCATCGTTGAATTCCATATACTCGACGAACAAAAGACAGATGCCGAAGACACGCAGGACGACATACGCGATACGCAATACGAAACAACTCTTGTCACTGCCCGCAGGCGGCAGGCGGCGATGATCGCCCGGCGCATCAGGCAAATGGTTGGAGCCGATACGGGAGAAGCAGAGTTTCAAATCTACGACAAGCAGCAGGACGCTCTCCGGGACGTGCAATACCGTGACATTGTGGTGTTGATGCGTTCCTTGGCGAAAAAGGCCAACGATTACGTGGAAGTATTCCGGCTGGCCGGCGTGCCGGTTAGTTGCCAGGCCACGGCTGGGTATTTCGAGGCCACCGAAATCAGTGACATGTTGTGCCTGTTGAAAGTTTTGGACAATCCTCAGCGCGACATCGAATTGGCCGCCGTGCTGAGAAGTCCGTTTTTCAACATAAGTGACACCGAGCTGGCAAAGATAAGGATGCACAGCAAGGCCGGCGGAGATCATATAGGGTTCTACAATTCCGTGCTTGCATACTCCGGGACCGGTGCCGGCGCCGAGCTTGCCGGCAGGCTCGGCGAGGTGCTCGCTCAGATCGAGCAATGGCGAACAACCGCCCGGCGGGGCAATCTGGCCGATTTGATCTGGCAGATTTACCGCCGGACTGACTATTTGTCGTTTGTCTCGGCCCTGCCGAGCGGCCAGGCGCGCCGGGCCAACCTGCTCAAACTCCACGACCGGGCCATCCAGTTCGAGGGTTTCGCCAGCAGTGCCGGCGTAGCTTCATTGACACGCTTTGTCGAATTCATCGAGAAACTTCAGGAGGCGGGACAGGACTGGGCGCCCGCCGAGCCGCAGGCGTCGTCGGGTAATGCCGTTCGCATCTTGAGCGTTCACAAGAGCAAAGGACTTGAATTCCCGGTGGTGTTCCTCGCGGAGCTGGAGAGCGGCTTCAACAAGAGGGACGTTCAGGCGGACTGCCTTGCCGATGCGGATGACACACTTGGGCTGAATATTATCGACCGCAAATCAAACACCAAACTAAGCTCGCTCGCACACCAGGTTATTGGAGAGCAAAAGGAGTCCGCGGGCCTGGCCGAAGAAATGCGCATCCTTTACGTCGCAACGACCCGGGCAAAAGACAGATTTATTTTAGCCGCTTCGGCCAAACAAACAAAATGCCGGGAGATTGTCTCGAACGGCTTCTTCTTCAATGGCGGCCCGATCCCCGACTGGCAGCTTCGCGCGTGCCGGAGCCCGCTGGACTGGATCCTCTACGGGCTGTCCGACCGAAAAGTTCTGCATGAGGCGTTGGAAACGGGCCTGGCGAGCCGCGCTGCCGGCGATGATTTATTTAGCTTCAAACTCCATAGCCAGACGGATTTGAAGCAACTTTCCGATTTTGTCGTCAAGCTCAAGGCCGGTAAACCAGCCCGGCCCTCTGCGAGTTCGAGAAAGAGAGGTTCCGGAGAGGCAGAGTCGAAACTGCTGGAGCAGTTGAAGAGGTCATTGAACTGGCGGTACCGCTTTGGCGATGCGCCGTTTTTGCCCGCGAAAAGCTCCGTAACGCAAATGACCCACAACAGCGACGAGTACGTGAAGTTTGACTATTCCGGGGCATTGAATCGCCGACCGGGTGCTGTACTGATAGCCGAGCCGGGTCCGGGCGAGCCTGTTGACGGCCGACTGATCGGAACGGCTACACACCTCGTGATCTCCGAGCTTGATCTGACAGGGCCTGTGACCGCAGATGTCATTGAAAAGGCAAAAGAAAAGCTCCTGGGCGATGGTGCGATGGCCGCTGCCGTCGCCGAGCACATCGACGCCGAATCGATACTCGCCTTCTTCGACAGTGAGTTAGGTGGATTAGTCCTTGACAGCTCGAATTCCATCCAGCGCGAATGGCCCTTCACTTTCGCTCTACCTGCTGGCGAATCTGCCGGCACGAGCGACGAGCGACAAGCGACAAGCGACGAAACAGTCGTCGTTCAGGGTATAATTGATATGTTAGTTCGCACGCCTGAAGGTCTGGTTGTAATCGACTTCAAAACCGATAAGATAACGGCGGGGCAAGCCGAAGAGCGCGCCGAGCTTTATCGCCGGCAGTTGGAGCTTTACGGCAGGGCGGCTTGTGCCATCCTGGGAGCTAAATCAGTTGCGAGATGGCTGTATTTCCTGACTCCGCGTGTTTCTATCGAGGTGTGAAAAAGATGAAGGTGTCCGGGATTGGACAGAATATTGAATGCCGTGACAAAGCAGGTAGGGTGTGATGAAATCGCACCGATTATGTGGGAACATGTAAATGGTGCGAAATATCGCATCCTACGTGCTAAGTCTTATTTCTATTATTCCTTTTGGTGGAAGACTTGAGTATTCAACATCAAGCGTTTTGGAGAAAAGTTTTCCTTCGTATTTATCCGTTTGCAAAAATAGGGATTACTTTATATTCTATAATCAGGACGGTATACATATTAGAAGCTATGCGCATTGGGAACTCGAAAAATATCGGACGTCTTTATTTATGATATTTGAGTTTTCGACCAAACTTTCTCTGAACCTTTCGGCTGTTTTTGTCGTATATTTAACGCTAAATTCCGGCTGACAATATTGTACATTATGCACAAAGATATTAAACCATCATTGGATAGTGAGGCATCGATTAAGCGGGAGCACTATCTGAAAGGCGTAACTCTGGGTTCACTCGGTTTCTGTACCAGTTGGGCGGTAGATGCTCATGGAACCGGGCCGGAATGGATTGAAGTAGTTGAAGTCGATCTGCACCTGCAAAGTCCTGATCACCGATTACACGGAAAACGCATCGCGCATATAAGTGACCTTCACCATAGCAGAACTGTGAGCAGCGGGTACCTTATTCGTTGCATTGAGCGGATTAATATGCTCGATGTCGATGTTGTAGTGATGACGGGAGATTATATCACCTACGATCTTCGAGGCAAGTACAGAGAGAAAGTCGCCGCTCTGCTTAGCAACATTGAAAGCCGATTCGGCACGTACGCCTGCCTTGGCAATCACGATTATGGCATAAGCAGTCTGCCGACAGGCAGGCGGGAACACCTGCTGAATGGGCTAATACACGGCATGGAGACCAACGGCATCACCGTTTTGCGGAATGAATCGACTGTTTTGGACGTCGATGGCCATCCGCTCTGGTTTGTGGGATTAGGTGATTTGAGAGTCGGCGACTTTTTGCCGCAGAAGGCTTTCGCTGACGTGCCTGCCAATCAAGTAACGATCGCACTGATACATAATCCCCGCGGCATCGAGCATTTGGGTGATTTTGCAGCTAATGCCGTGGTGAGTGGACACACGCATGGGCGAAAAACGAGGTTATCCCCCAGTCCACCGTGGACAAACAACTGCAGGCGTTTTCACGCAGGTATGTATGAGGTTAAAGATAAGAAGCTATACGTAAACCGTGGACTTGGCCGTGTCGGGAGAGCGCGCCTTGGTGTAAGGCCCGAAATTACGATCTTCACTCTTCAATGATTCGCTGCAGCTAATCTCAGATCAATTCCTAAGTCTAATCTATAGCTTATGTTATTGCGAGGAGTCCTTCGGCTATACTCAGGATAGACTGCGCGGCAAAGCAATCTCATGTTTTCTTTCAGCCCCCCTTTCCCTAATTACTCAACTCAACATAAGACTCTGCCTTGGTTCCTGCTTGAGATTAGTGATAGAAAGAGTGCACCAGAGGGAATTTTGTGGAGTGTCAAGATGCGGCCTGAACTATTTGTCGCCGAGTCGTCCTGAATGAGCTATTCTTCGTTCGTCCTCCTGAACCGGAACCAATACAAAGTTGCCGTATGCGTCTGTCATACGCTTGCCTGACGAGTCTCTCTTGACTCGATATCTGATGCGTCTGTTTACCGGACTGTCTGGGTTGCTTTTTTGAGGTTCTTGTTCGGCCGCAAGTTCACGATCTTCAGTGGCAATATCAAGACCATCCACAATCCAGTATTCTCCGAATGGCACTACTACCTTCGTTCGCTTTCTATCCCGAGGCAACTCGTTTGCGTCCAGATACCGGTATCCTCTGGCCTGCATGCAAAAACGTGTCAGGCGGGGCGATCCGCTGCATTCCAATAAGTCATGTTCACATTGTTCGATACTTTTGCCGGCTTGATAGAAACATGGTTTGGCACATCCTACCAAGAACACAGCCATGATGGAAATAACGATTGAAGACATGAGTTGTTTCATTTCTCATCTCCCTTTCACAAAACGGCAAGTGCCATTCCGGCCGGCTTTTCCACACCTTCGATAAAACCGTTTCGACGGGTTGCAATTCGATTATCGGAATAAGCCGATTCCTCCGAATAAAGTATTGCATATAAAGCGCAAAATCCAAATTAGATTGGTTGGTAAGTGAACGTGGAAGGATCACTTTGTGCCTCTGTGCCTTTGTGCTCATGGTTACATTTGAAAAACAAAGCCAATTTTTGATTATGCTTGTGTCTTAGGGCCGGCTGTGTATAATCTCGTTTCCGAGAAAATCAACGTAACGGTTTTGATGGAGAATTGACGAAAATGGCAGATGCACCGAAAGCAAATGCGGTAGTCGGGCAGTCCGGCGGGCCGACGGGTGTGATAAATGCGTCTCTGGTCGGCGTTATCGAAGAAGCGAAGAAACATCCGGAAATCGAGAATATCTATGGCGCGATCCATGCCGTGGCGGGGATGGTGAAGGATGATTTTATCGATCTGGGCAAGCTCTCGGCCGACGAGCTGGAAGTCGTGGCGGCTTCGCCCTCCTCGGCTATCGGAACCAGCAGGGACAAGCCCGACAAGGAATATTGTGCCAGGATCCTCGATGTCTTCAAGAAACGCAACATACGGTACTTTTTCTACATTGGCGGCAACGACTCGGCCAACACCGCCCACATCCTCAATACAATGGCCGACGAGGCAAACTTCGATATTCGGTCCTTTCACATTCCAAAGACGGTCGATAACGACTTGCTTGTGACCGACCATTGCCCGGGCTTCGGCACCGCGGCGAAGTTCGAGGCCTGCGCCTTAATGGGTGACGATCTGGACAACCGTGCTCTGCCCGGCATCAAAATCGACGTGATTATGGGCAGGCACGCCGGCTTTTTGACCGCCGCTGCCGCATTAGGCAAGCAAAGAGACGACGACGGCCCGCATCTGATATACGTTCCCGAAAGACCTGTTTCGATGGAGAAGTTCATCAGCGATGTTGACGGAGTCTGCACGAAACTGGGCCGATGTGTTATCGCCGTCAGTGAGGGAATCTGCGACGCCGACGGCGTGACCTGGGCCAAGAAACTGGCCGAGCAGGCGGAGGTTGATGCGCACGGCAACATACAATTGTCCGGAACCGGCGCTTTGGCGGACTTCCTGGCAGGCCAAGTCAAGAGCGAGCTCAAGGTGGGTCGCGTCCGGGCCGACACTTTCGGCTATTTGCAACGAAGCTACGCGGGGTTGCAGTCCTCCGTTGATGTTGAAGAGGCCCGCTGGTGCGGACGACATGCGGTCCAGTACGCGATGCAAGAGGACAACGGCTCGGTGGCGATAAGACGAACAGGCAACGGCAAAGACTATGCCGTGGATCTGTTCCGCACGGAGTTGAAGAACGTGGCGGAGCATACAAAGTCCATGCCGGACGAGTTCATCAACGCCGAAGGCAACGGCGTGACCGACGCATTCATCGAATACGCGATGCCTTTGGTGGGCGAATTGCCCAGGACCGGGTACCTGGGTGGTTGTCCGAGGGTTTGATGCTTCTTCGGGATTCAGAAATCAATCGGGTTTGCGATCTTTCGCACCCGCAGGCCTGATTTCTGCGAACTGCTTCCACCGTGCTTCGATGGTCTCGGCGGTTTTCATATCGCTGTGAATATAAAGCCCGTAGCGAAGGCGCAGAGGTTTGTCGGGCTGAATTTCCCTGGGACCGTCGAATGTCAGTGACGCTCCCATCCAGCCGTCATTGCGGACGTGAAAATGGCTGGGAAAGTTCGGGTTGTCCGGATGGTCGAAGAGTGTGATGCCTTCGAGTTTGTCATTTGTGATAGCGCCGGAGTAATCGACCCATTTGGCCCGTTTCCAGAAAACCTCTTTTTCGTTGACTGCTCCTTCGGAGTTGCGAATCGTGCCGCCGCCGTCGTTTACGCCGATGGTTTTTACCATACGCACGCCAATCATGCCGAAGGGAGTTTTGCCGAGCGTAATGGTCCGGTCCTTTGCCTTGAATTGCATATCGACGGTCAACAGCCATTCGGAGTCCGGCAGTCCGAGTGCTGTGACCCGGCGTGTTTCGAGCAGCAGGACTTTGCCGTCATCTCTGACCCACTCGTTCTCTGCGACTAAGTACGCCTGTTTGTCGGCGTCTTCGTAGTTGACGATGCGTTTGTGGCGAATTCTTCCTTTGCCGCTATCGCTCCAGAAATTGGTGCCGTCAATGTCGTGATGAGAAATCCAGACCGAATTATGATGGCTATGCGATTGCGGGTCATGCGGGTGTCCCATCCGGGTCAGAGACCGCCCCGAAGGGCCGGCGACCGGGAACAAGAAAGGCCGATGCAACCCCGGCCCGAAGTGGTATCGACTAAGCTCTACGCCGTCGCGTTGAAACGAAGCCTGGTGATAAGGCATCGGTATCACCTGCATCCGAGGAACCTGTTTCGGGCCGGATGGCATCTCTGCCGCAGAAAGACTCACGGCTATGAGTAGTAACAGCAGCAAATACGCGAATCCGTTTCGGTCAATTGGAATGTTTGGTGTCCTCATGATCCTATCAACAACTGAACAATGCTTCTACGAAAGTGTCGGGGTCGAATTCTGCGATGTCTTCGGGCTTTTCGCCTAAGCCGATGAACTTGACGGGTATGTCGAGCTGGTCCTTGATGGCGATAACGATTCCGCCGCGTGCGGTGCCGTCGAGTTTGGCCAGGAATATACCGGTGACGTTAATCGCCTCGGCGAACAGTTTTGCCTGGGAGATCGCGTTTTGGCCCGTCGTGGCGTCAAGGACCAACAGCACTTCGTTCGGGGCGTCGGGGATTTTGCGAGCAACCACGTCGCGGATCTTGGTCAACTGCTGCATCAGGTCCTTTTTTGTATGCAGCCGTCCGGCTGTGTCGAGAATCAGGATGTCCGTGTCTCTTGCGAGAGCGGCCTCGCAGGCGTCGAAGGCCACTGCTGCGGGGTCGCTGCCGCTCTGGTGCTTGACGATCTGCACGCCGATGCGCTCGGCCCAGATGCTCAACTGCTCGACGGCGGCGGCGCGGAACGTATCACACGCGGCGACGATGACCTTTTTACCGTTCTGACTGAATATTTGGGCGAGCTTGGCGATGCTCGTGGTTTTGCCGGTGCCGTTGACGCCTGCCACGAGCACGACGGTCGGGCCGGTCCGGGCCAGGTGCAACTGTCTGTCGCGGTCGGGCCAATAGTTTTTGATGTGCTCCTTGAGGAACGGCACAATATCGTCTGTCGCTGTGATACGCCTGGCGCGATACGCGTCTCGCAGCTCCGATACGAGTTTGTCGGTGGTCTCGACGCCGATATCGTCACTTATCAGGGTTTCTTCCAGCTCGTTGAGCAAGTCTTCATCGATATTTCTGCCCAGGCTCAGGACCGAGGAAAGTGACGTGCTGATCCTGGTCCTGGTTTTGCCTAATCGCTCTTTGAAAAATCCTGCCGTCTTGGTGAAGACTCCCATAATTGTATGCCTTTCGTAAGAAATCCGATCCAGCGCCGCCGGAAGCTGCCGTTGCGGCTCCAACGGGTCTGATACAGTGCCGATAGTATCGGGATTTGTAGAAATTTCAAGCCTGCTCCGCGATTTAATTTATCGAGTTTTGTCCCGGTTCCGGAGAATTATTTTTTAGCACTTTTGCCGAAAGGTAAAGAAATCTCTTTGACACGCCCTGCAATTCCGGCTACATTTCCACTGTCATCCCGCTTATCAAGCGCAGGCTTGTGCCTGATGGGTGCGGGACAAAAAGGAAATCCTCTGACACGGATGTTCTGGTGGGCAGTTGCCTTTCGCGTAGGACATCGAATCACAAAGGACGGTGGTGTGGCGACCCCCGAAGTTGAAGATATTTTCGCAGACATACTTGAGCGTGCAAAGGCACTCGACCCGGCGAACACGCGCAAGTGGTTCGAGAAGCTGACTGTTCTGCATTTGGATGGCGGTTCGCTCGCAATAGGCTGTCCCGACGAAGCTACGGTTCAGTTCCTGCAGGACAATTGCCGGGCCGGTTTTACGCGTGCGGCCCAACAGATAACAGGCCATCTAATTGCCGTGGATTTCAGCGTTGGGGCGTACGAGAAACTCGATAGCAGCTCCAGACGTCCCCGGGCCGGGCTTAGCGACCCCGTTCTGCAAGGCGAGGGCAAGACCGGGACCCTCAAGCTCCATCCGGATTACACCTTCGAGAATTTTGTAGTCGGGCCGAGCAACCGCCTTGCCAACGCGAGCTGTATTGCCGTAAGTCAATCTCCCGGCAACACGTACAATCCGCTTTTTCTGTACGGCAGTTCCGGGCTGGGCAAGACCCATCTCCTGCACGCGGTCTGTTTCGAGGCCCAGAGAAGATTTGACAATGCGGTCATCCAGTTCCTGAGCTGCGAAGACTTCGTCAACAGATTTATCAGGGCGATCGAAGAGGGAAACCTGTCCGGCTTTCAAAGCCAGTTTCGCACGGCTGATGCTATCGTGATCGACGATGTTCAGTTTCTGCGCGAACGTGAGCACAGTCAGGAGGAGTTTTTCCACACGTTTAACGCTCTATACAACAACGGCAAGCAGATTATCCTCAGCGCCGACAGCCCGCCCGGCAAGATTCCTTCGCTCGAAGAGCGTCTGATCAGCAGGTTCAACTGGGGGCTGGTGACCAGGATCGACCCTCCGAGCTACGAGACGAGGGTCGCAATCGTACAGAAGAAGGCCCACCTTCGGGGGCTGGATATTTCCGATGAAATAGCCGGGTATATCGCCCGCAAGGTTCACGCTAACATCAGGGAGCTGGAAGGCGCCTTGACGGCAATTTACGCCGTAGCGATCACTACAGGCCAGACGATCGACCTGGAACTGGCCCAAACGGCGCTGGAAGGCCAGATCGAGCCGACAACCAGACATATCAGCATCACCGATATTATCGAAGTGGTAACGAAGTATTTTGACGTCCGCCTTGCGGACTTGCAGAGCAAGAGGCGCAGCCAGAGCATCACCGAGCCACGGCAGATTTGCATGTACTTAGCCCGGAACCTGACTAAGCACAGCCTGGAGGAGATAGGCGGCCACTTGGGCGGACGCGATCATACGACCGTCATGCACGGCTGCAACAAGATAAACCTGGCCAAAGACACCGATCCCAAAATAAGCGCACTGCTCAACAACCTGACAAAGCAAATCACGCAAACCCCACAAGCTTGATATGGTGAATCTTCGTTGGCGAATAGTATTTAACCGGCGGCATTCTGAAATTCTAAATTCAAAATTCTCAATTCTTCATTCGTATTTCCTCATCCCTTACCCCCGGATTCCGGCGCCAATAGCAATTTTTGTAATGGCGAAAAAGGCGTTTTTTCAATAATATGCTGTCTATTTACTTGTGATTGGGATTATAGGGAGCAGCAGGACTTGGCGTCGGAACGTACCAAAAAGAAATCTCTTCGGGTGGCCCTGATCGGGTCGGAGCATACGGTCTGCGAGTATTCGACATTCCTCAAACATCTGCTGGTTGGATTGGCCGATGAGTCGGTTCCTGCGGCTTTGATTTGCCCGTCTGGCTGCAATCCGGACTCACTGTTTGCGGGTGCAGCCGAGGTTATCAGCCATCCTGTTTTGGATTTGCCATTGACCGAGCATCTCAACAATAATCTGCTTGTCGAGCAGCTCGGGAAATTTGAACCTGCCCTCCTGCACTGTCTGTGCGAAAGCAGGGCGCCGCTGGTAAGGAAACTGGCCCGTCGCATGAATCTGCCCTACGTGTTGACGGTCAATTCGCTCCGGGGGCGGTGGGGCCAGTTCTCCATATCGTACAAGCGTTGTGCAAAAATCATCGTCCCGGCAAAGACTATCGCCGACAGCGTAGCCAAGGCACAGCCGGGATTTGCGGACCGAATTGAGCAGATAAATATAGGCACTTTTGTCTCACAGACCGGCGGGTGTTTTTCGATGCCATCTCAACTCGCGACTATGGTGATGGCCCATTCTTTGGACAACGCCGATCACTTCGAGAATGTACTTAACGTGCTCAGGCATCTGCAAATTGACGGCTATGAATTCATGACGGTAGTAGCCGGCAGCGGGCGGGCCGAGAGACAGATATGGAAACTTCTGGCGGCATTGGATCTGTTGCAAATTGTTACTATGGTCCCGAGATTGAAACCCTGGCGTTCGGTCCTTGCCGCAGGCGACATTTTCATTCGGCCTCAGCCGAGCCTTGTTTTTGATCCTTCACTAATGGAGGCAATGAGCGTCGGTGCTGCGGTTGCAGGTTGCAGGGGTGGAGTGGACGATCTGATTATGGAGGACCGAACGGCTGTTGTATTTGACCCGAACGACGAACTCAGTATTCTGCGCAGCCTGCGACGGCTTTTGGACAGGCGGGAATTCGCACGTAGAATCGCGAAAAACGCACGGCAATATCTGGCGGAGAACCACACTGTCAGCAACATGATTTCCGCAATTCTCCGGATATATCGACAGGCATGCTCGTTACATTAGTTCTATGTCGGTTGGCTCCTGCGGTGGAGCGCCGGTACCGGCCAACTGACTGCCGAGCCGGTATGCTTCTTTGAGCGCCGATGGATGTTCTTCAATTTCACCGCGATCATCGACCTTATCGACAAACAGGTTGGCTGTGTAACCTATATCCAGCGCATCAAAATAAGTTTTCATCGTCAGGCGGATGCTCTCGAACTGCTTTTTGCTCTTTGAGCCGCCCACTGCGATAACCATCGCCCGGCGGTCGCGTTTGGCGGCGAGAGACTCTCTCTTTAGAATATACTTGGCCGCCCACAGGCACTGGCCGCGATCGATCAGATTCTTTGCCTGGGCGCAAACGCTCATAAAAAATATCGGAGTTGCGAAGATCAGGCGGTCGGCGTCGAGTATCTTTTTCAGGAGCGTGTCATAGTCATCCTGGACTTTGCATTGTCCGTTAGTGTAGCAGGCGTTGCACTCGATGCACGGGCCGACCTCATAATCGGCTAAACGAACGTATTCAACGCTTGCTCCTGCGGATTCGGCGCCTGCCAAAGCCCGGCGCAGAAGCAAATCGCTGTTGCCCTTTATTCTCGGGCTCGTTGAGATTCCAAGCACTTTCATGGCATCGCTTCCTTCTACTCTTACGCCGATATCCATCGCAAACAGGTGCAATCTTACAGTCAGTTTGCTCTTGCTTCAAACTGTTTTTCAGCACAGCAAACATGGATTACGGAATCTCCGGAAAAATTCAAGATTTACAAAGAGGTCTGCCGATAAATAATATTGGAATTAGAAACAGGTGGCTCTGAAAAATGACCAATCCGGCCATGTTAGCTTGAACTTGCTATGTCTATCTTAGAGGTTTTGCGCACAGGTCAGATCGTAACACGGGCAGAGTAAGCGACGGTTAAGTAAAAAAAGGAAAGAGCCACGTAAACAACGGAGAGCCTTTACGCATAGGCTCTCCTGTTTTATTCGCCGCTCAGATCATTTCTGGAAGACAATTTTGCCGGCGACGATGGTAGTGTGGACTGACAGATCGCTGTCGAGCAGGACCAGGTCGGCGTCTTTTCCGTCAGCGATGGCGCCCTTTCTGTCTTCTATGCCTAACAGCCTGGCGGGATTTCGAGTTACAGTTTTGATTGCCACATCAGGAGCACAATCTGTAAATGCCACGAATCTTTTAAGCAGTTGGCTCAGACCCATCGCGGTGCCTATAAGCGTGCCGTCTTTGTACCTTGCCGTCCCGTCTCTGGACTCGTATTCGAGGTTGTTGTAGATGAAGCTGCCGTCGCCGAGGCCGATAGCCTGCATACCGTCGGTGATAGGTATGGTACGATCCGGGCCGAGCGCTTCAAATGCGAATTTCAGGACGGCCGGGTGGATATGGACGCCATCGGGAATAAGCTGGGCGGTGATGTGTTCCGTCTCGAAGATAGCTACCAAAGGGCCTGGAGAACGATGGTGGATTGAGTGCATCGCATTGAACAGATGCGTTACATGTGTTATCCCGGCATCAAAGCCGGCGAGAGTCTGTTCGTAGGTAGCGTGAGAGTGACCGAAGGAGGCAACGATGTCGGAATCCACAAGAGAGCGAATGATCCGGGGATTCTCGGGCAGTTCAGGGGCGATTGTCATGATTCTTAGATGGCCGTTAGTCGCACCGAGTATCTCATTGAGTACCTCCATCGACGGAGGGCAGATACATCCGGGCTGAATCATCCCTCTTTTTTCGAGCGAGATAAATGGTCCTTCGAGATGGATACCGAGCAGATTCGCCCCGCCCAGGTCGCGGCCAACGCATTGGGCTGCTACGTCAAGGTGCTTGTTTTCCTGGTCGGGCTTGAACACTGTCGTAGCGAGAAAACCGGTCGTTCCAAAGCGGGCGCAAGTTTGGGATATGGCTTCGAGTCCTTCGACCGTTGCATCGAGTATGTCGGCGCCGCCGGCGCCCTGGATATGTATGTCGATGAAGCCGGGAGCAAGCGTTCTGCCCTGCGCGTCGAGTATGTTGTCGCACGAAGCGGCAGGGTCAATTCGTGCGATGACGCCATTCTCGATGAGAACGGAAGTGGTCTGTGCATCCTCCGGAGCATCGAACAATCTGCAATTGGTTATAACAAGCTTATCTGACATATCAAGTGCGGCAGTATAAGAGGCTCGAGACTTAAATGCAATACCGCAGTTGAGGGATGTAATTGACGAGTGGCAGTGAGGGCTTGACATGTATTGTATCGACACGTATGATCTGTGGGAAAGGGGCTTAATTCCTGGAGCAGATAGAATGGCCAAGTCAGAGAAGAGTTGGGAAAAGCGGTTGGCTGGTGGGCCGGACGAACTGACGGTTGGTTTTGTGGAATCGCTCTCGATAGATAAGCGACTCTACAAATATGACATCGTCGGTTCAATTGCTCATGCACAGATGCTGGCCGAGCAAAAACTGATCACCAAAGATGAACTCAGGCAGATCAAAGCCGGTCTCATCGAAATCAGCGAAGAAATCGCGGCCGGGCGCTTCAAGTTCGAGAAGAGGTACGAAGATATTCACATGGCGATTGAAGCGGCGCTTGTGGAGAAGATCGGCCGGGCGGGCAAGAAACTCCATACGGGCAGAAGTCGCAACGATCAGGTTGCCGCCGATGTTCGACTCTGGATGCGGGACAGGATCGAGATTCTTCAAGCCAAGATAACGCTGCTTCAAAAAGCATTTGTCAAATTGGCGGGCAGATATTCTGAGGATGTTATGCCAGCCTATACACATCTTCAGCGTGCCCAGCCGATTGTTATCGCGTCTTACCTGTTGAGTTTCGTCGAGCAGTTCGAGCGTGATTTCGTCCGGCTCAGGAACTGCCGCAGCCTGCTCAACATATCGCCGCTTGGCAGTGGGGCGGTGGCCGGCTCTACGCTGCCGTTGGATAGAAAGAGCACGGCCAGGCAGTTGGGTTTCTCCGATATCAGCTATAGCAGCATTGATGCGGTTGGCGACAGGGACTTTTGTGCCGAGTTCATTTTCGATTGCGCGCTTATCGCGACGCATCTGTCCCGCCTGGCGGAAGATTGGATACTCTATTCATCCAACGAATTCGGCTTTGTGCGGATTGACGATGCCTACTGCACGTCGTCGAGCATGATGCCGCAAAAACGCAATCCGGACGTTCTGGAGCTGATCCGTGGAAAAACCGGCATGGTTTACGGCTCATTGATGGCTATACTGACGATTTTGAAGGGTCAGCCGTCGGGCTATAATCGCGATATGCAGGAGGATAAGACCCATATTTTCGCTGCCGACGATACGGTTGAGGCTTGCCTGGACGTGGCATGTGCGATTGTCTCACATACGAAATTCGACACCAGGAAGATTTTGATTGGCTTGGATGAGGGTTTTCTGGACGCCACGGCCTTAGCTGAGTATCTGGTCGGAAAAGGTGTTCCTTTCCGTGAGGCTCACGGCATCGTGGGTTCTCTTGTCGCCGAGTGTGAAAAGCAGGACAGAAAGTTGGCCGAGCAGTCTTTGGATGAGTTCCAAGAGTGCTCGACTGCGATTGAGGCGGATGTGTATGAATACCTCGGCGCAGCAGGTGTCGCGGGCAAGTACGTAACGGAAGGTGCAGCCGGGCCGAAGCAGGCCAAAGAGCAGATTGCATATTGGAACAAGCAGTTGGGGCAGCGATGAGCGCCGGTGAAGATGAAATAACCGCCTGGTTTGCGAGCCGGAGCAAGTGCTCGGCAGCAGACTTTCCTATCGGCATCGGCGATGACATGGCACAAGTCCGTCTGGGCAACGGGTCGGTGTTCGTTACCACGGACATGCTGCTGGACGGGGTGCATTTCGACTTGCGAGAGGCAACGTTGGAGCAGGCCGGCTATAAGGCAATGGCTGTCAGCCTCAGCGACTGTGCCGCGATGGCGACTGTACCCGTTGCAGCGGTTGTATCGGTTGCGCTGCCGATAGGTTTTGGCCAGGCGGAATTGAAGCAGCTCCATGCGGGGATTACCCGGGCCGGTGAGAAATTTGGCTGCGCGTTGGTCGGCGGCGACATTACGAGTTGGAATGGAGACAATCCGTTCGCAGTCAGCGTGGCGATGCTCAGCAAGAAGGCCGGCAATGATCCTGTAAGGAGATCGGGAGCAAGGATTGGTGACGGTATCTGCGTAACAGGATCTTTGGGCGGGTCACGCTCCGGCAAACATCTGAAATTTGCGCCGAGGGTCAAAGAGGCTTTGAAAATCGCTCAGATGGTCAATGTGAATTCAATGATAGATATAAGCGACGGGCTAAGCAGCGATTTGAACCGTATCTGCAAGGCAAGCCGCATGGGCGCCATCGTAAGCGCAGAGCGGATTCCGATATCGGAAGATGCTCAAGAATGTGCCGAGCCGCTGATTTCTGCATTGAATGACGGCGAAGATTTTGAACTGCTTTTTACTCTCTCGCAACAAAACTGCGAAAAACTGTTGGAAAAGTGGGATGATCCGACGTCTGTTACGCAGATCGGCACTGTCACCGATACGGGGAAAATGCAGATCAAGAAGCCTGATGGCCGGCTTGATGATTTGGAAGCCGGGGGCTATGAGCATTTGAATAATTGAACAAGGGGGCTGTGGAGGTATGAACAATGAAACATAGATTTCACGTTGTTGGGATGATTGGGATTCTCCTGGTTATCGGTCTTACGGCTGCTGCATCAGGCGCAGAGAAGCTGGATCGGGGATTAGTAGCCGTCGAGCGAACGGACGGCTCGGTTTTTCTCAGTTGGCGGCTGCTGGAGACGGATCCGGAAGATATGGCCTTCCGAATCATACGCATTCCTGTAGTGCCTCATTCCCGTCTTCCGTATAAAATCTTGACAGAAGACAAGCCCTATCGGCGGACGAATTTTGTGGATAAGAGTCCTGAGCCGGGCCACGACACAAAAACATGCGAATACAGGCTGTATCGGTATAAGGAGGAAATGGGGCTGAGCTCATGGGAACAATTGGGAGGAGTTTTTGTAAAGCTCAGAGGCAGAGCCAGGCCGTATGTCAGCATTCCTCTGGACGGCAACCATGACTTCCAGAAGGTGGGTATTGCCGATCTGGATGGCGACGGCCAGTATGAGTACATCATCAAGCAGCCGAATTTCAATACCGATCCTTACCAGCGTCCGGGCTATTGGAAGAAGAGCACGACCACCTACAAGCTCGAAGCGTATCGCCTGGACGGCACAATGATGTGGCGCTATGATATGGGCTGGTCCATCGAGGCGGGGATATGGTATTCGCCCTGGATTGTCTATGATATTGACGGCGACGGCAAGGCCGAGGTCTATTGCAAGGCCGGCGAGGGCGATCCTCGCGATGAAAAAGGCCTTGTCCAGACCGGCCCCGAATACCTGGTGAAAATCGACGGAGAAAGCGGTAAAATTGCTGCTAAAACCGCCTGGCTGACTCGGGACGGCTTTTCCCAGTACAACTATTACTGCCGTAACTTTCTCACGGCGGCCTATCTTGACGGCAAAGCACCGTCATTGATTATGCAGCGGGGCACTTACAGGCTCATCAAGATGCAGGCGCTGGATAAGGATTTCAATCAAATATGGTACTGGCAGTCGCCTCAGGAAGAAAAGAAATACGGCGGACAGAGCGGCCACGGATTGATCACCGCCGATGTCGATGAGGACGGCAGAGATGAGCTGGTGATGGGAGCGGCTGTTATCGACGACAACGGCAAGGGAATATGGTCGCTCGAGATGGGGCATCCAGACGTGATGTATGTCGCCGATATCGATCCGGGCAATCCGGGGCTCGAGATATTCTACGGGATCGAGCCGAAGCAGAACACGGATGCCATCTGTGTGGTGGATGCGAAGACCGGCCGCAAGCTTTGGTCCCATAAAAAACCTACCCGGCACGTTCACGGCCAGGGAATGGCTGCGGATGTCCTTGCGGATTCGCCGGGTATGGAGGTCTATGCCGGCGAGAGGGATTTGAAACAGCGCTGGCTCTACAGCGCGAAAGGCAAGCTGATCGAATTCCACGAGACCGGAACGCTGAGCCCGCGAGCTGTCTGGTGGGATGCCGATCCACAGAAGGAAGTTGTCGTCTCCGGCGCAGTTCGTGATTGGGGCGGTGAGGCGATGCAACCTCTCGAAGGCCGGGTCGTTGCGGTCGTCGATTGTCTGGGCGATTACCGGGAAGAGGTGATTACCAGCCTCAAAGGAGAGCTTCGGATTTATACGACTACCGTGCCTGCGTCCGATAAGCGCGTCTGTCTCATGCAGGACCGTCAGTATCGCCTTGGGATCGTCGCCCAGACGATGGGCTATTATTATCCGGCCCAATTGGGCAAATGATAAATGATAAATGATTATTGACCTGTGGGTAACAGTATTGATATCACTTCGAATTCACCGGATGAAACGATAGGTTTCGGCCGAAGCCTCGGCTCAAAACTCAAAGGTGGGGAGGTCATCGCGATTTGTGGGCCGTTGGGCAGCGGCAAGACTCATCTGATCAAGGGCATTGCAGCCGGCGCCGGGGCGAAAGACCATGAGCACGTCAACAGCCCCACTTTTGTGATAGTTAATGAGTATGCAGGCCGGCTGGATATCTATCATATAGACGCTTATCGGTTGAACTCGGTGGCTGAGTTTGAGATGTTAGGCTTTGACGATTTCTGTTACCCACAGTCAGTGGTTCTTATCGAGTGGGCCGATAAGATTGAATCAGCTCTGCAGGGCATAGACTGTATTCGGATAGAGCTTGAGCACGCCGGCCATACCAAAAGAAAGATACACGTCGAAAACACGTCCGAATATATCGCCCGTTGACCGTTTATAGACTGCTGCCCCTCCATTCCTCTATTCCTCCATTCCCGGACAGTAGCGGGGTGGGGACCCTTCGTAGAACCCACACAAAGCGAATTTCTTGTTCCCGGACGTTTGGCACGGGAAAGTTTATACCTTATAGTTTATTTGGAGGTTCATGCGTGTTTAGAGAATAAGCCACAGGAACAGGAAGTATTTTCGGACGTAAGACTTTGCAGTTCCTTGGTAAGTCAAGTTTTCGAGCACAGAGTTGAAGTAATTGTTGCGGATAATGTGTTAAATGGGGTTATTTTGGGGAGGGTTCAAAAAAAACAGTCGTGGTTAAGTTGTGTGTCCATTGGGTCGATACTTTGACTGTGGAGAAGGCGGCCTATTTTGGATGGTGTGTATCTTAGCAAGTAATCAATGCAATTTTCAGAAAAGGGGCAAAAAATGAGAGCTAAAAGCGGTTTTACATTAGTCGAAATTCTGATCGTCGTGGTCATTCTTGGTATCTTGGCCGCCATAGTGATTCCTCAGTTCACCGAGGCAAGCACCGAAGCCAAGACTTCGAGTCTGGCCACCGACCTTTCGTCTGTGCGCTCGCAGATCCAGTTGTACAAGATTCAGCACAATGACAATCTGCCCGGCGTGATCAATGGTACTCACACTGCTGGAGGCGGCGGTGCAGCCAACTTTGTAATAGCTATGACAGAAGGAACTGACATTTTCGGCGAGCCTAATGCTGCTGGTCCCTACGGTCCGTACCTGATGAAGCTCCCGACGAACCAGTTTGTCGATAGTGATGTGGTTGTTCTCGGCACCATCGAGCCGCCTGCTGCGCCTGCGCCCGTCACAGATGGCAGTCAAGGTTGGTACTTCAGCACCGCTTCCGGAGATTTTTGGGCTACTGACTCTGCTGAGCATCTGCTTCTCTAAGAACCGGATCAAACTGAGCTTGCCGTGGAAAGCTCCACGGCGTTATTAGATTCAAAAAAAAGGCTGACTTCGCTGAGCAATAGCAAGTCAGCCTTTTTGATAGGATGGATAATATCGGATCAATAGAAAGAACAGGTGATATGATGAGAAAAGAAAAAGCCTTTACGCTTGTCGAAATTCTAATCGTGGTTGTAGTGCTTGGCATAATTGCCGGGATCATTATTTCAATGGTATCGGGCAGCGTCATATCCGCCAGAGAAAGCGCAGTTGCCACGGAACTGCACATGCTGCGAAGGTATGTTCTGATTTACAAAAACCAGCATCTGGAAGTTTCACCCGGTTATTCGGACGGTGATACTACCCAGGCGCCCACGGAGCAGGTTTTTATTGATCAGATGACAATGTCAAGTAATACGAGCGGGCAGACGGCTGCTGTAGGGACTGCGGATTTTCCCCGTGGGCCTTACCTGATGAAGATACCGGTTAATCCGCTAAATCACAAAGATACCGTTCAGGTGCTCGGTGATTCGGCGAATTTTCCGGCAAATGCCGATGACAGCCACGGCTGGATATATAAGCCCGCAACGTCTGAGATCAGAGCCGATAGCGGAGGAACCAACGACAGTGGAACACCATACTATGACTACTAACAGCCAAACTCATTACTGCACAGGCAGACGAGGTTTTACACTTGTTGAGGCAATGATGGCCGTAGTCGTGCTGGGTATTGCGGCGGCAGGGGTTCTGCTTCCATTTACGAGCGGAGCGGCGGTGCGGACCGAAGGTATCCGCAGGACTTTGGGCGCCAGGTTGGCGGGCGACCTGATGGAGAAGATTGTTAATACGCCGTTCGATCAGATTGTGGCGGCTTATGACGGTTATTCTGAATCTGAGGGTCAGGTAAAGGATGCCGCCGGGACCGTGTTTACCGATTCGAATTACGCCGGCTTCAGCAGGGATGCAAGCTGTGGATATGTAAATGTTCCGCAGGAAAGCGGTGCGGGAGCGCTGAATTTTATTCGCGCCACGGTGCTTGTGTATTACGACGGCAGAGAAATTGCGACAGTAAATCGGCTTGTAAGCAAATGAACAATACGAGATATAAAAACGGTCTTACGCTCATTGAGCTGCTGATAGCCATGGTCGTCACAGGCATTGTTATGACGGCTGTGGCTACTTTGGCGTATGCCCTGAGTTCAGCCAATGATCTGACTAATAATACGAGCGAAAAGCAGGCCCAGATACGTTTCGCGGCGCTGAGGATCTCGGATCTGATTCGGCATTCCAGGCTTGTATGTTATGCGGATGGTGATGATATTGCTGTCTGGAGGGCTGATGACAACAATGATGGAAGAATCAATATTGGGGAATTGGTGTACATCGAGAGCGGCCCGGCAAACGATTATTTGTATATCGGCGAATTTCCTTCTTCCGACGGTACAGCTATAGCCATTAGCTCAATCGGCTCGCCTTCGACTAACTGGTGGCTGGCATACAGCAGCGACATAAAATACACGATGCTAATACCGCAATGCAGTAATGTGCTGTTTGGCTTTGACGTATTGCCGCCGCAGAGCAAATTTGTGAGTATCAACTTTAACATTCTTGAGAACAACATTGTCCGTCAGTATCAGATAAGCGCCGCACTCCGCGGCTGGGCTGGAAACTTGCTCGACGGCGGCGGCGAAATCGTAAGCGACGACGATTAATCCAGCGCAGCCTTTAGCCGCAACCAAACAACTGAAACCACGGATTTTCGCGGATTTAGCATTTTATATAAGATGTTGTTTCATAATAAGTTAGGAAGCAGGCTTTTGAAAAACACGCACAAAAAACAAGAAGATGAAGATGTAGGATTGTATTATGAATGCAAAAAAGAACATAGCCGGCAGGCCCGGAGTTGCGCTGCTCGCAGTGCTGTTTATCGTTATGACGATAACGATTTTGGCATTGGGTTTCTTGTCGCAGAGCGATGTTGAATTGGCCTGTGGTCAGAACATGGTAATGCGAACGCAGATGGACTACCTGGCCGAATCCGGCCTGGAGCACGCCAGGGGCCTTATTCTTAATCCCCAGGATATAGGTTCGGCATATTGGACTGGCGCTGTGGCTCAGCAGTTGGTTGCGGGCAGCGATGATTACTATGATGTCAATGTGGTTAAGCTGCCGGGTGAGCGCAACTACCAAATAACATGTGATGCGTACAGGCTGGATGCTGCAGTAAAGACAGTTCGCAGCAGCTTAGGGGCGGAACTGCGGCTCGACCCCTGCATTGCGTACTGGGCCGGGGCAAGCACTGCAATTTCATCGTTAGTTACGGTTAATGGTGATGTCTATTGTAACGGCAATTTATCAGGCGACGGCGCCATCGCGGGCGACGCGTTCGCAAGCGGCAGCATTATCGCATCAAATCTGACCGGACAGAAAAATGAGGTATTTCCCGGAACGCCCGTTGACTTCTGCGGGCTCGATGTTAACGACTTCAACTCGAGTTATTATATCAATTCTACAAGTTATCCAGTTGATATAATCGATCCAAACATCTCAAACGTTACTTTTGTTCCTGGCGGCGGCAATCCGGCGGGGGTTCTTTACAGCAGTGGTGATCCAAATAATCTTGTAAGTTTTAACGGTAACGTCACCATAAACGGCATGTTGGTGGTTGCCGGCGATCTTACCATACGCGGCACAAACAATGTGATCACCGCAGTAAAAAACTTTCCGGCTCTTCTTGTGAGCGGCGAGCTGATAATAGAAGACGGTGCGACCCTGCAGGTTACGGGGCTTGCCCAGATCGGTCAGAGAATAGCCGTCACTACCGGTGCGCAAAGCATGGATATTGACGGCGCCCTTTTTGTCGCCAACGGAGGCATTGACGGATCGGCTTTAAGTTCAATTGTGATCGACATCACGGCTGTCCCTTCAGCGGCGGCTATTCGGACGTGGCCGGCAGCGGGCGTGGCAAAGAATTGGAGCCAGGCTGCAGGAGCATCTTTCAGAGGTATCGAAAGGAATTAGAGGGCGGCGGCAACGCCGGCGAATAACTGATGCTTATCGGCCTTTACATCTGACAAGAAGAAAAATTCAAAATATGTTTTCGGTGATAACTGCATATCTGTAGCCTTCGGAATATCGGAATAACCCCATAGTTTCCACCGTCTTGTTTTGACGATTGTGGCAATTCTGTTGACTTTAACCATAGAAAGCATGGGAAATGACATTTGTATCGTCTTTTTGCCGGTTGTGGACAAGAGGATCGGTTTGCAAAGCTGCCGGTTCTGTGAGTTTCGTGAGGTCTGATAACATAAAGGACCCGACAGGGAACTCGCGGCGGCCGGCCGGGAGGTAAAGATGCGTCTCGAACAGGACGAAAATAAGAAGCGGAGGATGATGATGATGAAATACCGAAACCGAAACATAGAGACAGAGAGGAGGTTAGTGACAATGGCGGCATTAATATACCCGACGGCAAAGCTGCGTCATTCGCACGTAGAGAGGCGTGCAGGGCACGATTACGCAAGTCCACGCAGCGGTTTCACCATAGTAGAGTTAATTATTGTGGTTATGATAATCGCAATAGCGGCGCTGGTGGCCATACCAATGATGAGTTCGGCGGCCAGCGTGCAAATCAGGTCTGCGTCAAACATGATCGCCGGAGATTTGGAATACGCCAGGAGTATGGCAATCAGTAGAGGGCAGAAATACTCCATGGTATTCGATCCGGGCGTCGAGAGCTATAAAATAGTGGATGAAGCCGGTATCGTAATAAAGCATCCTGTGAAGACGAGCTTTGATTACATCGTCGATTTTAAAAACGACGGCAGGCTCAATAAGGTTGACATCGCCAATGCGAATTTTAACGCGACCACAAGCGTTCAATTCGATTGCCTTGGAAGTCCGGACAGCGGAGGCACTGTGGGCCTGCAGGCAGGGACGACGACCGTAACAATTACAGTAGAGCACGTTACAGGATACGTCTCCATTAATTAAGGACAAATACGGAAATAACGTTGGTTGCGGTTGGCGTCTCTTACAGGATGACAAATCAGTACGTCAGCGACGGAGAGCAAACTAAAGAGAGAAGATAGTAAATGATGAGCTGGGGTCTGAAAACTCGAGGTCTGCGTCCGATAGGATTGGACATAGGTCACAATTCTATCAAGATGATCCAACTGCTGATGAACGAGGAGCAGATATCTGTTCTTGCCGCAGACGAGGTTCGCACTCCCGAAGGTATCATTGACGACGAGCAGGCAAGAAACAAATTTGTCATCTCGGCAATAAGACAAATGCTTGACAGGGGCAACTTTGATGGAAGAAACGTTATTTCGTGCCTGCCGAACGGCAAATTGAGAATCACGAGTCTGCGGCTGGCTGAAGTGGAAACCGATGAGATCGAGCAGGCTTTGCGAAAGGAGGTCGTCCAGCGTTTTGGATTGGATCCGGACAAAGATGCGATGGACTACGTAGTTGCCGGCAATGTCCGGCAGGGCAATGAGGTCAAGAGCGAGTTGATTTTGTTGGCCACAGATAATGAAACACTAAAGGGCCACATTGAGACGCTGGAGTGCGCCGGGCTTAGACCGGTGGCGATAGATACGATTCCGTGTGCACTGTTTAGGAGTTTTGAGAGATCACTGAGACGTCGGGAGGACAGGGACCGCACGGCGGTTTTTGTGGATGTGGGAAGCAGCTTTACCACGGTGGTTTTTGGCCCCGAGGGAAAGATCAGCTTTGTTAAACAGATACCGATTGGCGGACAGAACTTTGTTCAGGAAGTTGCCGCCAAATTAGGAATCAACACCAGTGAAGCTGAGAGTCTGCGAGGGATGCTCAGGACCCAAAAAGATTCTCGGACGCAAAAGTCGGATTCGACAAAAGACAAATGCGCCGAGAAGAGACAAAAGCTGGACGTATCGACGCAGCAAGTGATTGTTGATGCAATAAGTGCGGTCGCAGAAGACCTGGCAAGAGAAATATCACTGTGTCTTAGATATTATACGGTGACATTCAGAGGCAAGCGTATGGAGCGAGCGGTTTTTGCGGGAGGTGGAGCATACGAAGACATTCTGCTTGATGTCTTGCGGCGTCAATTGACAGTCAAGGTTGAAGTGGCCGAGCCGTTGAGAGGCTTCGATTTGTCGAGCGAGAGGGCGAGGGTCCATTTTGACAGTGACAGAGAAGGTTTGCTTTGTGAGTGGGCGGTGGCTGTTGGGCTCAGTCTCAAGGGCTGGAATGAAGCCAAAGACGACAACTGTCAGGCGAAAAAACAGGTCACGGGTCAGCTATGAAAGAGATTGATTTTCTTCCGGAATGGTACAAGAGCGGTATACGGCGTGAAGTCAGTTATCGCACGCAGCACCTGGCATTGGCCGGTATGTATGCCATGATGATTGTGTGGAGTTTCGCTGCCACGTATTCGGTTTCAAGAGCCAAGGCCGAGTCCGTCATAATGGCTAAACGACAAGCCGAAGCAGAAAGTGTTTCGGCGCGAGTGACTGAGCTTGAGAGTGAATTGAGAGTCTTACAGAAGAAAGGAGAATCAATAAAAGAGATCGATTCCAGGATCGATGTGGCTAATGTGCTTGGAGAAATGAGTTTTTTGATTGGAGAAAGGATAGTTCTCAGCAAAGTGGAGTTTCTTGCGGAGAAATTTGCCGACGAGCCGGAGGCCAAATCCGCCGCGAGTACAGGGGCTGTCGTCAGGGCGGTCCGGCGGACCAAGTCACTCAAAAGGCGGGATCTGCCGCTCGGCGACGTGCGATTTAAAGTGGTGATAGCCGGTGTGGCGGCAGATGCGGGCGACGTGGCGGCTCTAATATGCAAGTTGGAAGACTCGCCGTATTTCTGTCAGGTTATACCGTCCTTTTCGAGAAGCGCAACAGTAGAGTCCAACAGGGCCACTCCTGCCCCTGCATTTCGCGTTGTTACTGGCGCTGCCGAGAGGACTCCTGAGACCGGAAAGGGAACTGTCCGGGTAAGTGAGTTTGAGATGAATTGCTATCTGGCAAATTATCGCAAATATAGGAGATAAGATATAAAGATGTTGTTTATCCAGCGACAACAATTGGGGATATATGTCATAGCCGGGTCGATTATGTTCGCCTTTGTGCTGTTTAAGTATATGCCTTTGCGCAGGAAGATATTGGCTATCGAGCAGGTCAAAAACGGGCAGAAACTTGTGATCGCCAAGGGAGCTGCCGACGGCAAGCAACTGCCCCTGATCGAGGAGCAGATGCTCAAGCTCCAGGACGAGCTTGGAGATTACGAGGCAAGCATACCAGACCAAAGAGACCTTGGTAAGTTTTTGCATAGAATCGCCGATTTAATGAAAGAGCATAGCCTGACGGATCAAGTAATCACACCTGGCAAGGAAGTAAAAGCCGAGGAGTTTATTTGTATTCCGGTCAGTATGCAGTGCGATGGTGAATTGTCGCGGATATCTGAATTCTACCGTCGGTTGCAAGCTCTGGACAGGTTGGTTCGCATCGAGCAGGTAAAATTCACTAATGACAACAGCTATAGAGGCCAGGTGAGCGTGGAGACGGACGTAGTCGTTTATTACAAGGCAGGAATTGGACAAGGATAACAGGAATTGGACAAGGATAACAGGAATTGGACAAGGATAAGGAGAAAGTAGTAGGCAACAACAAGCAAGAGTTCGGATGAAACAGAGTGTTAGAAATAGCAGTACGGGAGCCAAGAAGCTTCTTAAGCGATTGGCTGAGGACAAGAAAAGAAGCGTCACGGCGTTATGTTTGGTAACAGTGATGGTCTTTATGTGGATCAAGGTGTTTACCAAGAAGGCGCCGGAAGGAGCTGAAGCAGCACTTATGACAGGACAAATGGAACACGGAAACCAGGTCAACGAGAGATACAGGGTGTTATTTATAGAGTTGCCGAAAGTGGCAGGTCGAAATGATGCAATCGTCAGGGATTTTTTTGCCTCGGACGGCTGGCAGCATTTCGTGAATGGAAAGAAACGAAAACAGACTGATATTGTTGAAGTAAATGTAGGTTCAAGTGATGACGAAGAAATAATTAGAAAAGTTGCGGAGAAGCTGAAGTTGCAGGCAATACTGTTGCGCGGGGAACCCCTGGTTTTTATCAACAACAATTCATTGCGGGCCGGGGAAACACTGCTCATCAGAGATGGAGCGGACAAGTATGTATGTGAAGTGGTTGAGATTAAGGAAAATACGGTGGTAATAAGGTGTAGAAAGGCGGAAATAACGTTGAAACTTCCGCCGGTGTCAATGACAGAAAATTGAGAAAAGGAGCAAATTATGTATCGTGACAGAAATTCAAAAGGTAAAAGCAAAATAGGGATGAAGTTGTACTTATGGAGTTTAGTGCCGATTCTAATGGCGGCAATCGCTGTCGCCGACGCTGGGACAGGTGGAGGTGGCGCAGATACTAAGCCCATTCAATCGTTTAAGTTCGAGGAAGAGTTTAGCGTGCGCAGGGCTCTGCAAATGCTCGGCAACGCGTATCAGAAGAATATTGTGCCCACACAAAGTGTTGACGGTGCGTTGGCGTTCAGGGGCCTGACGGATGTAAGCTTCGAGGAGGCCATGGACGCGATCCTGGGTGGGAATTTCAAGTATGAGCAAACGGGCAACCTGATTAAGGTGTACACCAACGCTGAGTACCAGACGATCATGGAAAATCCTGATCGGAAGGAGCACAAGATATTCACCTTGTACTACACTACCGCCGAAGAGGCAAAGAAACTGATCGTGCCGGTCCTGAGCAGTGATGCCGTTGTCGAGACCACCACACCAGCCGAGACGGGTGTCGCAGAGGTGTCTGGCGGTGGGGGGGGTGGTACGACCGCGACTGCCTCCCTTGGCGGTGACAGTTTGGCTCTGAACGATATGATCATTGTGTACGATTATCCTGAGAAGATTAAACTCGCCGCAGAGGTTATCAGGTCGATTGATGTCAGGCCTAAACAGGTCTTGGTTGAGGCGACGATTCTAAGCGCGATTTTGGATGAAGGGATGGAGCTTGGGGTGAACTTGAACTTTATGGATGGCATTGCACTAACTGGCTATCCTGCAATTAATTTGGATATTGGAGCACCAATCGAGACTACTGGTTTTTCATTTCTTACGGATGGTCTTAGAGTAGGCGTCCAAAGTGGAAATACGATGGCTTTCATAAATGCATTGGAAGCCGTTACCGACACCACGGTGCTTGCCAATCCCAAGATTCTTGCGGTGAACAAGCAGGAAGGCTCGGTGCTGATCGGAAACAAGCTCGGTTACCGCAGCAGCACGACCATCAGTTCGGGCGGAATTGCCACAGAGGGTGAAGTCAAATTCCTCGATACCGGTACATTCCTGAGCTTCCGACCCTATATCGGCAACGATGGTTATATCCGAATGGACATTCATCCCAAGGACAGTTCAGGTGCGCTCAATGCTGATGGTGTTCCGAACGAAAACGTGACCCAGTGCCTGTCCAATATCATGGTCAAAGACGGCGAGACTGTTGTCATCGGCGGTCTGTTCAGGGACGTAATAGTAGCAGCGCGCTCTCAGGTTCCGCTGCTGGGTGATATACCTATCGTCGGCGCTTTGTTCAGGGGTACGTTTGACAGTTCGCAACGTGAAGAAGTGATCATTTTGCTCACCGTCCATATCATAAATGAGCCGGCTGATGTAGAAGGAGTTGAAAGAGCAAATGACGTCCGTCGCAAGAGATTCGGTGCAAAGGATGGGTTGCAGTGGCTGGGCAGGCCGAGATTGGCGGGTGATTATTACACGAAAGCCGTTAACTCCTACATTGAAGGTGACTTCGAGACTTCCATGAGACAACTCAGGTTTTCACTCGATCGTCGTCCGACATATCTCGAGGCAATACGGTTGAAGGAACGAATCATCTCAGAGGCGAGCCCGGCCGATGTGGAAAAGCTTGAGAGGATCATGCTTGAAAACATTGACGAGGAAGAAGCTCCCAAATGGAATAGGAAATAAGCATTGAATGGAAACTGCATCGCAATTTGAACTTTGAGAATGGCCGGGATCGTGGTTTTGAGATTTGGAAGAAATCTATATGTGGTAGTCACGTTAGCTGTGGCCTGCAGTCTGCTTGTAGCGGGCCTGGCTGCGTGGCGCGACTCCGGCGCGGAAGATGCTCGGCGTGCCGTCGGTTATATGCAGCGGATACCCGTTGTGCCGGCGTGCTGCGTCGTTATGGCTGTGGGCGTGATCTTACTCGGCTGGCATTTGCTAAGGCTGGCTGGGACGATCACGTCCGTAGCTGAACTTATCGAGGATGATCCGGCGGATGACGCCGGTTCCGTCGGAAAATTCGTAGCTGCACTGAGGATGACAAAGACGGACGAATTGCGCAACGCTGTTCGTGAGCGTCTTCGCGGCAATGCGGCTGATACGGATGAGTACGAAGCAAATATCAAGGACTTGCAGCTTCAAGTACAGCTTTCACGAAAGCGAGAGCAGAACACCGAAGCGATCATATACAGCATTCGCGATGCCGTGATTGTTGTCGATGAGCTTGACAGGCTGTTGATGGCGAACGAAGCTGCGGGCCAACTCTTCAATTTCGATTTCAGGAATTCGCAGCGCAAAAATCTCAATGAGCTGATAGACGCGGATAAAAGCGAATTTGCGAATTTTGTTAGCCGTAGCAAACAAAGTAAAGGCCGGGCAACGAGACAGGAAATCGAGTTCACGGGCGACCAGGGACGAGGAACTTTTGATTGCATTGTTTCGTGCGTTTATGACCAGAGCCGGCAGGTTTGTGGGGCCGTGGCGGTGTTGCACGATATCACCAGAGAAAAGGAAATATCGCAAATGAAGAATGATTTTGTCGGTCATGTGTCGCACGAGCTGAAAACGCCGCTTGCTTCTATCACGGCCTACTCAGAGATGCTTGTTGACGGCGAAGCTGACGACGAAGAAACGAGGAAAGAGTTCTACTCGGTGATTCAAAGTCAGGCAAAGAGATTGAACCGGCTGATCGAGGACATCTTGAATACTTCGCGCATAGAATCGGGTCTTGTAAAAATAAACAAAGAGCCGATCAGCCTGACAATACTAATAGAAGAACAGTTGCGGATGATAAAAAGCTATGCTGAAGAAAAGAATATTAAGGTTACCGGACAAAAGCCGATCGTGTTCGACCAGGTGCACGTGGACCGGGACATGATTTCGCAGGTCATTATCAATTTGCTAAGTAACGCTGTCAAATATACTCCTTCCGGGGGAAAAGTCAGGATCGAAACCGAAGTCGATGAGGTCGCGTCTCTGGTCCGAGTCAGTGTGGCTGATACGGGGGTCGGCATCCCTGAAGATGAAATAGAACATGTCTTTGACAAGTTTTACAGGGTTGGCGTCAACAAAAAGCAGGCGAAAGGAACGGGCCTGGGTTTGAACCTTGTTAAGCAAATAGTGGAAACGCTTCACGATGGCCGAGTATTTGTAACAAGCTGTGTCGGCAAGGGGAGTACTTTTGGTTTTGAGCTGCCTTTCGCGAGAAGAGAGGCGGCCTCAGTGGCATGAAAATCGTGCGTTTAACGCCGTATGTTGCTAATCAATTTTATGCGGAGATAGAATAATGGCGGACAAGAGAGTTTTGGTTGTGGATGACGAGATACACATTGTTCATGTGGTAGCGATAAAACTGCGCAATAATGGTTATGAGGTTATGTCGGCCGACAACGGTGTCGAGGCTCTTGAGTTGGCTCTCAGTGAGAAGCCGGACATAATCGTCACGGATTATCAAATGCCGCTTATGACGGGTTTGGAGCTTGTGGGAAATCTTCGACAGCATGAGCAAACAAAAGGCATACCCGTGATTATGCTGACTGCCAGAAGCTTTGCCATTTCGCAGGAGCAGCAGGACGAACTGCAAATATCGGGGTGTCTGAGCAAGCCGTTCAGTCCCAAGGAGCTGCTGGAGAACATTGAAGACATTCTGTATCAAAAAGAACTGGTAAGTGACAGTTGATGAGTTGAGACAGTTAGCAACCGGACAGGAGTTATGTTGGACACCGCAAGGAAAAGTTTCAGCCCATCACAACTGCGCGAATTGGAGAAGTTTGGCGGCAGGATAGAGAAATTCGGCGTCAGTTTTGCAGTCTGCAACGCCGATAGCGAACTGGCCCTGTTGTGCGAAGGTGGCGAATTCAAGAGTAGTGCCGAACAGTTAACAAAGTGGAGTCGGCAGGCTTTAGACCAAAGCGGCCTGGATACCTGTCCCGATCAAGCGGACACACCGGTCCGGCGATTCGGCGATACAAATAGTATCTTGGCTGTCGTTTTGAAATCCGCTCGTCTCGACAATGGGCGCCAACGTTGTGTTGCAACAGCATTGATTGACTTGGGCGACGCCGATTCGATTCAAACAGACCACGAGTGTTTCGCTGAAATGCTCAGGCTCTTGGCCGAGAAATTCCAGGCCGAGACAAAAGCTGAAGAACAAATTGAAAAGGTCAGCACGGAACTATCGCAAACCTACGAAGAGTTGGTTCTGCTTCACAAGCTCGGCACAAACATGAAGGTCACCGAAGCAGACTCTAACTTTCTGCAGATGGCTTGTGACAGCCTGACCGAAATTGTCTTCGTCGATGGCATCGCGATACTGCTCGAAAAAATCATAGACGGCACACAGCGGTGGGGCATAGCAGCCGGCTCAGGCTTGATAGATATGGACGACCAGATGGCAGCGATCCTGCACAGCCGGCTAATCGAGGAAATAAACAACGGCAAGGAAGCACTGCTGGACAGCGAAGTAGACTCGGCTTTCAAATACGACTGGCCGGATCGGATAAAGAATATTATTGCCGTGCCTTTGTTCGGCAAAGAAAAAGCGGAGTCTCACTTTGCAGCGGCATCTCCAAACGGCAACTGCGTAATGGGGGTGATGGTTGCGGTCAACAGGATCGGCAAGCAGGATTTCGACAGCACCGATATAAAGCTATTCAATTCGGTGGCTGGTGGCTCTGCCGTGTTCATCGAGAATGGCAGGTTGTTCAATGACCTCAAGGACTTGTTCATCGGTTCTCTGAAGGCACTGACAAGCAGCATTGACGCCAAAGACAAGTACACGCACGGCCATTCCGAAAGGGTTGCGTTTATTTCCCGATGGATCGCCGAGCGGCTCTGCGACAAGGAACCTCTGGATGAGGAACAAATCCACAGGATCTATTTAGCAGGCTTGCTGCACGATATAGGGAAAATAGGGATAGACGAATCTGTATTGCGCAAAGACGGCAAGCTGACCGAGCAGGAACTTGGTTGCATAAAGAAGCACCCATCGATAGGCGCGGGCATTTTACGTGAGATAAAACAAATGCGGGACATTGTGCCGGGCGTATTGTGCCACCATGAACGGATTGACGGCAGGGGATACCCTGACGGTTTGACCGGCGAGCAAATACCGCTGACCGGCAAAATTATCGGGCTGGCGGACAGTTTTGATGCAATGACGTCAAAGAGGACGTATAGAGATGCCATGACCGTAGAACGGGCGCTCGACGAGATAGAGAAAGGATTGGGTACGCAGTTCGATGAGAAACTCGGCAGACTGTTTCTCGACAGCGATATCTCCCGATTGTGGAACATGATACGGGATGGTATCGGCGAGATTTACGGAGAAAGGGGGCCTGAGGAATATGGTGCCGCCGCCGTGGGGACGCTAATCAGATGAAAGTCAAAGTACAGGATTATAACGATGTGACGGTTGTCGAATTGCAGGGTGAGCTGGACTCCGATGTTGCCGAGCTGTTTCAGAACACCATCACCGACATTGTCACGAACCGCATGACTTGCGTGGTGCTTGATATGAGCGGCGTGGGATTCATCGACAGCAAGGGTCTTGAAATGTTGCTGTGGTCGCGCGAGTACTGCAATGAAAACACACGTGAGCTGAGATTGGCGGGGCTTGATGAAAACTGTATTAGAATCCTGGAAATCACTCGACTTGAAAATGAATTTGACCACTACGCGGAACTTACAGAGGCCGTAAAGAGTTTTGCGTAGGTTGTCCCCCCGGAGAACCGATTGAACCGGGTAAATTCGAAATTCGAAATATGAGCCAGATAGCGGCGGAAAACAAGATGCAGCTCGGGCAGTTACTGCTCGCACGCAATATCGTGACTGCCGAGCAGATCGAAACAGCCCTGACTGAGCAGAGAGAAGAGGGTCATCGCAAGCTGCTCGGCGAGCTTCTCGTGGAGATGGGCTACTGCACCGATAACCAGATAGCCTCGGCGCTTGCCCAGGCTTACGGGGTGCCGTATGCACAGGTTGGTCCGAAGATATGCGACCCAAAGGTAATCGAGAAGCTGCCAAGAGATTTCCTCGAAGAACATATCGTTTTGCCGCTGTTTGAGGTCAATGGTGTGCTCACAGTGGCGGTCAGTGAGCCGTCAAATGTTTTCCTGATAGATGAAATAAAACGCATAAGCGGCTGCAAGGTCCAGATAGTATGCTCAACAAGCAAGGATATCAAGGCGACCTTGCAGACACATTTGCCGGCGGCTAATGTCTTTGTTATTGATGACATAATCGATGAAGAAGGGCTGAAAGATTTCTCTTTGATAGAGAATATTACGCAGGATATCAGCAATCTTGAGGAGATAGCCGGGCAATCGCCGGTTGTAAAGCTGGTTAATTATCAGCTCTATAACGCAGTACGGGAGAACGCCAGCGACATTCACATAGAGCCCGACGATAAGAAGCTAAGGGTCCGATACAGAGTGGACGGTAAATTGTATGAAAAGATGTGCCTGCCTTATCAGATGCATTCTGCGATTGTTTCTCGTATCAAGATTATGGCTGAGATGGACATTGCCCAGCGGCGTCTTCCGCAGGACGGCGGTATCCATGTATTGGTGGAAGGCAGGCCGATCGATTTGCGAGTGTCGGTTATGCCAGGCAACTTCGGCGAAAAGGTGGTCATAAGAGTCATCGATCCGCAGAAGGTCCTGTTCAACCTTGAATCGCTCGGATTCACCTACGAGAATCTAAAACTGTTCAGAAAGGTAATACAATCTCCGAACGGCATAGTCCTGGTGACAGGTCCGACCGGTTCGGGCAAGAATACCACCCTTTACGCCGGCCTGTCTGAGCTGAACAACGAGGATGTCAACATCTGCACGGTGGAAGATCCCGTGGAGTGTAATATAGGCGGAATAAATCAATTCCAGGTGAACCAGCCTGCGGGTTTTGAGTTTTCGACGGCGCTGCGAAGTCTGTTGAGGCAGGACCCGGACATAATAATGGTCGGCGAGATTCGTGACCAGGCGACAGCCAACATCGCGGTGCAGGCGGCGCTGACGGGCCATCTGGTCCTCTCGACTCTGCACACGAACGATGCGCCGGGCGCAGTGACACGTTTGCTGGATCTGGATATCGCGCCTTATCTGGTGAGCGCCTCTTTGATTGCGGTTCTGGCCCAGCGGCTTGTGCGCAAGATATGTCCGAAATGTAAGACAGAATATGAGCCGCCATCGAGCATAAGAAAAGTGGCTGAAAAATCGAGCGGCAAATTCGAGCAGTTCTATCGTGGGGTAGGCTGCAAGAAATGCCGGAACACGGGCTATACCGGCCGAATTGCCATTCACGAGCTGTTTGTGCCGAACGAGATGATTATGGAGATGATCAATGATCGGGCGAGTTTGAAGACGCTCAGGGCAAAAGCACTTGCCACTGGAATGGTTTCTCTGCAGGCGGACGGCATTGAAAAGGTCAAGGCCGGAATCATCCCCATTGAGGAAGTGCTCCAGACAACACAGGCGGAGGTTTAGACAATTCTGGATTTCCGAATATTCGATTGACGATTTTGACCATGAGAATCGCGAATCGGCAAAAGCGAAGCGACAATCAAAATGACTGTTTCGGCGGCAAAAACTTCAGAACAGCTCAATCCTGCAAAGGACACTGAAGAATCACCGCCCATCGGCGCCGAGCACCAACAAGGCCAAAAAAGCTCCGGGAGGGCTCTTAAAGGTATCGAGACGGATTTGGGCCCGCCAATGGAAAAGGATTACAGCAAGACCTTGCGGAAGGCTGAGGTCCCTGCCGGTCCGGAGCTATCCAGAGCGAGGGTAAAGCCAACCGAGCTTATACTGTTCACGACGCAATTATCCGTAATGCTTGATAGCGGAGTGGTGCTCAGCGATGCGCTTGACGCCATCGCGGAATCCGCCTCGTTGCGAAAGAGCGGAACATTCAAAACGACAATCATGGACGTCGCTGAAAAGGTCAAGAGCGGCGATAATTTCTCAAAAGCGCTGGCAACCTATCCGAAAATTTTCAGCGTTATGTTCATCAGTATGGTCAAGGCTTCCGAAGCGTCAGGCAAAATGGCCGAAATGCTCAATGTGCTCAGCGGCTACCTGGACTTCGAGTCCGAGACCAGAAAACGCATTAAAGGGGCGATGACATATCCGTTCATAATGGCCCTCATGGCCGTAGCTGCGACGGGGACACTGATGTTCTTCGTCATGCCGAGGTTCATGGGAATCTATGAAGCCCGGGGAGCAGCGCTGCCCAAACTTACGCAGGTGTTGGTGAGTTTCAGCAAGATATTAGGCAACTTCCGGATAATGACAGGCATCGTAACGACGGCTATTTTTGGCTTCGTCGGACTTTACTACTGGGCCGGGACGTTGTCCGGCCGGATGGTGATAGATTTCATCAAGATCCGAACACCCGTAGTAGGCACCATGTTCGTCGACACGGTGGTCACACGCAGCATGCGCATTATGGCGACAATGGTAAATACCGGCGTGAGCCTGCTCGACTCAATAGAAGTGATGCAGGGATCATGCCAGAATTACTATTTCCAGCGACTCTGGATCGCGGTCGATCAGAAGATTCGGGACGGATACCAGTTGTCGGAGTCCATATTGATCTCGCCCGGCGGCGAATTGATCGCACCCGGCATCATCCAGATGCTTCGAGCCGGAGAAAAGAGCGGAAAGCTCGGCGAAGTCTGCGACAAAATATCGGTGTTCTACGAAAAGAAACTCGAAGCTTCGATCAGAAGCGTCATGGCGCTCATAGAGCCGGTAATGATAACAATCATGGGGACAATCATCGGGACCATCGCAATAGCACTGTTGCTGCCGGTCTTTAGAATATCCAGCGTAATCGCACATTAGCGTGAGAAACTAAAGGGCCTATACCGAATCAAAGCGGCGCCTCACCACATCCTTTCTTCTTCCCGCTGTCTCCACGGCAGAGACGCGGGATCGTGAAATTGGGTTTGAATTGGGTTTGTTATTTCAAATGTTGCTCCGTCAAAAGTGCTCTGCGCCATACGACATACGATATACGCAATACGATATACGAGACACAAAATTGGCTTTGTTTTGCATTTTCTATTAGCCACAGAGACCGCAGAGAACACAGAGAAGAGCGGATTTGTTTAGGATTTAGGATTTAGGGTTTCGAGTTTCCGGCCGAAGGCCGGTGATTGGCTTTGTTTTTTCAAAATGACTCATAGCCACAGAGGCACGGAGAGGAGCACAGGACATAAGGCAAAATCCTAAATTCACAATTCGACATACGCAATACGACATATGAGATTGGCTTTGTTATTTCAAACGTTGCTCCGTCAAAAGCGCTCTGCGCCACACGACATACGATATACGCAATACGATATACGAGACACGAGATTGGCTTTGTTTTTTCAAATTCCTTTTCGCAGCACGCAGCACGGAGTACGCAATACGAGTAAATTGGCTTTGTTTTTCAAATGCTGCTTCGTCAAAAGTGCTCTGCGCCATACGACATACGCAATACGCAATACGATATACGAGATTGGCTTTGTTTTTTCAAAATGACTTAACCACGAATGAACATTAATAACCTCTGCGCACTCTGCGTTCTCGGCGGTAAGACAACAAAATTGGCTTTGAATTGGCTTTGTTTTTCAAACGTTGCTCCGTCAAAAGCGCTCTGCGCCACACGACATACGCAATACGCAATACGCAATACGATATACGAGATTGGCTTTGTTTTTTCAAATGTAGCCACGAATTAACACCAAGAAATAGTCAATAACCGCGGATTTCGCTGATTACGCGGAATAAAAGAAAAAATCGTAAATCGCAAATCGTAAATCGTAAATGGCAAAGTCTCCTGTATTCTGACTTCTGTATTCTACATTCTATTAGTTATATCAATATCATACTACAAAAATGTCGAACGTCAACTGAAATCTAAAAAAAACAGGAGTCAGCGGGGCTGTTGAAAAAGTCCCACCGTGACGCCTGAGATTGCCACGCGATTCTGCGAATCGCTCGCAATGACATAAAAATGGAGCTTTTGTCATTGCGATGAGCGGAGCGACGAAGCAATCTCACCT
>NJBM01000029.1 GCA_005223045.1 Planctomycetes bacterium B3_Pla | reverse complement strand
GTGCATACGCTCAGCACGTCTTAGCCGCCATGAGAGGCTGACAATCCGCTCGGCTAATATCAATTCCATGTAGCCGGCGGGGCGCATCTCGGCCAGCATTTTCTCTTTCAGCAGGTCGTAGTCTTCCTGTTGCTCGTCGAAGACAACGTCGGCGGCGGAAAATAGCCCGTGCTTGAGCGCATTTTGCGCGACGGCGGCCTTGCCCTTGGCGGTCTTAGGGCCGGTTGAATTTTGAGCGTTTTGTCGATTGGCGTTGATTTGAGCTTCGGTTGACATGAGAAAACCCCTTTCTGAAATGATTATTGATTATTGTCTATTTACTATTGTTTATAGTGTTAATCATTCATTGTTAATGTTAGATATACATCATATATAGTACCGTATTTTCTGTCAAGGGAATTTTTATTTTTTTTTATTCAGACACTGATTTACACTGATGGACACGGATTATTTAGGCGTAAAGGCAGATCATGTAGGGTGCGATGAATCGCACCATTGACACGTTCCCACATTATCGGTGCGATTCATCGCACCCTACTGACTACTACGACTGCGAGAACCGCCTGATCGACGCCAACGACGTCCTTTTGCGCAAATTCATTTATGGCCCCGGCATCGACGAGCCCCGTTCGGCTTCGCTCAGAGCTTGCCCTGAGCTTGTCGAAGGGGCAGGCTTAATGTTTGATAGATGCAGCGGCTGACAACGCGGTCTATTACTACCATATTATTCACCCTGTCGATAGTACAGTCTGTTTTTTTGTTTGCAGTCATTGCCGAAAGCTGTTAAGATTGTTGTATAATCGAATTGGTGGGGGCTAACCAAATTACCTTTGGAGGCCAAGAACGATGAGGAAAGCTTCGATGTGTTCCTTACGATGGGGCGGCCTTTTCCGTGTTCCCTTACCTGTCTTTGTGCCGGTTGTCTCTTTATGTTTGCTGATTCTTTCGCCGGAGGCGCTCTGCGAGTCATGGGAACCGTTCGGGCCGGAGGGCGGAAATTTCATTTTCTCGATGTCTCATCCGGAGGATGCCAACGAAATAACGGCAATCACCTCCGGTCCTTCTCCGCCAAATGTTTACAAGAGTACTGATGGGGGAGCAAGTTGGAGCAAGATCGGTGAAATTCCTTACCCCTACGTTTCTGACGTGAGTGCCTTCGATTTTTCGACGTTGTATGCGATTTCGGGTTTCAGCTGCTTCCGCTCCATGGACGGCGGGGCGACCTGGACTGAAAGCCGACTCCCTCAGTCGGCCGGGTGGGCCTACCGCGTCTGTGTAGATCCGACAGACAGCAGTAAGGTTTACGCCGCGGGGTACTACTCAGACTACAGCAACAACACCTTCACTGATAGCATGGTCATCTTCAAAAGCACCGACGGAGGTCTGAGCTGGAATGCTTCCCAGTTCTTCACCTACGAGCACTTCTACCCTTATGATATGGCGATTTCCGCCACCAATCCCAACGTCATGTACGTGGTGGGTTCCAAAGAAGTCAATGACCAGTACGGCGGTGCGTTGATGGCGAGTACGGACGGAGGACAGACTTGGACGGACATTTCCAGCGACCTTACGACCGAGCCCTACAGCCGTTTCCAATGCGTGGCCATCGACCCCACGGACGATGGAAAGGTCTACGTCGGAGGCGAGTACATCTATCGCGGCACAAGAACAGGACGAACCCAGGAGTTGGTGTGGACACACGGCCCGACGCGTCTCTACGTCAACACCATCAGCATCGATCCCGTCGATCCATCCAGGATTTATGCGGGCGCTTACGAGAGCATCGCGGTCAGTACGAACTTTGGCTTATCATGGAATTTACGAAGCAATTGCATAAAAAGCTCAGCAGGACATATTGCGGTGGCTCCGGCGGATCCCTCTACAGTTCATGTTTCAGCCTATACCGGTTTCTACAAGTCGTCGGACTCCGGCTCAAGATGGGCAACAGCCCACGGTGGCATCCGCGCGGCAAGTATCAACGCTCTGGCCGTGGATCCGTCAGTGATCATCGCCCACAACAGCGGCTATCTCATGGCACATGGAAGGGGCAGAAGTAATACATGGGAGGATGTCGTCACGCCCGAGTCCTGCGGCCAGGTTTGTGATATCCTCATCAATCCCGACAATCGGAACTCCGTGCTCATCCTGGAAGGCTATGGGTGAGGCGGCGCCGAGCTCTTCATGAGCACAGACGGATGTTCCGTCTGGTCAATAGTGAATAAAGACTTCAGTAACGGCGGCTGTCTCGCCCAGGACCCCAGCAACTCAAATGTCGTTTATGCCGGTGCAAGTGACTACAACAGTACAACCGGTCAGTACTCAATGGTCGTCTTAAAGACAACGAACGGAGGAGTCACCTGGCCAACGCGCAGCTTCCCGGCATCTGGAGATTACGGCACCTCGTGTCAAGCCATTGCCGTGGCGGCGGGTAATCCGTCCATTGTGTACGCCGGCGGTGAAAAAAACCGTGAACCGGCGATATTCCGTTCAGCAGACGCCGGGAGAACCTGGCAGGATATCACGAGTAATCTTGCCGTGGCGCTTTCGAGATATGAAACTGTACATGCCATCTGGATAAGTCCTTATGATGCGGATGCAGTTGTCATCGGTACTTCCAGGGGAATCTTCAAATGCACCGTTGAGGGCAGGGACCGGACTCGCACCTGGTATGCTACTGGGATCACCGATATGACCTCAGACTTTACATACGACCGAGCCACTGGAACGATTTACGCTGCGACTTACCGGGGCGTCTACAACTCTCAGGACGAAGGCACGACCTGGCAGCAGGAGAATGACGGTCTGGGGTTTCTGGAGACTCTGTGCATCGACATCGACCATCAGAATAGATTTCTGTATATAGGGACTAACGGCGGCAGCATGTGGCGTCTTAAACTCCCGGATGCTTCCGGGTATGAGTATTTTGCAGTCGTGGATGACTTTGAGACCTATACCGATTATGATCAGGGAGGCGAAGCTATCTGGCAAACCTGGATCGATGGATTTGACGTTCCGAACAACGGTTCACAAATCGGCTATCTCCTACCGCCGTATGCTGAGCAGACAATTGTCCACGGTGGCGCGCAGTCGATGCCCTATTTTTACGACAACGACTTCAAATACTCCGAAGCAACGATGACATTGGATTCTCCGCGTGACTGGACCATGTACGACGTCAGGTCTCTGTCGCTGTGGTTCTACGGCGATCCGGCGAATGCTGTTGAGCCGATGTATGTGGCCATCGCGAACTCCCGGCAAACACCCGCGGTTATTTATCACGACGATCCCGTTGCAATACGGACAAGCGACTGGACGCAGTGGTCGATTGACCTCAGTGCGTTCGCCGATCAGGGAGTGGATTTGACCGACATAGACAAGCTTTCTATCGGATTTGGCGACAAGCACAATCCGCAAGCCGGCGGTTCGGGTCTCATGTTCTTCGATGACATTAATTTGTATCGACCGCCGGAAGAGGCGAACTGAGTCAGAGGTTGTGGTTGTTGCAAGTCGGATTGGTCAAAACTGCGTAATGCGCGCAAAGGGGAATGGAATCAGGTTTTGTTCGTCAATTAGCGCTCCCATTTTCATGCAAGATCGAGACAGCTTATGACAAAGCAGAATGAGTCCACTGAGGGGCGGCAGAGCAAGTTGCCGTCAGTCGATGCCCTCCTAGATGACCGGGATATGAAAGACTACATCGCCGAAACGGGGCAAAGACTTTGACGTGTCGTCTGAGATCAAAATGCAGGGTAGAGACCGAGAAATGCGTTTTCAGTCTCATAGAGCTGCTTTCACATTGATTGAGTTACTCGTTGTCATTGCCGTGATTGCACTTCTGACGGGTCTGCTGGTGCCTGTCTTGGGCAGGGCCCGAGAAAAGGCCAGACGTGTTGCCTGCATGGGAAATATCCGACAGTTCATAATCGGCATCCAGGCTTATGCGAGCGACTACGGTGAGCGTCTTCCTCTCGGCTTGTCAGATTTTCGCGAGCCGGAAGATGAACATACTCCCATACTTTCCAGAGCAATGCGTAACGCATTAGTGACAATTATCGGCGACGAACGCAGTCTTTCCTGTCCCTGGCTTCGAAAGCCTTTTGATCGGCCTGGTGGGTGGTATTATGTCTTTGAGGGCCAGCCCTACGGCTATGTGATCGGGTATAATTATCTTGGGGGGCACAGGGGCACTCCCTGGCCATTGTTGGACCCGGCGAATGCCGAGTGGGTATCACCTCAAAGGTCCTTCGAGAAACCTTCAACGCCAATAGTGACGGAGTTGAATGCCTGGTCTGCCGATGAATTGATGACCTTTGCCCCGCACGGGCCCCGAGGGGCGATTTTGGAGTCCGGCCATTCGGGAAACGTTAGTTTCAATGGTGCTCCATCGGAGCAGATCGGCGCAGTCGGCGGTCATGTAGGTTGCTTGGATGGATCGGTCTCGTGGAAACACATACGAGATATGAAAATATATCGTGGATCACGGCGCTGGGGTGAAGGCGGCTGTTTCACAACTTGGTGAGTATAAGCAGGGGAATCATGGTACTCGCTGTAAGCAGCGCCGGGCGAGATCTGTTGCGGATTCGTCCTGCGCTGAGGGTGCGCGCCGCGCATGGATTGCTATGGAGCGGCGATGAAGCAGTATAAGGAAAACCTGCCCGATGCGGCAGCCGGGATGAAGACTCGCATGATACCGACGTTGAAGAAAGCCATATCGATAAGTCTGCTGCTCGGGTTGGCTGCCGGGATCAAAAACCGTCCTCGGCCGCGGCTTCCTCAAGAACACCCAGCTCAACAAGAGCATTAAGGGCGGCTTTCTGCTCGGCTTCTTTCTTGTTTGTCCCCCAGGCGCTCGTGAAATGACGGTCATCTATGACAACTTCCAGCTCAAAGCACTTGTTGTGGTCGGGCCCTTTCTCATCGAGCAGCACATAGGACGGCGCGGAACTGAACTGCTCCTGGGCGTGCTGCTGCAGCAGGGATTTGAAGTTGCCCTGAACCTGCTCGGCGTCCGATTCCTCAATCAAAGAACCAAAAACCCTCAAGATGAACTCGCGGGCAGGCTCAAACCCCCCATCGATATATATCGCCGCGATAACAGTCTCCAACGCACCGGCTGCAAGAGAGCCTGACAGGGCGCGGTTGGAGACCATGCCCTTGCCGACCTTCAGGAATTTTTGCAGCTCGAGCCGTCCGCAAACGCGAGCACACGTCTCGCGCGAAACAAGCTTACTCTTTATCTTCGTCAGATCGCCCTCGAGATAGCTTGAGAACCTGTCGAACAGGGCCTGGCAGATGACCACCGCCAAAACGGAGTCTCCGAGAAACTCAAGCCGTTCATTGCTCAGGATGCGGTCGTCAACCGCAGAGGAATGAGTAAATGCTTTGTCCAACAAACGCTTGTCAGAAAACTTATAACCTACTATCTGCTCGATTTGCCGCAGAGCTTTTTGATCCATATCAACTGACCATCTGCAAACTTGCCAAGGCAACGAACTTGTCGTCGGCAAACTCAAAAATCCCATCAAGGCCCGTAACCGTAAAGATACCTCTTGTTGCCGCGGCAACACTACAGAAAACGAGCCGATGCCCGCAATCGGCCAATAGCTTGCGCAGCCTCAGGAGCTTGGAAATACTGGAAGAAGTTATTATATCGACGTTGGAAAAGTCGATTACCACCTCGCAGTCACCCCTGTCGCGCGCTATTCCGATAACCGTCTTAAGCTCATCTCCCATTTCCGGCTCCTGGGGCAAGTCCACGAGAATAATATCTTCAGACCAATCTTGAATCCCCATCTCAGTCTCCTTTTATCAAAAATAATTACAAGTCTTTGGTAGTTTTATCGGCATAAGTCTCGGCCAAGTTGAACAAGAAAACAAGGCCGGACGCCATTTTTCCCATCTATTGCCCTCGCTCGGTGCTCCGGCAAGGACCACAGGCAGTTGCATCTATCAGGTAGTATCGGCCCATTTTGGCCGGCTCTTCCGTATCAATTACCTCTTGAGCTGTTTTATCTGGACCATCATTTCATTGATGCGCCATTCGATGGCTGAAAGTATCCAGAACTTGAAGTGATTGACCCGCATTTGGATATGTATCATGTAGATGATTTTCACCGACAACATTACCGTTGTCAGCTCGATCATCAACAGCCGCCATTTTTCGTCCACAATCAAGGAAATGATCACGGCGACCACTATTATAACGATGAACACAATGTTGATGAGCTTTGTGTTGAAACTTGGCACGCCCCCTATCGTGCCTATAATAGCTCTGACCCGCTCCTTTTCCTGCTCGAAGTTCTCCAGCGCCTGCTTGAGATCACCGATTTCATCTTTGGGTTCTTCGTGTTTGTCTGCCATAAATACTCCTTTCGTACGAAAAAAGTCAGATACATTCTCCGCGCGTTTTTCAACGGCGCCTTCCCGATAAAGCTGTTCGCTTCGACGAATCTGCGGGGGCAGTGAGGAGTAGTCCGTCTATTGGCTGTGCCCCTGCCGTTGTTGTACCTTCGGCACCCGCATGGTTTTGTCAATCCGAAAGTTAACGCTCACATTCCATTTGGGATTCGCACACCCCAGGGATTCGTCGTTAAGGCAAATACCAACGCTCAAAAAGACAATAAGCAATAAAGCCCGCAGCAAAGCAGGCGGATTCATTACTTAAACATAAAACCCGCGTACTGAGCGGCGTCGGCGAGATCTTCATTGATCCTCAGAAGCTGATTGTACTTGCAGATTCGGTCCGTTCTGCACAGCGAACCGGTCTTTATCTGGCCAACACCGGTCGCAACCGCCAGATCGGCGATTGTGCTGTCCTCCGTTTCGCCGCTCCTGTGGCTAATAACGGCGGTCCAGCCGGCCCTCTTGGCCATATTGATCGCCTCGAAGGTCTCGGTCAAAGTGCCGATCTGGTTGAGCTTTATCAGGATGGAGTTCGCGCAGTCGAGCTTGATGCCCTTTGCCAGCCGTTTTGTGTTCGTTACGAACAGGTCATCGCCCACGATCTGTACGTTGTCGCCGATTTTCTTTTTCAGTTTTGCCCAGCCGTCCCAGTCGTCCTCGGCCAGGCCGTCTTCGATCGAAATTATCGGATAGTCACTGGCCCATTTGGCCCAGTATTTGACCATGTCGTCCGAAGAGATGCGTTTCTCGGGAGCTGATTTGAAGAAGCTGTAGTCCTTCGTTTCATTACTGAACATCTCCGTAGCCGCGGGATCGAGGGCGATAGAGATATCTTTTCCGGGTTTATATCCCGCATTCTCGATGGCTTCGGTGACGACTTCAAGGGCCTCTTCGTTGCTCTTGAGCATGGGGGCAAAGCCTCCTTCGTCACCAACACTGGTGGCGTAGCCTTTCCTGGTGAGGACTTTCTTGAGCGTATGGAAAGTCTCGGCGCCCATTCTCAGGGCGTCCGGGAAAGTCTTCGCCCCGACGGGCATTATCATGAACTCCTGGAAATCGACGTTGTTATCGGCGTGTTTTCCCCCGTTGAGGATGTTCATCATCGGCACCGGCAGGATGTTCGCACTGCAACCTCCGAGATACCTGTAGAGAGGCAGCCCGGCAGAATCGGCGGCGGCTTTTGCGGCGGCGAGCGAAACACCCAGGATGGCGTTGGCGCCAAGCTTACCCTTGTTCGCCGTGCCGTCAAGCTCGATCATGAGCTGGTCAAGCTCTTCCTGTGCACAGGCATCCATGCCGATAACTTCCTGAGCGATGACCTCGTTCACATTCTTGACGGCCTGTTCGACGCCCTTGCCCATGTATCGCTTTGCCTCGGTATCGCGCAGCTCGACGGCTTCATAAGCCCCCGTGCTGGCCCCGGAAGGCACGGCGGCCCTGCCGAAGCTGTTGTCTTCGAGCATGACATCCACCTCAACCGTCGGGTTTCCACGGGAATCCAGTATTTCCCTTGCCGTAACGTCAATTATCAGTGTAAACATCAAAAATATCCTTTCCTCAGTTGAGAATATAAATTTCCTAATTTGCGTGCCTAATCACGCGCTCGGCCAGAATCTACAAATCTTTTCATTATCAGTCAAGAACCGATTGGAATTTCGTATTGTGTACGATGTAATGCACATGGTCGGCGTCAGCCGCTGGGATGTCATTCCGACCGGAACGATGCGTAGCATCGTGTAGTGGAGGAATCTGGGTCCGAACGGGATAGTCTATGCAATTGTAAGACAGATTTCTCGACTTCGCTTCGCTGCGCTCGAAATGACAGTTGCCTGGCAGGGTGGATTCACAACTTCCGGTCCAATTTTCGATAGCTTATGGCCTCTGCGATGTGTTCGGTGGCTATGTCCTCTGCGCCGGCCAAATCGGCTATTGTGCGGGCAAGTTTGCATATCTTGTCGTGTGCGCGGGCGCTGAGGCCGAATTCCACCATCGCCTGCTTGAGGATAAGTTCGCCCGCCTGATCGAGCTTGCAGAACTTCTCCACCTGCTTGTGGCTCATCCGGGCGTTGGTATGGACCTTGCCTTTGCCGAAACGCCCTGCCTGTACGCCGGCAGCCCTGACGACGTCGGCCCTCATCGCAACCGAGTCGAGCTGGCCCGATTTCGAGCGCAGCTTGCGGAAACTAATCGCCGGCACGTCGATGTGAATATCAATCCTGTCCACCAAAGGACCCGATACCTTTGACAGGTATCGACCGATCTGTCCCGGCGTACACTTGCACTTTCTCGCACCACTGCCGAAATAGCCGCAAGGACATACCTGCGTTGCCATTCTGCAAAGCGGCTCTACGGGCTCAAAAACCGCTTTCGGCTGCTTATCCCAAAGAATTGAAGACGTTAGGAGACCATTTGAAAAAGAAACGCCTGGACCTGAAGATGACCCAAAAAGACGTTGCAACAAAACTCCAAACCACTGCTTGCACATATCGTGACTGGGAAAGAAACCGGAGAAACCCGTCCTTTCGATATATGCCAGGGATAATCGAGCATCTTGGGTACATTCCCTTCGATATCCAATTCGCAAACCTAGGCCAGAAGATTCGTGTTTATAGACAACTCTTGGGCCTTCGTCAAAGAGATCTGGCTCGCCAGTTGGGCGTTGATCCGACGACTGTTGGTTACTTGGAGAAAGGCAAGCACAAGCCGGCAAAAAGGCTCGCGAGAGAACTGGCTGCCTTTTTTTCATCAGCTACTCGCATCCTATCTCAACTCAGGCATCAAGATTCTTAGAAATCTCAACTGCCAGGCAGTTATTCCTTGGAGAATAAGATATTGATGGCAAATGGTTCATGCGGAAGTGGCGGCATGGTGTCAGCGCAAGGCGTTAGTTTGGACGAGAGTCTTTGGCCCTCGATTTCCTGTCGGGTAATCGAGATGATAAACTGTTTTTAGCTTCTATGCGGCAAAAAACTGAACCAAGTGACCAACGGATTATCAATCCTCTGGTCATGACTCATCCCGAACCGCCTAGTGTTGTGCTGGGGCAGCAGGTGAAACGCGTACAGCTATCCTAGGTGTATTTCATGAGCATCTCGTCCAGAATCGCGGCGTCTTCTCGGTGAACGACTGGGATGCCAATTGACAGAAAAGCCTCCTCGTCCTTGGCTGACGGACCGAAAGCAATAGCCAGCCCATGAGCCTCAAGAATTGGTCTGAAGAGAGCCTCTATGTTTGCCGCGCTATCATCGACAACAGCCACGTCGGAGAGCCGTACGCCGTTTTTGTTGCAGAATGTCCACAAGCACCCGGCTTTGTTAAAAGGGAGGACCTTTCCTGAAAGCCGGGCTTCGGGTAGCCAGGGGGCAGCCTGCTCTTGCGTTGTCTCTTGCTCAAGCTGAATATCCTCAAAATCCAGGACGGCGGGGACACCAAAGCCAGCAGTCATTCCCAAGCGGTTGACCTGCCAGCGAACAGCGATGTCGAGAGTATCACTAATGATTATCTGGGATATATTCCTTGATTGACAACGTTCGACTACTTCATCGATTCCTTTTGTCAATGGGATTTCCTCCATGGCTCCGTAGATGTCAGCCACCGAGAGACCGCGTAACAGCTTCTGCTTTTGTTCAACTACCTCGGACTTGTTGAGCAAGGACGTGCCATCTGGGCCACTCATATCATACAGGCTAGCTGTCAAGAAGTCCGCAAGGTCTGAAATTTGTGCAATCTGCCGATTCTCGCTTCGACACCATTGCTCAATGTCAGACGGAGACACTCGTCCAGTGGAAAGAAGTTCTGCCAGGAAGGGATCAGGTGATAGAGTATTCCTAATCGCTAGCTCAGACGTCACGAGCGAGGGAATCAAGACCCGGTCATGGTCCCATGCTATTAGCTTTATGGTTCTGTTCAATTTGAAGTTCTCCTGTTCGAAATGTGGCATTGTACGTTGCCGGTAATTACGTATCGCTCATCTCTGAATGTAAACGAAGAACTCCCCCTTGTCTTTCTGAGGCCGAAGCAAGATATTGAAGTCACCAGAATTGCCCATCGGGTAAGGCTCCAGTTTGAACCACTGATTCCACTCCTCATTCTCTCGGAGAGGGTTCGCGATGAATCGCTCGAAATCTGTGTATGCTCTTGCGAGATCTTTGTCTTCTCCCAAGTATGTATCGCTGTTCAAGCCCACCTTACTCACGTGCTTCTTGGCTTGTTTCCTGGAAATGTCGCCCTTGCCCAGAAGCAAGGCGAACAGAAGGTGAGGCAATAAACGTTTTCCTCTACCGTCTGGGCGGCCAATTGTTGAGGTTATGTCTCTACTGCCAAGAAATATTCTCCAACTAACTTTCTTGGGGTCTCTGTCAAGCTGTATGACACAACGATGTTCGATGTTTTCTCTCAGAAGGCCGTGCACGTGCCAAGCTGCAACCTTCATGCGAGACTTCTGGACCCAGCCAGTCTTGCCGCCCCACTTGAAGTGGTAGAGGTCGCTCTTAACTAGAGGTCGCTGTACCCAACAGAACTGAATACCCTTACCGCTGGGTGGGCGATCAGTACTCCAGTAATCAACCATCGGGCAATCCCACGCTGGCCTTTTCTCCCCCCGATGTGCAACCTCGTTCAAAGATTCATCAATCCGGAGGGCATCCATTTGAGTCGGCCCGATACACACAAGGTTTCCTCCGCGCGCACCACCTGTATACTTCAAAGCTATCTGTCCCTCCCACTCCTCATGCTCCTCATGGGAATCCAATATGCGCCCTTCTATACGTCTTGCGGCCGGATCAACGAGAAGAAGGAGACTCAGCCCCCCTTGTGCTGCCGTGATTGCACCCGCAAAGTCCATCATCGCAAGTTTAACGTAGCGGTCATCAGCGGTCTTCTTTGAAGCTGCCCGAAGTAGTGCACACAAGCTGCTGGCAACTAACATCCCTGCCCAGTGTATTCCACCATAAGGAACACGCGTACCGCTTGCATGCTCTGTTTTCTGGAGTTCTTCGAGCATCCCCAAAAAGGTTGGCACAGACGCTAGTTGGAAACGCTCTTTCATAAGTGCTCCAGCAAGAAAAAAATCCAAGTCTTTTGCTAAATGCCTGGCAACCTTGGCCTGTAATTCCTCCACCTTTTTGATCTGGATAGCAGTATCTTTTGGGTAGCCTGAATATATCGTACCAAAGGAAAAGGGCAAGGGCGCGTCAACACGGCGTACCAAGGAGCGATCCCATTCGAAGAGACCTACAGCGTATTGGAGACCACGCTCGGGATCCAGAATGTGGCTGTCGACCACCTTCCATTCACTCTCTGTCAACCCCTTCGAGTTCGCCGATTTCAGTTTGTCCCAATCGATTGGTACACGCGATGGCCGCTCGCTGGTCGGTGTTTCCCTGAGGTATGTGATCGGCCAGCGAGTGGGTATGATTGAGCAAATCGTGCCATAGCCGCTTGCTCGTCCGCCATGGAACCAACACTCAATCGCGAGGGCAGCCCGATTGAGTAAGTCCAAGCTCTTGTTAGGCGCGGTTAACATGTTTCGGGGGTACTTTTCGACCAACTGGTGGAGTTCTCCCTGAGTTGGCTCAAGATGGCTGTGCTTCGTAATGCAATCCTTCGCCAAACCCAACCACACGGAGGCAAGGTGCACGGCCACGATGGATGCCACGCTGAAGGCTCCGGAAAAGTCGCATCCGGAGCCAGATCGCAGTTCACTCAGAATTGATAGTTCGAACGCCGCGCCCCCAAGATCCAGCAGACTTCTGCAAAGCGGACGCTTAATGAGTCCATTCAAGAAGAGTTCCAGTTGCTGAGTAATCTTCGGCCATCCTATTCCACCGATTGGTGGCCGGAAACACTCAATAGGTATGGGGGGCTGATCCTTCAATCCGGGAAGCCACACAAGGTGGTTCCTTCCGCCCTTTGGAATACTTATCCCCTCTTTTTGAGTGCGCCAATCTCCTCCTAAACATCGCAGACCCACCCATACGCGCTGTTCCACCTGCTGACATATCGCCAGTGCACCGTCCAGAACCGCGTGCTCGCCCGTAAAGAAAATAACTCCGGGCGCCCCAGCGACCACCGTCTGGTCTTCCAGAAATCTCTCGAAATGTCTCTTAAATGCTTCGCCCATAAGAGTAACCTCTGATGGTTCTCATGGATGATGCAACAAGTGTACTCCAGATTCTGTTAGAAGTATAATCATTTTACCGCCGTCAAAACAGCTAAGAGGCTCGAATTCGGGATAAGGAAGCATGGATTGCCTATATTCTGTGATGGCAGTCTACCCGGTGTGTGCAGTCCAGCTTTTTTGAGGCCACCGATGTAGTGCTCGATACGTCTATGCCCTTCAAGCACACGGAGAGGACGCTCTGCTGATTCCACGATATTACTATAAGCCAGCCAAAAAGCTGCTATCTGTTCGTCAGCACAACGGTCTTCATCGGACGCTTCTTCCTCAATATCATTAGTGCTTGCCGGAAACTGCTCTATGAAAGCTTTCAAATACTCTTCTCTATCTTTCCATTTCATTTTTTCAAGCAAAGCTAAAACTCTGGCCGGGTGCAGACTCAACCCGTTGAACCAGTCACCCACTATGAGGAATCCTTCAGGCTTTAGGCACTGCGCCAGATCTGAAAGAACCGGGGATAGGTAAGCATGATGATGTATACTTGCAACAGCAAGCACGACGTCGAATTTATCACTCAAGTACGGGAAGGCATCAAGGTCACGTGATGGGAGTAAGTCAAGTTGATGCGCTGCCAGGCCAGCCGTAAGGGCAGCTTGTTTTGCCTCCATTAGGGCTTGCTTTGCAGGGTCCAAGAAAACCCAGCGGGTTCTCCGGCGGGCTTCGTCACACAATTGAGACCACACCGCCAATGCTGTAGCCCCCGAGCCAGTTCCGACATCCAGAATGTTGATTTGCTCGCTCTTATGCGATGCTATAACATTAAGAGCGACTTCAGCGACCTTCTCGTTGAGTTTTCCGTTGGCGTCCTTTAGACCCGCTAGTTTCGAAGCTTTTGCGATTTCCTCGTGGTTTCTTACCGTCGTCCCATCCCATTCGGATCGGTAAGCTCTTTCTGATTGTTCGACAAGATTGGCGAATTCCTTGCTGCCTGACCAGGTTATTCCCCAAAGGGGCCAAGCGAAATGCGGTACTCTTAGGGGGGAGCCCAGTTCCACCGGACAACCCATGAAGCGGTTGATAGGTTTTTTCATCATAGAAGACTCCAACGGTCCAGCATTCTCTACTTGCTCCAAACCAAAGACAACATGCCCTATCGTACATTGCCTCTACGATGGTCACAACAGAGCAGAAGGAGGAAAGGGATTTTCCGAACGCGTCGAACAGCGGGGGGTTTGTCGAACGCCAAGAACAGAGAATAAGGGGGTACCGGTGTTCACGTCGTTCCCTGACCGCCGTGTAGTTCTAAGTGTTTGCTAAATAAGCACTTATGACTTGACGCCTTTCTCTTCATGTTCTACTTTGGATTGTGTAGGGTGTGTTGGATGTTCCGACGTGAAATCGCCCGCTGAGTCCATTCATGCAATGATGAAAGGAGAATGACGATGAGCCTATCATACACTTTAGCCACATACAGCAGCAAGCGGAAGTTCTTTGACTTCTTCGTCCCAGACAATGGGATTGCCGCGCTGGCCTCGGCAATCAAAGACAGAGGCGGCGATTGTGCGTATTTTGATTTGAACGCGTTTCACACTTCAGAGGAGGATTTCTTGTCTTTTGTTGAGCAGAATCGTCCGAATATTGTTGGCTTTAAGCTCTTTCAGAGCGGATTCCTTCATACGAACGAATTAGCCAAACAGGTTCGAAAAGTTTCACCGACTAGCCTGGTTATCGCCGGGGGACCTCACTCCACGCTGTACGGAGAAGCGATCTTTCAGGTCACCGATGCTTATGACGTCATAATTGTGGGCGAGGGCGAAAGAGCAATTGTTGAGATTGGTGAGTATGTAACTGGTGAGAGAGCACAAGATGAAGTGCGAAACTCTATTTGGAAAATTAACAACGAGGTCGTCGCAACAGAAAGAGTCTGGGAAAACGATCTCGACTCGCTGCCTCTTCCAGACTATGATGTTTTTCGGCTTAACGAGTACTTTCCCATATTTCTCCTGAACATGGTGAGGGGGTGTCCAAACCAGTGTGCATTCTGTTGTCATCCGTATGTCTGGGGAAGGAAATGCAGCAATGCGGAACTCAGAGGAAGAAGCAGAAGTGCTATCAAGAGAACCAACGTCGTGCGCCGTCGCTCTTTTGACAGTATAAGATCTGAGATTGAGTTATACCGGATGAAGTATGGCGTAAGATCCTTTTCGATTGTCGACTCGACACCGGATTTGCCGCTGATCAGAAAAATTTGTAATTTAATCTGTACCTCTCGTCCGGACATTAAGTGGGTTGGCTTTGGGAAAATAGACTTGTTCGACGACCAGACATATGAGATGTTAGGACGAGCAAACTGCAAGTGCCTTTGGTATGGAATAGAGTCCGGCAATGAGGAGATGATCGTACGGATAGGCAAGAGGTACAGTCGGCAAGATATCTTTGAGGCAATAGCGCGAGCTCACAGGAATGGAATACGAACAATAGGCGGATTCATTGTTGGATTTCCTGGAGAGACTGAAAGGAGTTTGGCCGAGACTGGAGATCTAGCGTGCAATCTTGGCCTCGACGCTGTTGTTATTTCCCCCTACCTTCTGCAACCAGGTTCTCCAATTGCCCTATCGCCCGAAAAACATGGCATCCGCCTGGACGCCGATTGGATGGTCCGTTCCATGTGTGTGCCGGAAAATGAAGAACCGCACGAAGTGGACTTTTACGAAATCGACGGTTTACGCAACGTGCAATGGTGGGAGAGATTTCGGGCTGTGTCAGACTATCCAGGATGGGATTTTGACCGTCAGATAGAAGCATACGAATTAGCCACATTGATAGGTGAACAGCTCGGCCTTGAACCCGATGAGTTCATGAAGGAAGTTGACGTGATTCTCAAGAAGCAAGACGCAGATTCACTTCACGCCCTAATCGGCAAGGCGTGGTTACAAGAAAAGGCCAACTCAGTGTGTTGTGGACTGAGTCGTTAACCGTGAGTTACTAACAAGACGCACTCATACAATCCCTACACTGATGAAGCAGGCAGGGAAGAAGTTGCGCCACGGTTTGCTATGGATCCAATCCTTCGAGGCAACCACGGGAAATGAGATGAGCGATGGACAGACAATCCGTTCGTCATAAAGCCGCCCCTGAGCATGACCAACGGACCACCAATCCGTTGGTCGTTCGGCGTAATTCATAATTATGTCTGTCCAAAGCACAGAATTACCCCCGACGAGAGTTATTGCGATGGAGAGGATGTGGGCGAAATCGCTATGAACCCAGACCTTCTTTGTTCAGTTCATTGAGAATAAGCTTGACGGACTCAAGTACGTCCTCTGGGTCAAAAGGCTTTGAGAGAATACGTAGATTGGAGACTGTTTGTAGCTCCTGTCTAATTTCATTCTTGTGAAGTACTGTCAACATTAAGACATGTACGTCGTGAGGTGTTCTCAGTAACTCCATACGCCGTTTGCGCATTCTGATTAGTAGTTCCTTGCCCGCCTCTCTTACTTACCTCCTTTCAATCGCCTCAACGAACTAGCAAGGACCTTTCCTATCGCTTTGACTTTCGTTCTCTCCTTTTCCTCTGCAACCGGCTGAAACCGAACTCTTACCTTACGGCCCTTCAGCCATTTTTCCTTGCCCGCACCTTTAGCTGCTTGTTGTTTCAGATAAAGAATAACCTCTTCAGGTTGGAAAAACAAAACTCTTTTCTGCTCAGACCCACCGAGTTCCTCGGCAACCGATTCTCTTATTCGCTTCAGGGATTTTGCCTCAGGCGAGCATAAAATCACCTTGTCATAGCCGGCAGCCAGGCATTTCTTAATATTTCCCAACTCTTGTGTATCGGTTGTGGTTATAGAAATCTCGCAGGCAATCTTTGTCCCATCTCGTTCCAGGTGGACATCGACACTTCCTCCAGCCTCTGTTGGATGTTCGACCAATGCTCTGTATCCATAGGCCTCGGCGGTCTGTCTGATCAAGTGCTGGTAATATTTATGCTGTTGCCCGCCCTTTCCCGCCAGTGCAGGTGACCCTTCCTTGGCCTTCTTTCTTCTGTGGGAAAGAGTGGGCTCTCTTACTATTTCCTGTCTTATTTCTTCTTTCATCTCTTCAAAAGAGGGACTTGGTGCCTTTGGGCCAGGTGCTTTCTCTGTTACTATCGTTTTGGTCCTTGCCATCTCTGCCCCAATCTGATCCCTGGGACAGGCATACTTTTGACGGCTAAGTGCAATTAGTTTTGCTCTTCGCTCCTTGGCAACCTCCCGCGGCACATCACGAGGAGCCAGAATCCTCAAATTAAAATCATATTCAGCTCGCTCGATCCTAGCTATTGCCTCACCAACACCGAGGTTCTGCAAGTCCTTGGCATCAAAGATGGAGAAGCCATCTTCAAGCTTCTTGGCATCGAAGTCTCCCAGACGAAAACAGATGCGGATGCTGGGGTTTGAGATTACGGAGTTTGCCAGCTCACTATCTTTGGCCCAGAGCTGACGCAGTTCTTGATGGGCAAGGACCATGCCGAAACCGTACTTTCTAGTTCCGGACAGAATACCTTTCATCGATTCGGTGATGAAATTCTGGAACTCATCGATATAGAGATAGAAGTTCTCCCTTTCGCTTATATCTCTTGCCTGCCTGGCCATGGCAGCCTGTTGAAATTTGGAGGCAATGATAGTCCCCAGAAGATACGCATTTTCCATACCAATCAGGCCGTGGGCAAGCTTGGCCAAGAAGATCTTTCCGGTATCCAGAATCTCCTGGAAATTAAGTCCCTTTTTCTGAGCGACCATATAACGGATAGGCTTCGGTCGCAAGAAAGTATCAAGCCGCGTCAGAATTGGGGTCTGGTGTCTCCCACCCAACTGTGGAAATACTTTTTGCCAGTAGTAGATGACGTCTGTGTCTTGAACCGTTGTTAGGAAACTCCTGCGGTAATCTTTCTCCACGAGAAACCGTCTCAAATCTACCAGAGTACCACCTTCTTCACTTTCTAAGTAGGCAAGTATGGCATTAGAAAAGATGGAATTCATCTGGTCGCCCCAGCTTGTAGAAAGTCGGCGAAACACACCGACCAGATCTGAAGAAAGAACGGTCTTTTCTTGCTCTGAAAAAGCTTCGAGTATGTTAAGGCCAACTGGATACTCAGAATCTGAAGGGTCAAGAAGAACAACGTCCTCAAACCTTTCCTCTGGGATGTACGCCAGAATCCGGTCGATAAGGTCTCCATGAGGATCAAGCACACCCACTCCGAGGCCGTTTTCGATATCCTGAATAATCAGCTTAAGAAGTAAAGTGGATTTTCCAGTACCGGTTGCCCCGATGATATGCATATGTCTGAGTCTTTGTTCAGGACTTAAGGTAACTGAGGTTTCTTCTCCCTGGTGGAGGTTTTGTCCAAGCATAAATTGGTGCCCAGATCCGATTGTTGGCGCAGCCTTGGTCTTTTTCACCTCCCGCCGCAACTTTGTGGCACGCACCGAGACAGAGGGTGGATGGACAAGCGAAACGAGTTCATCGCTATTTAGAAGCATGCCGCTGCGGCGACTTTGACGATAGTACACATCCTCAGCATGGAGATAGTCTTCGTAATCGTTGTTACAAAGAGGGATAAGCTCATTGCTTTGAGGATTGGCTAGCTGGGTAAGCCCTCCAGTTAAGGCCCGGGCAATCTCCCAGGCCCGGCCAGCCGACTCGCTCTGGCCGACTACTCTGATAACCACCGCAAAGAGAGGCTTTGAGACTTTTTCCCTGGCCAAGCGAACCATCTCCGGACTGTCGGCAAAGAAACTCTTGCCCTGCCAATCGGTCACCGACCGTATAATACTCTCAGACCACGAGTTTCGGGCCGCTTGGAAGAGAACTTGCAGGATGCCAAGTTCGCCGTTATCAAGATTCTCGAGTGCCCCAACGATCCCCGTTAAGGGATCAGGGTCCAGGTCTCTGAAAGTCCTAAGTGGTCGCATAAACTCCTGGGAAAGTCCGAAGTCAACCACCACGGTCTGTTTGTCATCGTCCCCTAGGCTGGCCAGACTCTGGCCTTCCCTGTAAACAACAGCGTCAGGAAAATAGGCATTAAGCTGTTGCCTCACCTGGACAAAATCAGGCTCGCGGCAGACAAGCTGAACCGAGCTGGACTCAGCCGTTCCAATGATCTCAAAACTAAGAGGAAGCGAACAAGAGCTTAAGTTCAATAGCAATTCTTCAGCATAGCTGAGAGAAACCTTTTGTTTCGGTGACAGTGAGATCGTACACTCGTGCAAATCCGAGTCATCCCTGAACATAGGAGCTTCCGGCTCATCCGGCATATAATTGGGAGCCAAAGTCTCGTCTTCTTCACTTGATCCTGTTAAACTGTGCCGAATACTTTCGACAAGAGAGCTAAGGAAAGTCGGTCGGCGACCGTCATCAACAGCCGGCTGAAAAGGAATCTCATGATAGAAAAACGGCTCATAGACAGGCTCTAGCTCGACCACGTCGGACCAGAACTGCCAACCCCGCCCCCGTTTTTCCCAACGATAGAAATCGGCAGTAAGCCGTTCACTGAGACTAGGGGCCAGAAAGTCCAAACCATCTGTTTGGTCGCCGGGCATGGTCATGCGAGTTTACGTTTCAATAGATCGCTCAAAACAGGCTTTCTCTCAAGCTCCGAGAGGGCCTTTAAGCCCTTGGCTTCGGTTGCCTGCCCAATGACCTCAAGGACGGCTGAATGGACAGAATCCTGAAACATCAAAGCTGTGTCTAAGCGATAGTACGTCGGCCGCAGAGATAGTCGCCACAACACTACAATAGTCAGGCCGATAAGCAGAGATAGCCACCACGGCAGTCCAAAGATCAGGCCGATCACTGGAAGCAAAAGAATAATTAGTGCGGCAAGCCGCCAGGAGAACTCCTGTTTTTCACCGAGCCACCAGGACATAAAAAAGCCGTCCCCGAACGGAGCAGCACATACGTCAAAGACATGTCCTTTTCGCCGGACCCTCAGGTATTCCCGTTTGGCGGAGAGAGCTCCAGCTTCGGGATAGCTTACACGAGAAATCTCTACGTCCGGTATGTGGCGCCGCTCAATTGCCTCCTCCAATGCTGCATAAATTTTCTGAGGTGACTCTTGGAAACCTTCAAAGAGCTTATGCCAGCGGGAGAGCAGTGAGGCGACTCGTTTGGATAGGACCATCTCCTGAAACTTGACGCGCATCCTGTCAAAATAGTGGTTAAAGGTGAGCCCTACGTTGGGCGAACTCTTGGCGATTAAGGAATCTTTCGCATCCATCTTATCTCCTCCGACATTAAGTTAGATTAGCGGCATAATTCTACTGACTATCTGGACTTATGTCAAGAGAATAATTTCCTCTCGGCGGTTTTTGTATGTGATTCTCGTTTGCACGTTGTTGAGCCGCCTCACGGCCTCGTCCGGCGGCGACTGGAAGGCGAGCTTTTCGCATCTCGCCGGCAGGCCCAAAAGCAAGCCCCTTCGGATGCGGCCGGGCGACCCTGCCCTGTTTTTTCTCATAGAATTATTCTTTCCTAAAAATACGCTGAGAATGACTAGGTCTATCAGTTCCATATTCATCCTGACCTAGCTTGGCAAACCACTCATATAAGACTTGCGCATTGCCAGTGAGACTACGCTTGCTAGGAACCGGAACATCGACACAGGTGCGTTGAATCCACTCTTTGATTTGTCCAAAATATTTCTCATTTGCAATAAATTCTTTGAGCTTCTTGATAAAAGGCTGCTCGAAAAAAGAGGATTTTAGCTGGGTATCAAATTCGTCTCTGGATAAACCGTTTGGGATATCATATAAAGCAGCATCGTGGGTGGCGCACTTGTAATCTATTTGATTCCGGGCGGAAGTTTTTTCGTCAGAATAATATCGGAAGAAAGTACTAATATCCTTGCTCATGGGTAACACGGATATCAAAAAGTCTCTTTTGGCGGTTATTTCAAAATCAATATCATCGTATTTATTTATATCAGAAAAACTTTTTTGATAGCTGCCAATGAGATCTCTAATTTCATTGTAATCTCCATCACGTATTAAATGAGAACGTTGAAGAATAGATGTTAAGTGTACTTGTTGATGGAATGTTAGATTTTCGTAGATTACAACACACTCATCATTTGGTTTTGATGCAATTCCAAGTCCTTTATTAGTTATGTTAGCGGAGCCTACAATTGCCCTTTCAAATGAATCGACTATTACCTTGAGGTGTATGTTCTGATTTATATATAGAAAAGCCCCAATGTCTTTACAGAAAGGGTAGAGTTCTAAATCTGATATACCCCTCAAAATATCTAGTGTTTTCCAAGTTGTAACTATTGATAGTGATCTTGCATTATATTCTTTTATTATGGACTTTAGAGTTGATAGTTTGATGTATGGGCAAAAAATCACGACATCAGTACTTGCTTTTTTTATAAAGTCGCAAAATATCTGTTGTATGTTTTCAAATATCACAATATTCTTACCCTATTTAGGGTTTTCAAACAAGTGCTGATAACTTAATGTCTTAATGCAGTTCTAAATAAATGAAAAACTTTTTACGAAGACCAATATTCATCAAAGTAGCTATAAATCCTGTTTGCTTCAGGCAAGTTAGTAATATTGTCAATCACATCAATCACTTTACAATGGGCAGTTCCACCGATTGCAGGTCCACGGAGCCCTCGCCCAACCATCTGGCTGTATAAAACAATTGAACTTGTAGGGCGGGCTATAAAAACAACGTCTGTTTTAGGTGCATCAAAACCTGTTGACAAAACACCATAATTACACAGCACTTGAATTTCTCCTCTTTTAAAGGCACTAATAACATGCAAACGCTCACCACGAGGAGTAGAGCCATCTATATGAGCTGCGTTAATATAAAAAAACACAAGAAGCGCGCAAATAAACTTAGAGTGCTCAACTGAACATCCAAAAAAGAGTATTCTACTTCCGGCCGCACATTCTTCCTGAAGACACTTTATAATCTCGAGGTTACGAATATCATCTTTTGCAAGGTTCTTAAGGAAACCCGGTGGAAAGTCAAACTTCTCTTCTAAATATTGAATTTGTCTCCTATTTAATTCATGTGTCGTACTAATTTGTAGTGGTTGCCTAATAACTCGTGAGAGGACTCCTTTATTTCGAAGATATGAAAAGACGGTTTCATTTGTTGGTGGCTTTAGTCCTACCATATCATTAAAAAAGAATTCTGATAGCTGAACATTTTCATCTGCATTGTAAGCACTACGTCCTGGTGTAGCCGTCAAACCAACGACCTTGGTATCATCACCTATCAGGCTCATAGTTATTGCTTGATATGTTGGCGCTAAAACCTTATGAGCTTCGTCAACAACTAATAATCTTGTTCGAGAATTGAGAGCCATGATATTCTCGGGATTATTCGTCAAAATGTTATAAAGTTTCTGAAATCCTCCTACAATAAAAAGTGTCCCTTCTCCTTGTGACGGAAAACCAGGTGTATTGCCCCAGCAACGAAATAATTTTATATCACGTTCACCGATATGCTGCCATACATCACTAAAACACTCAATGCACTGCTCACATAGCTCTTCCGAGTGAGCAAGCCAAATCACAACAGCATCAATGGGAGAATTATTGAGAAATTCAGCTATAATCTCCATTGCAGTGCGAGTTTTTCCTGAACCAGTCGGCATTTGAATCACAAATCGAGACCGCGGGATGTTTAACTTCTCGTGAGCTTTCCTGTAAACGTCATATTGATAATCCTTAAGTCTTTTGTATGGCCACAAGCTACGTTGACACAACTCCTCATATTGTAGGGGGCTTTCTTTCAGAGGCATAAATGCTTTTGAAAGTCCTGTTGCTTCAATAAAGGATTTGCAATAATCGAGATCGCTCCAGCCCTTCCGGACAAGTTTTTGAACAAGGACGTTGAAATTATCTTGCACTGAACCAACTCCTGTGGCCTGGCTTATTTCATTCAAAACGTCTTTAGGCACCGAATTAAGTAAAGTATGTCTAAATTCAGCATCTCGTAAACGCTGGGAAGGTGAAAATGAGTTCAGAATCTTTATAAGCAGATCTTTCTGATAAATCATCGTCGGGTCAAAATCATCTGGCGATAAGTTAGGTAGGATGACTTCCAGCCTTTGAATTAATTCACCACCCACGCCAGCCTGAAGGTCTCTACTTGGAAGATAGTCAAGAATCATTTATCCCTCATCATTTGAATAGGTGCCAAGAAATATGCCCCAATTAAACATTACAGAATCAATAAGAATCTCTGCATAAGAACCGCCAGCTCCTTCGCATAGATGTCTCGCCCTTCCAAAAGATATGAGTAGATTCATTAAAAGCCGTAGAAGTTGACTCACAAGCATTTGCATTTCTTCTACATTATCTATCTTTTTAATCTCCTTCTGGATGTGAATAAATGTTTTTATCCAAGGGTGTTTTTCATTGAGTACAAGCCGATCTATGCCACCCTCTGCAATAACCTGAAAAAACTCTGGACTTTTCCAAGAGGACTCTTGCACCTGATAATCACGATCGTTAAATTTAGCAATATCAACGTATTCGTTTTCCAATTCTTTTTGTTTTTTTATTTCATTTACGAAATCGTCAATAGGCGAGAGCCATTGTTTTATTTTATCATGTTGCTCATCGATTACTTCCTTGAGAACATCAAATGAATTTGATGTTACAGTGATCCCTTTTTTTGTTGGTAGAAGATCATTTGTTTTCTTATCAACGTAATGCTTTCGAATATCAAATGTACGAACCCCTTTATACTCCTTAAGCGTAAACACTAGCATATTATGTTTACTTCCAGCAGAGGCAATTACACTATCAGCACTCATTATTCGCCCTCCTGTTGCCATGTTCCTAAATAGATACTAAGATACTGCCCCCAATTAAGGCTCATGTTCTCAACAAACTGTTTCGCTGTAAAAGTTGTATCGGGCTCAAATTTTGCTTCTGCTTTAGAGTATGATATAAGAAGTAAGTCTATGAGCTGTTTTAACTTAATAGCATTTTCATATTCTTCGGTTTTCTCTTCAAGAGACTCTATTATTTCATTAATCTTTTTAAAAAATGGATGAGTCAAATTATATTTAATTACGTCACAACCTCCGAGATGAACTGCTTCAATAAAAGCTGGCCCTCTCCATCGGTCGTCTTCAATTGTAAAAGGTTGGCTTTTCCATTTTGCTATCCATGCTGCCTTTTTCTCTTCTGATTGATTCCTTTTGATTTCTTCAACTAATCGTTGTGCCGCATCATCAAAATCAACATCTTTGTCTATGGCACTTTTGTCAACTGGAGCTTTATCTGCAATTTTTTCAGCATCTTCATGGCCAGTCGATAACTCTTCTGTTTTTGCTTTTTCTTCTTCTCTTTTCTTTTGCTTTGCTTCACTCCAGACTTCCCTAATCTTATCAAGACATGTCTGTCTTGTCGGAGCAATCAATTTATGTATCGTTTTTTTGAGTTCAGTTATGGGCACTGCTCCTCGCTTAATATTTTTTACAGTAAAGGCTCTATCTAGTACGGCGTTGAAAGAAATCTCACATCCCCACCAACGATCAATTTCACTAAACCATGGATCCTTACCTTTCCCTGGCCAATAGGAAATATGGCCATAAAACACTTCACGCCGATTTCTGAGTATCGATACGCCCTGATTCATGTGTATGAATCTATCCGTTGTTGATTTAGCATTACCTGCGCCTTGATTAGGACGTAATGATTCATCAATTAAACTCATTTTGACTGTAATTTCAGATTTTTCTCTATCTTGTTGATCTATGCCCACAGAATGGATCGGCCACATGAATTTCATTGGCTCATATTCTTTTGCAGAGGGATCTTGAGGGAATATTGTGTTTTCTGTACAAACATAAAGAGGGTCGATCGCCTTAACTAAATTTTGATCTAACTCAATAATAATCCCATCCCAAATAAAATAACGATATGTCCTTCCAAACCACACATGCATTTCGGGGATCATATCTGAGGTCGATGCGGGTTGCCTATCATACTTGCTCCAAATAACCAACGTTCCTTTTTCTTTACCTACGAGATCCTTGCAATCAGCTGGTAAAGATTTTTCAGTCGGCTCAGGAATTGTCGACAGTTTAGGTGGATCATTAGATATCTCATCTAAATCTATATATGTCCATAGCCACTTTCCTTCAATAGTTTTAGAATGTATCTCTACCCTTTTACATTGATTTATAGCAGCTAACTTCATGCCGACTCCAAAACGCCCTATTCCTGATCGGTCATCAAATCGAGTCGAATAACCCAGCTGAAGACAATGGTGTAATATGTCTGGAGTCATTCCATCGCCATCATCTCCAAAAGCGATTTTTTCAATAATATCAGGGCCTCTTGTCCCGCCTTGAGAAAATATTCGTACCTTAATATTTTGAGCATTTGCTTGTATTGAATTATCAACAACTTCACCATAAGCACTATATGCATCAAAATCAGATTCACGCATCGAAAGAATAGCTGTGCTATCATTAACTAATCTTACGTCCATTTTTAACCTCCATATTACTTGTTGTTTGTTGTTTTTCAGTTTTCTCGCAGGGTGAATCTTATAACTGACAAATAAAACACGGCTCTGCCGTATCCTGTGAATCTAATACATCAGCTAAGACTTCCGCTAAAGGTTTTTCTGGCGCGTTTTGTTTCTCTCGCTCCATATACTCCTCGTGCCGACGGATTATGTCATCTTTACGTTTGACAAGATCTAGCAGCCGCTCACCTTCGTTCCAGGTAAAGGTCCTTCCATCTTTGTGATTCTCTTCATATTCGATTGCTTTAGCAAAATAATCTGGATGTTTTTCAGACAACATCAGCCATTCATATTTTCGCTGGAAGAAACAAAAGTAACAACCTGAACGAGAGCGCCAGTTGTAGTAGCTAGGCATGCCTATACCACTATCCTCTAGTATCTGAATTATATCACTTTTAACTAAACCGTCTTTTTTAAAGGGAAAAACAGCTTTAATATTTGGTCTTCTCGAAATATAGCCATCACGATTCTCATCTGCCCTAATGCCAACATAACTTATGGCTTTGTCATCACAAATGAATTGCTCCATTGGAATAATCTTTAGATTTTTTGTGCACCATCTTGCCTTTGGAGTCGGTAAGTAACCGCCTAACATTTCTAACCAATAATCAAAACCTCGATCAGCTTCTAAGTATTTGATTTGTATGCCTAAACGGGCTTTCAGGCGTTCAAGAAACTCATACGTCTCTGGAAGTTCTTTGTGTGTGTCGCAGAAGAAATATTCCATCTCTGGAATTCTATCATGAAGATATACGGCAAGAGCAGCGCTGTCTTTTCCACCCGACAGCCCTAGTATGTGCCGAACTTTGCTTTTAGGCATATTTAATTTCCCTTGTACTTTTTCTGTTCAAACACTGTGCTAGCTTCAGATTTACTTAAAAATAACCGTTCAGAAATAGCACAGATAATTGATTGCAATTTCTCTTCATCTTTTTCCATATCATACTTATCAAAAAGTTCATCTACTATTTCATTGATTTTCGATTGAGCTTTTAGATTCATCCAGACTACTTCGTTAATCTCTTCACCATCGGCGTGTGTGACAGTTATTTGTTTTGCTACAAAACCATCGGCAAGTTCAAGAGAATGTACACGGCTAAGTAATGCCTCAAGATTTCTAAATCTTCTTGCAATGCTCATTAGATTGAGCTCAAATTCTGTAACATTAATGTCTGTCCAAGACTCTACTGGTTTATCGGCTACAACCATCAGAATAGCTTCGAGCCAAGCCTTTTCATCCTTCTGGTTATTCATAGCTGCTATAATGAATCTTTTTAATTGAGGTTCTATACAAGTCGATAGGTATCTTGCGCGAACCCTAAGGTCTTCTCGAAGATTATCTCTGTCCCCTCTCACCGAAAAGGCCTCGTAGAGTAGTTCACGACATTTCTCCAGAAGAAGATTATAGCTATTTTGAATTTCTTTTAAAGCTTCTACAAGATGTAATCTGAATTGTTTTGCTTCTTTAGTGTTAGTTTTTTTCTTGTTAGTAATAGGATCGAGCCCAAGGGCTTCAGGTAGGTTCCAAAAAAGGAGCACGTCTGGTTCTCGCGCCGTAAGCAAAACATCTCTGACCTTTAGAGCCTTTTGACTAAGATTTTTGGTCTTAATAGTATAGGCAGGTTGGCTTGAAATAAATTTTACTAAGGGCTTTATAATAGTCAGCAGTGTAGAATTTCGTAATTTAGTTATTTTCTTGTCCTGTGTACTGCCAACAACTTTTTCAAGCTCTCTGAACACATCAGCTTTAAGACCTGAGAAATCAAAATGTTTTACAGCAAACCGTTTTGGGTTTTTGGTAAGTATTTCACAGTGGGATGAATTTACAACAGGGATGAAAGTACCGTCACAATAAAGGGCAATATCATCTTTGTGCGCAAGAATAAAAGCTGTAAGCAATACTGGGATAGCACCTTCTTTAATCCCATAGGGTGGAATACTTAATTCTTGGTAGAGCTGATCAACAGCTTTAGATTTTTTCTGAGCAGAAAAGCAAAATCTTTCAATGGCTCGCCAAGCTTGTAAGACGCCAGAGTTTTTTTGTGGAGCAACGAAACGCCAAGCACCATCAATGAAGGAATGGATACCGGTATTGGATAGTATAGAAGCATACATGCAATATTCGGGCCCATTTCCTTGAATACATAGTCGTTCTTTTTCTTCATTAGAAGCCATTACAGCAACGAGTATACGTCTTGCTTTAGCACCTTGAGGACTAAGCTTTTGCTTATTTAAAAGCTCGTTCCAAAGTCGCAAACCTTTTTTGTAAACCTTATCACAAACATCAGAAATGCGAGAATTAAACACTTTGGTATTTTGAATGATTTCACGTTGGCCTTCTATCCAACAGTTGGCAGGATGACCATTGAAGCCAAAAGCTTTGAGAAGGATATTGTCTAGGATCTGTTTAGCTTGTACTATTCGATACCGAACTTCACGGCGAGCAACACCATCAGACCGAAGTTCTGGACAGTTCCTTTGGATCTTATTCAATGCCGCATATTCCAAGCAAGCTCTTCTAAGCATTTTAATATCAATCGTCGGTTGTATAATTACTACAGGTCGATCATTAACAAATCTACAACTAATATTGTCAGGTATTGTGTCCTCTGTGATCAATAGACATATTACACCATCACAATTAGATGCTGTGATGTCAACTTTGTTTACATCATCAAGCCCACCGATATAATGCCTCTCAAAAAATCGCAGTGCGCCCGTCTTGTACGAATGACGCTGGATAACAATAGGACTTAGGGGGTGAGTCTCTGATAACAACTTACCTAGATCTTCTTTGTCCAAGGGGGTATTTTCTTCGATTGCTTCTTCAATATCAAAATCAGAACCTTCCCATATTCTAAGTTCATCAAGTTGTTTCCTCCATGTCACAAAACCTCTTTTGCAAAGATCCTTGATGATTCTCTTCCATTTCGACATCTCTTTGTTATCGTCTAAAGAATCTGATAATGCATAAATAACTGACTTGGAAGTAGCCTTAATTGAGCCAGAAAGTGAAACCAAGTTCAATAAACCGATAGCTTTCAAAACTGAAAGTGAATCCGCATCCATATTTCTTGCGTCCGAGATACGTCCATGAATTTCTATCCATCGCTGATTTTGAACCCTGGAAGATAACAACAATCCTGTAGACTCAACAAAATAATCATATAAACGGTCTAACTTTAAGGTTTTCAATTTCTTGCGGCTTTCTGTTTCATTTAAGAAAGATGTTAGTGAATCCGGCTCATGGCTACTCAAGAAAGTAAAAAGAGAACGGTCGTTTTGTGCATACCTATTACAAAGAGTTGGAAGAACAAGAGCGCTAATTGGATGCAAAGGAAAAACGGCTGCAACATTGTTATATGTTATATACTTAGGATTTATGTATTCCTCTTTCTTTAAAACAGTTGCCCACTTTTTACTCCATTGACTGATTGATGTTCTAAGACCCTTAGCTTTTGTTTGGTCTATAGCTTTGCCAGTCAATTGAAACATCTCAGCAATAGAATCAGCGAATGGAATATCTTCAAAACGACCTTGAATCTTCCCCCACTCATTTCGTTGGGCACGAGTTAAGTTGTTTGCGTATTCAGTGAAAGCTTGGTGCAGGATTCCAATAAAAACAACTTTTGGATCATCCGGGCCATAAGGTAGTTCTGCAATTTGTTGTAAGAGGTAAAGGTCCTCATTGGAGTGGCCATAAGCTGCAAACTCCAAATTCTTGCCTAATTCATCGATTATTATCAATATCTCATGTGTTTTAGCTAAGCTATGTAAACATTCTAAAGCCTTGCTGCTATCAATACTTTTCCCCTTAGCTATCTGCTTCATCAGATTTTTTATCTCAGATAGGGAACCAGGTCGCCGTCCTTTAAAGGTAGATTGAGATATTCCATTGGAAAGTGCCCTGATAATTGTATGGGATATAGGCTCACCTTGGGCAGTAGCTATAGCACGAATTAAGCCTGATTTTGGAAGAAGAGTAAGACGTTCATTAAACAATTTCCTAAATTCAGGGTTTTCATCAATAATATTAACAGCATTTTGATAAATAGGTTCGTTGTGAGCAGCACATAACGATGCTAAGAAATGAGCAAAACTCGATTTGCCAGTTCCATAGACACCAGTCAATGTCCATGCCCTTGTAGATCGAGGATTTGTAATCGCCGTTAAGATCCTATTGAGACACTCTGTAGACTTGGGAGTAGGTGTATATCCAAGAACGCTATCGGCCATCAGCAAGTCACGCTCAAGATTTATCGATCTTGAATATCTTCGCTTGATTGAAATCTTATCTGAAAGCTTGCTCATAGCAACATCCTGGTATAGACAATACTATCCTCAGTTTTTCTTTGTTTGTGCGTAATAATCAGATAATAACTTTCGAGATACTTTTAGGGGATCAGGGAAATAAGATAGTTGTGTGATACCTGCACTATCAGAAAGCGCTATATCATCGTAAACCATTGCAAGTTTTTCTATGGCCTCATAAAGATCTTTTTCAGACAATTTAAAAATTACACCAGGGCTACCCTGTTCATACAGCAAACGCGAAAAAGTTATAGTTCTAGCCCCTGCTTCGATGGAAGATGCGAATTCAAGACATGTTGCAACAATTATTGAAGGAGCTAATCCCTTTTTCATTCCTACTTTAAAGGTATAATAGCTAGAATTCTCGATCTTTTCAATCAAGCCTAATTCAGCAAATGGGCAGTTTATGTTTTCTTCGTCTATTACTTTTGATTTGGAAATACTTCGTTTTCCATACATACGAAAAATGGTATTAACATCTTTTTTAGTAGAAGACTCAGTAATAGTAATATCTGAAAACGTTTTGGAAATATACTCAACTAAAGCCTCATGTAAATGAGCTGCTGTGAATTCAGACAAGTGGAACTCATTGAATGTAAAATACCATGCTGTAGCCAGATTGGGTTTTTTTAATAGTTCCCAATGAAGTAACCATAATGAAGCATGATCTTCGAGGTATGGATCCCACCCTTTATCAGAAAGAAGTGCTTCCCCAAGTTCAGTTGGTATCAAAGGACGAGTTCTATTCTTAGGGGCTTCCAACTTTTCTTGAATCACTTTGAAGGCGGTACACCAATATTTCATGGCGCGAATCATATTCTTACCTACGCCGAGAACTACAGCAGCATCATCGCGACGAAACACATCATTGTCCTTTTTTACATAATCAAAACCCTTTTTTAACCATCCATGCCGGGGATGAAATGTTTCATGTCTTGCAAGAATAAGTTTATTTACCATGTCATTTTCCATGAACAGCTTGAGCATCCACTATATCCTGCGCAGATAATCACGATTGTAACCAACCAGGTCAACAGGTCAACCTTCTTCCTAACTCAGAAAGCTATTGAGGAACAACTTTGAATGCTTAAACCGATCGACGCTGCCTGCGTTTCTTGGCTGGAATCTGAGGGAGGCACATAGCATGAGCGACAACGGATGGTTGACATCACGAACTTCAATACCACCGGGCTGGAGGCGGGTCGGTCAGGCGGAATAGAACCGTGGCTTATTCACGTCTCCCTGCCATCATCCCCAGCGCCACCGCATCAAACATATTCTGGTGAAATCGCTCTTTGTAGGCCGTATCCTGTGTAAGGTAGATCTTAAGCTCAGGATACCTCGAGACAACAACTTTGCTTACATCGGCCTTACTTGCCCCGCCGTTGCCGCAGATGAACTTCTTCATCGTGCAGGGTGAATAGGCCACCAGCCTGAGCCGCTTTCTTATGGCAATAGCCTTTATCTCATCAACAAGCACATTCAACAGGGAGGCATTCCGGTTATTGGCAAAGAAGGCCTTTTCGACAACCAAAACATGAGGCTTGAAGTCGTGGATCAACTTGAGAATAATTCTCCTTGCATATTGAAGATTGTCGTTTGGACACTCACCCTTTTTGATTATCTTAACCCCATGGTATATAAGCTGCCCGTCGTCCAAAATGGCAACACCCATTAATCTTGTGCCGGGATCGATGGCCAGAATCCTTGACTGATTTTGTGACATGTTGTTTGAGGCCGATTCGGCGGCTGACGCTTCTTCTACCTCAGGTTATTACTTATCTAATTCATGAGAACAGACTGCCCCAATAGCCACTGCCTCAAACATTCTAATGTAATAGCTATTCTTGTTGGTTCGTTCCTTCTTGAATTCGTGTGACAAGGCGGGATACTTGGAACTTATAACTTCCGCCAACTTCCTCTTGTTTGTCTTTCCTTCGGGATAGAAGAAAGTCTCAAGGTCCTTTATCGAATACTCACAGATCTTAAGACCCTTCCTCTTTGAAAGTTGTTTTATTGTGCCGATCAATTGATTCAAGTTCGCAGAGCTGCGCGAACGATGAAGACGCTTTATCGCCAGGGCGCCTGGTTCATATCGCTCGATATAACTGCGCACCAGCGTCTTGACCTGTTGCAGTTTTTCTTTTGACCACTTGTCTTTAATGACCTTCACTCTCCAATCCTCAAGCTCCGGACCTTCAAAGACCGCTATTCCTATATATTTTGAACCTGGGTTAACCGCCAGGATTTTGAGAATCTTTTTGGGCATATACTTGGACTAAATAATTAAATAGAGCAGCTCGACTCTTCTTTATATTCTTGGACGGTACCTCCTTCACCTCGCCAAGGACCCGTCTTAGAAGCGATTCAGGATATTTCTTGCAGTAAGAAAGATACAGCGCAAGACCCTGATAATCATTTAGGGCTCTGGCAAGATCAACGGCTAATAGCTGCTGTTTGTTTTTTGGCTTGAACTGCTTATAAGAATTAGAGTTCGAAGCTACATTGGTTTTCATATCGATATCGTTCTTTAATATATCTTTATTTATCGTTATATCGTTAGCGCCCGGTAAAGCAGACGTTTTATGGCCAAATTGAACGGGATTTTGACTTTGAGAGTCTTCCTGAGAAGTTGGATTCTTACCACTTCGGAGATTGGATATCTGCCGCTTCTGTTTGGGCAATTTTCCAACATCCGCCAGGCCTTTCCATTTTGTTATCTGGATGTGCAGGCACCTGCCTGTGTTCTGAGTGACAATATAACCTTGTTTTCTGAGAACACTGAGCCATCTCAAAGCAGTATCTCTGGTTATTCCCATATCGGAGCTGATGGTCTGCAATTTCCTTACTAGTGAACCGTTTCTTCTGTTGGCATTGAGGAGCAGATACAGGAAGAGCCAAACGGCATTTCTCATTTTCTGATAATGTTTTGCGTCCAGGTCCATAACCAAACCTGTCCGGACTGGTGCCCACCACTGCTTTTGAGTGCTCATATTGGGGTGATTTGCTCTTAGTTTTATTAGTCATTTTGATAATTCGCTTTCTTTCGTAGAAGCTTTTTCTCCGCTTTATGGATTTCATCTTTCAACGATCTGCGCAGGTCAATAAACAGTCCGTCAGCCATCGTGCGGTAGAGGATGGCCAATTTAATGATTGTCAGCGGATTCGGAAAACAAACACCATTTTCCCAACGGGAAATCAGACCTGTAGTATTTAGGCCTAATATGTGAGCCACCTCTTTCTGTGTAAGTCCTCTGGCCCGACGACATTTTCGAAGAGAATTCGGTATCATTTTTTGCTTGACCTTTTTCATGACTCTAAGATAGTGACATATGCACCTTCCATAGTATTAAAGAGTCATGATTAGAATAAGAAGGGAGAATTTGCCTTCTGAGGCAAATCAAGAACAACCCTGAAGAAAACGTGGGAATAAAAAAAACACCTGTTTAGGGTGTTGATAAGGACTTATGGCCTACGATTACTGTACCCCACGACTGCGACACAGTGTAGCATAGAATTGCGATTAAGTCAAAGTGCAGACGACGAGTCTGCAAACGCCCTGCAGACTAGGGAGGACTTGCCCACTGCGGGTCATCGAACCGCTGACAATTGCAAAGAGTTGTCTGTCCCGCTCTTACCGTGGTAGAATAGGCTAAAGGTCGATAATTGACTATTAAACGACCACCGAAAATATGCTCAAATTTCTAAGTAGGGCCATTTCTCCGCTAACCGCAATAACAATCATCATTGTCTGCGTTCTTTTCGTTGGAGGGATTGTCGTGTGGCAGTTCTTGGAAGTGCCAAAAAAGGAAGAATTGTCAGAAGCCAAAATACCAGAATCAAGAGATCCTCAAGAAGTATCACCAGAAGAAGCGATACCAGAAGATAAAACCGGCAATTGGAAGACTTATAGGAATGAAGAGTATGGATTTGAAATTAAATATCCAGAAGATTTTGTAGTCGAAGAAGGATTTTTCCCATCTTATGGTCCTTCTGATAGCGGCTTTTTTTGCCTTGACCAGCTTGCTACCGAAAAAGAAGCACTTAGACTTTTAAATGAGATAAGCTTTATTTCTTCTGATATTGCAAGAGAGATAATCTATGTTAGGCTCTATAATAATTCTAATAATTTATTTCTTGAGGATTGGCTTGATTTCGGAAGAAATTTTCTATTGAGATACCCAGATTGTAGCACTTTTGATTATATAGTAACAACCCCTAAAGAAAGAGAGGGAATTTATATTGCTGGAATTAAAGGAGCCCAGGGCCTTGGAGGTTGTTGTGACATTTGTATAAGGCAAATTTACATTTCTAAGGGATCTAAAATTTATAATTTAGATTTAGTAGGTTATGCCAGTATAGAATGTGATCCTTGCTGCTATTTTATTGAGGAGGAAGTTTTTAACCAGATGCTTTCTACTTTTAGGTTTTTGGAGTAAACAGACCACTTAAACAGCCCAGAATCAGCCATCGGACAGGTTCGGCGCATTGATCTGTATTTTAGTTCGGTCGGTTTTGCTGAGGGTAAAAGTGCAAGTATCGATTTGTTCCACGTCAAAAATCACTGAAGGTCCAGGGACCAAAAGGTAACAAACACACTCTTTTGCAAGTAGATGTTCTGCAGAAACGCCCCACTTTACTTGTCATTCTCCTTCTGGCATAAGTTCGGGCTCGGCAGTGACATTGCCAATATTTCCAGAAGCATCAATGGCACTCACCTCCAATAATGGGTAGAAGCCCTCGATTATAAGTACACCTTCCTTATACCATATTTCTGCGTTCCCTATATTTTCCGCTGGCTCAATGTAAACGTATTGGGCCTGTTCGACTGTCAATCCTCCCAGAACCTGGATTTCCTCCCAGAGGCCTTCCGGATATGGCCCCTTAACCAGCACTCCGTTCTCAAGAAAATCGTATTCAAGCTTGACCTTTTCTCCCACCTGAAATTCAACCTGCGGATCAATTAGCTCCGGAAGCAGAATAACTGCCACAATATCTGGATTGGAGTCACAAATATCATTGGCACTGAAATTTATCCCAAATAGTCCTTCGTTTTCTTCGACTTCGACCGGGACAAATTCAGCTGTAACTTCTGGTGGGAGCGTATCTTGAATAGCGATATCTAAGACGTCAGTAGCTGTTAGGCTCCCATCACCTACGGTCAAGTCTATTTGATGTTCATCAAGTGTGAGGTAAGCCTCTAATGTAACTCCCACCCCAGTAACGGCTCCAGACCATTCATAAGCCAAAGGGTCACCTTCAGGATCATAAGAAGCTGTGGCATCCAATGTTATATTGGCTCCGTTTGATGTATTCGCCTCAATGATGTAGTTATCATCCGGCTCTTCGATTAGGGGTGTTGGTTGAACCTGTACCTCGACTTCGGCATTGGCGATTGGAGCAGCGTTAATTTCAGTTCCGGAGGATTCGATTTGGTAGGGACCATCTGGAACATCATTAATTGGGACATTTTCTGCCAGGATAATGGTTGTGCCATTAGCCGTAACTTTGAGAGTGTAAGTATCGGTAGGCAAGGCATCGACCTCTGGGATCACTTCTATTGAGTAGTCTCCTATTTTTATTTCACCCATGATTACAATATCGTCCAACTCCCCGTCTTCATCTATGTCACGCACTTGGTATTCCATTCCGGGAACCTCACGGATTTGCCTCGTAAGCGTTAAGCCGTCAGGATCCGTTACCCTTACATCAACCGGAGATTCGACTCGTATTTCACCTTCTTTCCTTGGTTCAGTCACCCTTCCATAACCTTTAACTGCAAGAGATTGAGGTTCGCCTGTTGGCTTGACCGTGACAAGTTCTTCTGAATCAGGATCATAACTGGCAGTTGTGATTGTCTCAGTAAAGCCACTCGCATGAATTGTATTGTATTCCTTTCCTTGATATGAAAATGGTCCGATGTACATAGCCACATGCCCGTCAAAGAAAAGCAGATCCCCAGATTCTAACTCTCCTTTTGTTATTGGCTCTGTGTTGTAATCACGCTGTCCACGAGCCCCTTCATAGAGTAATGGGAGATTTGCAAAATCTTCACCTGTCAGCTTCTCGTCACCGCAATGTGCTCTGTTGTATGCCCAAAATATAAGCCCTGAACAGTCAAGGCCTGTTGCCTCATCCGTATTGCACCTATCTATTCTTCCGTCATAATAACAGTAGCCGGAGGTTCTTATTTCGTCTGAGCTGCCAAATCGCTGCAAACAACAATCGTATCCTTTGCCACCCCAAGTCCAACCATCACCCAAATAAGACACACCTATCACCTCTGTGGCCAATTCTGCTTCTATAGGAAGAGTCGGAACCGGTGGTTCCCCGCCAATTTCATAATTCTCAAACGGCATCATCAATGGGTGCTCGTCTTGATCTGAGTCTATGCTGTAAGGAATATCGCCGATTCCATCTCCATGGGCATCTGTTCCGGCGTAATCACCCCAGTAGTTGCCGAGGTAGCTTGTGTAGGTATCGCCTTCGTAGGTGTAATCTATTTCGTCCGGGGAATTCCAGAGGTTTGTCGAACTGTAGGAATAAACGTTATAGTTATTATTTATGAAGTTATTGAGGTAAATATTATTATTAGATGAATTATACAAACAGATGCCGCTATTACAACTGTTTAATATGTTGTTGTTGATAATTGTATTATTGCTCGACGACACCCACAAGTAGATACCGTAGGCAGTGTTGGTGCTTAGGTTATTGTTTCTAACTATGTTGCTATTCGATGAAAGATGCAAGCAGATACTATACGCGTTATTCAAAATTATGTTATCGCCGATGTTGTTGTTTGACGAACCATTCAAGTAGATGCCATACCCGTTGTTTGTGCTTATATTGTTGTCGCGGATTATGTTGTTTGACGAAGAATATAAGTCAATCCCATCCAAGTTATCCGATGCATTGTTGTTGCAGATTACGGTATTTGACGAATTATCTAGGACGATACCACCCCAGAAAACATAGTTGCTTGATATATTGTTATCAGAAATATTGCAATAACTTGTATTATTAAGATATATTCCAGCTATAAGATATTCAGTCGTTATTCCTTTCACCTTAAACCCACTTATATTCACATAATCCGCCGTAACCTCAAAGGCATGGTCGCCAAAATTCGCCGCCTGAACAATTGTTGCTTCAGCCCCATTTTCTGACCTGATGGTCAAATGATCTTTGTTCACATCCACATTCTCAGCGTAGGTCCCATCCCTGACGATAATCTGATCTCCCGGATTTGCTGCGTTCACAGCTTGCTGAATTGTTGCATAATCGTCCGGCACGTAGATTGTTGCCGCTTCGCCGGTTGTATTCCAAAGTAACAGAATTGACAAGATCCCAGCAAGCAGCTTTATTGAATCACCCTTTTTACTCATCGAAGATCTCCTTTCCTGCCGTTACGGATAACGGTGTTTTTGATTTATCATGCTTCCGCTGGTAGAAATATCTCAAAGCTGCTTCAAACAGAAAGCGATGAATCTTTTTTAGACAGGCCATCCATGACATTGAATACTGTAAATCTACAGGGCTGGTCTGGGACTCCACTCCTGGTCATAAGCCCCGTAAGCCTAATTATACCAACAATACCCCATTTTTCAATTACGATTATCAGTGACTACGCAATTTTTGTTCTTGACCGCCTTTCTTGCCCTAAAAGGCAAGTATTCCCCTTTTTGTTTCCGCCTTTGGCTTACCTCAAAGCAAGCGTGCGACTAAGCGAAAAGACAATCAGACACATGCGGTCTCAATCAAACCGGCAACTCGATGTAGAAAGTAGAACCCTTGCCCTTTCCTTCAGATTCTGCCCAGACTCTGCCTTTATGAGCCTTGATGATCTGGCTGGTGATATAGAGTCCTATACCTCTGCCTCTGCCGTGAATTTTCTTTCCTTCTCTGCCTTGTTCGAAAATTCTGGTAAAGAGAGTTTTGTGTTCTTCTTTTGGGATACCGGCTCCTGTATCCTCAATTGTGACCTGAATTTTGAAATCCGCTCGTGTAGCCTTAATAGTCACCCCACCTTCATTGGTGTATTTGACCGCATTATCAACCAGATTGAATAGAGCTACTTTCAGTTTTTCAGGATCTGCTTTGACCGTCGGTATTTTCGCTGATTTCTCAAGTCGCAGATAAAGACCCTTGGCTCTAGCCTCGGGCTGATGCTCCTGTATTATTTCTTTCAAAATAGGCTCTATCTCAATATCAGGATGAAGCGTAACTGCTTCCTTGCCCAATTGAAACTGAGAAATATCCAACAATCCGTCTACTACTTTTATTAGGCTGCGAGTTGAGCTTTCAAACTGTGAAAGAATGCCCTTGAGTTTCCGAGGAACCTTTCCATAAGTACCCTCAAAAATCCAGTCCAAATACCATCTCATTCTGGTCAAAGGACCCTTAATGTGATGCTGTGTGGCTAAGATGAATTGGGTTTTAACCTCACTCAATCTTTGCAGCTGTTTTGTTAGCACCTGTAACTTCTCCCGCTGCTGAACTTCTTTCCATACACTGCGGATCAGTAAGATGCCGAGGACAAATACTATTGTGAATAGGCCGACATTGCTGACGAGTTCTCGCAGAGTTTCCGATAGCAGAATCCTTACCAACAACGAGGCCCAAATTGCAAAAGTGAACAACTCCGCAGCAATAGCACGTATATCAAAAAGACGATGTTTAAGGATGCTATAAGCGACAAGAAACACATAAAGGGTAATTGCCCAGTTACCAATTGGAGGAACAGGGACGTCGTACCATAGAAAGTAATTTGTCGCTCCTCCTAAATAGCCAACGATGGTCCCTAAAAGGACGTAGCTTAATTGAGATTTCTTAACTCCTGCTGCTTTCTTATAACCTCTGGCCAGCAAGACAACGGAATAAACAGCACAAGAAAGCCAAATCAGAAGAAAAGGCGCATATAAAGGGCCAGCAGAGGGCCAGAAATCAAAGCCCATTCTCGGCTGAACATCTGCAACGAACCAGGCGGTGAAATTGGAAAGAAAGAATAACGAAAAGACCAAGTATCCAACAAATAGAATTGTCCTTGCCCGCTTCTTCTTTACTTGCTCGGTGAGAACAAGGACAAAGTGTAGATAACTTATTGGAACAAAAATAGCCCCAGCCATCAAAAGCCGACTCCAAAGCAGAGCGTTTTTCGCATCATCGGCCGTCAACCAAAAAAAATAGCAATAGCTCCAAACTGCTATGAAGACACAAAACAGCCCGAAGGTTTTGTTAACGGCTCGCTTGGGATTTTTTGCATAAACGAAGATTCCCAGGACTGTACTCGAAACGGCGTTTAACAGCCCGGTGAGAGCATAGAACATGTTACTCCATTGTAGCACGAATTAGAAGATTACAGAAATCTGTCAATAGCCAAGCTCCTTCCGGGCCTTCATCTCTTCTGACAAACTGCAATCGCATAAATTCTTAGAGGTTCAACAAATAAGCTCACTCCTTCTTCATTGAAGCCACTCTCAATTACGAGCTTTTTGAGTTCCGGGGGCTCCCGATAAATCAGCGGCCACCCCACGACCTTGTCAACAAATCGTCTCTCAAGGTTAGGTATCACGTTCGATACTACGAACCAGCCACCGGTGGAAAGATTCTTATGAATCAATCTGAACAAGTCTTTAGCCTTGCTTTCCTCGAAATAATCCAGAAGTCCCACCATCTCCACAATATCCGGGAAAAAATCGACCAGACAGCTCCCAACATCTTCCGTTCTTGTGCATACCCATTGAAGACTATTCATTGCTCCGTCGCCGAGTATTGCTTCCGACAGTCCTCGGCTGAACTTGATGGCGCTTCGACTGCTGTCAAGCAGGGCTGCTTTTACAGGGACTTTCCCATCGAGTGACGCAATCGCCTCAAATACGGATCTACCGCTTCCACTGCCCAAACTGAGGAGCCGAGGCGGTTTGGCTTTTTCGGATCGTTCGATGATCAAATTCTTCAACAAATGCTCCACAAGTTTAAGCCTATTTCTGATGGCTCGGGCATTGCTTAAGAATGTCTGCCAGAAGACGTCGCCCGAAGAAGTGTCACCTCTCTTTCGCCTTTCGGGGAAGGTGTACATCATCTCCAGGGCTTTGTGGGTTCTTGCCCAGCGACAAGCATCTCTGGCATCGCTGCTCCATTTTATAAGCAATTTATGAGCAACTGGGTAAGGCATGACCCTTAGTGACTGCAATAGCGGCACTCTTACAATCTGTACGAGAGGGTGATGTTTTTCGAACTCAATTCCACTCATTGAGATGTTCATCGTTTTCTCCTCTGGGAAAATTTCAAGGACCTCTGGGCGGGCAAGCAGTTAGGGACGCGCAAAATTAAAGGGCACCGCCGCATCGTGCCTACGCTAGGCTCGCCAGAGCCCACCAAGAACACAAGCAGACGGTGCCCCATGTTGGAACACCGTCCCTTGCACATCTCTTGGTTAAGTAAACTGGCGATTTAGCGTAGGATGCCCAAAGGTACAGCGCTATGTCAATTTTCAAACGCGGCTTTCTCGGCCGCAAATTTCTCTAAGCGATTCAAAATCCTCCAGATCATTGACTATAGATTAAGCCCAAATAGCTGCTTCTTCGACTAAGTGATTGTACACGAATTAGACCGTCTTTACAAACAAAAAGTCAGAGATACCTGGACTCTCGCGATTCATGAATACTGTTGCACCTGGTAGTAAGAGCATGTGGTCAGACTCTCTTAAATACCCTTATGTGAAAGGTTCTATACCTTTTGAGTCACACACCGGTCAGCATAATTAGGGCCTGAATTCTGGTGTCCACCAACCGATATTCCACTCTGTGGGGAAGAAGGTTCATAGTTCTTACGAATTCCGAAGAATTTGCCTTCGAACTGACGCCTTACACTGACGTCCATGGTGTCACTGCCACATAAACTATTTACTTTCAGTACTTTATTTCTAACGAGTTCTTGCTTGTCTATTAGGAGGTCTACAGATACCAGCGAACAAAAAAGCCAAAAAGAATGGGAGTGATATTTGATAGAACGATCATACCACAAAAACATTTTCAAAGAAAAGAAACCCTCAAAAGACCGTTCTCATCTCTTGAGGGTTCAATTACGAAATACCTAACGACTTTAGTTAAGCAGCCGTGTCCTTGCGGCCTGCTTGAACGATTTGTTAGGTGGCAGATTTGACATTAACGTATTTGAACGGATTCCGACTACCCGTTCGAAAGTATGCTGCAACCGATCGTCCCTTATATTGAGACTGAACTGTTTCTCCGGCGACAACACCGATAAACACCCATCGGTTTTTCGCTCTTAGCAGCTTGGGTTGGTTCTGCTTGTGGATATTTGTCTTGAACCTCGCTTCCGATGCTTGCTGCCAACTCTCAATTTTATACACTTCCCGCACGACACCTTCGAAAACCGCGAACGCATATTGAACGTGATTTCTGCGCGGCCCAAGCCTCCAAATCCCTCGCGTCGCATCATACAGCTCATCCGCGCTCATTCCATGCCGGAAAAGTCTGGCGATACGGATAAGGAGTACCTGGTCAGTAATTGTCACTGGTTTTGCGGCGTAATAGGAGGCCAATTCATCAAGAGGCACTCTCCCGCACTGAATGCTGCACCAACCTCGCATCTTATTCGTAAGCTCACCGAGACCACATAGATCGATCACTGCTGCCTCTATCCGCAGGGCAGTTTCTTCGTCCGGGAGTTTATGGGCGAGGATATCCAGGCGTGGCTCAAGACCCTCTGATCTTATTGCGTTTACTGTAGCCGCTCTCTGTGACTCTCCATTTGCAGTCAAATGATCAAGAATTCTCTCACCTTGGCCCTTGCCAACGTAAAACACCTTCTCAGTTCTCGGATTAACTAGCAAGTAGACATAGTAACCAAGGTGCCGTGCGACATCATGAGGAATGGAATTGGTCATTATCATCTCCAAGCCGCCTAACGCTGAGCTAACCGGACGAGGAAAGTGCTAGCTTTTCTCGGTCTGAGTTAAGCGACCTGTTAGGCAATTTTCTATTAATGACACCTGCCAACGGTCCACTTCGATGATATGCTATATTCTATTCGTCCGTCACCGCCATTCCTGGAGTATGTGGAGGGGACTCAATAGAAACTCGTGTTGTATCGGATTTCACATCAACTCGCTGTTTAATGAATTCGCGTGTCAGGCGACGGACAAGGTCAACAAGGTGGTCGAGCTCCTTGTCTTCTTCTTTAGTTCCCCACAGTGACACGAGCTGGCCATGCATAACCGCATGTCTCACTTTCGTCCACGATAGCTGGTTCTCATCCACAAGGATATTCTGGCGTACGAGCATCTTCATAAAGTTATCAATCTTTACCTTCTGGCCTGGGGGTATGAGCAACCGCAGGAGGCCTTCCGCGACGCTTGAAAGGGTCATACAAAGAACCCATTTCGATCCTTGTGTAGCACGAATAATCTCCTCATAGAATCGCGTAATCGGATGAGACTCTAAGTTCGGATGCCCATCGTCATCTCTAGCTTCCGCAATCAATCGGAGTAAACTCGCATAGAGTTCCCAGAATTCCTTCCTTGCGCCGGATGGATCTTCTCCGAGCAGCGAGGCGATACTCAAACTGCGGAAATGTCTAGGTAAGGGGCGGAGCCATACATGTGCGGTTCCGTCACCGAAGTTGCGAGCAACAAGGCGAGGGTAGACGAGTTGTCCAAGCAGAATACGGAGAGGCTCGCTAACCCAGTTCTCTGCATAAGGGTGTTGGAGCTTGTCGGAAGTCTCTGCTGTCAACCAGAGCGAATCACTAGAAGGTGTATAAAAAAACCTGACCTCTGAATTAAGTAGCTGGATGGTTTGTTGCCCGGCGCTGTGCTTACGCTCGATCTCCGTACCATCTATAGACGTAACGGTCACCATTGCCTTGTCCATTGGAAGACAGAGCTTTGGTCGAAAGACAAGTTCTACGCTCGATTGCTCAGAAACCCAAGGTCCTTCGGCGCGTGTTACCAGAGAGTTAATTTTCCCTGTTAGTGGCCAGCCGATGTTAGGCATTCCTTTCAATTCTGGTCGGATCCAACCGCAGTTCCACTCGGTTCCTTGATAGTCTGTCGCAACGAGGACAAATTGGTCGAGTACCTCGTATGGATTCTCTCGTGCTCGGGCTAGGCGGCGGATTGCATCCGAGTCATCCGCAGGTGTTGCGTACATCGTAAAGTCGATGTCGGTCGTGCTTCTGATATCTATGTGGCCGGGGCCCGTGAACACAGGCGGCGCATGGTCGCCGCCCAGGATACGCATCTCCGCACAGTCGATGCTACTCGGAATTGTTGTCAAACGGCCATCCCAATAATCAAGCGTCTTCATGTCTCATGCTTCCAACAGGCCATAGTAAGGACCTGCACGTTTTATTCTCTTGCAAGTGGTATTGCCTGAGCCTAACGTTGCGGATCAGTGGCCGAGCGTCAGCGAGGTCCAACTGAATCCGCTTGTTAGCTAGCTACCTCTAACTCTTTAGCGAAATCTGCCGGGACGCAATTCCATCCCGGCAGTACAGATGCGATTGCACAGAAGAATAGCTCGCACAATGAGTTGACCAGTGCAGCATATATAAGCAGTCGTTCTTGCTGCCGGCGATCATCCATCTGGATACTTGTCTTTGAACCGTGAAACACATTGTTCCGGACAGATTGAATGTATGAAAGCGATCCGGATAAACTTGAAAGGAGGCTATCTTGGGTAAGGTCTGGGCTTTGAAAGAGGGTTTTGAAATTGCCCGGGAACGCATTTCGCAAGCCTTTAACTCGTTTACTCTCATTTGAAGGTCGAATATCCCTCAAAGCCTCTATGGGTTTCGTGATCTTGTAGTTCTGCAATTGGCCCTTGAGGATACGTATGAACTGCAGAGGAGCCTGCGATCCAAGCGATTGGCAAGAGAACTTCACAATTGCCTTGATCTGGTCTTCTTCCTTTGGATGGTTTTCATCCTCTGTTGATCCCCAACGCATTGGAGAATACAACTCGATGGATTTCTCCCAATCAAACGAATAGATACTGTTGAAGGCAAAGTATGAGTATATGAATTTAGATGGGCGGAAGAGCCTCCAATCCAGATTAGGAGTGGCAGATTCACGGACTGCATGATCCAGCGTTATGGACGCTTTATGAAGAGCAAAGAGTTTTGTAAGTTCGATCTTAAGGTCTATCATGAAATGCCCCAATCGAGCAGATAGCTAACGCAGGGGCTAAGCGGCGGCCTTTAGGCCGTCCGATTTGAGCCCCATGTTCGGCGAAGCAAGTTACTGCACTTCGGATAGATATTAAAATTATGTCAGAGCCCATCTAAAATATTCGAGTCAGAGAATACATGATTCGCAAGGGAAACAGCAGATGCCGCGGCCATAACTTGATAGCTGTCATGCTTGTGACCGTCTGCCCAGTCGCAAACACCTTTGACTATAATCCAGTGTTTATCTGCGCGTTGTGCAGCCGACCACAGACCTGCCCCTTCCATTTCACCGCCTATAGCATTTGGATATTGGTCCAGAAGTAAGTTCTTAAACTTTAGGTCGTCAATTAACTTATCACCAGAAAGGATGGGACCAACATGCTTGCTGCATCTAGAGCCATCCGGACGGTGAAATTGCCAATCTAACGCATGCCTGAAGCGATTGACAAGAGTTGGGCTTGATGGTGGTACGGGATTACGAAACATAGGTTTTGCACCGATTCGTTGGTGTTCGTATGGAATCAAGTGCTCAGCGATTAATACATCAGCAGAATGCTGCTTCTTCCGGTTAGCACCATATGCTATGCCTAGGAGCACAACCGCAGTAGGATTCCACTCGCGAATGACTGCATCAGTCGACAAAGTTGATCCTGTTGCACCTTGGGATGCCATACTGGACAACATGAGAACGCATTGAAATTTGCCAAATCGACCAAGGAAGAACGTATCAGGTCCATGGGCAACTTTCCAGATTCGTCGGCGTCGAGGAAGCGGTGTCAATACCGAGAGTACTTGTTTAAGTTCTAGTTCAGTCGCAACCATAACCGCCAGCCTTGGAGTAGCCACCTCATGGGCACGGCTCAATGTAACCGATGTTGTAGTTGGTATTTCAGGATTGCACCAGGATTCTGCACTATAGTCATATGCAGGTTCGGGATCAATTAATCTGGGACTTGAGCTATGTGGGACACTACTGGTGTTGTTTTCTGTGGGATTGACATCAAGCTTAAATGTAACATCCCGCTTACCTTCAGCAAGATCGAGTGAGTCGATCGCTAGGACTGTAAGCATCGCGGGAGGGCCGCCACTAATATACCAAGCTCCTCCAGCCTGCTGTTGGCTTTTAATCCACTTTGCTCCGCGTTCAACAGCTTTCTGCCAACCGCTAGGCATGTATGCTGCTAAACCGTGTATTGCAAAGCACGTTGCTATTAGATCTGCCTCAGAATCATCTGCATGAAGAGGCCAACCACCGCAGCGCGTTTGTGTTTGGAACAAAAGGTCAGTTGCACGAAGTAAAACGTCCTCTTTCATATTGTTTGGCCGAATTCGACACCAGATGAACAGAATAGCTCCAGCCAATGGAAGATAGTCGCGTGACCGAGGATTCTTCTGATCTGGCCAATAGCATCGCCATGGTTTATCTCGTTCATCTGGGCCATTGATCAATGCCCAAAGCCAGGATTCCAAACCTTGCCTTTCAGCCATACCAATCGCTAGATCTGATCTACACCAAAAAAAGAGCCACCAACTTGCATGTACATGTTCCATACCGTATTGTGGACCATTGGAGAGATCTTTAATAAGCGATTTGAGCCAGGGTTCGAATCCAGTTACACCAAACCATTCAACTGTGCGAAACATTGCAGCATCAATAAAGTTTTCCTCTTCATCACGAAAACTGAAGAATCGTGGAAGCTCATTATTGTACCTGAGCACTGTCGCCGCTTCAGCCAGTGATACTGTCCTTGCACCTGCACGATTAAGAACTTCTTGCGGGACCTTGCCAACCGGTTTGCCATGCTCGATGTCTTGGCAAACAGCTCCATGCCACGAGTCCCGTAGCGAATCAATATCAATCAGATCAGCTTGACCTCTACTCGCTATGTAGACCGCAGCCTCAACATCTGAATCTGCACCAGCATGTTGAGCAATTGGCTTTAACCAGCATTCTGCTTTATGAATCCCAGGGGGATTTTCCTGTATCTGTGAGACCACGGATTCGTAGATTAATGTAAGCTCCGGAAGGAATACTTTAATGTTAACACCAAACGGACTACGTTCAAAAGAATCGAGTGACTCTAGTCGGTTTAGCACGATATCGAAATCAAGCAAGTGATCGAGATGCGGTTGAGATTTTTTAAGAGCGAGTAAGCTCTCCTTTGTAGGATCACCCATCCACCAGTTAAGATAAACTCTCAATTCATGGGCAAATCCTGCTAGCTCTTCCAATGAGAGGCTGTCCAAGACTTTGGGCAATTGCGACTTTTTAAGTGCGTTCTTTAACTTTGATCGCTTCATGGGCTTACGCTTCTTTTTCATACTTAATTAATTCACGCCGAACTATGTATATATGGTTTCCATATAAAACTCTAGAGCTCTCTGAGTGTCAATATAACACCCCTTTGCTCATAGTCCATAAGTAATTCCTTGTCAATGACTTAGGCCAGTTCTCCTTCTTATTAGGCGTCTTATATGGTTTCCGCATAACACCCCACGCCTTTCGTCGCTCAAAGGGAGCCTATAGGATTTCGAACATCTTGGCCTTTACGATTCAGAACATGGGTATAAATCATGTCGTTATCTCAGACTCCGTCTCCGTCAGTGTCATATTCAGGGCAATACAACTCGCGGATAATGTATTCTCGTCGCCAAGAAGTATGTCAAGTATCTGTAGATAAAGGCGTTTCTCACGTTGAAAATATTGACTAATCTAACAAAAATAAATGGCTCGCTTGCCAATTTGGAATTTACCTCGCGAAAAAGAAATTTTCAAGGAAAAAATGTGCCAGAGTATAAAATATGGCATCCATTAGCTGAACATAAACTACTGGGCTAATCGCTTCATTCTAAGAGGTAACTCGAATTAGAGAGTGAAAACTGACGCTCAGGACAGACGTCCCGAAGCTCTCTTTGAGCTAAAGTTTGTAAATACAACACTTTAGCTTCTTATGAGTTCTTGCTTGATAGTTAGAAGGCAGCGATTGTAAGTGCTTTACTGAAAAATGCTTGTCTTTGTGCTTAAAGAACTTATGAAGCTGGCCGAAAGCCAGCAGAAACCTAACCGAGCGCCAGACGAGTACGTTTGACGCGCATTTGACGCGCGCCGCTCAGAGCCAAGGCCGATTCATACTGTTCTGGGAAAGTGTGCTTTTTCCCCTAATCAGCGCGGAACGTCGTGTATTCTATGGGGTTACACAAAACCAGGGCGACTGTGGAATTGTCGGCTTCGGCCGGGAGGATCCGTAACGCATGGACTGGAGAATACGGAGGGTGCCACAGTCAAATCCCGGCGAGCCGGGAGCCGTGCTGAGACACTAAGATCAGGCTTCCCACCGTAGACGAACCATTGCTATGAGGTCTTTCAACAGTCCCCAACGTCCACAATCATCCCCGCGAAAAGGCGGGGGTCCAGTCTTATTGCAGTCATCGCTCTTTTCCCTTGAGCTTTCGCACTTCACGTTGTAGCTGTTCGACCCGCTTCTCCAATTTCGATTTGACCATGCTGTCAACCGCTGACGCAACTATTGTGGCAATATCCTCGGAGACCTCTTTCTTGCCATGTACAATATCTGCTTCCAGTTCGTGCGCCTTGCGACCTTGTTGATATGCAGTTTCACTAATCTTCTCTCGCAGCTTCACTACCAATGCCCCCCGTCGAGCATAGGGCACAAAATACTCTTCGGAAGCTTGAATTACTCTCAAAGCTATCCGCTCCAATCCGAGAAGCTGTGCCGGAAAACCAGTGTCAAAAAGAACTTGTCTAAGTACTCCGAAACTCATATTTGCGTCCGGAACAAGGCTTAAGAAGTAGGCAATAGAACCGATGGGGAGAACTGGTTCTGGCTTTTGAAGTATGCTCTTGAACCGTTTGCAAGCTTCCCGAAGCTTTCGCGAAGAGGACACCACTAAGGCCGTTCCGCCCACACTACCTCGTTCTCGACGCTGCCGCAAAAGCACTGCCATTAGCCTGCCATCTCTCTCGCACTTATCGACTTCTTCCCTTGTGGCTGACGCTGCTATTGACTCCAAAAGAGCCTTAGTTACAGTTGCAGAGAAGGATTTGTCTATAGACTCATCCGTTATCATCACCACGCCCAGGTCCTTGAGTATTTCTTGGATTTTCGTAAAGTCGTAGCAATCTGCACCTTGAAATTGGCCAACATAGTGGTTCCACTGAGACGGCTCATATTTACCTCTCGCTTCCATCCTAAAGCCCCGAACAAAGGCATTTCCGACCAAGTGAAGAGCATCAGAGTCATCCATTTGTCCGAGTATCCGCCATGTTTCCTCGTAATCTCTCTGGCTTATCCAAGCATGGTATGCCGTCTCTTCCAATACACACGTTGACACATGCACATGCCCCTGTATTCGTCTCCAACAATTCACCACAGATACAACAGAGTGATGCTTTGGTTCTCCGGGTGACAAAAGAGAAAGCACAACATCAGTGTCAAGCAGTAAGTCCATCTCACGCAGCCGGGCTTCAATCTGGCTTTGAGCGCTCTGCTCCAGCCCGAGTGAACACAACGAAACGTATATGGCCCCTAAGCCCGAGAGCCACTTAAAAGCATCAGATGTCTTTTCCTGGAACATGTCAACAACCGCCTGGCCAATGCTCTTACCGCGTTGTCCCCAAATGGCAAGTGCAGCGACTTTCCTTCCTAAGTTTTGTATCGCTTGCTGCAGGTCAGGGTGATCGGCAACCGTCGTTTCATTCTTGATTATCGATTCAATAGAACTGACAATATAGATACCGTTAGCCAAAAACATGTTCGCCATCTCGTCTTGGATGGTATCCCACAATTTCGCGAAGGCCTTAGCGTCAAGTTCTTCCCCTGAAAGCGCACGTAGTAGTTTCCTAATTAGCGTTTGCCCCTCACTGAGCACGTCGGACCCCTTCTCTGTTCTGTCTTTGAGTTCTTCTTGCCCTGATTCAGCAATCAAGTATTCGCCATTATCTGACCTGATGTGCCCCAATTTTTCTAATTTGTCGAGGGATACCTTAAGATAGTCAGACTGAATTACTTTTGGCAGATGAAGAATCTCACTAACCTGTTTGCAGAGTTTTATTGCTGTCCACTTTTTCCCATCTGACAGAGCTGTCAATATCAGGTTCTTTTGCAGGTCTTCGCGCAGCGCTTGTGCGTCATCTCCGAGCTGGGTAGTCAGTGCGATTCGCAAACCGGTCATCTGAACTTTCTCAGAGTTGGCCCCGCTAACCGCTAAGGCTGAGCGCAGACTAGAAAGCTCCGCCAAATAGAACTCCTCAAAACACTCCGGATACCTTGTTGCCAAACACTCAAGCTGAATTACGCCGTCAGCTAGAACTGTTTCAATCGCAGTACAATGTTTACGAAAGATCGTCTTGATATCGTCAAGAATACTCTCTCTCAGCTTCTGTGTTGAACAGAAGCGAACCACCTTCACGCGCGGAGTTGTTGCGGCGAGACTCTTTGCATCCTCTTTGGCCTTATCGAAAACATCCGTTCGCAAGGTAGCACAAATTATCGGCGGTGTTTCACGATCACGAAGACTGGCTGTCCTCCCATCACGTGCCTGATCGTAGTTCCATGAAGTCGGCACATACTCGCAGCTATCAACTTCAGAGAACAGCTTGCAGCAAAAGTTCTCGAATCGCGTGTGAGATTGTTCCGCCTGCAGGACTGCCCTAGCCATTCCTTCTGTAAAAGACGTAGCCATGATTTTCTACCTTTCTCTTTTCCTTTCCGCCTCAAGAGTAATTCAACGACCTAGCCAAGCGCTATCATATATAGCATAATCTGTGTTGTCGTGCCATATTTTATCGTGGAGAATCCGGCGAAGCAATATTGGATTCATTGGGGACAGGGGGACTGCTGCCAAAGCTGATGTTTTTCGTTTGTCTCGCTCATCGGATTTGTGTCAAGTTATGCCGGGCTCAATGATATTAAGTGGGATATGTGAATTAGTTGCTGATTTCAGCGCAAGAATAACGACTTGCCTGTGGGTATGCCGCGACTTTCGACGATTCCAGGACTTCTCGCGCGCGCACGCGCGCCTCTGCGCGCGCGGCCGCCTTGCGCACGTGTTCGGCTTTATAGGGCTCGATCCCGGCCTTGTCATACCTACAGGACTCATCAAGAGCGGATCGGCGATTCTGGAGCCTTTGGACTTTGGTCATCGGCTCAAATCTTATTACCACACTTGCTCCAGCCAAATGATTCCCAACTTCTGACTCTCCGTCCAAGGCAGCACATTCATATCTTGCTGCAATGTTTGTATGGTCAGGACTGTTAGCCTTATATACCTCAGAAACCTGACAAACCTGACATTTCTGACATTTTCGTCATTCTTGGCCACATAAAGAGGGGTTTGTCATGTCAGGTTCCAAAAACACACCTGACATCTGCTTTTCAGAACCTGACATTTCGATGCGGTCTTATTGGCGATGTCACAGCTTGACAACGTGTGTCTGTGCCTGTATCATGTTTTGTATGCCGACGAACAAAATGCCAATTCGAAAGGCGAGCGATGTGTGTACTATCGACGAATACAACAAGTTAAGGGACATACAGAAGCGATTTGAGCGACGATCTTCTCTCTCTGAATCTCAACGAACGAAATTAGCCGAAGACCTGAGAGCTTGGGAACCCAAGATAACAAGTATTGCATGGTGGATCGAGTACGCCGAACAGCCACAGAACCGGAAAGCTGTCAGTTATACGGTGAGAGACAATATCAGGATTTTGGAAAGGGTGATATGCGGATACTCAATCACGCCGGACTGGCTGAAGCAAGCAGACATATACAATGCGCATCTATTCTCTTACGATTGCGATACGATCAGCAAGAACGCCGCGTATTGGTTTCATGGCTTCGTACTTAGATTAGACAGGGAATTTCAAACTCGGGTATTCAAGCAAGCCACAGAAGCCCTTAAGGCGATTGCAAGCAACGCTCATCAAATACCAGATCTGCTTAGGCTAAGTAGCTATAAGGTGCAGCCGCAAACGCGGATTCAAGCAGAACAAAAGGTTGAGGAGAATAAGGCATCAACCACTATACCGCTGGAATACCAAAGCGCGCCAATGAGTCAGAAGACTCTGGCACGCCAATGGGGCGGAGACATGACCGCAAAAAAGCTGAGCGGGCTTATGAAAAGCGGTAGAGTACGATCTGAAAAACTGAATCGACAGACCTATATCTTCGACACAAGAGATTTGCCAAAACGGGCGACAAAAGAAATCACGAAATAGGCAATGGGAATGTACGAAACTCCCACCATTTTGGAACCTAATCAGCATTAACTCATCACTTCTTCTCTAACTCCTCCTATCTCGGAACCTACTATATTTAGGTAGATGACACTGTCTGTTAAGCTTCAGCCTGTGACGGCATTATTAGGCACCCTCTTTCATATAATTGATTTTGAAAGGAAGATACAAAATGAATACTGCAACAAGAACGAGGCCTGAATTGTTGAAGGCGGCTGAAGTCGCAAAGATGCTCAACATTAGCGCAAGGCATCTATGGCGATTGCGGGCGGCCCGTCAGATCCCCGCACCCGTCCAAATCGGTGGCAGCACCCGTTGGAAATTACGCGATCTCGTGATCTGGCTTGACATGGGATGCTGCTCCCAGCAAGAATTCGAGGCTCGCACGGCGGGACAGAGGAAGAGAAGATGAACTTGCCGGAAGAATACTCAGGTCTCCAGGTTCAGAGAGGGGATTCACGATACTGGTGGTTTCTGTGCCCTTTTCACGACGACCACAATCCAAGTATGAGTGTGAACAAGTCAGGACAGTGGTTCGGTCACTTCCGATGTTGGACCTGTGGTAAGAATGGATCTCCACAGAAATTCGCAAAGTTGATGGGCGCCGAGCCTACGAAGATCCGATTGCCCAAATCACAGAAACACATTAAACCATCAGGTGACAAGGCAAGGCCAAAACCAGATTTCGCAAAGCTTTTGGGGAAATATGAGAGAAACTTTCTCCCTTGCAAACATGAGGAATTAGAGGAAATCTTAGGAATAACAATTAGCATAAACTCATCTATTGGGTTTGGTCTTGGTTGGTGTCAGGAGCAGAGGGTCTATACTGCCCCAACTTATAATACAAACTGGAATGTAACAGGCATACTACGCAGGTTCTCCGATGGCAAAAAGAAGTTTGTGCGAGGAAGTGTGAAGGGCCTGTTTCTGGACAAGCACCGATACGACCCCAACGCCCAGGTCCTACTACCAGAAGGTCTAAGCGACTGTTTGGCAGGCGCGTCCCTTGGCTTTCAAGTAATAGGCCGGCCAGACGCCCGGTCATGCGCAAACCTCCTTTGTGAATTTCTAATGAAGTACGGCCTCAAGAAACCGATTGTTGTCTGTGACAATGATTCTCCAGGGCGTGCGGGGGCAGAACATCTTGCTGACAAATTAGCCGATAAAGGCCTTTCGGTTAAAGTAATAGAGTTACCTGAACGGTACAAAGACTTTCGAGAGTATGTCACTGATGGTGCAACAACAGAATGCGTACAACAACTCATAGATAATACGCCCGCCACTATTCTAATGAAAATCCAAAGATTTAGGATGCCCAGATAGGATCGAGGGACATCATTGCGGCAAAGGAATGCCTATGATACCTGATGGAATGACCACGATCCCAGTGTTTGTCATAGAACCTTATAAGCAAGGCGGGCAACATCGTGGCAATGTTCTCGTCAAGCTTCAAGGTGAAAATCTATATACCGATGACATAAATCTCTTCTCTCAAAAAAGCCGACGGCGCCTAATCAAAGCTGTCTCACAGAAGACAGGGCTTGTTGAAGATCAAATCGAGTCAGAATTCTTACGGCGATTGGCTCTCCTATTACAAGATAACAAGGAAGCGGAAAGCGAACCGGCTGAAACTGCCTTACGAAAGGCAAGGGATATACCGTATGGTGAAGACAACGACGGCATATTCTGGTTAAAATCTACCAAAGATGGGAGTGTGACCATTCCCCTGACTAATTTCACAGCCAAGATTACGAGGGACATTCTCTCTGATGATGGCGTCGAGGAAAGCCATCTCCTTGAGATAGAGGCAAGTCTAAAGGGAAGACAAAGGCGATTCATGTTATCAGCATCCAAATTCAGCGGGATGGCATGGCCTGTTGAGCAGTTGGGTGCCGAGGCAATGATATATCCAGGCTACACGGCAAAGGACCACGCGCGTGCAGCGATACAACTCCTCAGCATCGGATCCATTGTTAGTCATCGGGTTTATACACATACAGGCTGGTGTGAAAGTGACGGACAGTCTGTTTATCTCCACTCTGCAGGTGCCCTGGGTGCAAAAGGTTTGATCGAAGGTGTCGAGACTGACTTGGGTGGCAATCTTAGTCACTACACATTGCCGGCTCCACCTAAGAATGATGATTTGCGGAAAGCCATCCATGCTAATTTGCGAATTCTTGATCTTGTGCCAGATAAAATCGCATGGCCTCTTTTCTGCCTGCCCTGGTGTGCCATCTTGGGACTTGGTTCGTTTACCTGTCATATTCATGGTTACACGGGCATTGGCAAGACACAATTGGCCGCTTTGATTCAGCAGCATTTTGGATCTCAGATGAAAGATATGCTCTTGCCGGGTTCATGGAATAGTACACATAATGCTTTGGAGCGACTTGCTTTCTCCGTGAAAGATGCGGTCCTCGTTATCGACGATTTTGCTCCAAGCGGTTCACCACGGGACTTGCAAGAGATCCATCGCAAGGCCACCTATATTACCCGTAGCCAGGCCAATAGAGCAGCACGTCAGAGAATGCGGTCCGATACAACACTTAGATCTCACAAGCCCCCTCGCGGAATGATATTGAGCACGGGCGAAGATGTCTTTTGGGGCCAATCTGTACGAGCACGCACTCTCATAGTTGATCTTGGCCAACAAGACCTGAATTGGCAGCAACTGAGCCTTTGCCAAGAAGATGCAGACGCCGGCTTGTACGCACAGACTACTTCGGCATTCATCCGCTGGTTGGCGGCCCGGTATAACCACGTCCGTGACAAATTGAATAGCCAAGTCAATATGCTGCGCGACAGGGCAAGCAAGTCCAACCAACACAAACGGATGTCTACAACTCTTGCCGCATTAGCGGCAGGCGCCTGTTACTTCTTAGAATTTGCTGAGCAGAATGGTGCTATAACTGGCGATGAAAAATTCAGTCTCTTTGCCAAATGCTGGTCGGCTCTCGGCGAGGCAAGCCAGACTCAATTCGCTTATCAGGTCGCCGTGGACCCAGTACGGCGATTCCAGGAACTTCTGGTGTCAGCGTTAGCATCAGGTCATGCTCATGTTGCTGGCCGTCATGGCGGGCCGCCTTTAAATGAGGAGATTGCCTGGGGCTGGAGAGAAAAAACCAGTACAAGTTTGAGTCAAGAGCCTGAATGGCAATCTCAAGGCTTTCGGATAGGCTGGGTAGACGACGAAGCTCTATATCTGGATCCCGATGCAAGTTACAAGGCCGTTCAATCTATGGCCACAACCGGGGAAGGGATTTCGATCACTCGGAGAACCTTGCAAAAACGTCTTTATGAGCGGAGGCTGATTACAGTTGAGGGCAAACGTGAAACCTTGACTGTACGAAGACGGCTTGAAGACAGGCAACGAAACGTTTTGTGCATGCGAAAGGAGTCGTTGGAGTCTTACGCGCTGACTCAGAGTGACACCTCGGAAGAATCCGCCCTGTCCGTTCCCGAGATCAAAGATATGATGTCCGATGTGATGTCAGGTTTCAAAAGCCAGATGTCAGGTTGCCAGAACAAACCTGACACAAAAAATCCCACTTGACGTGGGCAAGAACGGTGAAAATGTCAGGAATGTCAGGTTTGTCAGGTTTCTGGGGTATATGGGGTGTTATGAAATTGTGGGTATATATTGAGCAGGCAAGGCCATGTACTAATATTCTGTAGAGAATCTTAGTAAAGCGATTCAGAAGTAGTGACAAAACCTTAGTAAATGCAGTATGTGAGATTAGTAAATTGCCAACTCAAAAGATAAGGCAAGGCATATGACCGAACGGTCAAGACACGTACCGGCCAAGTATCGGGCTCTCTATGAACGAGCCATGAGTGGCAAATCCCGAAAAGCCGCAATGCGTGCTTCTTGTCTTGAGTGCTGCGGATGGGAAATC
>NJBM01000028.1 GCA_005223045.1 Planctomycetes bacterium B3_Pla | reverse complement strand
ACGCATGCCAAAGTAATAGCGCCGGAAGTTCCTGCCGATACCGGCGGCGAGACAATCGCTGACACTTCGCCTGTCGTCGGCACTCCAACAGCGCCGGCACCGGACATGAATAGTCCGATGCCTGAGAACCCTATCGACGATGGCGGCAAAGCAACCGATGCGACCGACAGCGCAAATACGGCGGATGCTCGCATCACGGCAGTTCAAACCGGGCCGTCTGAAACGCAGCCTGAGCTTGTTGCGATTGATCCGGACAAATCTCTGCAAGCCGCCGGTAAAGAACCGACAGTCGCCGAGACTTCGCCTGTCGCCGGCACTCCGGCAGCGCCGGCAGCGAACATAAAGAGTCCGATGCTTGAGACTCCTGTCGAGGACGGCGGCAAAGCGACCGAAGCTCCGCAGAATACTCAAAACAGCCCCAGGTCAAATGGACAAGGCCCCGGATTCAACGCTGCTCAACAACCGGATATAGTGCAAGCCTGGCGAGCCATGAATTCCGTACCCGTAGAGCAGAGCAGGGACGGAGCGGCCACAAGAATCGAGCCGAAAGCCGGACGCCAGCTTGCCGAACTGATCGCCGCGGCGAAGGCCGAAAAATCCCTACCTGCCGCCGGGCGCACTGCACAATCAGTCGAAATCAAACCTCTCCCAACTACCGATAAAGGCCCGTTGGGACTCAACAGCGTCTCACCCGAAACTATCCGGCATACGCCTGCCGCAACTATTCAGCCGGTGGAAGCCGCAACCGACGGTACAATTTCGAGTTCAAACGAGGCGGTCATCGACACAGAAACGGCCACACAGCAAGGCACGCATGCCAAAGTAATAGCGCCGGAAGTTCCTGCCGATACCGGCGGCGAGACAATCGCTGACACTTCGCCTGTCGTCGGCACTCCAACAGCGCCGGCACCGGACATGAATAGTCCGATGCCTGAGACTCCTGTCGACGACGGCGGCAAAGCTACCGATGCTCCGCAGAATACTCAAAACAGCCCCAGGTTGAAGGGGCAAGGCCCCGGCTTCAACGCCGCTCAACAACCGGATATAGTGCAAGCCTGGCGCGCCCAGAATTCCGCACCCGTAGAGCAGAGCAGGGACGGAGCGGCCACAAGAATCGAGCCGAAAGCCGGACGCCAGCTTGCCGAACTGATCGCCGCGGCGAAGGCCGAAAAATCTCCACCTGCTATCGGGCGCACTGCACAATCAGTCGAAATCAAACCTCTCCCAACTACCGACAAAGGCCCGTTGGGACTCAACAGCGTCTCACCCGAAACTATCCGGCATACGCCTGCCGTAACCATTCAGCCTGCGGAAGCCGCAACTGACGGTACAGTTTCGAGTTCAAACGAGGCGGTCATCGATACAGAAACGGCCACCCAGCAAGGCACGCATGTCAAAGTACTATCGCCGGAAGTTCCTGCCGATACCGTCGGCGAGACAATCGCCGCCGCTAAAGAACCGACAGTCGCCGTTACTCCAATAGTGCCGGCATCGAACATAAAGAGTCCGATGCCTGAATCCCCTGTCGACGACGGCGGCAAAGCGACCGATGCGGCCGGCAGCACAAATACGGTGGATGCTCCTATTAAAGCGGTTCAAGCCGGGCCGTCTGAAACGCAGCCTGAGCTTGTTGCGATTGATCCGGACAAATCTCTGCAAGCGTCTCTGAAAACATCGAATCCTGCCGGCGAAAAATTTCCTCAGGTGGAAAATGACCTGTTAAATACTCATTCCGTCCCGAAGCCGAACACAAAAGACGTGCAAGCACCGACGGATCAAACACAAAGTCGTGGCAGTTCCGGCTCCAGTTCGAACAATGGCCTTTATCCAGACTCCGAACAGATACTCTCGCAAAACAGCAACCACGTTTCATTTGCTGAGCAACTCCCCACTGCTCAAGAGAGCGCAGGGACGGATAATCCGCCACGGCCCGCCTCAACCGGCGACGTCGCCGCAGATGTGGGCAAACAAATCCTCGAGTCTGTTCAAAGCTCCATTTCCTCACAAACGGCGGACAGGCAGATCACAATTCAACTGAATCCGCCCGAATTGGGGAAAGTCTTCATAAAGTTTCAAGAGCAGGATGCGCAAATAAGCGGCACATTGGAAGTAAGCAAGGCACAAACCAGGTCGGAAATCGAGCAGGCACTGCCCCAGATTATCCAGAATCTTACTAACAGCGGCATTCAGATAAAGCGGCTCGAAGTTGTGCTCTCCCAGGAAGACCAATCGACGCAACAGGCTTTTAAGGACCCATTGCAGCAGGACGGCTCGTCCGGCCAACACAACCCGGCAGATTCCGACCCATCCGGAAATGGACGCGAAACAGCGACGGGCACTTATTACGGGCCGACAAACGATACCGGCTACCAGAGTGCCGCCGAATTACAGGAGATGCCCGCAAGGGATGATTCAATAAATTTCCTGGTGTAGCTGACGTCGAGACACTAGGTCTTGCAGCTCTTTGGCCACATCCCTGAACACGGAATTCCAGTCACCCCACCTTTTCTGCCTGAACAGGCGCATTGTCGGATACCAGGGGCTGTCCTCTCGATCCAGCAACCATCGCCAGTCAGCATCGAACTTCAGCAAGACCCAAACGGGTTTGCCCATCGCCCCGGCGAGATGCGCCACCGAGGTGTCAACGGAAATGACCAGGTCCAGGTTCTCAATCGCCCCGGCGGTATCCGTGAAATCACCAAACTCTCCGCCGAGATTGCAGGCCACAATCCGCTCCGGCAATTCATCCACTTGCGCAGCCGCCGGACCCTTCTGCAAACCAAACAATTCCACCCCGGCAACATTTGCCAACGGCACAAAGTTTTTCAGTCCGAATGAGCGGTGTTGCAAGCTCAACACTTCGTTCGGACGCATAGACCGTCCTCCCCAGACCAGGCCCACTTTGAAATCCGCCCCGGAAAGTCGGCCCCGCCAGTATTCTGTCTTTGCAGGATCCGGATAAATGTACGGCACTTCGGCAGGGATAGTCTCGATTGTGGTGCCGAACAGTCCGGGAAGATCCATCAGGGACGTATAGGCATCAAATTCAACGTCTGGTTTTCTCTCAGCCGATGCCTCCACCAGCTCATCTATGCCGTCAAAATCCCGCAAGAGACCATGCAGCGGCTCTAATGTTTCAAATATCACCGTTCCGCCCAGCCGTTTGACCATTGGCAAATATCGCACGAATTGCAGACTGTCCCCAAGACCCTGCTCATAGTGGACCAGAAGCCTTTTTCCTGCAAAGGGAGTCCCGTCCCAGCGAGGTTTCTCATACGTGTGCGAATAGGCCGACGCAATCAGGCCGGTTTTTCGCCGCCACTGGTATTCTTCCCAGCCTTCTGTAAATCTGCCTTTCGACAGAAGAACAAGCGAACGATTCCAGTGCGCTTGAGCATAGTCGGGATCGAGCCGGATTGCACGTTCAAGACATTCGAGGGCTTTGTCATGTTCGCCTTGTGTGTGCAGCACGATACCCATATTGCTGTGAGCTTCGGCATAGTCGGGCCTCAGCCTTACGGCTTGGGCGTAGCTTTCTATCGCCTCATCAAGGTGGCCCTTCTCTTTAAGAGCAATACCCAGGTTGTTGTGAGCCTCCGGATAATCGGGCTTGAGGCGAACGGCCTGCCTGTAATTATCAATCGCCTCTGCGCCCCGGCCGATGTCTTTGAGAGTCATTGCCAGATTATTGTAAGCTATGGCGTAGTCGGGCTTGAATCGGACCGCCTGCCTGTAATTCTCGATTGCATCCTCAAGCCGCTCAACGATTCGCAGCGTGTTTGCCAAATTGTAATATGCGGCAGCAAAATCCGGCTTTAGCTTGATGGCGCGGGCGTAATTCTCGATTGCCTCGGCATATCGTCGCTGCTCTTTAAGCGTGTTGGCCAGATTATAGTATGCCGCCACAAACTCAGGCTTGAGGTATATTGCCTGTTTGAAGTTGGCCGCTGCCTCACGGAACTGCGACTGGGCTTTCAGTGCTGTACCGATGTTGACGTACACCTCGGCGCGGCTCGGATCCGCCTGAAGCAACTGCCTGTAGCTTTCGACGGCATCGGCGTGCTGCCCCGACCGCTGGTGATGCACTGCGGTTTTTAGAATTTCAGGCATGGCTGTCATCTGCGAACGAAACCTCACCTGGCCTCAACCAGTCCATTCCTTGCGTCCTCAAGTTGACGCATAATAGTATCAATCACTTCCGGCGTACAATTCTCGCCCTCACAAGACAGTTCCTTGTACAAGCCTCCGGTCAGCCATTTCCTGCCGAAATAGAGAACGTCATTGATTTTCAACAAATCCATATCGGTATTGGCCACAGCTCCGGAGGCCCCATGTTCGTGAACGCCTCTTGCGCCGGCTATTCTCCAGACCTGCCAACCCCTTGACCGGGCGGTAAAACAGTAATCGCTGTCGCTACCGATGAAAACCAGGTTCTTGTCCAGCAGACCGATCTCCCGGATCATTTCTTTTCGCAGCATCATGCAGGCCCCATTACCCCAAAAAAGTGGTTCGTCCTTTACAAAGTCCGATAAGGGGCCTTGCCGGTGCTTTCCAAAGGGAAATGCCTGCAAGCAGCCTCCATAAACCACATAATCCGGATTCTCAGGGTGCAACTGTAACGGGGTGCCTATGCCGCACTGCGGATGCGAATCCATAAACTTCAGCATTTCCTCTATTGCGCCAGGCTCCAGGTACATGTCCTGATTCAGCGCCAGGATGTACTCGCAATCTTCAGCCAGGTACTTCGTTATGCCTTCGTTTATCGCCGCTGTAAAATAGACATTGTCAACGCTGTTATCCCTTATAAATATCTCTACTTCGACGGTTTGCTGCTTTAGGTGTGCAATGCATCTGTCAAGCTGGTTCTTGTTCTTATATGCCGGTATTATGACGGGAATCATTGACGGATATCCTCTGCCATTCTTGATTCTTGACATCTAATCTTTTGCTTATCTGCGAACACTCGCAGCTCTTCGGCCACATTCCGGAACACCGAGTTCCAGTCGCCCCATTCTTTCTGCCGAAACAGCCGCATGGTCGGATACCAGGGACTGTCGGCACGCTTCAGCATCCATCGCCAGTCAGGTGCGAAGGCCAACAGTGCCCAGACCGGCCTGCCCATCGCCCCTGCCAGGTGCAGCACGGCGGTATCCACCGAAATGACCAGGTCCAGGTTCTCGATCACCGCGGCGGCATCAGTGAAATCATCAAAATGCTCTGCCAGATTCTCTACGGCAGTTTTACCAGCGAATTCGTTCACCTGGCCGGCAGGTTCCCCTTTTTGCAGTCCATACAGCCGAACGCCCTCGATTTGTGCTATTGGCGCAAAGTAATCGAGTCTGCACGAACGATTGTGGTCGTTCGTATGCCGAGCAGAGCCTGCCCAGACGATGCCGACCTTAAAATCCGGCCCGGCAAGTTTCCGGCGCCAATACCGGGCTTTTGCCGGATCGGCATGAATATAGGGTATCTGAGCTGGGATTGTCTCCTCCGTGATCCCGAATATGCCCGGCAGATCCATAATGGATGCGCAAGAATCAAACTGTGCCTGCGTCTTCTTCTCAAACGACAGCTCCACCAATTCGTCGATTCCATCGAACTCTTTGAGAAGGCCATGCAACGACTTCCACACCTCGAAGACGACCACCCCGCCCAGTTCTTTGACCATCGGCAAATATCGGACGAACTGAATGCAGTCCCCCAATCCCTGCTCGCAATGGACAAGCAGCCTCTGCCCGCGAAAGGACGCTCCGTTCCAACGAGGCTTTTCGTGCCTGTGCGGATAAGCGGATGTATGCCAGCCGGTTTTTCGCCGCCACTCGTACTCTTTCCAGCCATCGGAGAAGCTGCCGCTTAGAAGATGGGAGATTGCCAGGTTCCAGTGTGCCTCGGCATAGTCCGGCCGGAGCCGAATCGCGCGATGGTTCTGCTCAATTGCCGCGTCGCAAAGGCCCTGGTCTCGAAGAACACTCGCCAGATTGTAGTAAACCTCTGCACAGTCAGGCTTGAGACTGACCGCCTTCTCGCAATGTACGAGGGCCTGGGCCAAACATCCCTGATACTGAAGGAGACTGGCCAAATTACTGTGAAACAGGGCACAATCGGGTTCAAGCCGTATCGCCTGCTCATAGCTTTCGACCGCTTCGTCAAGTTTGCCCTGTTCTCTGAGGATAATGGCCAAGTTGTTGTGAGCCTCAGCGTATTCGGGTTTGAGCTTGAGTGCCTGCCTGAAGCTTCTTGCCGCTTCTTTCCGGCGTCCCTGAGATTGAAGTGTACTGGCCAGATTGTAATGAATCTCGGCACTGCCGGGCGCAAGCTGAATTGCCTGCTCGTATTTTTCGATAGCTTCCGAGTGCCGGCTCAGGCTCTGGAGCACGCTCGCCATATTGCTGTAAGGCTCTGCGAAGTCAGGCTTTAAGGAAATCGCATGGTTATAAGCGTCGAGCGATTCCTGTGGCTTGTCGAGGGCTTGAAGTATTACCCCGAGGGTGTTATGAAATTGGGCGATGCCGGGTTCACCTGCGATTGCCCGGCTAATTAGCTCGACGGCAACATCGTAGCGGCCTGTCTGATACAACAAAGTGCCCAACAGATGCAATACATCGGGATTCTCCGGCTGGTCCTGCAGAACCTGTTGATAAAGCTCTTGAGCCTGCTCAAGCCGGCCCGCACGGTGGTAGTCCACAGCGCGTTGAATAATCTCAGCGATGCCCGTCATTTGCATACGGTCTCTTTCATTTGCGATTTGCGATTTTCGATTGGCGATTGTTGCACTGCAAGGCGTCCCCTATGGATAGACCGGCAATTGGTATTCGACAATTCATTTTATAGATTTCGTACAGATTATGTGACGTTCTAAAATCTTTTTTCGTTTTTTTTGCTGCCTTCGTCAGTTTACCCACTTTATCAGTGCCTGCGGCGACAATATTACAGGCCTGACTATTCTGGCGTTATCGATGTCGAAAAAAATCCTAAAGCCGTCTCAATTCTCGCCGATAATTGAGTCTGTAGGCAAAACCGAAGATAAATCGCCGCAACGTGCTTGTTGGACGTTCGGAAAAAAAAATTGGGAGCTTTTGACAGGGACAAAGGAAATTGTCCGGTACTTTTTTGAGGAGTCAAAGATATGTTAGCAATTAAGAACAATATTATGGCGGAAAACGCTGCCAGGCACCTGGGGATTGCGTACGACAACCTGGCCAGGTCTGTCGAAAGGCTCGCGTCCGGTCTGCGCATCAACAGCGCCAAAGATGACGCCGCCGGTTTGGCGGTTCGAGAACTGCTTCGTGCAGACATCGCTATCTTACAGCAAGGTTCCCGTAATGCCCAGGACGGCATTAGTATGGTACAGGTGGCGGAAGGCGGTATGCAGACAATCGACGAATTGCTGGTGCGTATGATGGAGCTGACAGAGCAGGCCGCCACAGGCTCATATTCTCCAGCGCAGCGAGTAATTATGGATGCTGAGTTTGCAGAGATGGCCGATGAAATCGAGCGTATTTCCAGTTCGGCTCACTTTAATGGAGTCAGCCTGCTCGATGAAACACCTACGGCTGCCAATGCTGTCGCAATCCACGTTGGTACGCCTACCACGATTAACATTGACAAGGCCAATATGACCAAGGCGGGCTTGAACATCGAGACGGACGACGGTGGATGGCAGGCCGGTTCGGCCACGGCCGCCGGTGTAGATGCTGCCGGCGACACATGGCTGACCGTTGCCCAGGGCGCCGGAGGCAACACGGCAGTGACCCTGACGATCTCGTTCGAGGACAACGCCACATCTGCCAATGATGAAGCAGACATCGAAGTAGCACTTACAGTTTCAACCTCTGCAGCCACGACCTTCACGCTGGACGATATTGTCGCTCAGATCAATACTGCATCGAATGCCCTTGGCCTGGATGCCAGCGGTAACGACCTGTCGTACAGTGCAGCCTCGACGTATCTTGACCCAACCAGCGCAAAGTACGTGCTGAGTATCGCATCAAGAGAATCCGATGCCGACGAATACACGATGTCGATGGGCGGCTTGTCCACTACGGCTTCCTGTGGATCAGTCTCCGGCGGCTTCACCATAACCGAGGCTGATGCAGTCGCCGGTTCTTTGTCTGTGACCGATAACATGCAGGCCGGAGTTACCCAGGCCGGCCTCAACATCCTGACCTCTACTGCTGCGCTAGCCGCTATGGCAGTAATCGAAAGCGCCATCAACACTAAGGATGCGGCACGTGCGGCATTCGGTTACAAGATGAACCGCCTTGAGAGCACGATTGCGGTTGTGAACGTTCAGGCCGAGAACCTGATGGCGGCAGAATCTCGAATTTCTGACGTTGACGTTGCCACTGAAATGGCTGTGCTGACCAGAACGCAGGTGCTGGCACAGGCCGGCATCGCTATGTTGGCTCAGGCCAACTCGATGCCGCAGATGGCATTGACGCTGCTGAGGTAATAGCAGCATTCGAACATTGAAGACCTCGGGTGGGGAGATGGCCCAGTCATCTCCCCCTCGGAAGCTCGACATCGAACAGGCACCCTGCACCACTAAGTACGGTACTACGGAGCAATAACATGAATGGAATCCGGGCATATCAGGACACAGCAGTTACCACCCAGAGCAAAGGCCGCCTAATTGTCATGCTTTACGACGGGGCGGTGAAGTTCTTGAAGCTGGCGATCAAGGAAGCCGAAGCGAAGAACTACGAAGCGAAGGGAAACTACATAAACAAGGCCATAGATATAATCAATGAGCTTAACGCCGTCCTGGACATGGACGCCGGCGGTGAAATAGCAGGCAACCTTCGCAAGCTCTACTTTTTTATGATTGATCGCCTCTCCCAGGCGCACGTAAAGAATGACCCGCAGATGATTAGCGAAGTGATTACGCTGCTGGAAGAGCTAAATCAAAGCTGGAAAGCAATAGCCGAGTGAACATCGCACCCCGCCAGACCGGCGCCGGGTCCGTCTTTGTTAACGCTATCATGTATTTGTCCCTCTCCGGCAGGCCTTGAGCCGCAAGCCCCCGAAAAACTGGTCAGCAATGAACATTTTCGCCGATAATGGGAGTGAGGCAACTTGAATTTGAGGTCTCGCTTGTTGAAATTAACCGACAACCAGGGCAGTTTGTGCAAGGTTGCCACATCTGTTAGGAGCACTTTACATTGGAATCAGCCATTGTAAATCCTGAGAATGAGCAGCTTGGCTCTCTGGTAATGGAGGACGGCAACCTGCAGCTTGCCTTTTCCGAAGGAGAGCTGCCACAGTTTATCATCGACGCCAACGACGCAATCAAGACCGGCAGAATCAAAGAAGCCGGCGAAATCCTCAATGAAGACACCGTCGGAGCCTTTCAGAAGAAGGTTGAGATAGACAGTTGCAGGACGGCGGTGCTGCTTGCACTTGCCAAGCTGCTTTATGATGCCGGGAAATTGTCCGAGGCCGAACGATGGTATGAGAAGATATTGGAACGTGAGCCGCACGCGTTCGTGTACAGTGCGTTGGCGGATATCTGTGTGGCGCTGGCGCGTATTTCCGAGGCGGCCCGATACCGCAAGAATGCGGTTGAGACGGCAGAGGACAGCGAAGCCTACCTGCTGCAATATGCCCTGAGTTTGATAACAACGGGCAAAAGGGATGAGGGCATAGATATTCTCAGGAGAAGGGCGAAAACGGCGCCCAAGGATGATCGTGGAGCAGCCGGCTCTATATTGTTATGGCAACTGCATTACTGCCCCGAATCAACTCAGCAGATGTTCTTCGATGAGTACAGGAAATGGGCCGGGACCTATCTTCCAATGACCGTGGCGAAAACCTCTCACGGCAACGATCCCGACCCGGACCGCAGGTTGAGAATCGGATACATCTCGCCCGATTTTCGCAGCAATGTCGTTTCTACGTCCTTTGAGCCGTTTCTGGACGGGCACAACCGGCGAAGCTTCGAGGTTTATGGGTACGGCAATATTACAAAACCCGATGAGGTCACAGAACGCTTCAAGAAGAAATTCGACCACTACCGGAACATACACGGCATGAGTATCGGTCGGGCAGCCCAGGTGGTGGAAACCGACCAAATCGACATCCTGATCGAGATCGGCGGGCACTCGCGCGATAATTGTCTTGGGGTCGTAGCGCTCAAACCTGCACCGATCCAGGTTGACTACGGCGGGATTAACACATCCGGAATGGAGCAAATCGATTATCGCCTGACAGACAGGATAAGCACGCCCGCTTACATGGAGAGATTCTATGTCGAAGAATCAATTTGTCTGCCGGGCGGTATCCTCTCTTACAGACCGCCTCGCAGCAGCCCCCTGGTCGGCCTTTCACCGGCCAAACAGAATGGCTACGTTACCTTTGGATCATTCAACAACAGCGTTAAGATCAATTCCTGCACCATGGAACTCTGGGCAAGGGTGTTGAACTGCGATGAAGGTTCACGCTTTCTGCTAAAATTCCTGGGAGGCAGCGATCGAGAATTGCAGGAGTATTACTTTGGTGAATTTGAACGGCTTGGCGTCCGTCGAGAACGGGTGGAGATATGTGAAATGTGCCGTTCGCACTTCTCGCACATGCAGTTGCACAACAAAGTGGACATATTGCTGGATACGTATCCGTTCAACGGCTTTATGACGACCCTGGAAGGACTTTGGATGGGCGTGCCGACAATCACACTTGTCGGCGAGGATCTTTCGGTTGCTCGTGCGGGTTTGAGCATCTTAAACCGTGTAGGTCTGGAAATCTTCGCCTCCTCGAATCCGGATGATTATGTTGCCAAAGCAACCGCCTTTGCCAGAGAACTGGACAACCTGCAGAAGATTCGCGCTTCACTGCGAGAAATAATGCTCTACAGCGACTTGTGCAAACCCAAGCGGCTCACCGACGAGATAGAAGCCGCATATCGAAAAATGTGGCATCGGTGGTGCCGGAAACAGCTCGCAAATGCCACTGCATGAAAGAGCCCGCCATCGCGATTCCAGCTAAGCTCCCACCTCAACCAGCGAGATTGCCTGCCAAAAACTGGCCCTAACGCGGCACTTTGGCCGATAATTATGAGGGTAAAGCCAATTTAGTGCTTTTTTTGAAAAATCTGCCGATTCAGAGCTAATGGGGCTTACAGCTCAAAGGGCATTGGCGGGAAAGGTGTAGATGGGCCAAAGGAAAAGACCTCGGCGCGCACGAGTTCACAACATCCAGACGAGCCGGCCTGCGAACCACGGCGATGGTTCCGGCAGCACTCTGCTGTCACAATGTCTCACATCAGAAGGTGGTCACATGCAGCTCAATATCCCGGGGCATGTTCTTCCGGATTTTCTGATAGAGGCCAACACAGCGGTCAACAACAAGCAGCTCCCCCGGGCCGGTGAGCTTCTTAATGCTGATAACATCGAAATCGCCTGCCGGATGGCGACGAAAAATCCCTCACATGGCGATGTCATTTATCTGTTGCTTGGAATGATATCACGAAAAACCGGCCGGCTAAAAGATGCTTTGAAATGGTACGGCAGAATACTCCAGCACCAGCAAAATGCGCTGGTAGCCAACGAAATAGCTATTATATATCAGATTATGGGACGGTACTCCAAGGTTGTGGAGTTCCGTATGAAGGCCATGGAGTTGGAGCCGGAGAACATCGGAATCTGGAGCAACTTTGCAGTTGACCTGATGGTGCTGGGCAGGGCTAAGGAAGGCATCGAGCTTCTGCGCCGGGCATTGGAGAAGAATCCCGCAAATTCCTCGATGCACTCCAACCTCCTGTGGTATATGAACTACCTGCCGGACCAGGACCCTCAGACACTCTTAGAAGAACATCTACGATGGGCCCGGATACATGCCCCGCCAGGCATGGCCAGGACGTCTCATACGAACGATCCCGATCCCGACCGCCAGCTCCGAGTTGGCTACCTCTGCCCAGATTTCCGCCTGCACCCCACGGCAAGCACCTTCAACCAGTTCCTGGACGGGCATGATAGAGAAGTAGTAGAAATTTACGGATACGGCAATGTCGCTAAGCCTGACGAGATCACAGAACAGCTCAAGCAGAAGTTCGACTGCTATCGAAGCGTTTACGGATTGGACGACCGGGGCCTTGTCGATCTGATAGAAAAAGACAAGATCGATATCCTGGTCGGAATTGGCGGAAGGGTGGCCAACAATCGCCTCATGGCAATGGCATACAAGCCGGCGCCAATTCAGGTCGATTACGGAGGGACCAATACATCGGGGATGGAACAAATTGATTATCGGTTAACCGACAGCCTGCTTACTCCACCGCGATTGCAGAAATTCTTTGTCGAAGACCTGGTTTATTTGCCGGGAGGACTTTACTGTTTTAAACCTCCCGATTTTGCGCCGGCTCCGGCAACGCTGCCGGCCCAGCGCAAAGGCTATGTGACATTTGGCTCGTTTAACGGATGTTTAAAAGCCAATCCGTACATCGTATCCATTTGGGCGGATGTCCTGAAGGCCAATGAAAACTCACGCTTTCTGATGAAAATTGGAGGCGGCCATGACCGGTTATTGAGCAAGTATTACCTCGATTTGTTCGAGCGGCTTGGAATTGGCCGGGAGAGGGTGGAAATCCATACATGGAAACTTCCCGCCGAGCACCTGAAGTTGTACGGTGAGATAGACATTGTGCTGGATACTTTTCCGGTTAATGGCGCTGTAACCACGTTAGAGGGCCTGTGGATGGGCGTTCCGGTAATATCGCTGGTGGCTAAATATGGTTTTCTCGGCCGGATGGGATTGAGCATACTCAGCCGGATAAGTATGGAATTCTTCGCGACTATGAGCCCGAATGAATATGTCGCTAAGGCAACGGCGCTCGCGAAGGATCTGACATCGCTTGCGAAGATTCGAGCGTCGATGAGGCAACGGATGACGTGCAGCACGCTGATGGACGCCAGGACTTTCGCCCGCGACCTGGAGGAGGCTTATCGAAAGATGTGGCGCCGCTGGTGTCGAAAACAGGGGATCGATGTGCCGAGCGAAGAATCAGAAGATGGCCCGGAGGCCTGTGCCGTTGGCGGAGAGCTTTGCACGCATGGCCTGGCCGGAGCGACAATCGACACATTGGAGGGAGAATAGGGGGCATGGCTCTTACCTTCAAGTCAAACGAGTCACAGAATGGCGGCCGGAACCTCGTCATTTCCGCCGATGATTTGCCGCAATTCCTTATTGATGCAAAAGTCGCCATTGAAAATGGGCGCATCAATGAAGCCGGGCAAATACTGAACGACCAGGCTCTCGCTGATCTGAGTGAAAGGCTGGAGAAAGATCCGCCGCGAACCGATGCGATGTTCATGGTTGGGCTGATGCTCGACAGGATCGGACAACTTCGCAAGGCCGAAGAATGGTACCGGAAGCTCCTGCAAATCGAACCCAACGCCGTTGCATGGCACAAGCTGGGACTTATCTGCCAGTCCACCGGCCGGATATCGGAGGCAATTGGATACAGGAAGAAAGCCCTGGAGGCTGAGCCGGATAACACTCTTTTCCAGATTAGCCTTTCATTGGACACGATACGGCAGGGCAAAACACAAGAAGGCGTCGAGCTTCTGCGAAAGATCGTCGAAAAGAACCCCGTCAACGCGGATGCTCACTCCAAGCTTCTTTTTCACATGCACTTCATGCCGGAGCTTGACCAACCGACGCTCTTTGACGAACATCTGCGATGGGGCAAAATCCATGCCCCTCCGAGCCGAGCCAGGACGATTCACGAGAACACACCCGATCCCGATCGCAAAATTCGGATTGGTTATCTGTCTCCTGACTTTCGGATACACGCGACAGTGTATAACTTCGCGCCGCTCGTGAATGCACATAACAGAGAGCTGGTGGAGGTCTATGGATACGGCAACGTCAGCAAACCGGACAGCTTCACTGAATACCTTGAGCAAAAGTTCGATCGATACCGCAGTGTTTATGGCATGAGCGACCAGGCTCTGGCAGCTTTGATCGAACGGGACAAAATAGATATTCTGGTGGTGATTGGCGGGCACATAGGCAACAACCGCCTCCTTGCACTGGCTTACAAACCGGCCCCTATTCAAGTGGATTATGGCGGCGTGAACACGACGGGAATGGAGCAGATTGATTATCGCATAACCGATGACATCCTCGATTTGCCCGAATTGCGGAAATTCTACACGGAAGAATCGGTCTGCCTGCCCGGTGGAATCTACTGCTATCAGCCTCCCGATTTTGCCCCGCCTCTCGAATCTCTGGCTGCGATGCGCAATGGCTACGTTACGTTCGGATCGTTCAACAATCATTTCAAAATAAATCCGCGAACTCTATCACTTTGGGCCGAAGTGCTCAGAGCCAATGACGGCTCGGCTTTCCTGATGAAGTTCAGACAAGGGACCGACCAGGCGATGAAAGACTATTACCTGACCCGGTTCGAGCAATTGGGAGTCGATCCGAAGCGGGTTCAAATCCACGGATGGAAACATCCGGTCGAACACATGAAGTTGTATAGCCAGGTCGATATTGCGCTGGACACATACCCCTTTAATGGCGGCATGACAACCTTGGAGGGGCTGTGGATGGGGGTCCCCATAATCTCGCTGGTCGGCAAGGGCAGTTATCTCTCAAGAACAGGACTAAGCATCCTCAGCCGAATGGGTCTGGAGTTCTTTGCCGCTTCGACAGAGAAAGAATACGTTGCCAAAGCCACGGCGCTTGCGCGGAATTGCGACGGGCTGGAGAAGATCCACGCTTCGATGCGACGGCGAATGTCCGCAAGCACTATTTGTGACGCAGACCGGTTCGCACGTGAAATGGAAACGGCCTATCGAGAAATGTGGCACAGATGGTGCCGGACTCACCGTGCCGGCACCGCCGCACAGAAGTGCACATCCGATTCGGATCCCAATCCATCGCCTAAAAGCACTGCGCAGAATGGCGTCCTGGAGTTCTTCATCTCCGAGAACAGCTCTCTGCAATTCACTGTCTCAAAAGCAGGTTTGCCTTCATTCCTGCTGAAGGCCGGTGTGGCAGTTAAAGTCGGGAACGTCTCCGAGGCGGCCGCCCTCCTCAATGATCAGGCTGTTGAATCCGTCCGGCAAATGGCTAATGACGACCCCGGCCGGGCGGACGCCTTGTTCATGCTCGCGGCGATATTCGCCAAGACAGGCCAGGTCCGGAAAGCCGAACAGTTTTACAAAGAAGTCCTGAGACACCGCCCCCATGCCTTGGTGTTCTTCGAGCTGGCAAATATCTGTCGCGATACCGGGCGTCTCTCGGAAGCCGTCCGCTATCAGGAACAAGCCGTGGAGCTGTCTCCGGACAGTCCGGAACTCTGGACCACCCTCGCCGAGTACCTGATAAGGATGGGCCAAACACGGCGAGGCATTGGCCTTCTGCGAAAGGCGGTTGAGCGCTCGCCGGATAAAGTAAACCACTCCAAATTCCTCTGGCATCTGCATCAAGTGCCGCAGCTTGATAGACATACGCTCTTTGAGGAACATAAGCGTTGGGCTCGAACACATGCACCCCTTAGCCTGACTAAAGCTTCCCACGACAATGCTCCCGAGCCTGACCGCAAACTTCGTGTAGGCTATATCTCGCCCGATTTTTGCGCGCATTCGGTCGCATATTTCTTTGAGTCACTTTTAGACGGACATGACAGAGAAGCCGTGGATCTATACGGATACGGCAACGTCGCTTGTCCCGATCCGCTCACCGAGCAGCTCAAAGGCAAATTCAAGCATTATAGAAACGTATGCGGCCTCAAGGACGAAGAAGTGGTCCGCATGATAGAACAGGACAGGATAGACATCCTCGTGGATCTTGCCGGTCACACTTCAGGCAATCGGCTCTGCGTCCTGGCCCACAAACCGGCCCCCATCCAGGTTACGTATCTGGGATTCCCCGATACGACCGGAATGTACCAGATAGATTATCGCCTGACCGATGAGCTGGCCGATCCGCCCGAAGCGCAGAGATTCCACACCGAGAAGCTCGTTTTCCTGCCTCAAGGATTTCTCTGCTACAAGCCCCCGGGCCTTGCCCTGCCGGTCACACCACTTCCAGCCATTGAAAAAGATTACTTCACCTTTGGATCGTTCAACAACAACTGCAAGATACAACCCGGCATCATGGAGCTTTGGGCCGGAATCCTGAAATCGAAAGAGAAATCGCGTCTTCTGCTGAAGTTTAGCGGCGGCAGCGATGAAGCGGTAAGAGAGCATTACTTCGGCCGGTTTGAGAAGCTGGGAATCCATCGAGAGCGAGTGGAAATCTGCGGCCGCAAGCCCACTATTGAGCACTTCAAAATGTACGGGCAGGTGGATATTGCGCTGGACACGTATCCCTATAATGGCACCACAACTACCTGCGAGGCGATGTGGATGGGCGTACCGACAATCTCTTTGGTGGGAAAGGCCCACGCTTCTCGGGTCGGATTGAGCATACTCAGCCGTGTAGGTCTGGGCGATTTCTCTGCCTCCACACCCTCCGAATATGTTGCCAAAGCCATCGCATTCTCCGGCGAACTGGAAAACCTTGCGAAGATCCGTGCTTCACTGCGGTCGATGATGTTCAACAGCCCACTGTGCGACGCAAAAGGATTTGCCCGCAACATCGAATCCGCTTACCGAAAGATGTGGCATCAATGGTGTAGAGGCCAGGGAATCGACGCCCCGGCACAAGAGTCAACGGCCGGCGCTTTCCACTCGGTCGGTAGCAAAATACTCTGCTCTGCCGCTTCGACTCAGGCTGAATCCGGCCCAACGGAGGACGGCTAAATGCAACAGTCTATAGCTTCTAATTTAACTCTTGCGGAAGATTCTTTAGTGCCGCTTCTGACCAAAGCCAAGACTGCCGCCGAGGCCGGGCGCATCGAACAGGCAAGTTCAATGCTCGACGAACAGGTGCTTGCAGCCGTAGATGCAGCGATTGAAACCGACCCGTCTCGAACGGATATCATGTTCCTGATGGCCAATATTTCTCACGCAACAAGGCAACTCGGCAGAGCCGAGCATTATTACAGGAAGATTCTGGACCATGAACCGAATCCTCTGGCGTACATCAATATGGGTCACATCTGTCACTTTTCGGGACGTCTTTCCGAAGCGATACGATACAGGCAAGAGGCCATCGAAGCATGTCCCGGGGAAGCATCGCTCTATCAGGATCTTGGTTGCTGCCTGATATTTGCAGGCCAAAAGAAACAGGGCATCGAGATGTTGCGAAAAGCCGTCGAAATGGCGCCCGATGACCCGGGTATCCACTCGACGTTGTTGTTTCGTCTCCATCACATGCCCGAACTTGACAGGTCGATGCTTTTTGAAGAGCACAAGCGGTGGGCCCGGATTCATGCCCCGACGAGTCTGGCGGAAAAATCTCATAACAATGTTCCCGATCCGAATCGCCGGCTCAAGATCGGATACATATCGCCGGATTTCCGCACTCATCCGGTGGCGTATAATTTCGAGGCGTTCCTGAGCGGGCGCGACCATCAGGCAGTGGAAGTTTACGGATACGGCAACGTCGCCTGTCCCGACGACATCACCAGGAAACTCAGCAACCAGTTTGATCACTACCGAAACATTCGCGGCCTGAGCGACAAAGCTGTCGTAAGCATGATAGAACAGGACAAAATAGATATTCTTGTGGCCGTAGGAGGCCATATACCTGATAATCGCCTGCTTGTTTTCGCGCATAAACCCGCCCCTATTGCAGTTGACTACGGCGGGCTCAACACGTCCGGGATGGAGCAGATCGACTACCGCCTGACGGACGCTCTGCTTGATGAGCCAGGGTCGCAGAAATTCTATGCCGAAGAGTTAGTTTATTTGCCGGGTGGGCTAATCTGCTACAATCCGCCCGATTTTGCCCCGCCCGTTGGGCCTTTGCCGGCATTGGCAAACGGCTACATCACCTTCGGCGTGTTCAATAACAGCTCCAAGATCAATCCGGGGCTTATGGCGCTTTGGGCGCGGATTATCAAGGCCAACGACAAGTCGCGCCTTCTGCTCAAATCGCGAGCCGGCCAGGACAAAGCCCTGCGCGATTATTATTACGATCAATTCGAGCGGTTCGGAATATCCCGAGACAGGATCGATATACAGGGCCAGAAACGAGCTGTTGAATATCTACAGCTTTTCAATCGGGTTGATATAGCCCTGGACACGTATCCATACAACGGCTGCATGACGACACTGGAAGGCCTGTGGATGGGAGTTCCGATAGTGTCGCTTCTCGGCGAAAACTACGTTTCTCGGGCGGCTCTAAGCATGTTGACCCGCATCGGCCTGAAGTTCTTTGTAGCTTCGAGGCCTAAAGAATACGTCACAAAAGCCTGTGCCCTGGCGCAGAATCCGGAAGCCCTTGTAGATATACGCTACTCGATGCGCCGGCGCATGACTTCCGGCGCATTGTGCAACGCGAAGGCCTTCGCGCACAGCGTAGAGGCAGCATACAGAAAAATGTGGCACAAATGGTGCCGGGAGCAGGACGCGGACATCCCAAAGGAAGTTTCCGGCGCTGATGATGAGCTGCAATTCACCGTCGGAAAAAACGGCATGTCTCGAATCAATCTTTCGGCACAAAACATGCCGCAGTTCCTTATCGAGGCCAATTCCGCTGTCGAAGCCGGACGCATCGACGAGGCGGCAAAACTCCTCGGCGACCGGAACATAGAAACCATCCGACAAATGATGCGGGAAAACACGTGCCGGACGGACGTAATGTTCATGCTGGCGCTGATGTTCTTTTCCGCCAAAGATTTTCACAACTCGGAAATATGGTTCAAGGAAGTGCTTAAGAAGCAACCACATGCGCTCGTGTACCATGAATTGGGCCGTATCTGCATGTTCACGGGACGAATGTCCGAGGCAATGCAGTATCGTGAAAAAGCCATGAAGGCCGATCCCGAGAACGCCGGCATCTGCGGTGGATATGCCGCGGACCTTATGCGAACAGGTGACAAGCAAAAAGGCATCGAACTGTTCCGAAAGGCTGTGGAAATCGCACCCGCCGATCCGCTGATTCACTCCCAGCTCCTGTGGAATTTGAGTTTCCTGCCGGATGTTAATCCTCTGATGCTTTTCGATGAGCACAAAAAATGGGCACACATTCATGCGCCTGTGAGTTTGGCCAGGACATCTCACGGCAATAGCCCCGATCCCGACCGCAGGCTGAGGATTGGTTATATCTCGCCGGATTTTCGCAAACACTCGGTAGCTTACAATTTTGAGGCGTTTCTGGATGGCTCCGATCGCCAGGCCGTTGAATCTTACGGTTACGGCAGCATCGGCCTGCGCGACGAGGTGACAGAGCGTCTCAAACAGAAATTCGACCGCTATCGGCACATTCGCGGTCTCAGCGACAAAGTCGTCGCCGAGATGATCGCAGACGATCAAATCGATATCCTGGTGGAAATTGGCGGACACACAGTTGACAATCGGCTCGGCGTCCTGGCGTACAAGCCCGCCCCGATTCAGGTCGATTACGGCGGGATAAGCACCATGGGAATGCCGCAGATCGACTATCGTCTGACCGATAGCATCCTGGACTCACAGGAATCCCAGAAGTTCTACACCGAAGAATCCGTCTATTTGCCGGGAGGACAGATATGCTACAAACCCCCTGAATTTGCCCCGCCTGTTGGGCCGCCGCCGGTAATCCGGAACGGCTATATCACTTTTGCCTCATTCAACAACAGTTGCAAGATCACCGACGACATTATGGCACTCTGGGCCCAAATTCTCAAGGCCAACGAAAATTCGCGTCTTCTGATGAAGTTCAGAGGCGGTTACGACCGGAGTGTCAAAGACTATTACTGCGGCCGGTTCGAGCAATTGGGGATCGACCGCAACAGGGTGGGAACTTGCGGCTGGAAATCCTCTATCGAACATCTGCAACTGTACAGCCAGGTCGATATCGCATTAGATACATACCCTTATACCGGCACGATGACTTCACTGGAAGCCATGTGGATGGGTGTTCCCGTAATCTCGCTTTACGGCGACCACAACAGTTATTTTCTTTCCAGGGTGGGCCTGAGCATACTTAGCCGTATCGGCCTGGAGTTCTTTGCATGCCCGACGCCAGCCGAATACATCGCGAAAGCAACTGCACTTTCGCAAAAGCCTGAAGCGCTCGCCAGGATCCGCGCTTCGATGCGCATACGCATGGCCAACAGCACGCTGTGCGACGCCAGGGCTTATGCCGCCAGTGTCGAAGCTGCCTATCGAAAAATGTGGCACAAATGGTGCCGAAGCCGGAATGACAAAATAAGAACCGACGAACTGTAGTTCTCCATTTAAAAAGAGAAACAAATATGAAAGCACTAATCACGGGCATAACAGGTTTTGTGGGAAGCCATTTAGCTGAGTATATACTTGAGAATCACTCTGAGGTCCGGGTTTGCGGCCTGGTTCGGTGGCGGTCGCCCAAACAGAACATAGAAGCAATCCTGGACAGAATCGACCTGCTTCAAGGAAACTTGCAGGACTTTCCTTCACTCAAGACGATGTTGGCCGAGCACAAACCAGACGTCATTTTCCACTTGGCGGCACAATCCTACGTAGATTTCAGCTTCATCGCTCCGATTGACACGCTCGAAACCAATGTTGTCGGCACGTGCAATTTGCTCGAGGTAGTCAGGCAATTAAAACTGTCCGAGGGATATGATCCCATAATTCATATATGCAGCTCATCAGAAGTATATGGCCAGGTGAAGGAAGATGAAATCCCGATCAAGGAGGACAATCCGCTGCGCCCGGCTTCACCTTATGCGGTCAGCAAGGTTGGAGAGGACATGCTGGCGCTGCAATACTGGCTTTCGTGGGGACTCAAGACCATACGGACGCGGATGTTCACGCATACCGGCCCGCGCAGGGGAGAGGTCTTTGTTGTCTCCAATTTTGCCAAACAGATAGCATCCGCAGAAGCTGGCTTGGCCGATCCGGTCGTCGAAGTCGGAAATCTCGACAGCGTCAGGACATTCTCCGACGTCAGAGACGCAGTGCGAGCTTACTGGCTGGTAGCTGAGAAGTGCCGGCCCGGCGAGGTTTACAATATCGGAGGGATCGAAACAATGACAATTGGCCAGATGCTCGACAAGCTGCTGGCGATGTCAACGCTAAAAGGTATAGAGATTCAGGTCGATCCTGACCGGCTGCGCCCTTCCGATGTGACACTTCAGGTGCCTTGTGTCGACAAGTTCCACGAGGCTACCGGATGGAGACCTGAGATACCATTTGAGAAGACTCTGGCCGACACCCTGGAATACTGGCGAAAGTTGCTGTGCAAATCAACCTCTTTGTTGGAGAAGGTTTAGCAAATGGATATTAACAGCAGCACTGTCTTTTTGGCCGGAGCAACCGGTCTTGCCGGCTCGGCTATTATAAGCCACCTGCTTGAACTGTATCCTGACGTGCGGATACGCGCAGTGTACCACAAAACGTCGCCGCATATCGAGCACAAACAGGTTGAGTATGTGCAAGGCGATCTGCGGTCTCTTGATGGCTGTCGGCAGTTGGCATTAGGTTGCGATTATGCTGTTATGGCGGCAGCCAATACGGGAGGCGCTGCGATTCTGGAGTCGGAGCCGTGGGGTCAGATTAACGACAATGCGATTATGAATGCGCAGATGTTAGAAGCGTTTACTTTCGAGAATGTGAAACGAGTAGTCTATGTCAGTTCGGCGTCATTGTACCAGGAATGTGAAAAGGATATCAGAGAAGAAGAGCTTGACCTGAATAAAGATCCTTGCATGTCTCACTATGGAATGGGCTGGGTAGTCCGGTTCATCGAGAAGCTATGTTGGTTCTGGCATCAACGTTGCGGCATGGAGGTTCTGATCGCCCGGGCGGCAAACATTTTTGGCCCGTTCGACAAGTTTGATCCGAAAACTTCGCATTTCATCCCGGCAATTATAAGAAAGGCTGTCGACCGCAAGAATCCCTTCGAAGTGTGGGGGAGTCCCGACGTTACAAGAGACGTCATTTACTCGGAAGATATTGCAGAGGCCATTGTAGCTATGCTGGACAATGACACAATCAGATTTGATACATTCAACATAGGCTCTGCAACCAAGATTAGTGTCGCTAATGTTGTGAGTCTGGCACTGAAGTATGCCCAATATAATCCCTCGGCAATAAAATACCAGGCGAACAAGCCGTCCACAATCAGGCACCGAAGTCTTGATTGCACGAAAGCGCGCGAATTGCTCGGATGGAAGCCTCGTTATACGATTGAAAGCGGTATTCGGAAAACCACCGAGTGGTGGATTGAAAACAGAGACTGGTGGCGAAAATGAAAACAAAACAACACGATGCAATTGTATTATCGAGCTCCGGGGAAAAGGACGCTTTTGCCGAGCTTATGTCACTTTTTAACTCTTCTCCCCTGCCCGATGATGAAGTTCTGGCAAACCTTGGCTTGTTCCTGACGTCAAAGAATCTGTCCAGGCTGCTTTTCTTCTATGAGATTTACAGGAAAATCACTCATACGCATGGAATCATCGCGGAGTTTGGCGTCAGGTGGGGGCAAACATTGTCTGTTATGTCGGCTCTTAGGGGTATTTTCGAGCCTTTCAACCGGCACAGAAAAATCGTCGGCTTCGATACGTTCGAGGGTTTCACAGGTATGAGCGAAAAGGACGGCACACTATGCGAATGCAAGGATGGCTCCTTTTCGGTGTCGCCGGATTATGAGAATTACCTGGACGAGATATTGTCCATACAGGAAGCGCTGAATCCAGCCTCACACTTGAAAAAATATGAGCTCGTGAAGGGTGATGCCGTCATAACTGTACCTGAGTATTTCAAATGTCACCCGGAGACAATCGTTTCTCTTGCCATATTCGATTTTGACATTTACACACCAACAAAAGTTGCACTGGAAACCATCAAGCCTCATTTATGTAAGGGCAGTATATTGGTATTCGACGAGCTGTCCGACGATATATTCCCGGGTGAGACACTTGCTCTTGGGGAGGTCCTCGGAATAAACAACGTAAGGATTCAGCGATTTCCAATGACCTCTCGAATTTCGTATATAGAGATAGAATGATACCTGACTGCAAAGAAATCAGAAAATCCATACTCAGCATCTCCAAAGAGAGCGGACACGGGCACGTGCCGACCTGCTTCTCCATCGTGGAGATTCTGTATGCTATCTACAGCACCATCAGGCACGATCCCGATGATCCATCGTGGGACCAGAGAGACATTTTCATTCTCAGCAAAGGGCATGCTTCGCTCGCCCACTACACTGTTTTGGCGCATCTCGGGTACTTCGATACACAACAGGTATATTCGTACGGTTCCTTCGCAACAGATTTCGGCTGTCACGCCGACAAGCTCAAGGTGCCGGGCATCGAGGCCTCAACCGGCTCTCTTGGACACGGAATAGGCCTTGCCGTCGGCATGGCGCTGGCGTTCAAGATTGAGAAGAATTCAAGAAAGGTGTGCGTTCTTATCGGGGATGGTGAATCAAACGAAGGTTCGGTATGGGAAGCGACGATGGTAGCCGCCAATCTGAAACTAAACAATCTTACAATAATTTACGACAACAACATGTCTCATTCCAGAGGCCTGCAAATTCAGAATCCTGCCGAACGGTTCAAGGCGTTCGGCTGTCGAGTATCAGAAGCTGACGGCCATGACGTTGATGTTTTGAAAAGCGAAATCGGTGGAAACGGTGATATGGTGAGGGCCATCGTGGCCAATACAAAGAAAGGGTACGGATGCCAGACTCTGATTGACAATCAATACCAATGGCACAGGAAATCGCCAACTGAATCGGAGTTTGAGATGCTAATTGGGGAATTGGATGAGGAAACAGTTTAAGAATACGGTAATGGATTTGGCGGCCGGCGACGACAGGATCGTTGTGATACTTGGGGATGTCAGTGTTTACCTGTTCCGGGATTTCAAAGAGAGCCACCCCGACAGATTCTACAATATGGGCATCTGTGAGAATACACTGATAAGTGTCGCCGCGGGCCTGAGTTCACAGGATTTCTTCCCGTTCGTGCACACTATCGCTCCTTTTGTTACTGAAAGGAGCTTCGAGCAAATCAAACTCGATATGTGCTACAATCGGTTCGGGGGCAACATAGTATCCTGCGGCGCATCGTTCGATTACGCATGGGATGGAGCGACACATCATGCCTACACCGATCTTGCCATCCTGCGCTTGTTGCCCGGTATGGAAGTTATGCAGCCCGGCTCCGTCAAGGAGGCTGATGTGCTGATTCGCAGTCAATACAACAACGACAATCCTTCGTATTTCAGACTGTCGGACAATCCTCACGATATTGACATGCCGGTCACGTTTGGCAAGGCGGTCGTGCTGAAGAATACAGGCGCGCCCGTTACGGTAATGACTGCCGGACCTGTCCTGGCAAACGTGTTCGAGGCGTGCAGCGACCTCGACGTAAATCTTGTCTATTTCCACACAATAAAGCCGATTGATAAGGAAACAATATCAGCGTTTAAAGATACGGCTATCCTCGTCATCCAGGATGCCTTCGGCTTGTATGAAGCCGTCTGCGAGGTGCCGGGCTTGAATGTTTTTCGGCACGGCATTCAGGACGAGTTCTACTGCTCTTACGGGAGACTCGAAGATGCCAGGGCACACTGGGGCCTGGATGTCCCGGCTATAAACGGCGCAGTACAAAAACACCTTGCGAAATGCAATAAGGGGGAAGTTACAAGTGTTCTATCGTGACAAACACGTGTTGGTTACCGGCGGCACCGGTTTTGTAGGGACACATATCGTCCAGGAACTGCTCAAGCATGGGGCGAAAGTCCGCGTACCCATTCACGACCGCCCCCCGCTCATACAGGACGACAACATCGAAACAGTCGAAGCCGACCTGACACGGCCCGGCGACTGTCTGCTGGCGACTGGCGGCATTGATTTCGTATTCCATGCCGCAGGTGTTGTCACCGGAGCAGGCGTCACTGCATACGATTCGATGTCAGCAATTACAGAAAATCTGGTCCTGACATCGCGAATATTGGAGGCGGCGTGGGCCTCGGAAGTAAAGCGAGTTTTGATTTTCAGCAGCAGCACGGGTTACCCGGTTGCGGACTATCCGGTCAAAGAGGACGAATTCTGGTCCGGCCCGACGCATCAGAGCTACTTCGGCTACGGATGGATGAGACGCTATCTGGAACGCCTGGCGGAGTACGTTGCGTCAAAATCGGAATTGAAGATCGCAATACTGCGCCCCACGGCGGTATATGGACGATATGACAATTTCGATCCGGTCAGGGCCCATGTCATACCGGCGCTTATCTTGAAGGCTATCGAACGGATGAATCCATTCGAGATTTGGGGCACAGGCGAAGAGGTACGGGACTTTCTTCATGTGCAAGACCTTGCCCGGGGCTGTTTGCTTCTGCTTGAAAAGCACGCCGAATGTGACCCGGTCAACATTGGCTACGGCCGGGTTGTTACCGTCAAAGAGATTGTTCGATTGATTCTCGATGCGGCCGACTATGAGGATGCCGAGATCGTGTTCGATTCGACCAGGCCCACGGCGATACCATTTAGAATGGTTGACACATCGAAAGCAAAAAGACTCCTTGGTTTTGAGCACGAGATATCTTTGGAAGAAGGGCTTAGAGATACCGTCGAATGGTACAAACAGCAAAGGGTAGAGATCGGTTTATGAAAAAAGTGAGAATAAAAGGACATGAAAACTATCAAGAAAGAAACAGTTGATATTCTATTGGTCAATCCCAGTCTGGATGTTGAACATGACCAGGAGAAACGAATTGCCCTCAGGATCGATGAGAAGATCCCGAACCAGGAATCCCCGCCGCTTGGGATAGGCTATCTTCTTGCTGTAGCCAAACAGCACGGATTCAGGGCACAGTTCATTGATATGGCAGTGGAACAGTTTTCCGTCGGTGACCTTCTAAGGCATATAAGCGAAGTTAGCCCAAAGGTTGTCGGATTCACGGCATATACCATTGGCATCAAGTCGGCAGGATACATCGCACGAGAGATAAAGAAACAGTTCCGGGATGTTCTGGTCTGCGCCGGGGGGGTCCACGCAACGGTGACACCGAAAGAGACCTTAGAAGAATTCGAGGGTTTTGATTTCGCCGTTTGCGGAGAGGCCGAGCTGCTTTTGCCCGAGCTTATCGAGAGCATTGAGCGGGGAAAACCGCTTTCGCACGTCAGAGGAGTAGTGACCAGAGAAAAGAAAGAGTTCTCCCGTCAGGCGGTTGAGCGTCTTGACGATCTGCCTTTTCCGGCCTGGGAGGATTTTGACCTTGCGGACTACCAGGGTTGCTACCCGCATCGAACGAACCTGGAGCTGCCGATGACGACAAGCAGAGGATGCCCCTATTCCTGTGTTTTCTGCGTTCGCGCCTTTGGACAACGCAGGAGGTTTCGCTCTGTCCAATCCGTCCTGAGCGAGATCGAACGAAACATAGAAGATTTCGGCTGTGAATCTATTTGCTTTGTGGATGAGACCTTTATGTTCGACCTGAAGTGGTGCAACGAGCTCTTCGAGCAAATAATCAGCAGAGGGCTCAACAAAAAGATAACATGGTCTTGCAGCACGAGGGTAAATAATGTTTCGCCCGAGCTTTTCAGCTTGATGAAGAAGGCCGGCTGTTATTATGTCTTCTTTGGTCTCGAAAGCAGCGACGACGTCATTTTGAAGAACACAAAGAAGCGAATTACATCGGACCAAATCAAAAAAGCGGTCAAGTGGGCAAAAGAAGCCGGGCTAATATGCGTTGGCAGTTTCATTATTGGCCTGCCCGGCGAGACCGAACAAACAGTCAACAAGAACATAAGGCTGGCTCAAGAGCTGGACTTATACTCGATAACCTTTCCGATAGCGGTCCCATTTCCAAAAACAGCTTTGAGAGATATGGCAGAGAAACACGAATACGGGCTGAAAATACTCTCCAACAACTGGGATGATTACGGCAAGCAGTACCCCGGAGTTATGGACAGCGATAACTTGAGCATAGAGAAACGCCGTGAACTTCAGAAAAAAGCATACGAACTAAACCCAAAGAAGAAAATCGAAGAGTATATCCAGCGAGTATTTGGACAAGTGCCGGACAAATGTGAGGCCGCTGTGATTTGAGGGCCGTTAGTTCCTGGGATTCCAAATGAGAGAACCTGAAACACGTAAAGGTATCGCCAACAGCAACATTCTGGTGACGGGTGGCACGGGGCTAATAGGGATCCCCCTCGTGAAGAAGTTAGACAGAATGGGAGCAAACATAAGGGTAGTCAGCCTTGACGATGAGTCGCCTTTTGCCGAGAACATAGAATTTATCAGAGCGGATATTTGTGAAAGGGAAGTCTGCCAAAGCGTGCTGAAGGATATCGACATAGTATTTCATCTCGCAGGAATCAAAGGAGGGATTGGCGTCGCAAAGACAAAGGCGTCAACATTCCTGCTCAAGAACATTCTGATGAATATCCAGATAATGGAGGCCGCCAGAGAAGCCAAGGTCAGACGGTTTTTATATACGAGCAGTATATGTATCTACCCCCCTGCTGAGGTTTTTGAGGAGAAAAATGCCTTTGCCGGACTTCCACATCCCTCGGACATATTCGGCGGAATCTCTAAACTTGTCGGAGAGATGCAGATAGAAGCCTATAAACTTCAATATGACACCGAAGGCTTCCTGACGATACGGCCGGGCAACACGTACGGACCCTACGACAACTTCAACGGCACCTCGGCATTGATTATACCGGCCCTCATACAACGCGTCGTCGGAGGTGAAAATCCACTGACCGTATGGGGTGACGGCTCTGCGGTAAGGGATTTTGTTTACGCCGATGATGTGGCCGATCTTATGATACTGATGGTTCAGGAGAACACAACCACGCCGTTGAACGCAGGCAGTGGAGAACCTCTAACCATCAAGGCCGTTGCGGAGACTATCGTCAAACATGCGGAGAATATACTGGATCGAAAGATCGACATAGAATGGGACACAAGCAAGCCGCAGGGCGAGAAGTACAGGGTCACGAGCATAGACAAGGCTAAAGCCACGCTTGGATGGTCGCCAAAAGTCAGCTTTGATGCCGGCATTGAAAAGACCATCAAGTGGTATGTCGCAAATAAATCGAAGCTAATCAAGAGATACAGCATAATGTCGGAGGATTGATTTTCATGGCTGATACAAAGGTGGTGTTTGTAAGGCCGCCGAATCTACAAAAGTCAGGTCAGTGGAAGAAACAGGGAGTGATACGTTGCCCCCTGAACATCGCTCTTCTGGCGTCCTTTGTCCGTGAACGCGGACACTATGACTGCGTTCTGGTGGATTTTGAGACAACAGAGGTTTCATCCGTCACAGACATGGCTGAAATAGTGCTGGCCGAATCCCCCAGGTACATCTGCATAACGACTCTTACACCGAGATATCCCACCGCTGTAAGAATGGCGCAGGAAATAAAGAGATTAGATCCGGCCGTGACTATTATTGTGGGCGGGCCGCATGTGACCGGCTCCGCCCAAACGGCTTTGTATGACGGCATTTCCTTCGGGATAATCGGCGAGGGAGAAGAAGCTCTTCTGGAACTGCTCGATACTTTGGAGAGCGGGCGCGGTCCTTCAAACGTGGAAAACCTGATCTACAAGGATGGCGACGCCACAAGAATCAACAACATGCGCCCCTACATAAAGAATCTCGATGAGCTGCCTTTTCCGGCATGGGACCTGATGGACCTGGATGACTATGTTGACCCGGCATATTTCAAGGGCAGGCATCTGGCTGTCTTTTCAGGAAGAGGATGCCCTTACGACTGCACTTTCTGCGCTTCGCGAGTGACCTGGAGACGCAAGCTCCGGCTGCGATCTGTTGAAAATGTGACCGATGAGATCAGGCATATCGTCAACGTGCTGGGAGTTAGGAACCTGATGTTCTGGGATGACACATTTGCCGCCGACAAGAAAAGGGCCACCGCGATATGCAACCGCATAATCGAAGAGAAGCTGGACATAAGTTACACCGTGCAGATACGAGCGGATGCCTTCTCCGACGAACTTATTGAAGCGTTAAGAGACTCGGGATGCGCTTTTGCGGCTATCGGCGTCGAAAGCGGAAACGAAGAGATACTTGAGAAGATCGGGAAACGCGAGACCAAGTCGCAATTCAGAGACGCCGTGCGTGCAATGAAGCAGGCAAATCTACCCGTGATAGCCAGCTATATCATCGGCCTGCCGGGGGATACGCATGAAACCATAAAAGAAACGATGGAGTTCGCTCTGGAACTCGATGCCGACCAATCCAAGTTTATGATCTTAGCTCCTTATCCCGGCACAAGAGTCTATGACATTGCCGTTCAAAGGGGCCTGGTGGACCCGACGTCTTTTGAACAGATGGAAGACCTTAATTACTACGATAGTGTGGCGATTAACCTGTCCGAGGTTTCGGACGAGGACCTTATAGCATATCAGGATCAAGCATACGAACAATATGACACAGTCAATGCAAAATAGCCGTCAGTAACGCCTTTAATTTCTCGAATCGGCCCGAGAGCGGAAGAAATCGAAAATGTTAAGCATAGGTTTTGTATTACCACCCGATATTGGGAACTTCAAGCCATTCAGGAGTCAGCCCCTGACCTCCCTTTATCTGTTTACAATACTCGAGCAAGAGTTCGGCGATAAACTGAGCTTGTCCCTGATAGACCTGCGAGGAATCAGCAGAGAAAATTCCAGGTACTATCTTCCTGAAATGGATGTCTATTTCTATACGCTGATGAGTCAGGAGTATCGCAACGTATGCGAGGTAAAAGACGTGCTTTGCTCGGTGTACCCCGAGGCAAAACATGTAGCCGGCGGGGTCCACGTCAATCTCTTTCCGGAGGACAGCTCGCAGATTTTCGACTCCATTGTTCTGGGAGAAGGCGATGAGACAGTCGTTGAAGTGGTCAACGATATCCTTAACTCGGATCTGAAACCAGTTTATCAGAAATCCGAATCTGTTGATCTGAACCGCTACCCATATCCCGACCGCAAGTATCTGCCGGTCCCGGCGGTTGTGGAAACCGGGCTCTTAGCTGGAGACTATGAAGATCTGCCCGGAACCAGCGTCCTGTTTTCGCGGGGATGCCCTTTCCGGTGCAGTTTTTGTGCCAACGTGAACTTCGGCCCGACCAGGTTCAGGACGCCGGAATTGATTGAGGCAGAAATCGAATATCTGAAGAAGGAATACAAGGTCGAGGCATTGGCGCTAAAGGATGACAATGCAATACCTATCAGTGAAAAGATCGCCAGGCCGTTTTTGGAGGCCATTGGACGTACGGGGCTGAAATGGCGGGGCCAGTCACGTGCCAACGGCATCTCGGAAGAAATGGTAAGACTTGCCGCAGAGGCCGGGTGCACCGATATCGGGATTGGAATCGAGAGCGTCTGCCCACAGACTCTCAAGATCATCAATAAGAAAATTGAGTTGGAAAAAGCGAAACAGTATATCAGGACGCTTAGAAAGTATGGAATAGGGGCAAGACTTCATCTGATCTTCGGCCTGCCCGGCGAGCCTGATGATATCGTTTATCGTACGCTGGAATTCATCGACGAAGCCGAGCCTAAGAGCGTTCTGCTCAATCTTTTTTGTCCGCTGCCAGGCTCGGATATTGCACAAAATCCCGAGTCGTTCGGCATCAGGAATGTCAGCCCGGACTGGCATGATTACCGTAATCTCTACGCTCGCTTTGACCGGGAAGAACAACCGCAGATGTGGTTCGAGTACGAAGAGACAACGCCCTGGGGCGAAAGCATGAGCAATGAACGAATAATCGGCAACTACAGCGAGCTTCAGACTATCCTGCGGGAGAGGAATCTGAATTTTTGAGCGTCTGCCGGGACTCGTTTCCGGAGGAATTAGCTTAGGGGATGCAGCATGATAGAAGTATCCAGAACAGAGCTTGAAGGCGTACTATTGATCAAACCGTACATCTTCGAGGACCACCGCGGCCAGTTTGTGGAAACATATAACGAAGAGTCGTACAAAAAGAATGGAATTGACGTGAAGTTCGTTCAGGACGACATTTCTATCTCTTCCAAAGACGTTTTACGCGGCATCCACGGCGACAGCCAGACTCACAAACTGCTTTCCTGCCTGCACGGGAAATTGTATTTTGTAGTCGTCAACTGCGATACCGAATCAACCGATTTCGGCAAATGGCAGTCCTTTATTCTGTCTGACACAAGCAGGATGCAGGTGTTGGTGCCTCCCAAATACGGCAATGCCTACTTAGTCTTGAGCGATGAAGCCACTTTCCATTACAAGCAATCCACTTATTATGATCGCAAGAAACAGTTTACCTACAAATGGAACGATTCTCGATTCAACATCTGGTGGCCGATAGAGAATCCGATATTATCTCAGAGAGACGCACAAGGAAAATGAGAATCCCCTTTGGAACAATCTCCGTAACCAAAGAAAGCAAGAAGCTGATAGCTGAGATTCTTGCATCGAACAGATTGTCAAGCGGCAAGTACGTAAGAGAATTCGAGAAGAAATTCGCCGAGGTTGTCGGCGTTACAGAAGCGGTCGCAGTCAGCAGCGGCACCGACGCGATTGCTTTGGCGCTGGCGGTGCTGTACGACTTTGGCGCCGAGCGGGGCGATGAGATTATCTTGCCGGCGCTGTCCTTTGTCGCAACGGGCAATGCCGTATTACAGGCGGGATTCACCCCGGTCTTTGTCGATGTTGACAGAAAGAGCCTGAATATCGATCCTTCGCAAATAGAGAAGGTTATTACCGAAAGGACCCGGGCGATTATCCCGGTACACTTGATGGGTAAGCCCGTGGAGATGGACACCATAAATGAAATTGCCCGGCGGAACAACCTTTACGTGATCGAAGATGCGGCTGAGGCACACGGTGCAGTATATAAGGGCAGGAATGTAGGGACCTTAGGTGATATGGCCGCATTCAGCCTTTACGTCGCGCACATTATTACTACTGTGGAAGGCGGGATTGTTACTACAAGCAACTCAAACTTCGCAGAAGTCTTGAGGTCGCTGAGAAGTCACGGAAGAGCATGTAAATGTGAAAGCTGCGTGCTCAATACCGCCTCGGCATATTGCGCCAAGAGATTCAAACATGGGAACAACGCCGACATCAGGTTCATATTCGAGAGAATTGGCTTTTCGACCAAGATGAATGAGATGGAAGCCGCCATCGGCATAGGGAACATTTACGCATACGACGACATTCTTCGCAAGAGAAGAGAGAATTTGTACTATCTTATGGAGAAGTTTGGGGAATTTGAGCCTTATCTGGCGACGATATCAAAAGAACCTCACGAAGAAATAGGCCCGCACGCGCTGCCCATTGTCATTCAAGAGAACGCCGCATTCACGCGGGACAGATTTGTGGAGTACCTGGAAAAGAGCGGCATAGAAACGAGAAATCTATTCTCATCCATGCCGACTCAGTGCTCCGGTTTTCGGTTCTTAGGTTATAAAACCGGTGATTTTCCCAATTCTGAGTATGTCGGAGATCACGGCATTCATATCGGGGTACACCAGGACTTAGGCAAACAGGAATGCGATTACTTCCTCGGTACTGTCGAGGAGTTTCTGTCAGAGAATACGCAAAAAAAGCGAAAAACACTCTCTTTGGGCATACACTGTTCCGATCAGGCTTGCTCGCAAGATCAATGAAGCAGGTAATGGGGTGGATGCAGCGCTTCGGCTCTGGAGTTGTTCGATATTCTTACACATTCGTCGATGACGGCCGCAAAAGGGGGGGTATTAGCGTTTTTTGGCGCAGGTACAGCATTTGCGACATAATGCAGGAAGAACCGACAGAAAAGGTCTGTCGAAAATAAATTGACCGGGGATAGCTGATGATTATCAGCAGAACACCATTTCGTGTCTCGTTTTTCGGGGGGGGGACGGACTATCCCGCCTGGTACAGGGAAAACGGCGGAGTGGTGCTAAACACGACAATCGACAAATACTGCTATATTAGCTGCCGATATCTGCCGCCTTTCTTCGGCTACAAATATCGCATACGGTACAGCCTGCGCGAGGAGAAATGCAATATCGACCAGATAGAGCATCCCGCGGTGCGAGAGTGCCTCAAGTTCATGAGGATAGAGCAAGGCATCGAGATGGTACACACCAGCGACCTGCCCGCTCGCTCAGGAATCGGCTCCAGTTCGGCATTTACTATCGGCTTTTTGAACGCCCTGTATGCGCTGGCCGGTCGGATGGTTGGCAAACGACGGCTTGCGTCGAATGCTATTTATGTCGAGCAGGACATTGTCGGCGAATCAGTAGGCTCACAGGACCAGGTCGCCGCCGCCTTTGGCGGACTCAACAGGATAGAATTTAACGGCAAGGAAAATTTCTTCGTCCAGCCGGTCACCTTGAACCGGAGAAGAATAATGGAACTGCAGAATCATCTGATGTTCTTCTTCACCGGGTTTTCCAGGACCGCCTCAGAGATTGCCTCCGAACAGATTCAGAATACCGCCGCGAAAAGCACCGAGTTGAGGACTTTGAGAGACATGGTCGATGAGGCCGTCAACATCCTAAACAACAGCGGCGAGAACATAGAAGGTTTCGGCAAGCTTCTCGACGAATCCTGGAAACTGAAACGAAGTTTATCGAAGCGCGTTTCCACAAGCACAATTGACGAGATGTACGAGATCGCCCTCAAGGCCGGCGCCGTCGGGGGAAAGCTATGCGGCGCCGGCGGTGGGGGATTTATGCTTCTTTTCGTACCGCCCAGAAAGCAGCGACAGGTCAAAAAGGCCCTGCACAAACTGCTGCACGTCCCCTTCCATTTTGAAACATTAGGCAGCCAGATCGTTGTATATGCACACCAGGACTCTTACTGAGAACGAGCTAAGTGAGGTTGACGTGGTGATACTGTGCGGCGGCACGGGAAGCCGGCTTCGCGCTGCAGTGGATGACCGCCCGAAGCCAATGGCCGAGATCAATCAGAAGCCGTTCCTTGACATCCTGATAGACTTCTTCTGCGAATTTGGCTTCAGGCGTTTCGTGCTGTGCGCAGGATACATGTCGGAGGTCATCCGTAACTACTATGCCGGCCGGACGGGGCCGTGCCGGTTCATTGTTTCCGACGAGCATACCTCGCTCGGAACCGCCGGTGCTATAAAAAACGCAGAAAAGCTCATACGCAGCGACACCTTTCTGGTTGCCAACGGCGATTCTTTTTGTTCGGTGGATTTGGCCGAATTCTATCGTTCTCATGCAGCCAGGCAGGCCCTGATGTCGATGGTCGTGCTTGAAACCGAAAACACAGGCGACTGCGGCCTTGTTTCACTGGACCCTTCACAGAGAATTGTCGGTTTCGAGGAGAAGAAGCAAGAGCACCGAAGCTGCTACATCAATGCCGGGATTTATCTTTTTCATAAAAAGATCATTTCTTTCATTCCAGAAGGCGCCGGGTTCTCACTCGAGCACGAACTCTTCCCGAAGCTTACGAAACAGCGTTGTTATGCTTTTGTAAGTGACGAGAAGTTGATTGATATTGGAACTCCGGAACGGTATGAATGGGCAAAAGAATGCTTCGGCGACACTTCGTGATGCATATTACGTATTGCGTATTGCGAAAAAGAGCAACGACAATACGCGATACGCAAAACGCGGAGCAAGAAGGAGATGCCGGAGAAGTCCGCTGCAGGGAGTCTCTCGGACGGGAGCATTTCGCCGATAGAGAGACAGTCAAACGGTAAATGCCACTTGGTTAGTCCCATAACGGCGAGCCTCTCGGGTTCCTGTCCACGGACCGTTTTGCAGTACCTATGCCGTTTTTAAGCGGATCGCTTCACCGCCGATTCCGTTGCTTTTTCCACCCAAAAAATCTAAAAGTCTCGTCTATTCTGGCCGATAAAGACCATTGAGATGGACATTTACAAAGGGAATATTGAAATGCTTGAGACAAAAGAGGTTATGACAAAGCAGGTGATCTGCATAGAAAGAGACACTCCGATATTCGAAGCCATAAGACTCATGGCGACAAACCACGTCACCGGCATCCCCGTGGTGGAAGATGATATGACTTTGGTCGGAATCCTTTCAGAGCAGGATATCCTCAGATTATTCCACACCTTCGACGACGAGAAAGATCGGACGGTGAACGATTTCATGACACAACCCGCTATTCACTTTGAAGAGGATGAATGTTTGTTGGATATCTGTTATTGCCTGAGAGACAACTCAATCCGAAGAGTCCCGATCACGTCGGACGGCAAAGTAGTAGGAGTCGTCAGCAGATCGGATATTATCAAGCGAATTCTTCGGTTCTCAGAAGAAGATGCCGCACAGATAACCGGTAAATGACTGTAATCGTGCGCCACTCTTCAGGCAACATACAAATCTCCCAAGCCAAACCGGTCTCTTGACGCCTCGGTCTTACACTTTCTCGGGTACAATCCACGGTTTTCTGTAGTTAGCCTTGAGGTACTTGTTGGCCTCTACGTCATTCACAAATGTTTCAGTCGCGCCGTCAAATCTAAGCTTACGGTTTCCAACTCGATACGATATGTTGGCAAGATGACATAGCAGCATCGAATGGTGGGCTTCTTCGACGTCGGCTTTGGGCCTTTTTCGCGTACGGATGCAGTTGACGAAATCGTCGAAATGCGCGTCGATTATGCTGCCGAATTTGAGGACGGCCGGTTCTGAAACGACGGCTTTGCTTTCTCGTACCCTTGCATCCCCCTCGAAAACCTGCCATCCGCCGCCGTGCCTGCCAAAGCACATGAATCCTTTGGTGCCGCATATCTCTATTTTTGTCGCACTAAAAGGCCAGTCCGGAAACTTGTTCTTGTCTCTCAAATGAACGATCCGGTGCATGTAAGGCGACCAGAGCGAGCCTTCGAGAAGCACAGAAAGCTCGCCGAACTCAAACGTCGCAAATTGAGTGTCCGGCTGCTCCCTGCCGTCATCGAAATGGTAAACTCCGCCGGCATTGCACACAGTGTCCGGGTACTTCTTGCCGATCAAGTATCGCGCCAGGTCAATCTGGTGAATCATGTCGGCCATGATGTAACCGACGTAGAAGTCCCACAGCCTCCAGAACCACCTGCCCGGACGATAAGGGAGCATAGGCGACGGACCGCACCACAAATCATAATTCAGACCTTCCGGAACCGATTGCACGTCAGCTACGCCAATAGGCCCGGACTCCTGCATGAGGAACACCCGGGCCAAACGCACATCGCCCAGTTTTCCACTGCGGATATACTCAGCCGCTTTGTCGGTATAGGGCGCACTGCGGCTTTGAGTTCCGACCTGGACGATCCTCTTATACTTGCGGGCCGCCTCGACCATTTTTCTGCCGTCCCAGATACTCAACGAGAGCGGCTTTTCCACGTAAACATCTTTTCCCGCCTGGCAGGCCATGATTGTTGCCAATGCGTGCCAGCGGTCCGAAGTCGCTATAACAATCGCGTCGATTTCCGAATCTTCGAGCATATCTCGAAAATCCTGTACGAACTTCGGCCTGTAATCGCACCCCTCAACGACAATCTCAGCCGCCGGTCCGTAAGCTCGCGTATCGGCGTCACAGATATACTTGATCCTGACATCGGACCGTTTCACAAGGCTTGTCAAGAGCGCACGCCCCCGGCCGCCGACCCCCATTATCCCTAAAATCACTTTATCTCCAGCGGCTGAACTCCTGCGCTGCGACATCACAGCCAACGCCGCCGTCGCACCCACAGAATCTTTCAGAAATCTTCTTCGATTCATTGATTCCATTTTTTTCTCCTCTTGACCAATATCATTTCCATACATGTTATTCGCGCCCGGCGTGCGGCGGTGGCGTCACGTGAGTTGCGATCGGTTCTTCTGCCGGAGCGATAGTCACCGAAACAATAGCATGATCCACGGACCGGATCAGGTTAATCCCCAACCGAGTCGGCAGTCTGCTGCCGCTGAGATCTTCCTGTATAGTCTCAGGCTCGATTTTAAAATCGGCGCCGCTGATTTTTATATCCACCCGCAGAGCCTGCTGCTGATCGCGTATCACCAGCGATGAAGGCGAAAGCCGCCGCCACTTGTCGAATGTGATCAAAGCCGTGCCAAAATCGCAAGGCCGCGAGAAAACAACTTCGTCGGTCACGCTTAGAGAACCGGAACCTGCACGGGAATAGACAAACGTGCGCTCCAGCTTTTTGAGTTCCGGCACATCATAAGCAGACGAGATGTCCAGGGTCATAGTGTCGGCCGAATCGGTGAATTCGTGATGAACGATTTTGCCTTCGGCCTGTCTGCCCGTCCGCTGCAACTTGCCGGCCACGAGCGGCACAGGATGGCCAAAGGAGTTTAGAATGTTGCTCTCATATCGGCGACCGCTGAATGTGCGAGCGGTGTAAACCTCTCCGCCCGGATCGAGCAGCAGAGCTTTGTCGCCCAATACGACAACAAAAGAGCCAACGTCGTTGTGATTATGATGTTCGTTGTTGTGGCCGCCCTTGATCGCAACGGCCAGATGCGAAGTCGAATTTGATCCGGGCCTGCAAATCAGGACACCCGCCCGGTCAAACCAGGACCGTATGCCGGGACCCTGGGAGCTGCTTAGGGCCGGCCGCGTCTTAGAAGCGGAATTCGAAAAAGAATACATCATGCTCTGATAGAGCGAGCCGTCGGCAGAGACAGGATCGATAGCTTCCCATGAACGCAAACCCATACCGAGGCGGCGGCTAATGTAATACATCAGCGAGGAACCGGGCTTGGCCCGGATCGAACAATCGGCAAAAGCCGGATAGACACCGTTGACGATTTCGATTTTCGAGGCGAAAGTTGCCGCCTGCTTTGCCTTGCTGTTTTGCAGCAGGTCCACTTCGCCGCCGGTGGCCTGATGAATCATCTCGCCAAGCATGATGTAGTAGCCGAAACCATAATTCCAGTAGCCAAGACCTTCGGAGCAATAACCGTCGTCCGTGAAGCCTTCGAGGAAATTCTCCGAGTAGTGTTCCGCCGCTGCGATAAACAGAGCACGGGATTTCTGTGAATCGATCACAGCCAGCGCCGAGCCGGTCACGCCGGCAAGGCAGACGGCGTTCCAGTTGTTCGTTCCGGTCATCCACCAGTTCTTCTTGCGTTTGCCCGATACCATGTCTCTGTACGGCCGAAAAATGCGCTGCTCAAGATTATCACGAATCAGGCGACGGACTTCGGGATTCAATTTGTCCGCCAGCAGGTAATCGGCAGTGGCCAGCGACCAGGCCAGCGCAGAAGAGCCAAGGTCGATATCGACGATTTTCCCATGGAAGTTCGTGAGCTGCCTGTCGTGAGCAGGCATCACCCAGGTGCGTTCGGAGCACAGCACTCGGACAATCTCTTCAAACGCCGGCACAAAACGCCCCTTGTTTTCCAGGCATTCGGCCAGAACAAGAGTACGAACTCTCCCCCGGCGACGGCCGCTCACTCTCTGCCAGCGAGTGCGATTGCCGGTACGAGAGAAATCCAGGTAAAGATCATCAGGCTGATCGGGAATGGTTTTTTTCAGGAGTTCTTCCGCTTCCGATACCATCCTCTCGAACGAATCGTTCTTCCCAAGCCCTTTCCAGGCACTCCGATCATCTGCCGGTGAGCCAAAACCTGCCGGCTTTTCGGAGAGCAAGGCAGCGATCTTTTCGATGCGATTCTCGTCGATCTCAGCGCCCATCAGAGCTGAATTTTGCAGGAACATCGTATAACCGCCGATAAGCAAAGGAGTGATGAAAGCCAGTAGCGAGTGTCGCCTTATCATACGATTGACCATAACAATTCCTTTCCATTTCCTACAGATCGGATTTCACCCAACACCACAGGATACTACCAGAGCCTCACCACGTAGGCAAGTCTCGTAAAGAATTTCAACGACGCAGGCTCGTTTTTTTTGTCTGGTCCTTTTTCCTTGCAATTTGTGTCAGGTGCGGCAATATTTAGCTGACTCTGCAACTGTTGCTCTGTCACGAACGATGAGACGACGCGCATAATCGGCAGCGTGTGCGGTCTCCTGTGGCCACTGTAAATTGAAAAGGAGAAGCTATGAAAAGCAAAGCATTTATCTGTGTATTGTTTGTGGCGACTATCAGCTCACATCTCGCATCGAGCTTATGGGCGGTCGAGGCGCCTAAACCTCGCAGCCGCAGCGAAGTCGAAGCCGTCCTTGCCAAAGCGCCGAAGCCGCCGGCCATGCAAAAGCTGCGCGAACTTAACGTGGTTCTGGTTGCGTTCAAGAAAGACCACGGCGCCAATGAGCATGATTATCCCCTATGGCAAAATAGATGGGCCGTCTTGCTCGGCGGTGAAAAGGCCGGGCAGGAAAAACAGGTCAATCTTTACGGTCCGGCGCCGAAAGAGCAGAAACAAGTCCTCGCCGGCGCACCTAAAGTGCAGGTCTCGACGGCTTACGGATGGCCCGGCAAGAAGCAATTCAAGAAGGCCGACTTGATTGCAATATTCTGCTACGTTCAGTGGGACAGGGAAAAACTCGCACAGGCGAAGCAATACCTGGATCGCGGAGGCGGCATTGTAATCATGCACCCGGCGGTAATCGCCCCAAAGGAGAAGGACCTCGATGATCAACTGGCCGGTCTCATTGGGCTGGCATGGGATCAAAAGCGTACGCGCTGGCGTCACGGCCAAATGGACCTGAAGATCACCGCTCCCGACCATCCTATCTGTCTTGGACTGCCCAGGACAATTAGCGTACTCGATGAACCCTACTGGCCTCTGATTGGAGACGCCGGCAAAGTCAACGTTCTGGTTACATCCGACGAAACGATCAGCAAGGACTCCAAAGAAACCGAACCGGAACCGATGTTCTACACTTGTGAGCACGGCAAAGGACGCGTTTTCAGTTGCATAATCGGGCACTATACATGGACATTTGATGACCCGTACTGCCGCATTCTTCTACTTCGCGGCATGGCCTGGGCGGCGAGCGAATCGCCCTATCGGTTCGATCCGTTGGTGCTGCGAGGCATCGAATTAGCTAAGTAAAGCCAAATTGGGAAAGGGAAAACTATGAGGCTTACAAAGAAACTCAGTGTCCGGACGTTCTGCGTTTTGCTGTCGATTTCTTTTTCAACCACAGGTCTTTACGGACAGAACCTGGAATTCGACGGCTTGAATATGAACATGGGAAATCTGCCTCGCTTGTCAAACGCCAGGACACGTTCGATCAGTCCGGAGAATTTCACCGGCGAAAAGGGCAAGGGCGGCATGGCAACGCAAGGGACGGGGGCAAATGCAGCTCGCGATCTGGGGCAAGGTTGGAAGGTCTCGCCGTCGGTCAGGATTCCGGCCGGGCAGACTTTTGTACTGGCCGACATCCAGGGCGCCGGCGCCATCCAGCACATTTGGATGACCCCGACAGGAGACAACCGGTTCAACATTCTGCGAATGTACTGGGACGGCGAAGAGAATCCCTCCGTGGAATGCCCGGCGGGTGATTTCTTTGCTTCCGGTCTCGGGCAATTCGGCCTGGTCAACTCGCTGGCAGTCTGCGTGAATCCCAAGAATGGTCTTAACTGTTACTGGCTCATGCCGTTTCGCAAGCGCTGCAAGATCACTATGACCAACATCGACGAAAAATCGATGGTGCTGTACTATCAAATCGATTACACGCTGACTACCGTTCCGGAGGACATGGCATACTTTCACGCGCAATTTCGCCAGGTGAATCCGCTGCCTGAGAAGGATGTTTATACTATCCTTGAAGGCGTACAGGGACGGGGCCACTATGTGGGGACCTATATGATATGGGGCTCGAACAGTCCCGGCTGGTGGGGCGAGGGCGAGATCAAGTTCTTCATGGACGGCGACAAGGAATTCCCGACAATTTGCGGCACCGGCACGGAAGATTATTTTTTGGGTTCTTACGGCTTTAACAAACCCGGCTCGCGCGAATACCAGGAATTCAGCACGCCGTTTGCGGGCATGCCGAAAGTGATCGCGCCGGCCACGGAAGCAGATGACATCCAGCCGCGTTTTAGCCTCTACCGCTGGCACATAATGGATCCGATCAGGTTTGAAAAAGACCTGAGAGTGACGATGCAAGCGCTGGGCTGGCGGAGAGACGTGAGAGGAGCATATCTGCCTTTAAAGGACGACCTTTCGTCGGTTGCGTTCTGGTATCAAACCGAGCCGCACGCATCCTTCCCCAAACTGCCCGGCAAGGATTCACTGAAAATAGATTGATGTTGCCACGCAGATCGGCGTCGATTTAGCCCCCGGCTATCGGAGGAAAAATCGCGACCACGTCGTGCTCGCTTAATTTGTGTTCAGCGGAGACTGCCGAACCGTTTACGATGGTGATTTTGGCATCCTTTTGAGGAATCTCAAGATGTGCCAACAAGTCGCCCAGGGAGCTTCCTTGAGGAAGTTCCATTTCTTTCTCGTTGAAGCGGCCTTCTCTAAACGTTGCAAAAAGCCTTACTTCTACGACCATGTTCTCTGTTCCTCATGCGATCTCGAGCTGGGCAAGCTTTGCCTCGGTCGGCAATCCTTTTTCATCCCAGCCGCGTTCTTTGTAGTATTCCGGCAGCAGTTCCGGCAGGCGATGTACGCGCCCTTTGCAGGGGCCGCTCGGAATAGGCTCATCAAGAAGACGCCGAGGCAGTTTGTCCTGATCGGGACTGATGCCGGCCTTCAAATTGAACATGCGCTCCAGATTCCATATCCTGTCGCCTGCTTCGAGCACTGCTTCCGTGGTCAGGTCCTGCCCCACAATGGCATTGAACATGTCCTTGTAATCCTCTGCTCCGAGGGCAAATGACGTGAAAAGGCACAATCCCAGCGAGTCAATTACCGCCGTCAGATCCTGGAATATCTTCACCCATACCGCCTTTCCTTCGATCGAAAGGGGATCCAGCTTCTCCGGCAACCCGATTATCTCCGGAGCGATCATATATCCCCTGACGTGGCAGCCGCCGCGGTTGGATGTGGCGTATTGCAGGCCGTGCCCCTGGACACCTCTCGGATCATAAGCCGGCAGCTCCAGCTTCTTGACCGACATTGACAGTTCCGGCTTGCCATACTCTTCGGCCAGTCGAGCGGACCCGAGCGCCAGTTTCGCTCCAAATCCTTCACATGCCCCCATTTTGCGCGTCCATTCCACTATCGCTTCGCCGGAGCCGAACTTCAACTCCGGTCCGTCGATCTCATCAGGACCAAGGACGCCCTTTTCGCATAGCTCCATCGCGCAGGCAATCGTCGCCCCGGCGGAGATCGTATCCAGGCCGTACTCATTGCACCAACTGTTTGCCCTGATGATTGCCTCCAGGTCGTCAACGCCGCAGCTTGCACCATAAGCCCAGACCGTTTCATACTCCGGGCCTTCGCCTTCGACGTCGCCGACCTTGGTATATCTGCCGCAGCCGATGGGGCAGCCGAAACAGGCAGTATTCTTAACGAGATACTTCTCGGCCAAAGTCTCGCCCGACGTCTTTTCGGCGGTCTCGAAGTACGCCTCCTGGAAATTGTTCGTCGGGTAGATGCCGCTTTGATTGATCAGGTTCACGAGTATCGACGTGCCATACGTGGGCAGCCCTTTACCTGTGACCTCATTTTCTTTGATTTTCTTGCGGATGTTTGTCAATACCTCTTTGGTTTGGTCCTCTCCGGCCGGGCTCAGTTTCCCGGTACCCCGCACCACTATCGCCTTTAGAGACTTGCTGCCCATTACCGCACCCACTCCCGATCTACCTGCAGCGCGGTACCTGTCGTTCATGATACAAGCCAGCAATGCCAGTTTCTCGCCGGCTGGGCCAATCGTTAAAACCTTTGCCTTTGGATCCCCGGTTTCTTCCAGCAGCAAATCGGTCGTTTCGGAAACCAGTTTGCCCCAATACTTCTCTGCATCCTTTATCTCCACTGCATCGTCATTAACATGTATGTAGCAGGGCTTATCTGATTTGCCTTCCACGATGATCATATCGTACCCGGCACGTTTTAGCTCCGCGCCCCAGAAACCACCCGAGTTGGAGCTGGCGATAGTGCCGCTCAGAGGTGATTTCGTAACCACCATGTACCGTCCTGCCGTCGGCGCCCGCGAGCCGGTAAGCGGGCCGGTCGCGAAGATTATCTTGTTCGCCGGGTCTAACGGTTCGATTTCGGGTGCAATTTCCTGCGTCAAAAAATACGAGGCTAATCCGCGCCCGCCCACAAATTTAACAGCCAGTTCCAAATCCAGCTCTTCTTTGTCGATCCGACCTGTGCTAAGATTTATCCGCAAGAACTTTCCAATATACCCAGCCATGATTTGATCTCCTAACAAGCATGTTTTTGGTCCACTCGAATATCCCCCCACAAGGATCAAATGTCAAGGACTATCTTCTTTTAATCCTTGCCGGCCGGTTATTGCTGTTAATATGACTTGCAAACAGTTATAATACCGATCGTATAGGAACTGATTTGTTTTGCAGGAGAATAAGTCGCCTCTCGAATGATTAGTTCAAAGGATCAAATCAAATGAGCCACCACGCAAACCACAAAGTGTCCGGGATATTGCTATGCCTGCTCGGCTGCTTCTTTCTCGAAAGCCATCAATTGCACGCAGCCCAAAAACAGCCCGGCGCCCTGTCTGAGAATCTCGCCCGAAAGGCGACAATCAACTCTGACTCAGAACATAGCCGGGATTATCGAGCTAAATACGTGGCCGACGGAGATCGTGAGCAGTTGCACCAACTGATTGAGGATTGCAGGAAGGAGCATGGAACATCCTATTCTCGATACGACCGCCATCTGTCAGATCTTAGAATACTTCACGGAGAAGCACGCAGGCAGCTATCCGAACTCCAGCGGGCAGTCCTTCTGTTCGACGTGAACAAAGTGTTGGCTATCCGGCGGCACGAAATTACAGCCTCCCATGTTTACACATATCACTACGAAGGATTCAAGCCGGGCGGAGGGCTTTACGTGTTCGATGTCCATGAGTCTGAAGAAGAGCCTCTTGAACTGGTCTCTTCGCCTACCGGGCAAATACTGGACTGTGATCTTTCTTACGATGGAAAAATCATCCTGTTTAGCTGGAGGAGACAAGAGGATGAAGGATATCACCTCTGGACCATACGAGTGGATGGAACTCAATTGAAGCGAATTACCGACGGAGCCTGGCATGACTACAACGCCTGCTGGCTTCCAGATGGCGGGATCGCTTTTCTTAGTTCGCGCAGCCCCCAGTTTGCTTACTGCTGGCACGCCCCGGTCGGCGTGGTATATCGCATGAACGCAGACGGCACTAACATCCGCAAGATATCGTCCAACTACCTCAATGATTTCACGCCGTACGCACTGCACGATGGGCGAATCATTTACAGCCGCTGGGAATATGTAGATAAGCCTGCCATCCCCATCCAGAGCCTCTGGACGATTAATCCTGATGGAACGAATCTATCAATGTACTTTGGTAACGGAGTGATATCGCCCGGCACGTTCATGGAGCCAAGGCAAATCCCCGGCACTAATAAAATCATTTGCACAATGACAGGCCACAACGGCCCCACTCGCGGCGCCATAGGGATCATTGATCGATCCAGGGGGCTGAATGCCCAGGCGTCCATTCAAAACATCACGCCGGATGTGCATATTCCGCCCGTCGGCGAAGGAAACGGCAACACACCGGAGCCTAAGCCTTATAGTTGCCCCCTGCCGTTGGATTCCCGGCGATTTCTGGTCTCCGCCCAGGGGCCGGTATTGGTAAGAACCTTATCGGGCGAATGTCAGTCGGTAGTTCTGCCCGGCCCCAAAGACGGCACACAATATTTTTCCCCTCAGCCTGTCAGGCCGCGGCCCCGCCCCCCCGCCATAGCCTCGGCGTTGGATCGCTCTTCGGACGACCAGGATTATGCCTACTTGTACTTGCAGGATGTTTACCAGGGCCTGGAACCTCATGTAAAACGTGGACAGATCAAGCGAATTCGCGTAGTCCAGGAGTTGTCCAAATCGGTTCGGATCGATCCTCGCCTGCGGGCGTTCGGCTTCCAATTCCCCGTTATCTCCTGCGGCGCTACTTATGCCGGCAAGAAGGTTTTGGGGGAAGTGGATGTTGAACCGGACGGCTCGGCTTATTTCCGCGTGCCGGCCCGCGTGCCAATTTACTTTATGGTCCTGGATGAAAAAGGCAGGGCCCTGCAACGAATGCGAAGCTTCACGCACCTGATGCCGGGCGAGACCCAGGGGTGCGTGGGTTGCCATGAATCCAGACGACAGACTCCCCCCGTGCGGCGGGGACGTGGCTTCGTAATGTCACCCAAAGATTTGGAGCCGCCGGAATGGGGAATCGTCGGCTTTGACTATTCGCGAATCGTGCAGCCAATATTAGACGAAAATTGTGCCGAATGTCACAACTCAATCGATCCCCCCAACGGCATAGACCTTGCCGGCGCCAAAACAGATTTCTTCAACGTATCCTACGATGTGCTCGCCCGGGACAATCAAGGCCGAAAAGGCAGTCCGTACATCAGTTGGATTCCAACCTACAACGGTCACGAGCAAAATATTCTGGAAGTTACACCGATGGCGTGGGGCTCGCCGCAGAGTAAGCTGGCGGAGGTCATTCTATCGGGGCATCCCGACAGCGACGGCAAACCGCGAATCCGGTTGGACGACAAGAGCCGGCGGCGCATTCTTGCCTGGATCGACTTGAACGTTCCTTATTACGGCACAAGCGAAACCGCCTATCCCGAAAACACCGGCTGCCGCAGGATTTATCCAGAGAATCTGGACAAAGTGTTGGCCGAAGTGGCGAAACGCCGTTGCGGCCAATGCCACCGGAACGGCGAAATTCCCCGCCGGGTATGGACTCGCGTCACGGAGCCTCGGCTAAACGATTTCCTGCTCGCCCCGCTTGCCAGAGCAGCGGGAGGAAACGAGAAGTGCAAGACCGTTGTTTTCGCCGATACGTCGGACCGGGATTATCAGGCAATACTGGCGACGTTCAGTCCCACTACGGAGATGTTGAAACAAACTCCCCGCATGGATATGCCGGCCGGCCGACCCGCACCCAATCTATGTAGAGATTGTCAGTAGTATGCGCCGTGGATGTCCCCTCTACTTGACGTACCCCGTATCCACACGATCGTATCCGCAGCTTGGCTTCTCCGGAGGATAGCTGCGCGCGACGGCACGTGCCGTCTTGAGGTAGTCTTCGATTTCTTTGACGACGCCGGGATATCCGAATCCGTCCGTGGGTCGAAATATGTCTTGACAGTACGCATAGCAAGTTCATATACTCCCGCATGTTAGATGCTCATGCGCCTGTAGCTCAAATGGATAGAGCATCGGTCTACGGAACCGAAGGTTAGGGGTTCGAGCCCTCTCAGGCGTATTACACAAACCACTGAGGACAGGGCAGTTACAGCAACAGACGGGTTGGGCGATACGTCTGGAAATCAAAAACTTGTCTCTGGCTTGTTTTCTGAAATCAATTCTGATCCGGATTTCCTGCAACTGACCGAGGCTTGGCCGGAACTCCCGGAACATATCAAGGCGGCAATCAAGGCACTTGTCCAAATACGTAGAGCGGGGCAAGAGTAGACGCATGACACGAACGGAAGACTCAAGAAGGCTGAGAGGCAGCGATCCTGAGGATTGTAGCTGGGGGATAGGGGGGGGTGAAATCTCTACAGCCTGACGATCTGGAGACCGTATGCCTAACCGCACGTTTTTTTTTACGGGTTAGAACAGGGGGGGGTAGGAGAATAGAAAATGGCAAAACCAGGACCAAAAAAGACACCGACGCCAGTGCTGCGGTTGCGGGGATCACGCCTGGTAAAACATCGCAAGGATATAGAAATCAAGTCACAACGGCCCCGATGCCCGGTTTGGTTAAGTACAGTTGCCAAAAGGGAATGGCGCAGAATTGTGCCGATTTTGGGCAATATGGGCATCTTGGCCGAGATCGACCGGGAAATGCTTGCGTTGTATTGTGAGGCGCATGCTGATTATCTCGAAGCGAAGGCATTGGTAATGGGAGTGCTCGTCAAAACGGCTGAAAAAACAGTCACGAAAACTGACGGTACAACGGTCAAATCCGGCGGCACTCTTATCCAACATCCTGCCCTATCAATCCGCAATCAAGCGTGGAAACGGCTGAAGGATATCTGCGCCGAGTTCGGCATGAGTCCGAGCAGTCGGACGGGCTTGGGCAACGTTCAAATGTCTGTGAAAGACAACAACAAAGCACGATTCTTTGAATCACCGAGGGGCCACGCATGAAACCGATAGTTCATTGTTCATTTACGAAAATGGTGGCGACTGCTGACTTGAAACCAAATCCGGGCAATCCCAATACGCATCCAGATGCACAAGTTGAGAAACTTGCAAAGATCATTACAGCCCACGGTTGGCGGCACCCCATAACGGTATCAAAGCGAAGCGGGCTTATTGTTGCCGGCCACTGTCGTTTATTGGCTGCACAGAAACTTAAACTGACCGAAGTGCCGGTGGATGAGCAGAATTTTGATAGTGGAGCCGAGGAACATGCCGTTGTCCCTCCGAAAAACCCTATCCTGATAAGAAGTTGAAGCCAAGACTACTGAACTTTCTGATTTGCCAACCATGCCGATCCCGCCAAATGGATTAGCAAGAGCCTTTCTGCACAACAGACTGGGGAATCGGCAGGCAATCTGACTGTCAGAGAACTTATCCCTGCTGAGCTATGCAGCTACGCGGATATACCTGTGATGCAAACCTCCGAGAACGGGAATAGAAATAAGTTTGCTTGGGCCTAAGATCTGTGGTTGTTTCGTTTGTAAGACAGGCGTGTTACCATATAGGCCTTGGTGTGGTCGTGCCACGTGATAGTAATCTTCGATGAATTCCTGAAGCATCCGCTCAAGATGTCCCTGACCAAGCACTATCACATGATTGAGCATTTCCCGCCGTAGCGTTCCTATGAATCTCTCTACGAACGGATTTTGCCAAGGACTTCGGTATGCTGTGCGAACCTCCTCTATGCCACAGCTGTCCAGAAAAGCTCGTACGCCGTTGCCATAGATCCCATCATTGTCACGGAAGAGATATTTTGGCTGTAGACCAAATGGCATCGCCTCACGCAGTTGCTGGATTACCCACTTCATCAATGGATTTCTTGTTATAGCAAAGTGTATAACTCTACGTCGGCCATGATCAAAAACAAGGAATACATAATACGTGGCGAAGTTGATGGTCGTAACAGTAAAGAAGTCGATTGCCCAAGATATATCCAGGTGGTTACGCAGAAATGGCAGCCATGTAGTCGATCTTTCGCGAGGTTTTCGTGGCTTGTACATGTATTTGCCGATTGTGTCATTGCATGGTGGGTCGTAGTTGAGAAGGATAAGTGTGTCCTTGATCCTTTCGGGACTCCATAAGGGATTCTCTTTGCTCAGCTTGTAGATCAGGTTCTGCATCTCCCTGGAAATCGGAGGTCGGCCACCTTTGCTACGCGACTTCCATCGCCAGAAGTACCGAGAAGCTGTGTTATGCCACTTCTTGATTGTGGCTGGCTGCATGAGGCAAGCAAGGTCTTCCCACTCATCCAGGAACTTTGAGAGCACAACCCATAAGAGGCGAAAACTTGCAGTGAATCGTGGCCGTGGACGTTTCTTCGAATCGATCCGCTGCTTGCAAGCAGCGAGTTGGCTTTCGACTGCCAGCAGTCTGGCAGCCAGTACCGCCCTGGAACAAAGGATAGCCCGCAGGAAAGTCAGACCATATCGAAACGCCTCGCAAGCACAAACAAGAAGGTTACAGAGGTTTGTCAGAAGGTTCTTTGTGGCATTCATGTCGTCAAGATAATACAATTACTTGCACGAAGCAAGTTTACGTAAGTTCTTTAATGACAAGGTGGACGAGGTTATTCGGGTGGACAGCCATGCAAGGCAACGACGGCAGTGACAACCACACACATACCTGAATATTCTCTTTTCAAAGAGCAATTATTGGAATTACGCCGTTTTTCAGTGGTCCGACGCCCGCTTGACAAGCGCAGCTGGTCCGGAGAATAACCAGCATCAGATCTCGCTTATCATCTTATCGAAGTCTTCTACGGGCACCGCAGGCGATGAGGTGAACGACACGCCTGTCATTTTGGTCAAGGCAACAGAGGCCTTTATTGCCTGCTCCAGCTCAGGGAAATCTACAATAAGAACCAGATCTTGCTCTCCGAGCAGTGCGTACATCGAATTTAGTTCGCCGCCAAACTTCTTGATTAAACTGACAGCCTTGTCTGTCCTTTCGGCACTCATCTCCTTTAATGCTTCAGATGAGTATTTTCCGAACATGAAGAACGTTGCCATACTAATCCCACCTTTCTCTTTTGAGAATTATTATGTTAGTACGATACATTTTAGTTGATTCTGCTATCATTCACACCAATCATCGCTTGGATCTTAGTGATATCTGTTATCCGCAGCATTTTCATTGTCTCCGAGAGTAAAGACTGAGGCCGTCACATCACGCCTTGCTCCATCCGGAACAGCTCTGAGCCTCTCCAGTGCGGTGATCTTTTCAGCGGTTTCATCGTCATAGAAGTGCGCTTCACACTCCTGGCATACCCGCGCTGGGATGTTCTCGACAGCAATCAGCTGTTCGTCCACCCAGAAGGCTGATTTGACCAGTTCCTCAACAGTCTCCGATTCACAGTACTTGCACCGCAGAATCGCCTCAGAGTCCTTGTTTGCTCTGATTGATTGAGATTGGCGATGTTGTCCTGTGGATTCAAGTTGTGGAAAGTCGTATACGGAAACCCGAATCTGTCGTTCAGGTTCCGCAGTTGGGTTCTTCAACAGTGTCTGAATCCTCTCTGTGATCTGTTCGTCAAAGAACTGCTCCCCGCATCCCTCGCATAACTGTGCAGGAATGCCCTCTATTGCAATCAGCCCATCGTCCATCCAAAAGGCCGCTTTGATGATATCCTCGTGTGCATCGTACCCGCAGTACTTGCATCGCAGGCCACATTCAGATTGTCTTGCGTTTTCCTTCATAGCTTTTGCTCATCTGACTGAGTGTGTCTTCAGGGCATTGGCCAAAGAGAAGACCGAATTTGCACCTTTTAAGAGCCTACCTAACACGTACCATCTTTTCGGCAGCAGCAGCAATATCAGTAGCATTTACCCTCATGTAGTTGATCATTTCCGGTGCCCCTGGTGGCGGGGCATCTGGAAAGGCCAGTCTCTTGAACTTAGCACCTGGCACCGCCTCAGCCACCCTCGCAATAATCTCTGCGCAATTGCAGAAGCTGTAGCTGCCGTCGTCGGAAGTCAACAACCTGCCAGTCTTCTTAACTGAGGAGACAATTGTCTCCATAACCTGCTCCAGAGGTGCTAGCGTCCGGGGATCGATGAATTCAGCACTGATTCGGCGCTGCTTGAGCTGTTCAACCGCCTTGGCTATCTCCACGGTTTGCGGCGCATAACCGACGATGGTAATATCTTTACCCTCTGTACGAATGGCAGCCTGACCTATTGGAACTGCGTATGAATCATCAGGGACCTCCGGGCCGGATGCAGGCACTGGATACTGACAGAACACCACCGGGTCGACATCCCTGATAGCTGATATCATTAGGCCTTTGGCATCGTACGGGTTGGAGGGAATTACCACTTTTAGCCCTGCCAACCGGGCGTAGGAGGATTCGAGTCCCGCATCGGCGTGCTGTCCGGCTTGAAATGGCGACCTTCCCTGCATATCCGCCCAGAGCACCATCGGAAATGCTGCCTGCCCGCCGGTCATATGACGAAGCTTGCCGGCGTGGTTAAACATCAACTCATAGGGAATAAGAGTAGTCATGCTTGGTATGTGGGCAATCGCGCGAACGCCGATCATGGACATCCCCATAGCACCGCCGACGATCCAATTCTCATCGATGGCGCTGAATCGTGCTCGCCAACGTCCGAACTCCTTCTCTAAGTTGATCCGTTGGCCTCCCCAACTCGCCGACGGGCTCTGGTATTCGTACAGAAGAGTGAGCAACTTGTCCCGGCGCATTTCTCCTTGAATAGCTTCAAGAATCGCATATCTCGTACTCTTTGGCATGTTCTTTGCTTCCTTTTCTCGCTCAGGTTTTATGCAGGGGAACAGAACCTTGGGCAAAAACATTCAAAAGGCCATCCTCCGGTTTCGGAACCGGCTGTGCTTCGGCAAATACAGCGGCTTTCTCTACCGCCTCCTTAACTTCTTGTAAAATGTCGTCGGACTGTTCTTCAGTGAACACCTTTTCGCTCACCAAGAACCGTCTGAATCGCGGTATCGGATCTTTGGCCATCCATTCCCTCAGTTCCCTGTCGGAGCGATAACCCAAACCAAAAGCACCATCTCGGCCGATCTTGGCACCACGGAAGCCATAATGGTCGTACCATCGGTAAGTTTTGCACTCGATGAGTGTTGGGCCACCTCCATTGCGGGCCTTTTCAACCGCATAGTTCGCCGCATCATAAACAGCCAAGACATCATTGCCATCCACTACCCGACCTTCTATACCATACCCATCAGCTCTTCGAGCTAAATCTTTGATGGCGTAGACGTCTGAGCATCTCACCCAAATCTGGTACTGGTTGTTCTCTATGATGCTGATCCAGGGAAGTCCATAGGTGGCGGCACTATTAGCGGCACTTGTGAAAAAGCTCCCCTGTATCGAGCCATCTCCGCCGAAACTCACCGCAACCTGATCGGTCCCCTTGACCTTGATGCCGTAGGCAGCGCCGGCACCCATCAGATGTGAAGCCCCCACAATCCCATTCATACCCAGGATGCCGAGGTTCATATCTGTTATGTGCAGCGAACCCCCGTAGCCCTTACAGTAACCTGTGGCCTTGTGGGTAATTTCAGCCAACATCAGATTCATATCACCACCTTTGGCAATCAGATGGCCGTGGCCGCGGTGAGTACTCGCTATGTAGTCATCCTTGGTCAAAGTACTGCAAACACCCACGGCGATAGCCTCCTCCCCTACGTATAGATGGGCGACGCCACGGAAGCCCCCCTTAAGCGCCAGGTCTTTGATCTTAGTCTCCCATAAGCGGATCTTCAACATATCGGTATACATGCCCGTGAGTTGTTCTTTCGACAAGCTCTCTACGTTAGTAGAAACGGACTGGCCTTTCGCCTGTCTGGCGGTGCCGGTAGAGAAGAAGACAGAGCCCGCCCCTATCACACCTAAGCTTTGGATAAACGTTCTGCGTGAAACTGTTTTTGACTCTTTTTCCTTTGGACAGAGTTCCGTCTTAGCCTCGGCGATATGATCTTCCCTGTTCATGCGCGACCTCCTTAAAAACGCCTCCGTACTTCTTATCCCCATGATTTAATCACAAACGAGAGAAAATGCAAACTAAATAGTTGATTTTTTGGCGGAGCGGAGTAGACGTGGTGCACGTACAGGACATCATTCATATGCTCACCTTAGTATTTGACTTTGAGCTCTTCATAGGTGACCGATGCGCTGCTCAAGTTCCATCTTGTCTGGCGTACCTTCCTCGTATAATGCAGTGTGACATTGCACCCTATTGAAGAGCGAATATAGGCCACACTTTCAGCATCAATCTTCCGGCCTCGATAAGCTCAAAGGGACCTGGGAAGGGATTGGCGGGATTTCTTCTCTTGCCAAAGTAATCAGCTTTGGTGTGGTACGGCAAGCCGTCGGGTTGTTTATAGGGTAGATCCGGGATTTTTGCCCGTCCGAGCAGTTCGGTCGTTACAAGCTGACGTGACTGCTTTTTGGCCCACATCTTGTCCAGTGTGATATGGAGATAGAAGCCATCCTCCTCTTCGATTAGGTTAATCGAAGGATCGAACTCCGTGCTCACCAGCGGGTTTTGCTCATGTTTGCCGGCCTTGGCGCCTTTAAGAAACACATTGCCGGCCATGAACATTGGGTGCGATGCCTTGTCATATGGCACCAAACCATCGTATGCCACGAAGATGTTGTTATAAAAACGATCATCACCACCCTCTGTGTTCCGCAATCCTGCGACTTCCGTACTGTGCGGTTTCTGGAATGGAGTCTCGCGCCTCAGTTCGGATCGAGGCACAATGCGACCGGCGAACAGGTTTTGCACATACGCGCCACCTTCCGACCAATCGGCCAGCGATCTAGGCGAAAGGAACAGATTGTGGTCCACCAGGAACGGTCCGTGATTGACCTCCACAAACAGGTCCTCTCGAGTGTTGTTATCGTGCAGAAGATTCCTGGTCACACGCGTGCCCTGTGTCATCCAGTCCAGCCAGATACCCCTGCATGTGCGGTAGATGTGGTTATGGCTGATCAGGGTGTCAATCGCGCCGTGAATCTTGATGCCGGCCATTTCGGCGCCCGTAAACAGTTGCCGGATATGGATATCATGGATAACGTTGCCGGCTATGGTGCTGAACACCGCGCCCATGCTTCCGACGAGACCCGCCTGTTCGCAATGCGAGATGTGGTTGTTCCGCACCACATGGTTACCGATATTCTCCTTCGACCAGCCGTTTTCCAAGGCACGCTCGATGGTTTTGACGTAGCCTTCGGCAGTATTCTGCGACGTGTTGTCCCATTGATCCCCATATTTGCCGAGCGTGATCCCCACACACGTCGAATAACGAATATCGTTGTCCTCGATGATCCATCCCTTGCTCCAGTGGGTGCCGATCAGGCCGATCTGCTCGGCGGTGGGCGGCGCCCAGGGCGTGGCGGCGTGCATCATCGTAAAGCCACGTACGGTGATGTAGTTGACGCCCGGCTTGTCCGGGTAAAACACCGTCTGGCGGACGTTGATCTCCACCCCGGCCTCGTTGGGATTGATGCCCTTGAACTGCGCCCAGATCTTGGTGTTGACCTTGTCCACCTGTCCAAACCACAGCGGGGTGTTCCCGATGGGTTTCAGCACATCGTCCAGACTGGGCGCTTCGGTGAGCCAGTGGTCATCGAGATAAACCGCCCCCGTATGGTGATCCCGTCCCTTGGGATTGAACCAGTCGCCGTGAATCAGGTCGCTGTATGGGTTGAAGTCTCCGAAGAAGCTGCTGGGAATGCTGACTTTCCAGGTGTTGTTCCGCATCTTCTGCCAACCTTTGATGACTTCGGAGCCTTTGATTATAACCTTTTCACCAGGTGCGGCATGGTAAACGATTCGTTTCTGGTCGGACTCGCCGCCGCGGGTAGGATTGACCCTTTCACGATAGACGCCCTCATGCACTTTGATTACATCGCCAGGCTGGGCGAGTTTTGCCGCGGCCGAAATGGTTCGCAGAGGCTGCGCTACAGTGCCTTCGTACCCGTCGTTGCCACTTACGGAAACATGGTAATCCCTGGCCGTTACTACCGATACGGCCATGCTCAACAGAAGAATGATAATCACATTATTTTTCATTGGTTTGGTCCCGATGATATTTAACATTTAGAAATTCAAATCCATGGATTTCCGAGATAATCCTACACGTAGCCATCCTTGAATCCATTATACAGGAAATCATAGCACGAAACATCATTACTTCAGCCAACCTCAGGGACTGTAGTGAGTTTGACTGGATTGGGATTCTCCCGAACTACAGCAGGACTCCTAAACCAGAACGCCACCAAGGGTGTACAAGGTTTTTACCCCGGAGGTCAGGGGCTAAAATCCAGTCTCAGGACCAATCAAGCAGTATTTTCTCGACACAACCGGCACGCCCAGACAAGCCCCAGGCAAGCCTGATTCCTGAACCTGTAGAGAACCTACTGGGCAAAAGTGTTGAATGATTTTGGTTTTACACCTTGACTGTGCATCTACAGGGGGCGTTGGTGCATGAATCAAACATAAAATGCAATACGCTCTCTGATAATTGATTCAACGAACCGGATAGGAAACTGGCCTACCTATTTCCAGCATCTTATTCAAAATTGCACATCCAAGCAAAGCTTCCCGTTTCTGAGCTTCATCATGCTTGGATCTCAGTCGCCCTCCAATAATCTTCTTGAAACGAGAAAAAGTGTTCTCAATATGACTCTGTA
>NJBM01000040.1 GCA_005223045.1 Planctomycetes bacterium B3_Pla | reverse complement strand
CATCACGCCAGCGCTGTGGCTGCGTGCCTGAATAGATGAAGTTGCACCAGTTGCCGATTACCATTTTCACGTCGTAAGGATCGGCTGCCAGCATGGCGTTCGGAACATTGTTTGTTACAACGCCTTTTCCGCTGGCCTTCTTCATAGACGGCATTTCGAGATAACCTCTCTGGTCGATCTTCTTGTGGCCGGTGCCGGCTTTGGCGATGTCATCCTGGTAAGCCGAATAGGACGGTATGCCGTTGCTCGACGGGGAAGAGTTCTTTCTCAACACGCCGCCGACGTTGCCGATCGATCCGACCAAACCGTTGAGAGCGTAGATTGCCATCGCGGTATATGTTCCTCTCGGACTCATGCAGGGTCCGGGGCCATACCAGACGGCTGTGCTTGGGGCGGCGGCCGCCATACCTTCGGCGATTTCCTCGATCTTTGCCTGCGAAATGCCGGTTATACCTGCTGCCCATTCGGGTGTCTTGTCTTTCACTTCGATGTTCCACCATTTTACAAGTCCGCTCGACTCGACTTCGGTGAAATCATTCTCATCCACATCCGTATTTGCCACAAACGCTGAAGCGCCGTTGCCGTTGAAATCACCGACAAATTCCTTATTCCACAGGCCCTTGACGAGGATATGATGGGCAAGAGCACTTGCCAAAGCGCCGTCCTCACCGGGTTTGATCGGTAACCACTCATCCGATTTGGCTGCGGCTCCTGTGAGAGTCGGGTCAATGGTCACGATGGTGGCGTTCTCTCTTATAGTCGCCCACTGCGCAATTGCCGCCGGTATCTGCCTGTTGGAACGGAACGGGTCGACACCCCACAATACCAGATACTTGGTGTTGGCAAGGTCATAATCGCGGTAATCCCAGTAGCCTTCGGTCCAATAAGCACCGGCCTTTTCGGCTTCGGCACATACCGAACTGTGCGAAATACCGTTGGGAGAACCGAAAATCTTCGGCAGGGCACTGTAGATGATGTCTCTGTGATAGCTGTACCGCCCACGCAAGTATACGAACTTGTGGGTCTCGTTGGTACTGCGCAGCTCCAACATCTTGTCGGCGATCGTACCCAGCGCTTCATCCCATGTTATAGGGACAAACTGAGGATCAATGCCTTTGCCCTTTTCAGGGTTCGTGCGCTTCATCGGCACTTTGATTCTGTCGGGATCATAGATCTGTTTCGGCATCATGTGGCCTTTAGGACAGACAGTGCCCGGATTGGTTAAGGAGTTCTGGTTACCCCTGACCTTGACGGCCCTGCCACCCTGAATGAATACTTCGACCGGACACCACGTCGTACAACCCTGGCATGTAGTTGGGTACCACTGACCGGCACTTGGGTCCTGCTGTCCTCCGATCGGGTCTTGTGCGAATGCTCCAATGGCAGGATGGTAGGTCAAAGCACCCACACCAAACATGCCGACTGTCTTGAGAAAACTTCTTCTTCTAATCTTCATATCACTCCTATCCTTCTAAATAGAACCTTGTTATATTGCTCAGAATTTGTTACCTACGAGAAAAGTCAGCGATAAAATCCTTCTTTGTAGAAAATAAGCAGTTTCACTTCGGTTAGTGACTTCTTATGTCGGTCATTTCTGCTAATTGCTTCAGTAATTCCCCCTGGTTGACCAGCCCCACTCCAGTTCGTGGCTATTTTTATCACTCCTCCATCCCAAACGAGGCGAACAAACCGTTCACACTCTACTCCATTTCTATGGAGCAACAATAATAATCCTATCTATAACCTTACACAGTTCTATAACCTTAACACAGTCGAGAAGTCAACAAAAAAATCCTTTTATACCCTTTATTGAGTCATTTATGCACAACATAAACGGCATTAAACCTTGGCGAACGGCCAATCATACTTCGTGCGGCCTAAAAGCCCCTGAACTCTATTTCTGATGAAGCTTAAGCAAATAGTGTGCCGAGAACGCCTAAATTTGTTGCCCTCCGTGGGACCTCAAAAGAGCACATCATAAATATCTATGGTTAAGCTATTTATGAATAACTAAAAAACGGAATCTTTTTTGTCCGGAAGCAATATTTTGCGGCCGCACTCTCACAACTGAGAAAACAATACTCACAAAGTCTCACTTGTGGGATTTTTTCGCAACGAAAATAACCGGCACAGCAAGTAGCCTCTCAGTTATGAGAAATGCTAATGCGGAATCTGGTTGGTGGGGATTCTCGACGTCGCGTGAGGCTCTGAAAAATCAGAGTAGAGTTGCTTCTTGGGTGATTTGGTCAGACACGCCGGGAGTATTTATTGCAGAAACCACACACATACTGGCAATTGGTAGAATCGTATCGAACGCCGAGAGGGCCACGACATCGGGTAGTGGCTTAACCTGGAGAGCTGGACGGCAGTGAATGTCGTGACTGGGGACGTTTGGCATTGCAGTTGAGGACCCAATGTCTTTAAACAGGCAATTCCGATAATTAGGAGTGCTATATATCTCATACGCTGCTGCCCTTGCTCATTCGGAATTCTCAAAACCGATTTCTGCCGTTCGTATCGGTTCAAGTCCGATTCGGCGTTACGCCTCCGCTGATATTTCAGAAAAATCCGGGATTTCAAATCTAAAAAGTTCAAATCGAATGTATCCTTGCGTCTGTGACTTAAGTTCGCATGGATATTTGTCGATGTTCTATTCTGAGCAATACCGTGGGGTGTAAGGATTTGCAACCGGGATTTGGGAACAGGGAATTTTATATCCGGCACGGACTCGGCTGGCCTGATCGAGACGTGTTCTAAGCTCGAAATTGGTTTTGTGACCGGTATGGACAAAGAAATAATCAGAATACTCCTTGTTGAAGACGATCCGACCTATCGGCGGACAGTGAAAGCCGTCCTGGCAGAATCCTCACGTGCAGTCTATTATCATATCAAGACAGCGAACAACACAGCCCAGGCGGTTGAGTGTCTGCGCAATCCCGGTGCGCCGGGATTCGACGTGATCGTGTTGGACCTTGGGCTGCACGACAGTAACGGCACCGACAGCATCAAGAGACTTCATAGATTATGCTCCGAGACACCCATTATTGCGCTGACAGAGCAGAGAGATGAGGAACTGGGGCTGCAAGCTATCAAACACGGAGCTGATGACTATTTCGCCAAAGACGATGCTCTAAAGGGCATTTTGGCCCGGGCGATCCGCCACACGATAGAACGCAGGAAGATCACAGAGCAGCTCAGGCGGGCAAAACTTCGCGCCGAGCAACTGCAAATGGAAACAGGACATGTCAATCGCCGGCTAAAGACCGCTGTCAAAGCAGCCAATCTGATGGCAAAAGAAGCCATCAGGGTCGAACAGTCCAAAAGTCAGTTTCTTGCAGACATGAGCCACGAAATCCGTATCCCTATGAACGCCATCATAGGTTTTAGTCAGGTCCTCGCAGACGAGGATATCACGGACCGGCAAAAGGAATTCGTCAGAATCATTCGAAACAGCGGCGAGAGTCTGCTCCATCTCATCGACGACATTCTGGATTTTTCGAAAATCGAAGCCGGCAAGATTTATATCGAGATCGCTGATTGTTCTCTTGAGAAAGTGCTCAACCGCGTTGAATCAATGATACGTTTTCATGTAGAGGAAAAAGGCCTCGAGTTTAGGGTCGTCCAATCGGACAGCCTGCCTGCCCGGATACGAACCGATTCGGTCAGGCTGCGTCAATGCCTGATCAACCTCGTAGGCAACGCCGTAAAATTCACCAAAAAGGGACACGTGTATCTGAATGTCTCACTGGAGCAGGACAATGGCAAATCTTTCATCCGTTTCGATGTCGAAGATACAGGCGCCGGCATCCCAGCCGAGAGACAACAGGCTATATTCGAGTCTTTTGTTCAGGCCGACAGGAGTATCGTCCGCACATTTGGCGGCACCGGGCTGGGATTGACAATCACAAAACGCCTGTCCGAGCTACTCGGCGGAACTCTCGAACTCATCAGCGAAGAAGGCAAAGGCTCCGTTTTCACCTTAAGAATCCCGACGGGCATTGACACGCGCCGACTATCCGCCTGCGAGCAGGATGACACCGACGGCGGGCATACCGACGAACAGCAACCGCAAGAGGCCCGATTTTCCGGACGGATCCTTGTCGTCGAAGATGTGCCGACCAACCGCAAGCTCCTCACGCTGCTGCTGGAGAAAATGGGCTTTGATGTGAGTATTGCCGAGGACGGCCGAAGGGCAATCGATAAGGCTCGGGCCGAATCCTTTGACCTTATACTCATGGACATGCAGATGCCCCAGGTCAACGGATACGAGGCGACGAGACTGCTCAGGCAGGAAGGGATAACAACGCCGATAGTCGCCGTGACCGCCCACGCGATGAAGGGGGACGATAAGAGATGTATCAAAGCCGGCTGCGACGGTTATCTGAGCAAGCCGATTGACCGCGACAAGCTCATAGCCACAATTCGCAAGTGCCTGTCGGCGAGAAAAACGATTTCGAGCAGCCATCCCAAATAACGCCTCACTTGCAGATATATTCAAAAGTAATCTTGAAGATAACCTTGCGTATGCTTGCAATCCTGCGCCGAACCTGATAAGCTAATGACGATTTGCGATTTGCCACTCGGCAATCGGCACTCGGCAATCGCAAATCATCTAAAGCCAGAATGCTAAGCGGCGTCGATTAGCGTTGTGTATGGAAAAACTCAGCTTGGTTATGCTTGCGAAAAACGTACAGAAATGAAGTTTACAGACCTTGACTTAAAGCCCGGAATCCTCGCCGGACTTAGAGACATCGGATACGTTGATCTGACGCCCGTGCAGGAAAAGACGTTTCCGCATATCCTGGCCGGAACCGACATCATCGCCCGGGCGGAGACCGGCTCCGGAAAAACCGCCGCTTGCGCCGTTCCCCTCGTCCAGATGGTCGATACGTCCCTCAAGGCCGTTCAGTCCCTGGTCCTCGTGCCTACCCGCGAGTTGGCGCTGCAATACGTAGCAGAAATCTCCGATATCGCCAAGCGAACCGATATTGCGCCCTCTGCGGTCTATGGTGGTTTTTCGATCCAGATCCAGATAGCAAAGCTCAACCACGGAGTTGACATCCTCGTAGCCACTCCGGGAAGGCTCATCGACCTGCTCCGTAACACTTCGCTTAGCCTGGCAAACGTCAGAACCTTCGTTCTCGACGAAGCGGATGAAATGCTCAAGATGGGCTTCATCACGGACGTCGAATTCATCATCTGCTGCCTCATACACGAGCACCAGACACTTTTGTTTTCGGCGACGATGCCGAAAGAGATTGGGGAGCTGGCCAGGAAATACCTCAGGAATCCGCTGACCATCAGCCTGAATAAGAAGCAGAAGGCGCCGCAGAGCCTCGAGCATCGCTTCCTGAAAATCAGCAGCAAGAATCGATTCGAATCCCTGCTCAACTTCATGAACGAGGCCAGGCCGAAACAGGCCATCATATTCTGCAATTCCAGACACAACGCTGAAAGGCTCCACGACCATATCAAGAAGAAGTTCTCCTCCACTGAAATAATCCACGGGGGGCTCGACCAGTCCAGACGAACGTCACTGTTCAATCGCTTTCGCAGGATGGAAATCAAAGTCATGGTCGCCACGGATTTGGCCAGCCGCGGCCTCGATTTTACGCATGCAACCCACGTGATCAACTACGACTTTCCCATGGACACCGACGCCTATACGCATCGCACGGGCAGAACCGCAAGAATGGGTCGAAAGGGCGTTGCGCTGACTCTTTTCACAAAGGCGGACATCCGCAGCCTGAAGGCCGTGATCGACACAAATCATATCCAGCCCGTCTGGCTGAACGCCGAACCCGACCTCAAACATATCTCCCATCGGCGTAAGTCTCGCAAACGCCCTTCCCGAAATTTTCGCCCCCGAAGAAAAAAATAGCCGGCGTGCCTTTAGCGGTCACAGGTTGCGGAAAACATCTTTCTCTTAGGTTTCGGTTGCCCTTGGAATCTGCGCATATATCGAGAAATGATCAAGAAGTTACTGTCTGGAGCTGGTTATGAGGAACATGAAAAGGCCCTGCCGTAGTTGGGGCAGGGCCTTTCGGTTTCAAGCTTTTCATTCGCTTGGCTTAGCAGGGGACTACATTGGTCGCACACGGGCCTTTTTTGCCCTGTCCGACCTCGAATTCCACCTTCTGGCCTTCGTCAAGCGTTGCATAGCCTGTCGTTTTAACATCCGAGTGGTGGACGAACAAATCTTCGCCGCCATCATCCGGGTTAATAAAACCGAATCCCTTACTTGAATTGAACCATTTCACTGTACCTGTACTCACTTGTACATCTCCTTGGCCTGATTACAGGCCGTCTAAATAATATCTCTCTTCGATTTATCGGGATCACGCTCTCGAGAGACCAAAGAACATGCCCTGAAAACTCTTCATTATGCCATATCGGAAAGAAAATGCGAAACTTGCAGGTGATTTCTGTAAGAATGAGCCTTTTCAATCAGTGCGGCCAGAGACTTCTACCTCGATATTATCACGTAAACAATAGTATTATCAGCCCGGATTCTACAGCCGACCACTCAGATGTCAAGACTATTCTTGGATTTTTCTCAGATTTTTGGATTTCTTGACATCGTAGCCCGTGAGGAACGCTGCAAGGCCCGAACAAGCTGCAAGCAAAACACGCAGGCTGACTCCTTTGTGGTCCTGAACGTTACGGGAAATACTTCACCCGTCGAAGCAAATCTGGTAAGATCGCTGCGTGCAGGCTCAGGCAGTGTCGCCGAGCGAGAGCCAATGTAGGGTGGGCTTTAGCCCACCGACCAACGATGGTGGGGCAAGCCCCACCCTACAATTACAGTGGAGAGCGAAATAATGGCTGACAGTAGAATCGAACGAATCATTTATGGAATTGTAGGCTGCCTCGTCTTGTCGGGGTTGCTGACCGATGCTGTAGCGGGTGATGTGCGAAAACAGACTTATACCTATAAGCGAGTAGGTGACCTTGAGATCAAAGCGGACGTTTACCGTGCTGATGATGAGAAGGTCCGTCCCGTTGTCGTCTGGATTCACGGCGGCGTCTTGATCATGGGTGGGCGCGAGTGGATCGACGGGCGCGTCAAAAAGATGTTCCTCAATGCCGGCTATGTGGTCGTTTCGATTGACTACCGGCTCACTCCCGAAACGAAATTGCCCGCCATCCTCGAAGACGTCGAAGACGCCTTCAAATGGATCCGGGAGAAAGGCCCGGAGCTTTTTCACATTGACAGCAGCAGGATCGCCGTACTGGGCGGATCGGCAGGAGGTTACCTTACGCTCGCAACGGGTCACCGTGTCAAGCCCCGACCTACCGTTCTGGTTGCGTTTTACGGTTACGGCGATTTGGTCAGCGATTGGTACAGCAAGCCCTCCCCTCATCCTCGCCATCAGAGATCGAAGATGTCGGAAGAGCAGGCCAGGAAGCAGGTAAGCGGCCCGGCGGTTGCAAATTCTAAAGATCGAAACGGCAACAGCGGCGCATTCTATCAGTTCTGCCGGCAGCAAGGAATCTGGCCTAAGGAAGTATCCGGCTGGGATCCGCACGAAGAAGCTGGGAAGTTCTACCCGTACATGCCGGTCAGGAATGTGACCGCGCAATATCCTCCGACGCTATTGATACACGGCACGGAAGACACGGACGTGCCTTACGAGCAGTCGGTCTTGATGGCCGATCAATTCAAGAAGTTTCGCGTCGATCATGAGCTGATAGCAATCGCCGGCGGAGAACATGGATTCGGCGGCGGCGATCTCGATAAAATCGATCAGGCTTACAAAAGGGCGTTCCAGTTTGTTCATCAACGAATGTCGGACATCTAATTTATCTTTATCGACCCGACATTTGTTTTCAGCCGTACCTTGCCTTCCCCTGCGCCTATCGTGCCTTTTATGGATTTGCTCACCTTGCCGACAATCGTTATCGGCTTGGCAGTGCTTACCGAGCCGACATTTGTCGAGGCATCGACTTGCGCCGACAATTGAGCCGGAGCGGCAAACTCTATGCTGCCGACATTGGTTGTAATGCTCGCATTGTACGCGGCCTCAGCGGTCTCGGCGCAGCTCACTTCTATCGAGCCGACGTTTGATGTCAGATCGATGTCTTTGACAACCTCCTTGCAGAAAATCGATCCGACATTTGTTGACGCACTTATCCGGTCATTCATGCCCGAGATGTTTAAGGTTCCCACGTTAGTCGAGCAGTCCAGCTTCAGTTGTTTCGGGGCCGTGATCTTGAAATTCACGGCAAGCGAGCGTTTCTTCAATCCCGCCGGCTTCGAGACCTTGACGCTAAGTTTGTCGCCGGACGGCCTGGCCTCTATCTTAACCCCCTCGGCAAGTTTGCGAGCTTCTTCTTGCGTTTGCGCCTTTACGGTAATCTCGGCGGTGATATTGCAGTCGTTAACGTCGGCGCCCGTGACGGTAATCGAGCCGACCTCGGTTTCGACACTCAGTTCAGCGGCCTCGCCGACCGGCACCGAAACATTCTCCGTTTTCTCATATTTGGCTTTGAAATCACCACAGCCCGAGAAGGCCATCAGAGCGCACAAAGAAACCGCCAGGCACGAGTTTACGACGAGATACTTGTTCATTTTCGTATCCCTCCAAATAGGAACTTTCATCTTTCAACATATTGTCGCCTCATTTTGGATTGTCTGCAAGTCGGTTTTTACAAAAGTTTCACAGGCAAAGCGGCGAAAATTGGCTTTGTTTTGCAGGAAAACGCCCTCGCTCTTATCGGTGAGGCGACAAGGACCTTGTTGACGGAGTGTCAACAGACGTTACTATCTATGGTTTGGGTGACCACCATTTTGGGTGTTGCTTGCCATCGTGGATTTAGGGGACCGGTAAGAAAGGAGATTGTGGGATGCTTTGCAGCCGACGTGAATTTTTGAGGAGGGCGGGCACCGTCACACTTGCAGGGACGTTGTTGCTTGAAGAGATGGCCGACAGTGCATGGTCCCGATCGCCCGGCGCCAGGCCCAACATCATCTTTATCTTTGCCGATGATCATGCCTCGGAAGCCATCAGTGCCTATGGCAGCTATCTCAAGGACTACGCGAGGACTCCGAACATCGACCGTCTGGCCCGGGAGGGGATGCTGTTTCGCAACTGTCTGTGCAACAACTCCATCTGCTCTCCCAGTCGAGCATCGGTTCTGACCGGTCAATACAGCCACAAGAACGGCGTCAGGGGGCTTAACGGGACGATCAATGAAAGTTCGCCGTGGTTCAGCGCCGAGCTTCAAAAAGCCGGCTACCAGACTGCTGTCGTCGGCAAATGGCATCTCAAGAGCTGGCCCAAGGGCTTTGACCGCTTCTGGGTTACCAAGGGGCAGGGCAGGTATTTCAACCCGACCTTCTATACCAAACCCGATGGCGGCAAAGTCAGCGAGACCGGCTACTCAACCGATGTTTATGCAGACTATGCCCTGCGCTGGCTCCGGCAGCGCGACACAGAGAAGCCCTTCCTGCTTTGCCTGCACTTCAAGGCGCCCCACCACCCTTACGATTACGCCCAGCGTTACGGCAAGCTCCTGGAAGGGGTAAAGATACCGGAGCCGCCCAACCTCTACGAGGACATCGCGAAGACCAGTCCCCGCCTCAAGAACGGCCGCGGACAGGTCATGGAGGACAAGTCTCGAAACGGCTATTACAGTCGTCACGTCAAAGACAAAGTCCCACCGATGCCCCCGCATAATGCCAACAATCGCAAGGCCCGCGTGGCCGCTGCTTACCAACACATGATGCTAAAATACATTCGCTGCATCACCGCCAACGATGAAGCGGTGGGGCGCGTGCTCGACTTTTTGGACGACAACAATCTCAGCGACAACACGATAGTTGTATATACCGCCGACCAGGGCTACTGGCTCGGCCAGCACGGCCTTTACGACAAACGCCTAATCCTCGAAGAATCGTTGAGGATGCCGCTGCTGGTGCGCTACCCGGGCGTGGTCGAAGCCGGTTCGGTGAGTGATAAAATCACCATGAACAACGACTTTGGACCGACCTTTCTCGACTATTCGGGCGCGCCCATACCGCGAGCAATGCAAGGTGTTTCCCTGCGTCCGCTGTTGGAAGGCAAACCTCCCGCCGACTGGCGCACCGATGCTTTCTACTGCTACTGGTCCAAGCCCAGCCATTGGGGTGTTCGCACCGAACGCTACACGCTTGCTCATTTTCCCCGAACGGATGAATTTGAGTTTTACGACAACCAGAACGATCCCTGGCAGATGGTCAACCAAGCGAACAATCCCGCCTATGCCGAGGCCGTTACCGACTGCGAACAACGCCTTGCGCGCCTGGTTCGGGAAATTGATTTTAGCCCCGGCGATTACCCGGGCGCCTAAGTTGAACTGCCTGACGGTGCAGACTGGATAGACGATAGAAAGAAAGAGCAAGTAGCGACTGTGGCTGAGAGTGGCCCGGTTGCAGTTTCGTATGCTGTGAGCTGTCAACGGTTGTTCTATTCATCGCCCCGATGCATAGCAATACCGGGATCGTGTACGGTACCCTCGTGCAGCAGGAATGCTTCAGCCTCGGGAGCTTCCTTGTCCTTCCAGCCGTAAAAGAGGAGCATCCCATCCACAAGGCTTCCATCGGATCTTGCGACCGGCTGAATGTTATTGTATTTCCAACCCGGATATGCGGACTCATCGGGTGTCAGGTTCCGCTGCTTCTTCCATGTGTTTCCCTTGTCGGCAGAGATCCATTCTTCAACGGATCCTCCGCCGTACCTATCCATGTAGCCGCCCGTATCGAGGTACCCATCCCCGACGATCAGATAGGCGTGCAATGTTCCGTCATCGTCTCTGGCTAAATGGCAGCTATTCCATTGATGGTTGGAGCGGGCGATAGGCATCTGCTCCCATTTGCCATCCGCCCGCCAGATGTAATAGTATTGATGGTCCTCAAGCGTTTTTTCCGAAAGCACATGGAGAAAAACGGGATCTCCGTTTTTATCGAGAGCAATAGTCGGCGGCACGCCGGCCCCGCGCCATTTCGTATCCCAAATCCTGCATTTTGCATCGGCCTGGTCGATGTCGATAGGCGTTTTCATGCCCTCGCCCTCGAAGTTGGTCACATCGTGCGATTGCAGATCGATCTTGACGTAGTAAAGGTTATATTTCCACTCATTCCCGACTGCCCGGCCATATCGCGGGTTGTAGAACCTCTTCGGGTCGTCGGACTTGTTATCGTCATAGGTCATAAACGCTACGTGGAGAAATTTACCATCCCGGCTGGGCAATGTAGCTTGGTATGACGACCATTCGGTTCTGCCGTTAATATCCATATCGGTCACGTCCGCGACGGCCCCGGCCCATGTCCTTCCATTGTCGTCTGTAATTCGGTATGTCCATGAACTGGTGTGGCCACCCGTACGATAATAGATCAGTTCCCTGTTGCCGTGTATGCGGAAAATCGTGGGGTAGGATATTCCGGGAGCGATTTGGGCCCCCGTATCCCAGTCGTCGAGGCTGCTTCCAATACTTGCCGGTTGTCTGGAAATCAGGTGTGTGCCGGGGGTCCTGTGGCAGCCGAAAAGAACATGCAAATAATCATCTCCATCAGCCCATATAACGGGGCCGTAGTGATGGTCGGTATCTGCAGGCCCGAGTGTTACAATCTCGGAGAATTCCCGGGTAGTCGGATCATAAGTGACGGCCATAGGTTTGGTGGGGGCCTTAGGCCGAGCCCCGATTTGCCCCCCGGCATTAAAAACAATATGGACTTTGCCATTAAGATAGACCGACTGAGGTCTCTGCCGACGATCATAAAGCATCTTAATCTGCCCGCCGTGCCCAAACGCCACAAGGAGTTGGTCAGCTTCTTGCCGTCTCTGCATCGTCGATATTTTGGCTGGAATGGCCTGCATAGAATCAGCTCTTGTTTGTGTCGATCTTCCCTGGTCTTCTCCGCACCCAATAACGGTCAATTGAAGCAAACAAATAAAAGATGATAAGACGTTTTTGGTCACGACTTTTTCTCAAGTATTCAGACCAGCGAGTGTGGTGTGCATGACACATCCTGCCAGGTTCTCTTTCAATCAGCTTATTGTCACCTACCGACGGCTTGTTTGCAAGTTGGTTTTCACAAAGGTTTGGCAGGGTGGGCCTCCCTTGGGGATGCCTTACGGTATTGGCCCACCGATGAATGATGGTGGGGCGAGCCTCACCCTACAGTTTATTGGAGGTGGTTGTTTCTGTTTTCTTTCCTGCAAGTTGGTTTTCATGAAAGTCTGGCGGGCAAGGATTATCCAGCCATTGTTTCTGTTACCATGCATCGACTTGCTGCCTTTCATAAGTAGAGACGCATGTAACACGGCTGCTTCAGGCAGAGATAATTGAAAAATGAAGAACCCAGGAAAGCAGGAGGCGAGCAACATGAAAGTTTTACGATTCATAAGAGACTGGCTGGCTGATTTGTGGGGCTCCGGCATGAGTTTGTCAACCGGGCCTGATTCACACAAATGGGAAAGCAAAATCGAGATCCTGGGACATTTGTCGCACAGGTACTGTTGAAACACCGAGCGCAAAGATGCATGCTGCTGACTGCCCCGCGCAATATTCCAGTTCGGACAGCGCCACACTTTACATGATCATTTGGGCCTTTATTTTGGAGAGCGAACAATGAGAAAGGCAGCACTAATCACAGCGTTGATCTTATCAATCCTCTACTTAAGCGGCTGTGTGGTCGTCTCATCAGAAGAGCACAGACCTCACAAGCACCAGCACGTCGAGTGCGACTCCCATGAATGAAGCAATTCAGGGAATCCGTGTGCCAAACTTCCGGCCCGCACAACCTGCATTTCCACCCATCCTGGATTGCTGCTGTTTTTCGCCGGTTGGGATTTAATGATGAGTGGCGAGATGCCGTGCTCTGCCTGGCCTGCGCAGAATACATGCGTGTCCGGCATCCATATAGGAAGCCGTCCTAAGCAAAAGGATAATTGGATACAATGCTCTGAGAAAAGTTATTTCGTGTCGGAGTGGTAATCGTCTTTAAGGCGTGAAATCAGCCTTCGTAGTTGGAATATGCACTATCCTCTTCGTATTCATCCTCATGTGCCTCTTCCTCAACGTCGGAATCGAGGCCCATCTCGGAGAAATCGTCGGTGGATTCGCACTCGAAATCATGCTCTTCCAAAGCATCCAGGATATCAGGTTCTTCGCTCCACATAATCAAGTCCTTTCCCGAAGTTGCCGGGGGCCGAACTCAAAAGGCAGTTCATGCCAAACCACGCTTTAACGCCGGTAAAACCGGTTTTTTTACCTTACAGGAGTATTTTCTGCAATTTTTTAAAACGTCTGTACGATGTTTCAAGACATAAGTTCGCAAACTTGCCGCACGGCAACAAAAAAAGTGGAAAAAATCCGGCTTGATTGTATCCGCTCCGCGAGCGACACCCTTAACCTGGAAAGCCAGGGTGCTCGTCGAAAATCAAGTTTTCCGGAAAGGCACAGACTCTGAGCCTATAGAAAGCGCAATCTGTGAGAATATGACCCACGAGGCATGGCTCAACGGTAGACTGTCCATTCTGCTCCCGCAAAGCCCATCAGGGGGCTGTTCCATGAGATTCTACAGACCCGGCTGAGCGTTCTGCCGGAGGCAGCCCGTCTCGTTACTGCTTGAGCCTGTCCTGGAGTTCGCCGATGGCTTGCTGAGCCTGCTCCAACTGGCTCTGCACCTTGTTGACCTTCTCCGTCTCTTCCTGCAATTGATCGGCGAGTTCGTTCATCAGGGCCCGTGCTGTCTCTGTCTCGGCAAGAGCCGTCAGCCGTAATCTGGCCAGTTCATCCTCCCGTTGTTGCAGAGCATTGCGGATCTTGACGAATTCGTCGAACTGCTGTTGCCATCGACCGGGCGCTTCGGCCGTTTCCGTTTCGCCGATCTGTTGCTGCGATTGCTCGACGGCCGCCAATCTTGACCGGAGGTGGTCCCTTTCAAGCTCGGTTTGTTCCAATTCCGCTTCAACACGTGTAAGCTCGGCTCTGTAGCAACCTGTAGTCAGCAGCGGAAAGACCAACGCGATCATGCATAAAAAAATCACCTGCCGTTTTGTCATTTGATTACCCCTTTTCTTTTCGGCTGAGCCAATATCTACGACCACATTATCAACAAGCGACTCTAAGTAAGGGGAAAGCTCGAACACGCCTCCTGCAACTTTCCACCACCACTCCCAAGCTACCTATTTTAACATATTTAAGGAGATAGTCAATAAAGAAACTTTGCTTTTTTAAATGTTTTACCAGGCAGAAACGGCACTATGAGCCGATTCAGAACGCGATCTATAGAACAAGATACCCCTCAAGCCGAGATCGTAGATTCTGTAACCACCGAGAAAATAGAGAAAAGAGAGAATTTTGCCACAGATTTCACTGATTACACGGATTTTTTGGGCCACAGACGCCGTCTTGAGCGAAGTCGAAGGAGAGCACCGAGAATACAGAGTTTGTTTTTATCTGGTGTGCTCCTAATCTGCATAAGTCCTGTAAATCTCGTAAATCCTGTCAGAAAAGCCTTTTTCTCTTGAACTTTTGCCTTTTGCGTTGCTCCTCCTGTCTCCTGTTTTCCGAATTCTGCCTTTTAGTTTTTTTCAAAAATTCTAATTTTGATATCAACACTTCCCCATTCAGAAGCGCCTTTATTAGTAGAAGGGTAAAATATGTGCGATATGACGACGTGGACAGGATTCTGGCCGGATGTGTTTGTTCCGGATTGGGACAATGAGTATAATATGTGAAGAAAATGTTACCGGACACCCCGAACACCTTTAAATTTCCCCCTGTGAATGGATGGTTGAGTGAACTTCCTCAAGCCTTTGCGCTGGCCGTGATTTGCACTATAGGGGATTCCCCGATATGAATATAGGTGGTTTGCCCGATAGTAAAAACAGGCTCTGCCCCGATTGACGGAAAAATGGGCATTACTAGAATTATGAGTGACATTGATCAGTGTGAACCGATTCAAGTTACGCTGGAAGCAGCAGAGGATAGACAACGAACGGAAGAAGGTTGGCACAAGCAGCCGACTTCAGCGGAGTGACTTAAGCGGACAAGAGATTGTTTTGGCACGGGAAAATAGGTGACTGTGGGGCTGTTGAAAAAGCTGGCTTTTTCCACAGCTCCGCTTGTTAGTCATGCGGCTTTTTTCCAAACAAAGTTTCTCCCAAAGTCGGCAGGAAATTCACTCATCCCAACACTAAACCGTTTGTG
>NJBM01000039.1 GCA_005223045.1 Planctomycetes bacterium B3_Pla | reverse complement strand
GAGATTGCCGCGCGATTCTTTGAATCGGCTCCTTGGGGCCTGGCTCGCAATGACGTAAAAATAGATCCTTTGTCATTGCGAGGAGCGGAGCGACGAAGCAATCTCACCTTTTTCAACAGCCCCACAGTCACGAATGGCGGTCCCTAGTTTCTGAGCTTCATAATTTCAACCATTGAATCGTATAACTTAGCATCCTGAGAAATACTTACGTACTTCTTCTTAATCGGACTAATGTGCCATACAAAATTAAAATCTTGTGGGCCAAAACCAATATCAGCTGTTCTATTCAACTTTACTTCAAGAATATCATCAGCTAACCAGGAAAGTACAAAATTGACATCCACCTTTTTGCCAATCATCTCTTCTTGGTTTTGAAACTCGGTCTTGCTAAGAGAGAGGGCAGCTAAAAATGACTCTAAGCCCTCGGGCGCTGCTTCATCAAGCCACCATGTCAGGGCGTAGTTTGTGTAGCTATGAATCTCTTCCTTAACAAAGTTGCGTACGGGTTTGTTTTTTCCATCTATATCGAAACTCTCTGAAAATGTATTTGATGCCGCGTGAACGTAATTAAGCATGAAGGCCTCTGTTTCCTTATTCAGCGAATTATAGCGTTTTGCTAAAATGTCGACTTTCCACTTTAATTCACGATCTGGATATCCGGCTTTAATAATTGTATATTGATTTTCATCGCGGTACATTTGTATCGTCGCTTTCGTTCTTTTGCCTTGTTTCATATATACCTCGCGCTCCAATTGCGCTAATGCATCCTTTATGGGCGTCCGTGTCGCATAGGAAAAAAGCCATTCCTTGTCGTTCCTCAAAGCTATCTCTTCATCTGAAGGTGGAGAAACACCAAATGCTCTATATGGGTCCTCTTTGAATTCAAGCCTAAAATCTTCAAGAGAAGGGCTGTGATGACCTTTGCTCAATACCATCGTATAATACACAAATGGGGCGCCGTCTATTTTCCCTTCTTCTACCTCATTCCCGGGCGTGATCGAGAACTCTAAATTTTTAGTGGCGGTTTTCAAGTCCTCCTGATCTGGATGATATTCGATGCTCTTCTTAAAGAACGGTACTGCTAATTTAATGCGTTCTTTCGGATGAATCATGTTGTCAGTTAACCACCGAACGCCCCACAACCTCCAGAGCAACGCGGATTGAATTGGAAACTTTTCCCTTATGTCGATGTACTTGTCGACCAGACTTACATATTCCTGCAATTCTGTATGATTTGGCTCTCCTTTATCGTCATCAAATGGAAATCTTCTATACTCCCGCTGATAATTCTTAATTACTTCAGTGGCCTCATAGTCAAAGTTTTGGATAACATCCGAGTATATCTCAGATGTTGACTCGTTGCTCGGGCCATTCTGTGTAACTCCGGCGGCTGCAAGCTTGCGCGCTTCTGTCTCTGGATTAAGGTCCAGGCTTGGATCCAGCTCTATTGCTCTTCGGAAGATAGTAACTGCGCCCTTGATATCACCCGCTCTCGCCAGATCTCTGCCTGCCTCAATGAAGCTGGGATGGATGGGCAGGTTCGGGCAGGTCTTGCTATACGGTTCATTGACAAGGTACCGCTGCCACTCTTGGTAGGTCAGGTTGCGAGTAAGTCGGGAGGAAGCCTCGGCAATTAGGTCTTCCGGCCATAGGAGGCAGACTCGTGCAGTTCTGTCTTTACTTGCCGTTGCCAGATACTTTCCGTCCGGGCTGAAGGCGACGGACTCCACATGACCCTCATGGTTCATACGTGCTACTTCTTTGCCGTTGATCGCTTCCCACACCCGTGCGGTGTTGTCCCAACTTGCTGTTGCCAGGTACTTTCCGTCCGGGCTAAAGGCGACGGAAAGCACAGAATCCTCATGGTTCATACGTGCGATTTGCTCACCCGTAATCGCCTCCCAGACCCGTGCGGTCTTGTCCCTACTTGCCGTTGCCAGGTACTTTCCGTCCGGGCTAAAGGCGACGGAAGACACAGAATTCTCATGGCTCATACGTGCGATTTGCTCACCTGTAATCGCCTCCCAGACCCGTGCGGTCTTGTCGGCACTTGCCGTTGCCAGGTACTTTCCGTCCGGGCTAAAGGCGACGGAAAGCACAGAATCCTCATGGTTCATAGTGGCCACAGGTTGGGCGAGTAAGGCCAAGCCTTGACGCAAGGCTTGGTCGGCCTCCAAAGAGGGAAATCGGCGCACGGATTCCACAGCGAGCAGAACACTCCTTGGCAACATATCTGCTCGCTGATTTCTCGTCAATTCGGCTTGGGCTGCTAACTGACGGGCGAGTGCGATCTTGCGTTGAGCTGCCTCTTGTTCTTTTGCTCGTTCGGCTACCCTTGCTTGGCTAAAAGCAAGCACAGCGGTTACTATTGCCACCAAGAAAAGCACTGCCAATACAGCTGCCAGCCGGCGAAAGAGTCTGGCACTCTTAGCTTGTTCTTCAATCCTCACTTGCTGGCGCTCCGCCTCGATTTGCCGTTGTTGTTCTTCTACACGTTCGTGCTCGAACCAGACTTCGTTGGACTTGCGAATGGGTTCGATTAACCGGTCGTGGGTCAGCTCATACCAACGCGCTCCTGCGCGCATCTCAGCTCGGATAATGTGCTGTTTATCCAACACATCCACTGCCGAATTCGGAATTCCCTCGGTGTGCTCCTTGCCCTGGAAGACTGTTCCTCGTGTTCCAGCCGTGGTAATAAGCCTATCGTTAAACCAATCTCGGAGGTTGCCTTCGCTAACGCCGGTTTTCTTCTTCGCTGTCTCGATAGCTCTCTCGTAGAAGCTTGTTAGCGCCTCCTCCACATCGCCGAATTTTTGAAGATGATCGGAGGTGATAACCGTAACTTTCCAAGGCAGATTTAACCATAAGCTCTGGCACACAACCTGAAGTTGAACCGGCTCGACAAACTCCCCTGCTACCTCAACTTTCTCTCTGGTGACGCTTTCGATGCGGATATTGAGCAGTTGCCGGACTAACTTTGAGGCAACTCCCACCTCAAATGAACATTTTGTGTTCCGTAGAGGCCCCTCGACAGCCAGACATGCGGCTTCGGCACGCAGTCGCTCCAAGCGATAGCGCGTGCGCAACTTCTCGGGCAGCAGACGAGCATATGGGTCCAACTGGGCTATGTAGTCTTCTCTGATAGCGAAGACTACCCGCAAAAGAGGATCCTCGTCCAACGCATCGGCAACCTGCCCGAAGAACTTCTCTCTATCTCTCCAGCGCTCTTGATAAGAAGAAAACAGTTCCTCGAACTGATCGAATATGAGAATGCGGGGTGTACACCGTCCCTCCTTACCGGTGGGACGCTTTAGCTCCCTCAGAAAATCGGCAAGGGATGTTCGCAAAAGCCGTTTTGGATCATCCTCGTTCTTTGCCCAGTTCATGAGGATGTTGAAGACGTAGATATTCGGTATCTCCTTGTGTTCCATATCTTTGGGAATGAGACCTTGAACTCGCGCCAATGGAAGAACCTCAAATCCCTTCTCTTCCAATAGAGGAATGAGCTTGGCATTGAAAAGGGACGTCTTGCCGGCCCCTGATTGGGAATAGATGAGAACTACGCCTTCGGCAATGACGAGGGATAGAAGATCTTTAACTTCACGGTCTCGTCCAAAAAAGACTGCCTTATCTTCCCTTTTAAAGGGGCGAGGACCCACATAGGGTTGGAATTCAATTGCCATGACAAAAAACCTCCCATCGTCTTATCAACTCGGCGGAAAACTCACGGCAGGTCCCCCAGTACACTCGGATCTCGAGTTTTCCAAAATAGCGATCGAGGTATTCTTGTGCTTTTTGTTTTTGCTTTTCCGAAATCCTGTCTTCTCCGGGCACAAGTTGCACGGACACATGCGACAAGCCAATGCTTCTCTCCAAGTAGGTGACAATACTTCGGAAAAGGACGCGAAAATCCCAGTCGGCAAGCCGGTAGCCTAGGAAAAGAAGCGAGGTGCCTGCCCACGCTTCCCGAATCCGCGGTGGAAGCAGATCTTGGTCCTTCGATATACTTACAAGGAAGTCCAGGTAGTCATCTTCTGTGAGAACCAGCGACTGTGGTATTTTGTAGTGCCCATGAAGGTGAAATACTACAGGATTAGCCGGAGTGGGATTGAAACCAGACTCTGATTCGAAAATAGATGGTTGGTTCTTGACGTATTTGTTCCACCGGCACAGCTCCTGCTTCGGATCCTTGTTCCGGTTTTTAAGAGCCTGTACCAAGAGGTCATCGTAGTTTGTGGTCATGTACACGGGGAGCGGAAGGTCTGCAAGGACGCAATGAATCTCATCGCGCTTTTTGAAATTTGGCGGTGCAACATTTTTGAATAGCTTCCGTATTTCCCCCTTTGGAAACATCGGGTCATATTCCACGGCAAGGAACTGGGCTACTCGGGCTAGGTCGCTACAAGATTCCTCCAGTGGATAGTTGTACTGCCGTGCCCATTCCTGCGCGATTTCGGATGCGAGGGGAAACGCTCCAAAACAAGCTCCGGCTCCAAGAAAGGGGGTACACTCCCCATCTTTGATTCTTCCAAGAAGAAGTCTCCAGTCTCTTTCTTCCAATGTGTTCGGCATTATCTTTCTCCTTTACACCTTGGAACCCCAGCCGTAATGACCTTTCAGTATTTTTTTCGTTCTAACGCATCGAGGGTCAAATGAAGCAATTCGTCGGGTCGGTTTGTGATGCCGAAGGCTTGCACGGGGACACCTTTTTCAGGATCAAACACACCAACATAGAATATAACAGGGGTAGTCTTGTTCTCTTTGCGAAATTGCTCCAAAAACTTAAGACCGGCCGTAGCCTCATCACAACGAGCCATATCAGAAATCACAAGATCATAACGACCACTCTTTAAGATTCCTATAGCCTCCTCGGTACTCTTAGCCGTGTCTACCTCGGCCTTGAGCTGACGGAACATTCTCCGCTCATTAAGATTGTTTTCAGGATGATCATCCACCCAAAGGAACTGAGCGTCACTGAAAACCTGTAGATGCTTTTTGGCGCGTCTCAGAGCATGTTCCTTGTCTTTTGAGGATACTTCAACCTTCCATTGCGGAGATTTTTGAGCTAATTCTAAGGCAGCGTCGATGGAATCTTTTACAAAAGAAAGCTCTACTCCCATGGCTTTGAATGCACTGAGATTTGGCAACAAATCATCACGAATCGGCCGATAGAATAGCACAAGTAAGAATATGATGAGTAAGAACCAGAGAATCGAAGGAATTAGCTTGACAAGTTCAGTTGCTATCTGCACCAGTTCAGTGGCCACGCTATGCTCCTTTCTACATTCGAGCCATCAGCCGCACTTGTAGTGGATCACGCTCACTCGCTTATATATCAAGAGCGATCGGCAACAGGTTGCATCCCAGGCCCCTTTCCATCAGTCTCACGCAAACGGAGAGTACGCCAGAAAACCTTTACTATTGGCTCTAAAAATCATGGTGTGACCGCTACAAAAATTATATTTTGCAGAAGTCAGATTTTCAAGAAAAATTTGTGTCTGAAGATAAATTCACTCAAACCCAAGGATTTGTCGTCCAGACTGACGCCCTGCACAGACGCCACGAAGGCTACTTAGAGCTAAAGTTCTCAAATACAACATCTTAGCTTGCTATGAGTTCTTGCTTGATAGTTATAAGGTAGCGATTGTAAGTGCTTTGCTGAAAAATGCTTATCGTTGTGCTTAAAGGACTTATGAAGCTGGCCGAAAGCCAGCAGAAACCTAACCGAGCGCCAGACGAGTACGTTTGACGCGCATTTGACGCGCGCCGCTCAGAGCCAAGGCCGATTCATACTGTTCTGGTAAAGTGTGCTTTTTCCCCTAATCAGCGGGGAACTTCGTGTATTCTATTGAATTCCGTTGAACCGCGCGTAACGATACGGATCAGGATCAGCGGGGCCGCCCGCGGTCCCGTTGCAGCCTGGATGCGCAGGTTGGCACCCTGCGTGGTACCTATTTGGACACCTGGTCGACAAGCTCATAGCCTTTGGCCAAGTTCTCTGCGGCCCGATCAACGCAGGCAGGATTGGCTAAGAGCCCTGACACAATCTTCCTTAGGTCGTAGCGATACCATCCTGGCAAGTCGCTGAGTGACTTGTCGGTAAGACACTTGATGAACTGTGCAGAAAGAACCGCATGCGCGGACTGGCCTGCTTGCTTAGCGGCAAAAATGAGAGTATCCCTTATCTCCTGATTACCCTGCCAGCTTTCTCCATACGCACGGTCGAAGCCCCAGATGAAGGCGGCTTCAACGACCTCTTCGTAGTCGGTTTCCGATTCGAATACTGCCAGCTTAACCAGCAATTCGATGAGTTGCGCTGTAGCCAGCTGCAACTCCAATTTGTCGGTCCTAAGAAGCCCCTTTAATCTCTGAAGAATAAGCAGCCGCTGGCCTTTCGGTTTCGCGTGGAAATCCTCGGCGGATAGCTGGTTCAGTGCGGCTGAAATCTCGTGGAGCCGCGCATCTGTCAACACACTTGATAACGGTACGTCTGTTCGAATGCTCTGGCTCAAGTCCGTAATGAACTCTTTAACATCTGCAAGGCGGCGATCTCTGTCGTGATGGATACATTTCCTGACTAACTCATCTACTGCGGGAGGAATTGCTTCATTTTCTTCGGATAACTCCCTGTAATCACCCGGCGAGGGAAGGTGTCCGCTTAGCGTTTCGTATAGTGTGAGGCCAAGTGAGTATACATCGGTTCTTCCGTCGAGTTCCTTTCCTTCTACCTGCTCCGGCGACATGTACGCCGGCGTCCCAATTACATAACCCGTCGAAGTCAACTGCTGAACATCGTCTTGTGTCAGTGCGATACCAAAGTCGACAAGTACTGCAGTCATTTGGTCCGAGGAGATGATGATGTTCTCAGGCTTAACGTCTCTATGGACGATCCCAATGCCGTGTGCGTGGTCAAGCGCTAAGGCAATTTGAACGAACCAGCGACGAACCTGTTTAATTGTGGGGATCGTCTTGTCAGTGATGGTCTTTCGTAGGTTCTGCCCCTCGACGAACTCAAACAGGATCTGCATTTCTGACTCAAAAAACTTGACATCGTAAATGGCAGGCACATTGGGGTGAGACATCTTCGCGAGCGTTTTCGCTTCACGGATGAAGCGTTCTTTTGCGTCCGGATCATCGAGTAGCTTCAGCCCCTTTATTGCGACGATGCGCTCAAGCTGGACATCCTGGAACTTCTGGATTTTCCCGAAAGCCCCTTCACCGTGCGCCTCGTCAATTAGTCTGTATCGTTCGGTTGTTTCCATCGCATTTCTCCCTTTTGCTGCCAGCTATGTATATATGGTTTCCGTATAACATCCCGAACCTCTCGTCATTCAGAGTAATCCCAGCCGCTATTGTACCCTCATAAAATACAAACACACTTTAAACTGTCAAGAAAATAATGGCAAATCCATAAATGGTTTCTTTTCGCTTAATACAGTGATTTGACTCAGCCAACGGTTTAGCAAACGCTTTTTACTGCTTTAGGTAACGTCGACGGTTTACTGCAGTTACAACTAAGTTCTTCAGCCTAAAAACAGCCAAGTTACGCACTGACCACGTTTTTCGGACTGTTGCTGGAGCGAGATAGCTAATGTTGGTCCTGGAAACGGCAACCGAGAGCCACACTGCGATCAGAGAGTGAGAAGTTCGGGATGTTATACTGAATACCATATCGACTACGGCCTCGACCTGACTGGTTGGGCCTTAACCTACGCACAAGGAATCTCCGCCGACGGTCTGACAATTGTCGGCTATGGCACAAATCCCGCTGGAAACATAGAGGGATGGATTGCCACACTCCCCAACGCAGAAGTTGTCCCCGTTCCCGGAGCCTTCCTCCTCGGCAGCATCGGCCTGAGCGTGGCCGGTTGGAAGTTGCGAAGACGAAAGAAGTCGTAAGTCTTTGCCGGAAATCTAAAGGTCTTCTCCGAACCGTCACTTCGTCGGTATCTCAAATAGAGAATTGAAGACATCATTTATTTCCTTCAGAGTTCCTTCAGTGTCTCGTGTGGCGAACTGAGACTCCATTATGCTGTTGACCTGTGTGATGGCCCTTTCTTCAAGAAGAATGGGTATTTTCTTTAGATAGTTGGCAGAGCTATTGGCAGTGTGATTTATGGCATTGAGTAATTTGGTGAAGATATCAGAATTGAGAAAGGCGAGCAAGTAGTTCAGGTGTTCGTTCCTTCTAGGAAACACACCAACAATGGATTGGTCGAAGAGCCTCTTCTCAAGGAGAAATGCTCTCGCCTTGCTGCTTCGCACCATTGGCACGCCAATACCTTCCTTGAAATAGTACCGAGGATTTTGAAATCTCGCTTTGCGGTCTTTCTGGTAGAAATCGACTGTCTTCTTGTCCCAACGTACAAACCAATTGGTCCCAACTGAGAAACGGTCCGGCCCCGCCCCTTTAACAATAGGGATGTATTTCTTCTCATTCGTAAGGCCAGAAAGAACATCCTCTTTATTGATGAAGTCATGCTCGATCTCTGAAGGGGGGACAACTCTGTATCTTCCAGTGTTCTTGCCTGCGTGGTTTCCCACCGCTAAGAAGTCCTGATTGTTGCCAGAATAGAAACCCGTCACGCAGTCAGCAATGTCGCCCAGCCTTAACTTGCATCCCCTTATGATATCTCTGATTCTCGTGTTGCCCTCGACTCCAATCAGGAAGGCAAAGTCCTCAGATTCAGCTACATCTTTCTGACGGATACGCTCATGATAGTCCGCAGCATTGTAGTTGCCCTTCGCAATTTGATATATCTTGTCGACGGCTGTACTAACAGTCACTATGTTTGTCACAACATCTTTGGTGTTCGCGGACTTCACAACTGTGATAATGCACAGATTTGAGTATCCGAAGTTTACTCCAGGGAAAAAGTGTGATGGGAACAGCAGAATCTCTTCAATCTTGGTCTGCCTGACAAGATACCTCCTTAACTCTTTGTGCAAGTGTAGAGCTAAGAAGGTGTCGGGCACAATAAATACGAGGCGACCATTATCTTTAAGCAACTGGCAACATCTTCTTATGAAGAGGGTGTACGTTTCTCTAACGTAGCCGCCATAGAGTTCCTTCAATAGCTTACGCCGGTCGTGATCTTGCCACGCTCCGTAAGGTGGATTGCCAATAACTCTTGTATACGTCGATTTATCTCCTGTGAAGAGACCAGAAGAAGGCTCAAGCAATATGTCAGCTTTCCTTACTGTAATATTGGAGTGGCTTCCAAATTTCTGTTTGAGCTTTGCGACAGCTTGGGGATTTAGGTCTACGGCGTCGAGGGTGAATTCACTCGGTGCAGTGCGTTCAATTATCTTATCGATGAAAACACCGTCTCCAGCACAAGGTTCAAGAATAACGTCGCCTGCCTCAATACGCAGGCGTTCGACCATATATGTCAGAATAGGGTCGGAGTTGGTGTAGAAAGCACAGAACTCGCGACGCCGTCTTGTCTTGCCTTGAATAATTGTATCTACCATTCCAAATACTGCTCCAAATTATTTGCCTTGATGTGTGAATACATTTCTGGACTGAAGTCCTCCGCCCACTTGACGTTAGATTTCATCCAAGTAGAAATGTCGAAGCCTGTAAAAATCTCAATCTGCTCGTATGTTTCTTCTCCACAATAGACGGACCATAGCTTCGAATGCTTGAGCGTCTGTAAGTAGTGATTATTTCGGTCTTCTGCCGAGCGAACGAATATGACACATTTATGATCCTCCTCAAGCAGTCTGTAAACACTGGCAACGAGAAGTAACCTATTTGTATTTCCTTTCTCGTTGGAACTGAAGCCACTCTTGAAATCCACAACGTACTTGTCATGCCCGTCATCAAAGTGCAGGTCGAGTGCCAGCTTAATTTCTCCCGAAGTGACCAGACTCCACACTTTCTGATAGTACCTCTTGAGTTGGGATTTGTCATCCTTGGCAATACTTAGATTATCGATAAACTCCTCAATTTCAGAAGCTAACTTTTCCCTAACATCTTTGAACAGAGGCGGGACAAACAACTGTAGATTCTCTACTAGTGGATGCTCCCAACACAATTGGCAGAAGGGTTCCCACAGCTCTCCGATGCGACGAGAAAAAGTCATGTATTCATACTGCCACAGTGCATTTCTCAGTTCCATCATGATCACGTAGTTGGTGTACGTGATCATCAAAACACCTTCCAACACCTCTCGACGACTCCAGTTCTCCCTTCGGGCGTTTTGCTCCAGAATCTTAATAAGCATTTCTCTGGCTGCAATCAGCCCCTTATTTGCGGCAGCCGTCCGTTGCTTGTATTCGGAATCCGCGTAGGTCCTCTTCAACTCGAAGGAAAGTTCTGACGCCCGGTCCCTGAAGTACTCAAGTAAGGGCTGCTTCTTGCTTCTTATGTTTCGGTCTACTAACGTGGGCATTCGAACAGAACCTCAAAGCCAAAGTATCCCCCAAGGTCCTTGGTGATTCTTGGCCCGACTGTCATCAAGGCCCCAGATCACAGAACATAGCAATGATTATATCACCTCTATAAGGAAAAGCAATCTATTCGCCCTCTGCGTATCCAGGGCAGCTGATGAGCGACTATCTTGCGAAATACTCCCTGACCGAATTTATGCACGCGGGGCCTTTCCCACACAGATACAGGAATCGTTCTGGGGGCCGGAGAGGCGAATAATGAGCAAGTAAGTCTTTTTGTCGGGGGAATTTAAGGGGTACGGTCCATTTTTCGATGAGTTGTGCTTGATAATTATAGGTTTTGCTAAAGGACAGCGGTTCCCTGAACTGCTGCGGAGCTTTGGGACGCAGACATCGCCTGGAATTAAGTGTGGTGTTCCCGGTATGGCCCCGGCTGAGATCGTCGATTTGAGCAGGATTCAGACGACACATCCAGACGAGCGCACCCAGAAAACACAACCTATACGTAACCAGTTTTTGAATTGTCCAAAATCAGGCAAGAATGCAAGGATTGTAATGGTTGAGGGGACCGTTGTATGGCTTGTTAGAAATTGCCAACCACCTTGCTTATTCCAGGAACAAGGCGGTTAGACCGAAACTTCACTACCTGGTCAGAATGGACATGAAAAAACCCCACATCCCGAAGAACGCAGGCTCTTCCAGGAATTCTCGCGCACGCACGCACGCCTCTGCGCGCGCGGCCGCCTTGCGCGCGTGTTCGGCTTTATGGGGCTCGATCCCGGCCTTGTCATACCCACAGGACTCATCAAGAGCGGATCGGCGATTCTGGAGCCTTTGGACTTTGGTCAATATTTGCAACCAAATATTTGACTATTAGAAGTCTTCGTTTTACAATACCTGTCATTGTAATTCAGCAGTTATAAGCTGACGCACGGATGGGAATCAGGTTATGATGAAACGCAACGAACTTACTAAGATATGTACCTTTAAGCAATTCAAAAGAGTCAATTCGATACACGAACGGTTTGAATGTCGCTCAGAACTTTCCGTATACGAGCAAGACGAATTATGTGAAAATGTTTGGGACGCCGAACCAATTTTGAGGGAAGTATATATATACATTATCAACCCAACAACAGATGACATAAAGCAATATTTCGCAGAGGAGTTTCACGAATACTTAACAATTCTCTGTCAGCTTATCAATGGCGAGCAAATACCATTCAATTGGCCATATGACAGTACAATTGAAGATGCTGATCCAAACCTTGTTGAGTATTACGAATCCCTTCGAGACGAGCGAGTAAGACAGGCCATCAGGGTATTTAACAGAATAATTCTCCACTTGAAAAAGGGTTTTGACTTTGAAAAAACTCCGTTATCACCTAAAGCTAAACTAATATACGAAAAGCTTTTGAGTTTGGAAGAACACGAAGCTATGAAGACCGATGAAATATTGGACTGGTTGGCAAGTGAGCACCGCATTTATCTCGATGAAGGCACTTTGAGAAAACACCTTAAAGAAATCAAATCTTACGGCCTTAACAATAAACCAAGAATTGGTTATTACATTCAACAATTCTGATAAATTCACGTTAAACACCCCCCTATAGTACCCTGTATACGCCCTTACATAACTGATCATCGTTTTTATAAACTGGTGGCATGAAAGCAGAATTACTATCTCTCGGCGCGATGGCCAGACGCCTTGGGATAACGACCAAATGGCTGCGTGAAGAAGCTGATACCGGACGATTACCATGCTTAAAAGCAGATGATCGTTATTTGTTCGAGCCAGAGATTGTCTACAGAATCCTTGTTGACCGTGCTAAAGGAGAAAATGCTGATTCAGAACCAATTAGATAGTAGGCAAAATTGATCTCATTTCCAAGCTAAATTGGCTTGCTGTCTAAACATTGACTTTCTTTCATTTTACTTTTAGACGCGAAGGAAGAGAGTAAAAATTGTAGAGAATTTAAATAAGGAGTGTGAAATGAGCACGCTGATTAAACCACAATTACTGAAAGTGAAAGAAGTTGCAGCTATATTGCACGTAAGCCAAAGACATTTGTGGCGATTGAAAGCGGCGGGCAAACTCCCTAAGCCGGTGAAAGTCGGAGAGTGTGTACGCTGGCTTTTAGGTGACGTAGAGGCATGGCTTGAAATGGGATGTCCCTCGCAAAGACAATATGAAAACCGCAAGGCGGCACAGAGGAAAAGAAAATGAGCTTACCGGAAGAATATTCAATTCTCCAGGTCCAGAAAGAGGACGCGAGGTTCTTGGCTCCTTTGTCCCTTTCAAGAAGCAGAATCTGCACTGAAATAGGATTCAGTCATGGAAGATAAGGAGATCTCTGAAGTGACAAGTAAGAAGAATTCTGCTCGCAAGAGAATCACACAGACCCACGGTTACCCGGACGAAAGCGGCAAGCTGCTATACCAGGCGGTACGATGTACCGACAGAAACGGTGACAAGAGTTTCTTCTATCGCCGTCCGAATCCTAAAAACCCGCCGGACCTGAAGAACCGCCTCGATCCGAACGATCCCGATGACCGCAGGCACTGGATCAACCGACTCGGTGACGATACCCGGCGGGTCCTGTACCGGCTGCCGGAGTTACTCGATCAGGTGAACATTGCCTCCGGAAAACCTGTCTTTGTCGTAGAGGGGGAAAAGGATGCAGACCGGCTATGGCAAATCGGCCTGGTCGCCACGACAAACCCGATGGGCGCTGGAAACTGGCGACAGGAATATAGTGACTTTCTGAATGACCGCTCGGTGGTGATCCTGCCCGATAACGACAAACCAGGCCGGGACCATGCCGAGACTGTTGCCCGATCCCTGGCGCTTGCCGGTGCGCCTGAGATAAAGATTCTCGATCTAAGTGACATTCCGCCGGGCTTGGCCGAACACGAGGACATCACGGACTGGCTGGATCATGGGGGAACCAAACAAAAACTGGCAAAGCTGGCAGAAGATATAGCGCCCTGGGTTCCAGATCAGGAGGCCGTAGAGCCGGCGGAGCGCTTCTGGCCGACTGATGTATATAATGCCGACTGTTTTGTGGCCCGATATGGTGATGAAGTACGATATTGTTGGAAGTGGGGTTGGTTGGTTTATGACGGCAAGCGATGGAATCGGAACGAAGGTAACGCGGCCGCTGAAAAGAGTGCAAGAAAGACTGCGGAAAGTCTTTTTGAACTGTATAAAAGGGCAAGAATCCCCGAACATAAAAACGCAATTCTGAAATGGTTCATCCGCTCTCAGACCAGCCGAAAAATCCAGGATATGCTGTTAGTGGCTCGATCTTATCACAAAGTGAGCACGTACTCAAACCAACTTGACAACGATCAATACTTGTTCAACTGTGACAACGGCACAATAGACTTGCGGACCGGGCAGTGCCGGGAGCATTCACCGGCTGATATGATTACCAAACTGGCCCCGGTGACATACGATCCTAAAGCAGGCTGCCGGCTCTGGCTCGATTGCCTCAATGCGTGGATGCAGGGAGATAGTGACAAGATTAACTACATACAGCGGCTAATGGGGATGTGCTTGACGGGTGATATTTGTACTCGTGTATTCCCGATCTTCCACGGATTCGGTAAAAACGGCAAGTCCGTTTTTCTGGATACGATCCGCGAACTCATGGGGGACTATGCCTGGACGGCGCCCGAGGACATGCTGGCCGAAAAGTCCTACCACGTCCACCCAACCGATATCGCATCCCTGGCCGGACGACGGTTAGTGACATTGGATGAAACCAAGCCGAACATGATTTTAAGAACATCACTGGTCAAGCGTATGACAGGAGATCGGAGCTTGCAGGGTCGGTTTATGCGACAGGATTTCTTTGAGTTCCACACCACGCATAAGACGATCTTGATAACGCAAAATCTGCCGATCATCAAAGAGACGGCAGATGCAATCTGGGATCGGGTTCGTTTGGTGCCCTGGACGTATCGAGTCCCTGGCGATAAGCAGAATCCCCACTTGGTCGATGTTCTCCAAGACGAATGGTCGGGCATTCTCAATTGGCTGATCGAGGGCTGTCTGGCCTGGCAAAAAGAGAGTTATACACTGCCCGCATCGGACGTGATAAAAACGGCCTCGGAAACATATCGGCAAGAAAGTGACCCATTGAGTGACTTTATCGAAGAAAAGGTTTTACTGGATATGCCGGTTGAAAGCCGGATTCGCAAGAGTGAGCTTCATGCTGCCTATAAGGGGTGGGCACAGGAGAACGAAGTAAGATACCCAGTTTCAAATCGCTCCATCTCCGAGTATTTCAGAACACGCGGTATCCGGGATGGCCAGGCGAAAATCAATGGGAAAAACGTTAAGGTATGGTTCGGTATAGGTCTACAGAAAGACCTGCCGATTTGAGTTATCTTAGTCGGTAACCGGAGTAACCGGAGTATCGGCAGTTTGGTATTGACCCGTTGGATTTCTGCGTGTAGGAGTTAATATGAAAGTGTGGTTACTACAGTTACCGGTTACCTACCTAAGTTATGCACTTCCCCTGTTTTTCCATAAGGTAACCGAAGTAACCATATTTTTGTGACAAAGATCAGGCAAGGAACGTTCTTTGTGGAAGATCCTGCAGAACGGAATACGTGGCAAACAGTCTTGCTAATATTCTGTAGAGAATCTTAGTAAAGCGATTCAGAAGTAGTGACAAAACCTTAGTAAATGCAGTATGTGAGATTAGTAAATTGCCAACTCAAAAGATAAGGCACAGCATATGACCGAACGGTCAAGACACGTACCGGCCAAGTATCGGGCTCTCTATGAACGAGCCATGAGTGGCAAATCCCGAAAAGCCGCAATGCGTGCTTCTTGTCTTGAGTGCTGCGGATGGGAAATC
>NJBM01000012.1 GCA_005223045.1 Planctomycetes bacterium B3_Pla | reverse complement strand
CTTACCTGATTGTCCGTAACCATCTGGATCTCCTTGGCATAAGGAAAATCCAGATAGCCTACCGGCTCTCAAACTGAACCGGTAATTCTAATTGTCGTTGAACGGTAAGAATAATTGTCGCTGATCAGTCTAATCAAGCAAGCGTGCAAAGGGCTATTATTTACTATAAATTTATAGTCATTTTTGCGAACAAATACTACATATATATAGTAGAAACTGACGATAACTACTACATATATGTAGTTAAATATTCGCGTTCAAGACAAATAGGTGAAACATGAAATCGAAACAGAAGAAACTTGTCAGGGCACAACTTGATGAGACTTTGAGACGTTTTGAGCCCCTGAAAACAGTGGGCACCCCCAGAAAAGGGTGGATTCGTGCCATTCGAGATGCACTTGGGATGACAGGAGAACAGCTTGCAAAACGTCTGAATGTGAATCAAAAGCGTGTTGCTCGTATTGAGCAGGACGAAAAGCTGGGAAAGGTCACACTCAATACAGTGCAAAGCACAGCTAATGCTTTGGATTGTATATTTGTTTATGGTTTTGTGCCCAGAACCAGCTTGGAGCAAACGGTAAGAAATCAAGCGAAATTAGTAGCTGAAAAACGCACAGCTCGCAGTAATCAAATGATGCGATTGGAAAGGCAGGAACTTGGGCAAAAGGAAAAAGAAAAAGCACTAAGAGACCTAATCACAGAGATCACTGATACAATGCCCAAATCATTATGGGATGAAAGATGATTGAGTTTGACTATCCAGAAGGAGCAACACCATTGAATGCCCATGAGGTAGAAGGGCTTTTGCCTACGCATATCACTACACAAGCTGAACTCGACAGATGGGAACAGGACAATATCAATGAGGCTTTGGCATGGATAGAAGGACATAAACCTAAAGCTCTCCTGACTGAGTCCTTTATGAAGCTATTGCATCAGAAAATGTTCTGTAATGTGTGGAAATGGGCAGGCAAGTTTAGACAAAGCGAAAAAAATATTGGAGTCTCCTGGTACAACATATCTGTCGAGTTGAAAACTTTGTGTGATGATGTTAAATACTGGATAGAAAATAAGACTTTTTCGGAGGATGAAATAGCAGCTCGTTTTCATCATCGGCTGGTATCAATACATTTATTTCCGAATGGCAATGGTAGACATGCCAGGTTGGCAGCCGACCTTCTGTCAGAAAATGTCCTATACAAACCTCCTTTTACATGGGGAAGTGCCAATCTCGTAAGATCGGGTGATGATAGAAAGAAATATATTGAATCACTCGTCGCCGCCGATAGAGGTGAATATGAACAACTATTAGAATTTGTAAGATCATAATCTCTCACAACATTCCGGTTAGCCGATGACCTGGCGGACAAAGAGGCCAGAGCACAGATCAAGGAATTGAGGAAGCTCTGTGACTCGATAATCAAACCGTCCTGATTTATGGCAGTATCGTGCTGCTTCCCATTCTACTACTCGTGCGGACACACAAAACACTACTGGGGAAAACAGAGGATAACTCACTCAGTCCCCAAATCTTCATAAATCCTCCTGAATTACTCTAATGCCACTTCGAGGTTCTTGAACGGACAGACAGGTAGGTACTACAGTCCTTTTTATGTAAGTGGTTCGACGTATTTTGGCCATGAAACCTCATATCCGGCGGTATTTGTATTTGAAGATGTGCTGTATCGCTGGGAGGAAGGTTTGACACAAGCCCGACTATGGTGTATTCTAACTCTGGCCCTAAGAAGGAACACCCCAGCGAGCATTCTTGGAACACCCGTTGGGGCGTTGTCCGCGTGTTTTCACACTTGTTATGACAAGCACGCGAGGAACGGCACAAAAAAACCGCAGGACGTGGGTTACACGCGCTACGGTGGTCGCCCGAAGGCGGTGCCTACGAATTTTTCATCTTACATCTTATTGTGGAAAACCCACAGACACGGATCAGTTACAATGATTGTAATTGTAGCCAGAGGAGAATAGAAATCAAGAGAAAAAATACTTTGGAGAGGAAAAAATGCACTTAACCACACTCGGATTAGACATCGGAAGCAACTCGGTCGGCTCAGCTTGGATTGATTTGAAAAATAAACGTATCAAACTGGGAGGTAGTGTTTTTCCTGCCGGGGTAGAGGACTCGGATACCAAGCGTGGAGCACCGAAAAATCAAGCAAGGCGAGGGTATCGGAGTCAGGCGAGAATCACGAAAAGGCGTGCGGAGCGGAAACATCAGATGCGGCGCTTCCTGCTTGAGAGGGGTTGGATGCCCAGTGAAAAGGAGCAGGAGGCGAAGTGGCTTGAAAAGAGTGACCCGTGGATACTCAGGAAGGAAGGATTAGAGCGGGAACTTACTGAGCATGAGTTCGGTCGCGTGTTACTGCACATGTCGCAGCGCAGGGGTGCCTATGGTTTTGATATTGATGAGGAGAACGAGGATGCGGGTAAGGTCAAGGACGCCATAAACCAGACGCAGAAAACGATGGAGCAGTACAAAGTGCGAACATTTGGAGAGTTGATGGCAATCAAACTCAAAGAGCGAAGGACAGAAGTTGGCAGGAAGCATAAGAAGATTGCGGCACCAATTCGGAACCGGACAAAGGCGTCGGGTGAAGGGACGTATGAGTTTTGTGCGGACCGCTCTATGATTTGGGAGGAGTTCCATAAGCTTTGGGAAATGCAAAAGTCGTTCACAGGAGAGTTAGCAAAGCAGCTTACGGATGAAGACAGGAAAGCTTTAGATGATTCAGAGGGGGATGCGACATGGCGATGCAAGGGAATACTGTTCGGCCAGCGGAAGACATACTGGGATGTTGGGACTATGGCTCGGTGTGATCTGGAGCCAACAGATATGAAATGCCCGAAGGCGGATATGTATGCACAGGATTTTCTGGTTTTGGAAACAGTGAACAACATAAGGATTACACCGAGAGGAGAACTCAAACGCCCATTAGAAGAAGAAGAAAGGAAGGAGGTAATTGCGGTGCTGGAGAAGCAGAAGACCGCAAGTGAGGGGACAGTACGAAAGGCGCTGGGGATTGACAGGGGTGTAAAGAAGACCATGTACACACTAAGCTTGGAGAAAGACCCCAAGCGAGGATTGAACACCAATTGGTTCAAGAGAGAAATTGTTACTGCAATCGGAAGAGAAGAATGGGCAAAGTTTGACGCGAAAAAACAGCAGTCAATAAACAAAGCAATCCTGAAGTTTGATCCGCAATTGAAAAAGGATCAGCAGCGATTGAGAGAAGGTTGCTTTAGATGGTGGGAATTCAAAGACGAGCAAACAGAGAAATTCATTGAAGCGTGGAGGGAACGCCCTAAAGTTGATACCCGGATTAACTATTCAAGAAAGGCGATAATAAATCTGCTACCTTACATGCGTGAGGGTTTTACCGTGAATGAGGCGAGGAACCGATTTGCTGAGGATGCAGAGAATGGGGCAAGTGATGCACAGCGACAGCGTTATTCGTTTGGCGCGAGGGCAGGAAACAGGAGAGTGCGACATTATATGCAGAAGCATCCAGAATTGCTGCCACCAGCACCTGAAAATATCAGCAATCCCGTTGTGCGAAGAGCCATTCACGAGGTTCGCCGCCACATTCAAGCATATATCCACGAGTTTGGATGTAAGCCAAAACGGGTGGTAGTTGAGTTGGCGCGCGAGGCAAGGCAGAGCGAGTATGTGCGTAACAGGCAGTTGTCCGAAAATCGCAAGCGAGAGGAGAAACGTAAGGAAATTATTGAGAAGTTCGATTTGGCAGGAGAGACAAAGACGCAACAGGCCAAGGCGGTCAAACGGGTGTTACTTAGCAGGGAGCAGAAGTATTGGTGTGCATATTGCGACAACAACAGGGATACAATAAGTGAAGAGTTAGCAGCGAGTGGGGAAGGCGTTGAGCTTGACCATATAGTTCCGGAAAGTCGTGGTGGAAACAGCTACTTGAGCAATCTGGTGCTATGTCACAGCGAGTGCAATCGGGGCAAGGGCAACAGAACGCCGAAGGAATGGTTGACAGTCGAGGAGTTTGTACGGCTTGAGCAAAGGCTAAAACATCTTGAAAGGGACAACAAGGTTAAGTGGGATAATCTTCACGAAGAGGTTCCCGATTTAGATGGATTTGTTGAATCGCAGTTGACAGATACCGCATACGCAGCGCGACAGGTTGTGGCATGGTTGGAGAGGACCTTGTACGGAGATAAGAATGACGGCAAGCGGCGTGTTTTTACGACGAAGGGACGATACACGGCCATATTGCGTCGTGACTGGGGGCTGCTTCCGGACAAAACGGGTGGAGGGGATAAGGAGGGAAAGAATCGTGCAGATCATCGGCATCATGCGATAGATGCGGTAATAATTGCACTAAGCGGGCCGGAGCGGCTAAGCCAGCTTGCGAAGGCAGCAGAAGCAGTTGAAAAGGAGGAAGTAGCGAGGAGAGAACCGATAGTCGTACCGTGGGGGAACTTCGATTCATTCAGGGCGGATGTGATGAAAGAGTGGAAGAAACTGGTTGTTTCACACAGGCCGGAGAGAAGGAAGATAGCGGGGTCACTGCATAAAGATACTCAGTTTGGGCCGGTAGTTGATAAGAATGGACGTCTGACAGGTGAGTTCACGATACGGAAATTTGCGATGAGTCTAAAGCCAAGTCATCTGCGAGTTCCAAAGGGATGGGAAGAGTTGCGGGCGAAACTGGACAGATGTACAACAAAAAGACAGAGGAGAAAAATCCGTGCGAGGATGCTTGCACTACCGGACGTAAGTGGAGGCAAATCCGGCCTTATACGTGACCGGTGGTTCCGTGAAGAGTTGAGGAATGCTTTGAGGCGAGAGGGCTTAAACCCTGACAGTTTCACCGACACACAAATGAAGATGCTGGTCAAGAACAAGGGGCTGATACTGGATAGTGGGGTACCAATTAGGCGTGTAACGCTTGTTAGAAGGCCAACGATTGTTGAGATAAAACGTAAGCGATGGAATCCAAGTACAGGGAAGATGGAATATGTTGAGAATGTACGATCAAGACGATATTACGAACCACAGAACAATCACCATGTCGAGATTCGTGAGAATAACAAAGGTAGATGGATTGGCCAACCAGTAACTAACTTCGATGCCTCGAAACGGGTGAGGCCATCAAAGATTTCCGGAAACAAAACTCAGTCGGCTGTCAATCGTGGGGATACGAAAGATGGAAAGTTCATAATGTCACTATCAATTGGTGAAATGGTCTATATGAAGCATCCAGAAACGGGAATAGCGGACTACTTCGTAGTCTTCAAAATAGATGGAAACGGATATATACATTTTACGCCACATACGGATGCAGGGCGAGCCAAAGAGACGGATAAATTCCCAGCAAGGGAAGATATTCGCCTATTGGCGGCACAGTTGCAGACGCTTGATGCACAAGAGGGAAAAGGGCCACAGAAGGTGTGGATCGGGCCGTTGGGGGACCAGAAGATTCTGGCCAGAGATTAGAAAAGTAACATCCCGAATTTGCCGATGATTATTGAATAGGCGGCAGGTTCGGGAGAGTCAGATGATTAAGCGGATTGTCGAAATATCGTCGGCAAGGACGTGTTTATCAATTCATTACGGACAATTGCTGTTAAAACAAGACGGCCAGCAGGTCTCAAGCATTCCCTGCGAGGACATCGGGGTACTTCTGGTCGATCATCAGGGCACGTCATATTCACACGCCGTTTTCACTGAACTTCTCAAGCATGGTGCGGCTGTAGTCCTGTGCGGAGGCAGTCATCACCCAGCGGGAATGCTCTTGCCCATCGAGAGCAACACCGTTCAGACGGAGAGATTTCGCCTGCAAATAGAAGCAAAGGAGCCAGTAAAGAAACGGCTATGGAAGCAAATAGTGCAAGCAAAGATCAGGCATCAGGCGGAAGTTGTGGGTAGAGATAGTGATGTGTATGAATCTCTGATGACGTTGAAGGCGAGGGTGCGCAGCGGTGATCCCAACAATATCGAGGCGCAAGCGAGCAGAAAGTTCTGGCCTGTGTATTTGCAGGATGTCACCTTTCGCAGAGATATTAGCGGCTCACCACCGAACAACATGCTCAACTACGGATACATGGTAATGCGTGCAGCAGTTGCACGGGCTCTATGCTCTGCCGGTCTTCTACCATCATTAGGCATTCATCATCGGAACCGCTATAACGCCTTTTGCTTAGCGGATGATCTCGTTGAGCCGTTCAGGGGATTTGTTGACTCGAAAGTGAGGGACATCTTTCAAGATAGCGGGCCGGTGGATGAGCTTGACCAGGCGACCAAGGCAAAGCTGCTGGAGGTCTTGTACGAGGAGGTGAGCATAGCGGGATTCAAAGGTCCGTTAATGGTCGGCCTGCACCGGACGGCGGCATCATTGCAGCGTTGTTATGCTGGCGAGCAGAGGTTTGTGGATTTGCCTAAGATATGATTCTGAGCGGGTACAGAGCGGTGTGGATTTTTGCAATGTTCGACTTGCCGACAGATACGAAAAAGGCGAGAAAAGACTATACGCATTTTCGCAAAAACCTCTTGAAAAACGGCTTTAGCATGTTACAATACTCAGTGTATGTCAGACATTGTGCGAGTGAGGAGAATGCCGATGTTCACCACGGAAGAATCAAGAATTTCCTGCCTCCCGATGGGGAAGTTCGACTCATCACCATCACAGACAAACAGTTCGGGCGAATGCAGACTTTTTGGGGGAAAATGCGCAAACCCACGCCTCCGGCCCCTCGACAGCTCGAATTATTTTAGCGCACTCCGCCCGCAAACCCTTGAAAATACTGGACTTGCGGACAAGCTATTGTAACTGATCCGTGCCTGAGTGCAAGCCACAACTTATACGTGCATGTCACTACTCCATCCAAATTGTAACTGATCCGTGCCTGAGTGCAAGCCACAACTTTGTTTGACTCTGGTCAGTATGACTTCAAATTGTAACTGATCCGTGCCTGAGTGCAAGCCACAACGATGTAGCTGTTGTCAATGCCAGCAATATATTGTAACTGATCCGTGCCTGAGTGCAAGCCACAACTTGCGTGGTCGAGGAACGACACCGGGGCTTAATTGTAACTGATCCGTGCCTGAGTGCAAGCCACAACACGGACGAACAATCTCAGAAAGGATTCATATTGTAACTGATCCGTGCCTGAGTGCAAGCCACAACGCCAGGTGCCCGGGGTTGCCGTCTCCACGCATTGTAACTGATCCGTGCCTGAGTGCAAGCCACAACTTGACACGCGAACAAAAAGCCGATATTGTATTGTAACTGATCCGTGCCTGAGTGCAAGCCACAACTTGTGGACTGTCCAGTCGTCAACACCTTTTATTGTAACTGATCCGTGCCTGAGTGCAAGCCACAACTTACGATGATGTGGATTGATAACGAATCGAATTGTAACTGATCCGTGCCTGAGTGCAAGCCACAACTCATTAACTATCCAGTACAGATTGTTCAGCATTGTAACTGATCCGTGCCTGAGTGCAAGCCACAACATGCGAAAGTCTCTGGCGAGTTCTATTTTCATTGTAACTGATCCGTGCCTGAGTGCAAGCCACAACAGGTGTGCGACGGGTATGCTCTGGAATACAATTGTAACTGATCCGTACCTGAGTGCAAGCCACAACGGCAAACGGTCTGCGAAGCACACACGGCGGATTGTAACTGATCCGTGCCTGAGTGCAAGCCACAACATGAACGGGAGAAGGGGTGTTGCTAATCTTATTGTAACTGATCCGTGCCTGAGTGCAAGCCACAACCAACGGCAACAGACGGAAAATTCCGTGTAATTGTAACTGATCCGTGCCTGAGTGCAAGCCACAACACATCGTAACGAAGGGGCATAAGTCTGACTGGCTTTTTTCTATCTTTATAGAGATTTGGTCGATGATGCCTTTATAATCGCCATAATCGCAGAACGGATGGCGGGGGGTAGTTCGGGCCATGCTTCTGCAACTACGGTCAAGTCCGGGTCCGTTTCTGGCTTGTCGCTCAGCTTGTTGTCCAGCTTGTCGGAACAGCGTACATTCATTGTGCCGGGGCTGTCATCGGTTGGCACTTTGGCAGGCTTTTTTGAGGGTGCTGAACCGTCCGTTGGAGTTGACGTAACCTCTTGATTCTTGGCAGACTTAGACGTTTCTTGACCCTTGTTGTCATCGGTAGTCTTAGCCGCCTTCTCTAACACGCCCGGCAGGACTCGAACCTGCGACCTACGGATTAGAAATCCGTTGCTCTGTCCAACTGAGCTACGGGCGCTTCACTTTTTAACTGCTTGAAATATAACAAGTTACTACGCATCTTGTCAATATGTGGCATTCATGCCGCCAAGATAATACAATTACTTGCACGAAGCAAGTTTACGTAAGTTCTTTAATGACAGGGTGGACGAGGTTATTCGGGTGGACACCTATAGAATGGCTACCCCATCCGTCTATTGGATTTAGCGAATTTCAGGAAACTGGTAAAGTTGGAGGCAAAACGCAGCCAGCTATCAGGGGATTTCCATAACATGCTGATATATCCGCTCAGGACCTTGGGACGTTTGTAATGGGCCTTGTAAAATTCAATAAACAACTCTTCCAGACGCTTTTTCTCCATGCCGTTGGGAACAAAGAGAAAGTTCATGCAGTCCATCTTGTCCCAGTCCTCTTCGAAGGTTCCCATCTCATTGATGTTTTCATATAGTGGAGAACCGGGGAACGGCGTGAATTTCGCCAGGTTAAAGTCGTCTATAGGCAGAGAGAATACATAATCCATGCTGCGTTTGATACTCTCTTCCGATTCCCCGGGCAGGCCCATCATCAGCAGGCCTTTGGTCCGGATCCCGGCCCTTTTGATGTTTCGGATAGTATCGGCCAGCATATCCAGGTCCGCATTTTGCCGATGTTGCGCCAACAGTTCCGGATCTCCCGATTCAATACCCAGGCTCATCATCCAGCACCCGGCACTCTTCATCAGCTTCATCAGTTCAAAATCGACATGCTCGGCACGAACGGCACAGTTGAAAGTCATGTTCAGATGATTATCCATCATCATACGGCAGAATTCTTCCACCCGCTTGCGATTGAACGTGAACTGGTCGTCATAGAAGTTGATATGTCTGATTCCAAACCGTTCCTTCAGGTACTTCATGTGTTCATAAAGATACTCCGCCGAATTATAACGGAAGCTGCGACGAAACACAGATCTATCGCAGTAACTGCAGGTATATGGACAGCCGCGACTCGAGTTACAGCATGTATTTGGTGTTCTGGGATAATTAAAAATCGGCAGTTTATAGGCATGTGGATAGCCTTGAAGTTTTTCATAGGCCGGGAACGGTAAACTGTCCAGATCTATTCTTTCATTCCGCAATCCTGTAAAATTGATATCGCCTTTTTCTCGGTAAATCAGCCCTGGTATCTCACTTAGAGCCTTGCTGTCCGTGCCGGCCTTAATCAATGCTTCAACACATTCTTCTCCCTCGCCTATTACAGAAAAATCAACGTCCGGGTAGTCTTCCAGAATCTTCTTGCGCAATGCAGAAATATGCGCACCCCCAAAAACCGACCTGATCCCGGGCAGGATTGCCTTTGCCGTTTTGGCGATCCGGACTGAATCGTGAAAGGACGAGGTGGTGCAGGTCAAACCGATATAACCGGGATTTTTCTCTTTTAAGTAGTTGCGTATTTTCGGGTCTGAATCCGGATGGGCATAACAGTCAATAATATCGGCAGTGATTCCCTTCTTCTCTAAATATGCCGCGATACTCAACAGACCCAACGGCGACATAATATTTGCCACTCTGGAAATATCCCGGCCGGCTTCACCGGGGCAGTAGCCCAAAGGGTGAATCAATAAAATTCTATCATGGTCAAGTTTCATGGTATTTACTATTATCACGACTCACGTCAGGGAACTTGAAGCATTCAACACAATATTGTGCACACAGGCATTAGAACTGCCGAATACCAAAGATTCAAATTGAAATTGAAAATATTTTTATGGAATGCCCAAGTCTTGAGCAGGGTCGCAAACGTTTATCTGACAGAAGGGACATCAAGCCGGGACAGCACCTTGACAGCCGGAGCGCTCTTGGCTATATAGATAACTTGTGGAACACTTTTACCACGCCGTTTACGATGAAGGATGAAGAATGAAGAACGAATTTGAAACACGTTCGCAGCAAAATCGGTCGAATTTATCTTCAGTTTCACCGCTGATCTTGGGTACTCAACCTCGGTATGGAACCGAAATGCTTTTAGGATGGTCTCCAGCTTGTCAGAAAAGCAATATCATTCGTTTGCTGCGGAGGGATTCAGGGATAAGCATCAGGATAGCGGTTCTTCCGGCGATTGTCTTGTGTTTGTTGGTGAGCGGGTGCCGGACACACCCGCGTTTCCAGCTCAGGGAGGTGATGTCACCCCGTGAAGGTGGGGTCCACCGGCATTACGATTCTACGGGAGACGGACAGCCGGATTTCTTTATTTTTGCCGACAGCAGCGGGAGGATTTCGCGCATCGGGTATGACAATGACGTCGATGCCGCACCTGATATTATTGTCAACCTGGACGAAATCCCGGCCGCCCGATGTCGCCATCTGGTTCTCATACTCGACGGTTTTGGTTGGGACCTGCTCAAAAGATACTATGATTCCGGGAAACTGCGGATGTTTTACCCCCCGTCGCGCATCGTGTCGCCGTACCCTTCGGTGACGGAGGTCTCCATGTCGGCCATATTTGGCAGCGCCCCGTGCAGGGCTGTGCAGTCACGATATTTCGACCGCAAAACAAACTCTATGGTTGGCGGAGTGCTGGATTACATGAAAGGCAGAAATGAACCTTTTGCGGCCTCGCTTACATATCGTGCACCGCAGCACGTTGACGGCTTGAGCTATCTTCTGGGGATGCCCATGTTCAACTCGGAACTGAACACGGTCAAGCGGCTGTTCGACAAACGCAAATCACGGGAGGTGATTGCGTACATTGTCAGTTCTGCGGCCGTGAGTGTGCGGGACGGAGCTGCAGGGCAGATGGAATGTCTCTATCAATTGGATCGCTTTGTAACTGAGGTGCTCTGGCAAAGTCGCGGGTTGGTCAAGGTGACAATGCTTGCCGACCACGGACTCAGCTACGAGAAAGTGGAATGGCTGGATCTGGAAAAGCATCTGGCCGACAGAGGCTGGCTCATGAAGGATCACATTAATGGCCCCAGGGATGTAGTACTCAGCACTCTTGGCGTTGTGACGTATGCCTGCCTTTCAACGCGCCGTCCATCCGCTTTATCGGAGGACCTAATCACTTGCAAGGGTGTGGATCTGGTCAGCTACGCTCGGAGAGATGCAGTAGAGGTTCTAACCCGAGATGGTGGTCGAGCAGTAATTCGTGCCCGGGGTGGGCGGTTTATCTACGAGCCACTACAGGGGGATCCGCTGTTATTGACACCCGTTCTGGACCGCCTCGAAGCCGATGAGCATGGGAGCTATGACTCGGAAGACCTGCTGCGCGCCACGGCGACGCACGTCTATCCGGCGCCCCTGCAGCGCTTGTGGGAAGCCCATTTTTGCCGGGTGGAGAATCCGCCCGACGTTATCGTCTCACTGAACGACCATTACTGTAACGGACCGCCCCCATTTTCCGGAATGGTGCGCATCACCACAACCCACGGCAGCCTTAACTACCGCAATAGCGTCACCTTTCTGATGTCCACGGCCGGAACGTTCACGCCGGTCATGAGATCATGTGACATCCGCAAACAGATCGGGTCTCTGCTTGACAATCCCTGGCCTATGAGGGAATAGGAGATTCGTTGATATAAGAGAAGGGGCGGCTTTATTGTGTCGGCACCGTTGGATTAGATGAAGAGACAATACGGCAGTAAACACTGGAGTGAACGACCGAACCGCCTGTCAAGAGGGGTAATTTACAGACAACTTCTTGTGTGGCCAGACCTCAAGTGTGAGGATTTTGGCCTTGACAAGTGCGAATACCTCACTTATATGTGAGCGCAGATAGGTTCGGTAGTATTGGTTTAGGGCACGTGAGTCTGTTTCTATAGTTTTAGGTGGTTACATGTAGAAAGTGTTAAAAACTCCAGTGTAACCCACGGGGACGGAGTATGCGCGCCTGGTAGATTGTAAAGAGGTTTTGTGTGCAAAATGCCATTTTGCGCGGAGTAATAACGATGGTCAAAGAATTCCTTAAGTTTCCCCCTGTTTTCTTGTTATTAGTCGTCATTCCTTCCTGCACCAGCCAGCCTGTTAGGAGATGACCTTGAAAAGGCTTATGATTTTACGTTGGATCAAAAGAAGTATATATTCCACCATAATAATGACTCACATTGTTTTCGGTGTAGCTGCAGAACGGAATCCTGTTCCTGTATTAGAAGACTTTTTGATACGCCTGGAAAAACGACACAGCAATACGAAGACTCTGGCAGTCCGATTCCGACAGGAAAAGAACTTCTCTTTTATGGACAAGCCGCTCATTTCTCAGGGTTTTATCCTCTTCGAATCTCCCGGCAGGATTCGATTTGATATTACAGAACCATTTCAGACGGCGATGCTTTCCGGCGGGAAAAAAATAGAGCGTTATGAATTGGTCGATGGCCGGTGGCGTTCAATCCAGTCTAATGCCGGCAAGAGTATTAAACTTGTAATGGAACAGATAGGTCAGTGGATGCAAGGCAAATTTTCGAATCAGAAACGCCTTTTTGATTTATCTGTAAGTGCTGACGATCCCAATGGTTACGTCGCGCTTGATTTGGAGCCTCGTCACAAACAATTCCGGCAGTTTATAGAGAAGATACGAATTCACGTATCCAGACCTCCTGAATATCACATTACACGGATCGATATTTACGAGCCTGCAGGCGACCGGTTCGCATTGGAATTCCTGCAGGAAATTCTTAACAAGGAATTGCCCGAGAATTGCTTTGGCAACCCACAGGCAGTAAAACAATGCAAAGAACTATTTTCGCAGGAGCAAAATGAGACTCTGAAGGAAGAAAAGAAGAAAAAGGATGGCTCCGAAGATTAAATCCACATGATCCGTAAGTACCTTGCCATACTGATTTTGATCTTATTTACAATGCTTTGTGGATGTCGGTCGTTACCGGATGCCAAATTGGGCAATTGTGAAGACTTGGATTATGACATATTTGCAGAGAATTTCCCGCTTGATATTCCGGATCCTTTACAGTACCGTTACACGTTGCGTTGGCGGAGCAAGAACTTGATTGTCAATGGTATAACTCGTAAGACCGATAAGAATGGAGTTAATGTAGCAGGTTTTAGCAATTTAGGAATTACATTGTATTCGGCCCAGTGGCAGGGCAATCATTTTGAAATATTGAAAAATAACCTGGGAATGCCTGACAAATTTCTTAAAAGGAGCATTTTGTGTGATGCGTTGTTGTTGTACCGTCAATTGCCGGCAGCGGGAAACTGTATTCGCCGGGATGTTTTGGATGGATCTTTGTGGTTGGAAACGAATCGCCAATTGGCGGGAGGAACGGGCTATTTTGTAGTCCTTGACGGGCAACCCGGATGGGGGGCGGTCCGAAACGGGAAAATCTGTTTCAAAGCTGTGGCCGCACAGAACGACAAGAATGCTCCCACAAAGATCACGATAGAGAATTTTAATGAAGGCTACAAATCTGAAATCAGATTTCTTGATGAAGGCCCTGCAAAATAAGAAACGGTTATTTCCAGGTTGAAAAGTAGAATACAATGAAGAAAACGATAGTGGAGAAATTAGCATTGCCTGCCGCTAATACTCATTGAGATAAAACTTGGTGTATGACTACGAAGAAAGAGAAGAAAACAGCATTAGTAACCGGAGCAAGCAAGGGAATCGGCGCTGCTATTGCTATTGATCTGGCCCGCGCTGGATTTGATATCTGGCTCAATTATCGCAGTGACCATGCGGCGGCCCAGGCGGTCGCCAAGACAATCAAAGAGCTTGGAGTTTCGTGCACTTTGTTACAATTTGACGTTGTGAATGAGGATGCTGTAAACAAAGTATTAGGTGAAGCTCTGGAAGAGAAGACTCCTTTTGTGCTTGTCAACAATGCAGGCATTACCCGGGATAATATGCTGTTCTGGATGGAATCCCGAGAATGGAGAGATGTGCTGGGTGTCCATTTGGACGGCTTTTTTCATGTCACACGTTTGGCTATAGGCAAAATGATCCGGGAACGGAAAGGCAGAATCATTAATATTGTCTCCACCTCGGGAGAAACCGGCATGCCGGGACAGACCAATTATGCGGCGGCGAAAGCAGGCCTGATCGGGGCAACAAAATCACTGGCGAGAGAAGTTGCGGGTCGTAATATCCTGGTGAATGCAGTCTCGCCTGGATTTATTGAGACAGAAATGACTAAAGAACTGCCTTTAGACAAAATCCTGCCAACTATTCCCCTGGGACGCATCGGGACTGTTCAGGATGTTGCATCCGTAGTGACGTTTCTATGTTCTGAGGAGGCCGGTTATATTACCGGCCAGGTACTCGGTGTAAATGGCGGCGTTTATATGTAGTTCGAGCAGAGAGAGCGACGAGTTCGCTAAAATGACAATACTGTCACGTACAGAGTTTGTGGTGCGATAACCTTATGTTTCGAGTGGCGATTACGGGAATCGGGGCGATATCCAGTCTGGGTTGCGATCCGGACAGTATTGCAGAGTCCTTATATCATGGACGTTCAGGGATTGTCTGTGATCCCGAAAGGAAGGAGCTGGGATTTCGCAGTTCCCTGACCGGTGCGATACATGGGTTTGACCCGGCCCGTTACGTAAATCGTAAAATGCGCAAAACAATGACTCTGTTTACAGTTCAGAGTTATGCCGCCGCTCTGCAAGCGATTGACCAGGCCGGTTTAGAACCCGAAGATCTGAAAAATGAAAAGACAGGTTTGGTTATCGGTTGTGATTCAAGCTGTCTTGCGTCGTATGAACAGGCTGCGATTACGAAAGATAGAAAAAACGCCGGGGAATTAGGCAGCGGGCATATTTTCCGTTCTATGACGTCCAATGTCACCATGAATCTTAATGTTCTATTTGGGACCAGGGGCGCCTGCTGGACAATCAGTTCGGCTTGTAGCAGCGGGGGCCACGCGGTAGGTCAGGCTGCCGAGCTGATTCGCAGCGGGAAACAGGAGTATGTCATTTGTGGGGGAGCTCAGGAGATTAACTGGCATTCCATGTGTGGTTTTGATTCGCTGGATGCATTTTCTGTGCGTGAGCATAAACCACAGGAGGCCTCCCGGCCATTTTCCTATGATCGCGACGGTCTTGTGCCCGGAGGCGGAGCCGCTGTGATAATCCTGGAAAATTACGATATAGCCAGGCAGCGAAATGCAACCATACTGGGAGAAATATGTGGTTACGGATTCTCCTCCGATGGGTATAATGTTTCTATCCCGGACAAGGATGGTATGCGGAGGGCGATGGCAATGGCTGTAGAAGAGGCAAAAGTCAGTCCGGGAGAAATTGATTATATTTGTGCGCATGCGACATCAACTCCAATTGGCGATAAAGTGGAAGCGATGGCGATAGATTCACTGTTTGGAGAGCACAAGCCGGCCGTTTCATCGTTGAAGGGCATGTGTGGGCATGAGTTGTGGATGGCCGGCGCCGCACAAGTTGTTTATGCAACGATTATGGCCAAAAGAGGATTTACAGCGCCCAATATAAACTTTACCGGCCCGGATGAATGCAGTAAAAAATTGAATATTATTACAGAGACAAAAAAAGTGCCGCCGCGAATTGCGTTGTGTAATTCCGCCGGATTTGGGGGAACAAACTCCAGTCTGATCATTCGTTATGAAATATGATACTATTGTGATTGGTGCGGGAGTTTCCGGTCTTACGACCGCTATTCTTTTGGCTCAGAACGGCAGAAAAGTCGCTCTATTGGAAAAGTCCCATGCGATTGCCCCTACGATCAGGGGATTTTTCAGAGAGAATGTTTATTTTGACACGGGATTCCATTATGCAGGAATGCTCGGACCGGATGAACCGCTCACCAGACTTTGCGAGAGATTGGGGATACTGTCTCATATAAAGATTGGAGAGGACAAAAAGACAGTCGGTGATCGTTTCTACTGCACTGATCCTGAGTTCAAGTTTGACTTCAAGATGAAATTGCAGAATTTAGCGCAGGAGCTTACCGAGAGTTTTCCTGATGAGGAAGAGGCGATAACTCGGTTTCTGCAAGATATAAAATATTTTTTGGATACCATCAATGAAGATCTGTTTCGTGTGGTAATGGATCCGACGTCTATATTTCAGAACGCTCATTTGTCTCTAACGCAGTATTTACGAGAAAATTTCAAATCCCCTGAATTGCAGACCCTGTTAAGTTTGCATGCCCTGCTTTATGGATCCCTGCCGGAAGAGACTTCTTTGCTCTATCATTCGATGGTTGTCGGGGCTTATTACGATCGGAGCCGGCAAGTAGTTGATGGCGGATATGCCATAGCGCAGGCTTTTGAAAATGAGCTGCAAAAGTATAATGTTGACATATATACCAATTGTACAGTCGATCAGATATTCATAAACGACGATAGAACCATCAAAGCTATCGGTCTGGAAGGTGGAGAAGTAGTTGGATGCGACGATTGCGTTTTTACAGGCCATCCGCGAATGCTGATCGATATGCTGCCGGAAGGCAGTATGCGTCCGGTTTATCATAGTCGCCTGCAAGGCCTGGAGGACACGTCTTCGGCGGTCGTCATATATTGCGTAAGCGAAAAAGCCAGCCTGGACAACAATTTTCATAATATGATACTCGCACATAAACTCTTTCCTGAAATGTATGATTTGGAAGGCGGATTTGAAGACCGTTTTATGTTCATCAGTCATTCCCTTTCGGACGGTCATGTTGGAGGTACTTCGATCATTTGTCCCTGTCGGTTTGAGGATGTCGGGCAGTGGGGCAGTTCCAAAACAGGACAACGTCCTTTGGCGTATTGTCAATGGAAAGAACGAGTTGCCGATACAATCGTTGGTGTCGTAAAGCAATACTATAATGATGCTCTGGGAGACTTGAGAATTATCGACGTGGCCAGCCCTCTAACGTTTCGTGATTATATGAATGCGCCAAGCGGCTGTTTATACGGAGCCAAGCACAAAGTAACCGACATGCCGTTTATGTCTCGCACCAGGATCAAGGGATTGTATTTATCGGGGCAGGCGATCGTGGCGGCGGGATTGATGGGAGCTATGTTGTCGGGTTTTTTGAGCGCGGCGGCCATAACCGGGGAAGACTACAGAGAAACAATGCAATAATGGGCAAGAGACGGGTCGTTATTACAGGAATGGGCACGGTTTCTCCGTTCGGTCCAGGGGTTAAGTGCCTCTGGGAGCATCTTCTGGGGGGGGATTCTGCCGTAAGAATAGTGCCTGAAATGCAGAAATTGGGTGGTTTACGCAGTAGTATAGCAGCACTTGTGCCTGCCGTTGATGCCAGTGTCATTCCCCGAAAAAAGCGACGCTTCATGTCGCCTATGTCGGTGTATTCCACTATTGCGGCGTTGGAAGCCACGGCGATGGCGGGTTTGTCGGAGGACCGAATAACAGATCGAGGAACAGGGTTATGCCTGGCTTCGACAATGGGAAGCACCTCAGAAAGCGAAGCCTTCTTTCAGGAATTGAATCGCAGCGGTTCTATCGAAAACATCAAGTCCACCATGTTCTTCAAAACGATGAATCATTCCTGTGCGGCCAATACTGCGCAGGCGCTCGGTATTACGGGCCGAATTATCTCTCCTTCGGCCGCATGTGCTTCGAGTAACCTGGCGGTCGGACTGGCCTTCGAAATGATCGCTGCCGGAAACCAGAACATGATGATTTGCGGTGGCTCAGATGAACATCATTGTCTGGCGCCGGCAGTTTTTGATATTATGAATGCTGCTTCCTGTCAATATAATAACGACCCGCAGCAAACCCCGCGTCCATTTGATATCAATCGCGATGGAGTGGTCTGTGCCGAGGGGGCCGGTATTCTGATCCTGGAGGAGATGGAGTATGCCCGCAGACGAAACGCAGATATTCTGGCTGAAATCATTGGGTTTGCGACCTTCTCCGCCCCGGAAAACATCGCAAATCCGGACAGTCAAACGATAGCGGACTGCATGGAATGCTCTATGAACCAGGCCGGAGTACATGCGGAGGAGGTTGATTATGTGAATGCCCATGCGACGGCGACAATTCAAGGTGATATTGCGGAAGCACAGGCGATCGGTGCGGTTATGGGGGATAAAGCCCCTGTCAGCAGCCTCAAAGGCCATCTGGGTCATACAATGGCGGCAAGTGGGGCAATGGAACTAATTGCCTCGATACAGATGATGCACTATAATATTCTAATACCTACGCGCAACCTGGTTACGCCGGATCCGGAGTGCAATGTAATAGATTTTATCATTATGCCAAGGAAGATTGAAATTAACATTATTCTCAAAAACAGTTTTGCTTTAGGTGGGATCAACTCAGCTCTACTTATCAGGAGAGATCGTAATGACTGATACGGAAATCATAAATATAATTAATGATAATATGATTAAAGAGTTCGAATTCGATCCGGACATGATGACGCCCGATGCACATTTAGTCAATAACCTGGGGATGGACAGCCTGGATTTTGTGGATCTGGTTGTGGTTTTGCAAAATGCGTTTGGAGTGAAGCTGCGGGACGAGCCTAAAGTAAGGCAAATCAATACTCTCGGAGATCTGCATAAACTGGTCCTGGAAAAGAAAAGAGAGTTGGAAGCGGAGGGCAAGTGACAGGATTCATATCCGCTGCGACACTTCTGAGTTGACTTTTATGTTAGCGAAATACTGATTTTGGCTCGTATATTCAATCTGATCGTTGTCGTCCTGATGAATTTATGGGTGTATCCCTTACTCATTATATGGACTTTAATTGGTTCGTTGATCACATTCCCGGCTCTGTTGGTTTGGCAGCTCATTACAGGGTGGCCAAGAGCAAAAGTCATGCGTCTTTTCATTTGGATATATGGGCGTGGCTGCATTTTAATATTTCGTCCGTTCGTCCGGCTTGAGTGCAAAGATATGCGACTGGAAAATCTACCTCGTCCCGGAATTATTATCATGAACCATAATTCATTTTTTGACACGTATATGCTAAGCATGTTGCCTTGTTATGATGCCCACGTTTGTCTTCGATCCTGGCCGTTCAAGATGTTCTGGTATTCTCTTTTTATGCGTATGGCAGAGTATCTTGATCTGGAAAGCTCACCCTGGGAGGAGATTCTGACTGACGCCGAACGAGTGACCCGGGGTGGGCGCTATCTGATCATATTCCCCGAGGGACATCGCTCGCGAACAGGAAAACCAGGACGGTTTCATTCCGGAGCATTTAAGCTGGCCGTTCAATTGAAGGTGCCAATTCTACCTCTATGCACTACGGGAACACAGACGCTGTTACCACCTAAACGATGGTGGATAAAGCCGGCCCGAATAAAGATGCAAATGCTCGAGCCGGTGTTGCCGGATCCGTATCACGGCGAGACGGCTCATATTGAAATGCGCAAACATGTGCAGAAGCAAATGATCGACGCGATTGAACAACTGGAAAGCAATTAAGGCAAATGCGAACAGATCATTCAATTGAATTTCAATCAATCGAAACTATCGAGCAGTTCAATAATCAGTTGCTCAGAGAGCATGTACAATACTGTTATGAGCATTCTCCTTATTATCGCAGGCTATTTGAAAAAAGTGGCTTGAAGCCGGAACATATTAAAGCAAAAGACGATTTACATTTGCTGCCTTTAACCTTGAAAGAGCATCTGGAAGAATATGCGGAGGATTTCTTGTGCGTGCCGGAGCAGGATATTGTAGATATATGTCAAACTTCGGGCACTACGGGCAAACCGCTGATTATGTTCCAAACGGCTTCCGATCTGGAACGGGTGGGTTATAACGAGGCCATATCTCTTCGTGCCGCCGGGGTGACTGAAAATGATCGAACTATGATCGCTTGTGCACTGGGAAGATGTTTCATGGCGGGCCTGGCCTATTTTGAGGGGGTGCGGCGTATCGGAGCCGCGGCAGTGAGAACAGGCTCCGGAAATCCTGCTATTCTAATTCAATCTGCGTTGCTATATCGCCCTTCCGTCATTATTTGTGTGCCGTCTCAGGCATTACTGATGGCAGAGGCCATTCAACAGTCCGGCCAGGATCCGGCGCAGCTTGGAGTTCGGTTGCTGATCTGTATTGGCGAGCCGATAAGAAAGGTTGATTTGGAACATTCCACCCTTGGCGAAAAATTGCGAAAGATATGGAATTGTGATGTTGTCGGTACGTATGCCGGCACGGAAATTGCCACGTCTTTTACCGAATGTAGTTATGGACGCGGAGGGCATTTTCATCCGGAACTTATTGCCGTAGAGATTGTTGATGAAAATGGCAAGCCTGTTCCGCCGGGACAACCGGGAGAGGTTATTGCTACTCCGTTGCAGGTGACCGGGATGCCGCTGTTGCGTTATTGTACAGGTGACATCGGTGCTTATTATACCGATCCGTGTCCATGTGGAAGAAACACATATCGTTTAGGGCCGATCATAGGCCGCAAGCAACAAAAGATGAAGATTCGCGGGACCATGGTTTATCCCGGCGCGATCTTCTTGGTTCTGCAGGATATTCCGGAAGTAAAGAATTATTATCTGGAGGTATATGGGGAATATGAGCTTTCCGAGAGAGTTCGGGTTGTTGTAGGAATAGAGGATGCTCATTGTCTTTCTGCCGACTCGATCGCAGAGAAAATTCGCGCATACATTCGAGTCAAACCGGAAGTCGTTGTGGAAACAGCGGCGAATGTAGCTGCACGAACTATTCAGGAAGGGAAACGAAAAGAGACAACGTTCTTTGACTACCGTAACAACTAAGTATTGACCATTCTTTGCAATTAGAACTCGATCCACCATGAAGAAAGACAATAGACCAACTGTTACCCTAAATGGGAATGACCTCACAATTGAAGATATCGTGGCTATTGGTATAGGTGATAAACGCGTTGCGCTCGACGATTTGGCTTTGGAACGCTGCCGCCGGAGTCGGGCTTTTCTCTCGGATGAAATTGAGAAAAAACGTATAATCTATGGCGTAAACACGTCTTTTGGCCCCATGTGTAATAAGATCATCGATGAAAATGAGTTTACGACGTTGCAATTGAATCTTATTCGCAGTCATGCTGCCGGATTAGGGGAGCCTTTACAATACTATATTGCTCTGGCCACATTGGCTGTAAGGCTTAATTGTCTTGTTAAGGGTTATAGTGCCGTACGAGTTAAGCTGTTGGAACTGCTCAAGGAAATGATTAATTGTGGAATAGCACCTTATATTCCAAGTAACGGCAGTGTGGGAGCATCCGGAGATCTTGTTCACCTGGCTCACATGGCGTTGGCCGTTATTGGCGAAGGCAATGTGTTCTTTCGAGGGCAGCTTACGGCTGCGAAGGATGCCCTTGACGCTGCCGAACTGCAACCTTTGCAGCTTACCTTTAAAGAAGGTATCGCATTGATAAATGGGACCAGCGTAATGACCGCTTTGGCCGGATTTGTGCTGTTTGGCGCTCGCAAACTCCTGCGTTTAAGCTGCGTTACGGCTGCGTTCGCTATGGAGATATTCGGCGGGATCGACGATGCGTTTGACGAAGACCTGCATCTCGTTAAGCCTCATCCCGGGCAACTTCAAATCGCTCAGATCATTCGAGATCTGTATCGCGGATCGGACAACATCACGCTGCGTGAAAATATGCATGAGTTGATTCGCAAGGAAGCAACGGATGGAGTGGTGTACGAAACCAGTATCAACGTGCAGGAAGTCTATTCGATTCGGTGTACGCCGCAGATCCTGGCTCCCGTTTACGAAGCCGTCGAACAGGGAGTCAAAACGATCGAATGTGAAGCCAATTCATCCAACGACAATCCTGTAGTAATCCCGGAGAAAAGAAAAGTTATTCACGGAGGAAATTTCCACGGCCAAAGTGTCGCCTTTGCCATGGACTCATTATGTATGGCGGTGGTCTTGATGTGCAATCTTTCGGAAAGGCGCATCAATAAATTGCTGGACAAGAACCTGAACGAAGGTTTACCTGAACATCTCATCTGCGGAACGCCTGGAATTAATATGGGATTTGTCGGAGCTCAGTATTTGGCTACGTCAACTACAGCCGAAAACAGGCAAATCGCAAATCCCGTCGGAACGCAGTCAATACCATGTAACGCTTCAAATCAGGACGTAGTAAGCATGGGGACTGTAGCGGCAAGGAAAGCATATCGGTCTGTCAGTAATGCAAAGCATGTGTTAACACTGGAAATCCTGGCAGATCTACAGGCTTTTTCATTCCGTAATGCAGATAAACTCGGTCATGCCACCGGAAGGATCTATAAAACTTTAAAGGAACACTTTCAGGTTTATGATGATAAACGTATATTCCATGACGATCTTGTGATATTCAGGAAATTGCTGTTTTCCAGTCAACTATTTGATGATTTAAGTATTTACTGGAAGGACTCAAAGTAATGGAATTACCACTTGATGCTGAAATGCTTATTCCTCACCGTAAGCCGATGCGTTTGATAGACCGTCTAAATGCGTCCGATGGGAAATCGGGCAGCGCATCGGCCCGTTTCCCTGCGGACTGTCCCTTTGTGATTGATCGCAAAGGAACGATCGAGCGGTTGGCATTACTTGAGTTGATAGCCCAAACTTACGCGGCCTCGAAAGGGTATGAAGATTTGGCAGACGGTATTGATTCTTCCCAGGGGTATCTGGTTGGGATCTCGAATGCTGTTTATTACGGCGATGCGTATGCAAGGCAGGATCTGCTCATTAAGGTGGTATCAGAGGAAGCTTTTGAACAATTTCATCTTGCTGCCGGAGAAGTATGGCATGACGACACCTTGCTTATGAAAGCAACATTGAAAATCTGGATCAGCTCGGAGAATACTCGACAGGCTTAGCCCCGTTCTTTTTGCCGTGGATCGCCCCTACTCCAACTTTGTTGTCTCTGCGTACAACTTCTGGCAAAAGCACACGTGGCTCCTTGCCGGTTTCGTCATATTGATTTTGTCGATAGCTGGATTGTATGTTCTTAATATTCCGCTCAGCCATGACATAAAATCAATGCTTCCTGATAAGAACATGCGTTTCCAGGAAGATTTCGAGCTATTCAGTTATGCTCCTTTCGCTCGTAATATTCTCATTTCCCTGGAAGTGTCGGGTGATCGCAACCAAATATCTGCTCGGCAGGAGAGTTCCGCCGACCTCTTAATCCAAACTGCGGACAAAATCACGGAGTTGTTGAAGCCGCCGTATTTTGTGCAGGTCGTCAGTGGCATCACGCAATCGCAGAAGCTTACACTATTCAACTGGATGTATGATAGCCTTCCTTGCCTTCTTGGCGAGTCCGATATCGAACGTTTGCATGATCAAATAAGTCCCGATGCTATTCGCCGTCAGCTACAGGAAAATGTTAAGATCCTGTATTCACCGGATAGCGTGGTGCTAAGGAAGCTGATCCTGCAGGATCCACTGGCCTTCAGGGAGCTCTTGCTGGACAAACTAAAGCTTCTTAGCCTCGTGTCCAATATTTCCGCCGACGAGGATTATTTCATATCAAAAGACCATAAGCATTTGCTTATTATTGTTGAAACCCCGATCGCGATCACTGATTTTGGCAGTAGCCGGGACATGCTGAATTACTTATACAAGGTTCTTGGCGAACACACTCTGCCGGGGATTCGATACCGGGTGATATGCGGACATCGTTACACAGTCGCCAATGCCAGTACAATTCAGACCGATCTCTGGCGTGTACTCCTTATTTCTATTACAGGCTTGCTTTTATTATTCGCGATATTCCTGCGTACCTGGCGGGCCTTATTTGTTTTCTTGATACCTTTAGGAGCTCTTCTGATTGGAACAAGTGCAACGGGATACTTTTTCCCGAAGGTATCGGCAATTACGATTGGTTTCGGGGCCGTCTTACTGGGAATATCGGCAGACTTTGGATTGCATGTCTTTTATGGATTCCAGGAAGAACATAAAAATGCTCGTCGTATATTGGCCGGTTTGGCCGGGCCATTATCATTTTGTGCTCTGACGACCATAGGAGTTTTTGCCGTGCTGTTGTTCTCTGCGTTGCCCGGCCAGAGGCAGCTTGCGGTGTTTTCCATCGCAGGGATACTTGCGGCACTGTTGCTTGCTTTGTTTGTCATGCCTCATTTGATGCCGGCCCGGCCGGTAGTGGCTTTGGCAAAGCTGTCGTTGCCTCGCACCAAGACTTTCTGGTGGTTGTTATGGTTGTCGGTGATATTGATCGGTATTATCCCTGCTGCACGTGTCAAGTTTGACGGCAATCTTCGAAGCATCGGTATGATCCCAAAAGATATTTTGCAGGACGAGCAGATTATTAAAGACACGTGGGGGGGTGTAAGAGAACAGGCATTCGTTTTATGCGCTGCCGACAGTCCTGAAAAAGCGCTGCAGAAGAACGATCTTCTTTTTCAGCAGATCAGCAAGGAAATGCCGGATGTCAAGTTCTTAAGCCTGGCTCCTTTGATTCCATCTCAGCAAACGCAGCAAGAGAATCTTAGTCGGTGGAGTGCCTTTTGGCATGATTTGGGCCAGAAAGCGGCACTTCGCGCCGAACTGGAGCGGCAAGGCTCACAATACGACTTTAATGCTTTGGCTTTCGAACCTTTTTTGCAATGGCTGGACCGACCTCGCAGTTCTTTCACGCTGGCGGAATTTGAGCGGGAATGCAATGATAAACTGGTTTCACCTTTTGTAACCGAATTAAAAAACGGCCAATCCGCGGTCCTCACTTTTGTGCCGGACGATGATTTGATTACGGCGTCTTTGGACAAAATGGATCTGGATATCAGAATTGTATCCAACCGGCAATTCAGCGAGCAACTGAATCGCGAAACAGTGAAAGATTTTGTCCGGTTTTTTGTCGGGGCTATCGTACTTGTTATCGTGTTGTTGTTTGCCCTGTTTCGCAATATTAAGAAGCTCATGCTGGCATTTTTGCCTGTATTGAGCGGGATTATTATCATGCTGGCTATCATGACCACGTGCGGTATCAGATTCAATATTTTTAACATGGTAGCAACAATTCTTGTCATCGGCTTGGCGGTTGATTACGGCATATTTATTGTTTCTACCTGTGAAAAGACTACCGATTACGCGGTATGCAATGCTGTGCTTGTTTCGGGCTTGACCACATTTGTCGGTTTCGGATCGCTGATGGCGGCTCGTCATCCGGCTATGAATTCTATTGGGATAACTGTTGCTGCCGGAATTATCCCATCGCTGTTATGTGCTCTCATTGTGCTACCATCCCTTACTCGTTTCTTCTTATCAGGAAGCAAAGAATCATGAAGAATATGAACGATGAGATCAGGGAATGCAGCATTATTTCCGTTCATAAAACGGAACGAGGCCATGAAATGGGGTATGTGTTCCCTCTAACTTTTTCCGGATTTCGGGGGCACTTCCCTCGGAATCCGATATTGCCGGCGATTATTCAGCTAATGACGGCACGCGAATCAATCACCGGACAGATGGGCCGGGACCTTCTGATTACAAAAGTCACACGGGCAAAGTTTCAGAAAATTATTACACCTGATGTCCCTATTACAGTAATCTGGACTCTTCGCGAACAGGAAGACGCTTTTATTTGTAAGTGTATTCTGGAAACAGAGGGAAATCCAGCCAGTAGCTTCACTTTGACCTTGAAAGCGAAATCGGACTGAACAATGCGCAAACCATATTTTCAACCTGTTCCCGGCAGTCCGCCTCCATTGCGCATGATAGTGAAACGTCGGGTCCGTTTTGAGGAAGTTGACTCAATGGGGATCGTCTGGCACGGTCGCTATGCGGGATATTTTGAGGATGGGAGGGTTGCTCTCGGGCATAAATACGGCATCAGCTACTCTGATTTTATTCGCTATCGAAATCCGGTTCCCATACGACAAATAAGTATTGAATATATTGAGCCCTTATTTTTCGAAGATGATATTGAAATCGAAACGATTCTTCACTGGACTGAGGCGGCCAAGATTAACTTTGAATACATTATCCGCAAGAATGGCAACAATGTTTGCGCCGGCTACACAGTTCAGCTCATGTTAGATGAGAACCTTGAATTATTATTGGCTCCCCCGCCATTTTATCTCGATTTTATGGAGAAATGGAAGAAGGGACTTTTGGCTTGAACACTGTTCATATAATAGACTGCGGCTGTGTGACCTGTTTGGGGGATAGCTTGGATACGCTATGGCAGTCTCTTTTAGGCAATACATGTGGTTTTAAACCGGTTCGCCGATTTAACACAGACGGCTATGTAAACAATCTTGCTGGCTGTATTGCCGAATTGGATGATATTCCTCATGGGAAACGTTTCGGCGCTATTCTGGAAAAAGTATGTCAGAGAAGCATTCAAACTACTGCCGACGCTGTACTGTTGACGGCCACTACTAAAGACAATATCGAATTGCATGAGAAATATATCCGGGATTCCGACAAAGAACCGGTTAAATTTTCGGCTTGCTCAATGATAGATTATCTGGCCAAAACTCTCGGAATAGGAAACCATGCGCTAAATATTAATGCGGCCTGTGCTTCTACCAGCAGTGCGATTTTGTGGGGGGCGGAAATGATTGACAATGAAGAAACGGATATGGTGGTGGTCTTTGGGGGGGACATCGTATCAGAATTTGTATTTTCGGGATTTTCCGCTCTAAAGGTTATGTCACCCGATATCGGGCGTCCATTTGATGTGAATCGCAATGGTCTGATACTTGGAGAGGCGGCCGGGTACGCTGTCCTGATGAGTGAGACAAAAGTACTGAAGGAAAAACGAACAAGTCTGGGGAAAATCAAAGGCTGGGGAGTTTCTTCCGATGCTCATCATATCACTGCGCCGGATCGGAATGGGAGCGGCCTGCAACGCGCCATTCATAGTGCCTTGACGAAGGCTTCGATAGGCGCCGATGACATTACAGCGATAAATGGGCATGGAACCGGCACAGTCCATAATGACGCTATGGAAATTACCGCTTTTAGTAAGGTGTTCGGTGATGCGATGCCGCCGGTATTTTCAATAAAGGGAGCAATTGGGCATACCCTGGGACCATGCGGCTTGATCGAAGTGCTTGTCGGATTGCGCTGTCTGCAAGAGCAGATTATTCCGCCTGTAACAGGCCTTCAATGTCCGGAACCGGGTATCGAGGCCTGTGTAACAATGGAAAAGACAAGTATGAACGGTAATTATTTATTAACGACAAATTCCGGTTTCGGCAATATTAACACGGCTCTTATCCTGGAGAAAGTATGAGTTTGCTGAATGTTGCCGTTGTTGGGGGTGCATGGATAACCGCTTCGGGTATTGGCTGCATAAACGGAGGGGACGAGTTTTCCATGCCGGAGGGTGTTTTGCCGAAATTGCGGCGGGAACTGCTTTCGTCAAAACCTGAAGAGCGATGGGGAAGGCTCGATTATTACAGCAAAGCCGGCCTGGTCGCCGCTTCACTTGCATTGAAGGACGCCGATCTGGATTCCCGGATATCCGCCTCAACAGCAGTTATAGCCTCAACAGTGAGTGGTTCGGTCGATGTGGACCATGCGTACTTTCGATCGGTTGTGCCGCAGGGAGGCTTGCTGGCAAGCCCGAATTTGTTTGCTTATACGTTACCGAATTGCATGTTGGGAGAAATTTCTATCAGATATGGTCTTACAGGCCCTACAATGGTAGTCAGTCAGATGACTCCGGATATGATGTCAGGTATTCTCGTCGGAGCCAAGCTTATCTCTTATGGCTTGTGCGAAGGAGTAATTGCAGGCTATTGTAATACAGAAGCGTGCATTCATTATACCGATGCTTCATGTAAACCAGGTGCTGTTTTTTTGATACTACAGAAAGCCGAGGAGAAGAGCCCTCTTACATTTAACGGTTCTGATTTGATTTATAATGGTCGGGTGCTGTCCGGCTTAATTGATTTAATGCAACAATTAATCCAAAACATATAAGCGGAATTACAGTGATGAAATTAAAAATCGTATATCCATCATGGCCTAAACTTGAACGACAAACCGAATTTCATCTGCCTCCTCATGGCCCGGTCGTGTTTGCCGCGACAGTCCCGGAAGATGTTGATATCATCTTCGAGGACGATAATGTCGAGCAGATCAACTTTGATGAACATGTTGACCTGGCGGCAATCTCCACAATGCTCACCTGCCAGCTTCCAAGGGCTTTTGAGATAGCAGCGGAGTTTCGTGCTCGCAATGTGCCGGTAATTTTCGGCGGAATATCAACAATTCTGCACAGTGAGGAAGTGGCGCTACATGCGGATTCCGTCTTTCTGGGTGAAACGGAAGGGAGTTTCTCAAAGGTTCTTGAGGATTTTGAAAATGGGCGATTACAGCCGATCTATGATTATATGAACGATCAACCTGATATCGGGCTTATTGGACCGGCTCGAAGAGATATCCTCAAACGGGAACTCTATAATTACAGAGGTGTCCAGATGCTGGATCTGGTCCATGCTTCGAGAGGCTGTAAGTTTGATTGCTTCCCATGCTGCAGCGGTTTTCTGGGAGGCAGAAAATTCAGACCTCGACCTGTTGATAAAGTGATTGCGGAAATGGAGCAAATTCCCAACAATCGGCTTTTTATCGTGGACAATTCTCTGGCGCAGGATCGCGACTGGCTTATCGAATTATTCACTGCAATGAAACCGCTTAAGAAAAAATGGGTTTCGCACCCGATTCTCTATGATGAAGAAGTACTGAAGCTGGCTTCGGAAGCAGGTTGCTGGTATGTATATCAAGCTATTTTTGACACTTCGGATATGATCCGAGACCGAATCAAAATGCTGAAAGACTTTGAAATCGGCATTGAAGGCACCATTATTCTCGGGTTGGACGATCAGGATGTCGATTATATCAAACGGCTCGTGGATTTTCTCTGCGAAAATGAGGTGGATATTGCTGAGTTCACCATTTTGACGCCTTTTCCACATTCACCTATCCGGCAGCAGATGGAAAAGGATGGCCGAATCCTTCACAATAATTGGATCGAATATAGTGCCGACAAGGTCGTCTTTCAGCCTTTGAAAATGACACCAGATGAGCTTCAGGACGTATATTATTACGCCTGGGACACATTTTATGCCGACTCGGGTTACGAGTTGAGAATGGGACAGTTGTTTCAAAAGCTGGTTATGCGGGAAATCGCCGATAATACTTACAAACGTTATGATACACGAAAACCGCGGCGTTCAATCTCCGCCAAAAAATGAGCAGAATATTTCTTATTTCCTTTAATACATGTGATTATCCACATGAGGTCTATCCGTTGGGATTGGCGGTTGTGGCTGCGGCCCTGGAACGTGCCGGACATGATATACACATCTACGATTATCTCGTTGCCGGTCACAATGACAATGATCTTATAGCTGCCGTCGAGAAATATCAACCGGAGTTTATCTGTGCTTCTATCCGGAATCTTGACGATGATGTTGACTCTTCCCGTCAGACGGATAATCGGGAAAAATTTACACGGTTCGGTCATCTTTTGCAAAAGGCAAGGAGTCTCGTTTCCGCCCCGGTTATTATTGGAGGGGCGGCCTTTTCATTGATGCCCGAGGTGCTACTTGATCTTACTGATGCCGATTATGGCATAGTGGGAGAAGGCGAGAAAGCAATCTGTCGTCTTATCGTGGAACTGCAAAATAACGAGAAGCCGGATCGTATCATTTATACCTTCGAATCTCTAATTCCCGGTCCTGAAATCAAAGGCGGCTACTATCATGATAGTTTAGTGCGTTATTATTATGAACGCAGCGGTTTTATCAACATTCAGACCAAGCGAGGGTGCTCTTTTAGATGTGCATACTGTACATATCCCGGTCTGGAAGGTTGTAGTTTTCGCTATCGAGATACCAAAGAAGTCATTGATGAGATTAGTAGATTGAAAAAGGATCTCGGGTGTAATCGTTTTTTCTTTACAGATTCTATTTTCAACGATCCGGCAGGACATTATAGAGAAGTGGCTGAAGGGATAATTGCGGAAAAACTTGATATCCAGTGGACTGCCTACTTTACACCATACTGTATGGAGAAGGCCGATATATTGCTCTGTAAAATGGCCGGCCTGTATGCCGTTGAACTTGGAACGGATGCCGCCTGTTCGACGACCCTGGCGGGATTAAACAAAATGTTCGACTGGGAAGATGTTGTACGGGCAAATGATATAGTAACTCACGCAGACTTGGCTTGTGCTCATTTCGTTGTTTTTGGCGGGCCGGATGAGACTTATCAAACGGTGGAGGAAGGTATTCAGAATTGCCGGCAATTACAGAAATGTGTCGTGATTGGAAATACCGGCATCAGAATCTATTATGGAACTTCCATCTACGGACGAGCACAATCCGAAGGGATTGTGGATAAGGATACATCTTTGCTGGAGTCCGTGTATTATTTCTCTCCCGAAGTGCAAAAAGACCGAGTCGATGAAATGATTACCAGAGGTTGGCAGAGACAGAGCCATCTGGTCTTCCCTGCTGAGAAAGGAAAGATGATAAGCCAGGCGATGAAGAAAATGTACAATTTCAAAGGTTTGCTTTGGGATAAGATACCATTGTCTGCATAGATTCACCGTTTCCGCCTTTTTTTCATGCCTTGCAACGGCGCAGAAAATATTTCCTATGAATAAAGTATTAGTTGTAATCCCCGTCTATAATCACTCCTCTTCAATTCGCGATGTAGTATGTCGTTGCCTGAAGTATCATCCTGATGTCCTTGTTGTGGATGATGGCAGCGAACAAGACGTGGGGGCGGTCCTGGCGGATTTAGACATTACGATCATAAGACATGAGCGGAACCGGGGCAAAGGCCAGGCGATTCTTACGGCCGCCGAGTATGCCATGGATCATCACAAAACTCATATAATTACCGTTGATGCCGACGGGCAGCATTATCCCGAGCAGATACCTGAATTTATCGCGGCCGCAAACGATCATCCTGATGCGATAATCCTTGGAGTGAGAGACTTCAATTCTTCCGATGCCCCTTTTAGTTCCCGATTCGGCCGGGCCTTTGGAAATTTCTGGGTCAGGCTTCAGACTGGAGTCAGGATCAAGGATATCCAAAGCGGCTATCGAATGTATCCGGTGTTTGTGTTGAATAATCTGAAATATCTGTTTCGTACGTATTCCTTCGAGGATGAAGTGATTGTACGGGGGCTATGGGCCGGCGTTTCTGTAAAGGAAATAGCCGTTAAGGTATATTATCCTGCGCCTGCAAACAGAATATCTCATTTCTGCAAATTTCGTGACAATCTCAGGTTGACCGTTCTGAACACATACCTGACGTTTCGCTCGTTAATCCCCTGGCCGCATTTTCAGATACAGTACGAAAACGGCGAATTCTTTATGATCGGCAGTCGCCTGAAAATCATCAAAGAGTTGCTTGTAAACCGCAGCCACCCCTTCAAAATGGCGATGGCCGGCTCATTAGGGGTATTCCTTGGTGCATTACCTCTGATCGGCTGCCATACCCTGGTAATAATTTACATTGCATCTTTATTGCGACTCAACAAAATACTGGCGATTGCCACCAGTCACATTTGTATGCCGCCGATTGTCCCGGCCCTTTGCATCGAGGTGGGCTATTATATCCGTTTTGGTAAATTTATAACTCTCAGGAATATTTCATCTTTATCCGATGTGTCTTTTCTCGAATTAGGGTATTTGGGTCTGCAACGATTGGCGGAGTGGTTTCTCGGCGCCCTTGTGGTTGGCCCCTTATTAGCAGTCGTCGCAAGTATCGTTTTGTTCACACTTTCTCTCAATATTCAGAAAACTATTCTATGGACACAGAACAGGAAAACCTGAACAAGGACTGGGATTCGCGCAGCGTTGGCAAGCCCTGGCAGCACAAGTTCTTCTACTTCGTAATTCGTTCTTGCGGCCGACGAGTTGCTTATCTGTTCATGTACTTCGTTGTTCTGTGGTATGTGCTCTTTTATCCGCCTTTGCATAAAAAGTGCAGACCATACCTGGATCGCAGATTTCCCGATAGAAAGACAAGGCTGGCCAGACTCCTGGATGAATATCGATGGATTACGTCTCTGGGAAAAAGCCTGATTGATCGTGCGGTCTTTGGCATACTGGGCGCCGGCAGGATCAAGGTTGAAGTTCCGGAAGGAGCCAGGCTCCAGGAGTTGCTGGATGAGAAAAATGGATTGCTGATTCTCGGCGCCCATACCGGGTGCTGGCAAATTGCCTTCTCCGAATTACAGTTTCTGGAAGGTTCCGTTCACATCGTTATACATCGGGATCAGTATGACGTTGATAAACACTATTTTGAACACAAACACAGAAAACCTCCGTTTGAGATCATCGATCCTGCCGGATACCTGGGGGGAACGCTGCAGATGGCGGCACTCCTCCAGGAGGGACAGACTGTCGGCTTAATGGGGGACCGCGTCTTCGGGAACGATTCGAATACCGTTACAGTGGATTTTCTGGGGGATCCGATCCGTATTCCTGTCGCCCCTTATCGTTTGGCCGCTATGCAGGGCACTCCTATTGCAGTAGTATTTTCATATAGAGCGAACCGCTCGCGGTATATCACTGAAATTCCCGGAGTAATACGCGTGCCTGCGGCTGTTGATCGTAACTCTCGGACTTATTTGCCTTATGCGCAAGAATTTATTGGATACCTGACTCGATATGTTCAGAAGCATCCTTTTGATTTTCTTAATTTCTACCCGATGTGGAAAGAATGCGCATCCCAAAACAACGTGGTTCATAGATAGAATAAAAAACGCCGGAGCGAGACTTGGAATCAAAGCTCAATCAGATCGATGAATTGTTTGCTGCCCGGCGGAAAATAGCATAAAATATGCAGATGGAGAAGTCATCCAACCTTCAACCATGGCGTATGCAGCATCCATGCAGGTTCCGTGAGGTTGAAAATAGTAGTACTGTTTTGCGAAAGCAGCCTGTCGCGTTTCGGAGTACACATAAGAATGGACATCAAACAAAAACTCAAACAGATGATTATCGAAGATCTTGCTCTGGAAGATGTAGCCATTGAGGACATAGAGGACGACAGTCCTATTTTTGGTGAATCAGGTCTGGGATTAGACTCATTAGATGCTGTGGAGCTGGTTGTAGTCATCCAGAAGCATTTTGGCGTTCGGATAAAAGATATGGCCAAGGGCAGAGAGGTATTTCAGTCCTTTAATACTCTTGCCGATTTTATTCAGGAGAACGTGGAGCAATGACTGCCGTTGCGAGCAGTTTTTCCCCTATTATCGTCAGTGGCATGGGTGGGGTCTGCGCCGCCGGTGCGAATGTTCCGGAAATAATGAGCACCATATATTCCGGTTTGCGCAGGCCCGTGGTCTCAGAGTATGTTCGTGCCGATCATCTCGAACAGTATCCCATGTTCGAGCTTCCCCCCTCGGCGGTGCCGGACGGCTACTATGAAGGCCCGGAGTCCGAGCGGTGCGGCTTGCTTGCAATCGGAGCGGCCTGTGAAGCTGTCAATGATGCCGGACTCGATTTGGATAGCCTTAAAGAGTATCGAGTTGGTGTGTGCATTGGCACGACTGTCGGCAATGCGATGAATAATGAATCATTTTATCGTGATTTTCTGTTCAATCGTTTCCCCGGGATGCAATCTATAAAGACTTACCTAAAAGCCAATCCTGCCGATATGGTGGCTCGACATTTTCATCTTAAGGGTATGCGTCAATGTATCGCCAATGCCTGTTCTTCAGGGGCGGTGGCTATCGGCCAGGCGGCAGAATGGATCAACAACGGATTATGTGACATCGCCATCGCCGGCGGTTCCGATATGCTCTGCCGGGTAATCTATAATGGCTTTGTCTCGCTTAAGATAACCGACAGCCAACCTTGCCGTCCTTTTGATAAAAACCGCCTGGGGCTTAATCTTGGCGAAGGTGCAGGTATGGTTGTTCTCGAATCTTCCGGGACCGTCCGTCAGCGAAAAGCTCGGACACATGCCACTCTTTGCGGCTATGGGAATTGCTCGGATGCATATCACATTTCCGCTCCGATGCCTGACGGTGTAGGTCTGGAAATGGCAATCAGCCTCGCATTGCAGCAGGCCCAAATCAGCCACGACAATATCGCCTTCATCAATGCCCACGGCACGGCCACCCCTGAAAACGATAAGGTTGAGGGCATCCTTTTTTCTCGTTTATTTCCGCAGACACCGTTTCATTCCACAAAAGGATATACCGGACATACGCTTGGGGCCGCCGGGGCTATCGAAGCAATCATAACAATCGAGAGTCTGAAACGACAAATGATTGCCGCCAGCGTCGGTTTTAGCGATCCTGATCCGGAGTTTGCTGTAAATCCTGTGACGGAGAATACTCCAGTAGCGGGAGATTATGCCCTATCTGATTCTGTGGCGTTTGGAGGTAATAATGCGGCGCTGGTCTTCCGGAGGACATCTGAAGCATGACTTGTCGCATGGCGATAAGAGGGATCGGTTTGGTCGGCGGATTTGGCTGCGGAAACCAAGCTGCGTTGAATGCGTTGCGTGATGGCGGAAGACCCAATGATGTTTTATCGTTTCAGGCTTCGAAGGGGAAAATCGATTATCCTGTATATCTTGCAGATCCGGAGCCGCTAAAAGGTCTTATATCTCATCGCAAATTACGCCGTACCAACAAATACTCCCAGCTTGCTGCTTTAGCAGCTTGCCTGGCCCTTCAGGATGCAGGCCGGGGCATTTCCTGCCAGTGCTCCGATACGGCGGTAATTGTCGCCAGCGGGTACGGAGCGTCTTCGACAACCTTTGCATTCCTGGACGATATCATCAAGGAAGGCGATGGCCTTGCTTCTCCGACCCAATTCTCCAATTCGGTACATTCCTCAGCGGCTTCTAATGTCACGATCTTATTGCAGACCAAAGGTCCGTGTCTGACCGTAACTCAATTTGAAATGTCAACTATTGTCGCTTTGCTTAATGCTCAGGTTTGGCTGACAGAAAAGAAAGTCGACACCGTACTTCTCGGAGGGGTCGATCAGATCAACCAGGTGCTGTTGTATTGCTATCATAGTTTCTGGCCCGGCGAAATCCCGCAAGAGATTATGCCGTTTAACTATGACCGTCAAACAGCTATCCCCGGCGAAGGAGCAGCTTTTATGGTTCTGGGCCGGGACGAAGGCGAGGTTCCGCCTTATGGGTATATCGACACGGTTTCATGGGAAAATCCTGATAATTATACTGTTCCCGACGATGTGATGCTAATCTCAGGCTCTGACGGTCATCGTGCCTGTGGATTGCGTTACCGCAAACTGTTGCGCTCAGCCGATCCTGACAATGTGAGGTCCTTTAGTTCGATTTACGGGAGTATGCCTTGCGGCCAGATGTTCGATCTCGCTTTAACATCTTTAGCAGCACGGCACGGACTTGGACCCAGCGCTTATTGTTCGATCAAGTTGGATGATAATAATAACGTTGGTGTCATACATCATAGCTGACCATATTTCCATACAAGGAAACATTTCAGGATTGGGATAATCCTGGACTTATATTTTTCGACAGACATTACAACTCAATCTTGTGAACATGAGGGGATAAGGCTATGGACCGAAGAAAAACTTCACGGCGGGATTTTTTGGGGCTTGGGGTGGCTGCGATGGCGGCGTCGGCCTGTGGCGGCTGCTCGCTTCTCGGCTCACGGAAGCCCGATGCAGTGGTTCCGGAAGAGGCAGGTGTGCTTCGTCTGGGCGAGGCGGATTCGTCGGCACTGCTCGGATCGCAAACAAGCCTGCTGGTGACGGCAAAAGATGGCAACGAGAAAATATTGGTCGTCCATCGCGATGACGGGAGTCTATTTGCCGTCAGCTCAGCCTGTACGCACAGGGGTTGTGACGTCGGATATGACAAGAAGCTCGGCCATTTGCGCTGTCCGTGCCACGGGTCTCAATATGGTCTTGGCGGTGACAACATTAAAGGCCCCGCTAAGAAGCCGCTAAAGCGCTACAGCGTCACCACCGATAACGGCCGGGTTGTCATCACCCTTTAATGCGCCGGTGTACCTTTGATGCTTTATGCCGCAGTTTGGCAGGCCCGGATCGGCCATCGAGCAATGTCCGGTCCATGATGAGCATGATGGACATGAATGGCCTTCAGAATGCAAAGCCGAAACACAAAGCCACTGCATTGACGCCTCTGTTTGGAGACCTTGTCTGACCGTTCGAGATATGTTGGAACTTCAGAGCAACATGCCATTCTGAATCGAATTCGTAACCAACACCAAATTCAGTAAGGGCGTTCCAACGCGCAGCATTGCTTCGAAACAAACGCGAATTCCACAACAGGGAAACGCCAATCTCCAAATAACCTCCTTTATGAATAGTAGATTCATACCAGCGTACAACCGGCCCGAATGAGGCTGCGTACACCGTGTCACTCTCGCCTTTATCATTCCTGTCCTGGTCGTACAGCAAGACCGGGTACACTCTTAAGCCCACCTCTCTGCGCGACTTATATATGGGCCATTCATACCCAAGCGAACTGGCGAAATAATAGTCCCCTTTACGGTCGGACTCGTCTGAGCTGTTCAATCCAACGCCTCCCAGGCTCTCAAATCGCCAATGTCCCTGCTTAAAGTCGTCAAAGAAGCCCATCTCACCGCAGAAAGCCTTCGGGGCAGGCGCAATAGCCAGAGATATTGAAAGAAATAAAACTCTTCTCACTTGATAATTATTTAGCATTTGTTGACCCCGCAAAAATCATTATTGGGCGCTTTAAATGGGACACCACGTGGGGTATCCCACTGTGGTTAGGGCGCTGTGGGCGGTTTCAAAACGCCCGGATTTCCTTTCATATACCTTTTGACATATCGTAAATAGTAAATAGCAAATAGTAAATAGTAAATCTAAAGTGCCAATCGTAGAACTTGCGCAGACGGAGAAAGCCGTTTACGACGGAACTGGTGTGAGGCGGGATCGTCCGGGGGCATTGGAGGGCGATCCGGATCGCAGGGATCAAAGTATCGACTGCGAGGATCAATCTCGATGCTATAGTCAGCCGCGTGCCATCGCGGATCATCGTTTCGCTCGGCGATCGCATCATACGCTTCTCGATCCGCTTGAAGTCGATGCTCTGTGCGCGAACACCCGGTGGCGGCGATAACGACGGATACCAGCAGAACAGACATCTCGTATTGCGTATTGCGTGATATGATATACGCAATACATCCCGATGCGTCGGGATAATACGACATATGCTCGACGCATCACGAGGTTACTTGCCGGTTAGTCCTATGGACTCCTTACGGAGGGATATTATGCTGCCGTTTGTCAGGGAGGCGAATAGGCGGTTGTTAGCTGCTATCAGGCCATCGAATACCGGGGGGCATTCGAGCTGGGTTGACGACAGCTCTTTTCCATCTTCGGGCGAGACGGCTACGAGCCTGGCGCCTTTGCGACTCTCGAAGGGTGCGTAGGGGTCCTCCGGGTCGAGTACGTCCGGAGCGCCGGCTACGAACAAGGCGCCGCCCGCCTTGACCATTGCGCGGATTCGCACATCCAGCCAGTTCGTCCAGACTGGCATTTCAGCGCGGGTGTAGCCGATGCCTTTGTCGGCGCCGAATCCCCGGCTTACATCCTCCAGCCCGGGATTGCCCTCTCGCGGGATGTGCGACTGGGGCAGCCATTTGAGCGGTTTGCGGGCGCCCGGCTCGCCGACTATCTGCGGCTCGGTCGTGTTGTGGTCGGCGAAAAGCAGGTAGCCCTTCGTACCGGGGAAGAACATCGGGCTGTGCACGTTGCGATGGTAGAACACGCGAACGGCGTAGGTCTTGAGGTCGTCGAATACGAGGATCTGTCCGGTCTTCGGGGCCTGGTTGGCCAACTGAAAGCCCGGCCAGCGTTTCGAGTACATCCAGAACGCGCGGTTGTACCACGAGTCGTCGAGCAGACTGGACGTCGAGAAGACATGCAGGCCCACGTCCTGGGCGCCTTTGCTCGACAGGACGTCGATTTCGATCTCTTTCAAATCAGGCGTCATTTTCTTCTGACGCATGTAAATGTGCCCGCCTTCACTTACGAGCACGTCGGAGTTGGCGCCGAGGATGAAGAAGGCCAGGTCACGCTCGCCATCGACGGAGCGGTGGGGGCCTTCGAGCAGGCCTTTGTGGAGGATTTTGCCCGTGGCTGGGTCGAGGCCATAGACGCGAATTCCGCCGTCGAGGTATGTAGAGCGCCCGGCGGTGAAGTAGGCTGTGTCGCGGGTGACCAGGACGCTGCCGTGGACGGGCCAGGTCGATTCGAGCTGATCGAACGAGCCGATGCGTTGATCGGTCGGCGCCGCGAGGAAGCGCCAGACGAGTTGGCCGTCGGAGGCGCGCACGCAGTAAACACGGCCATCGGCTGAGCCGAACAGGGCTAGGCCTTTATAGATTGTCGGGGGCGAGTCGATGCGGCCGTTCGCGGTGAAACGCCATGAGACGTCGCCGGTTTTGGCGTCGAGCGCGTAGATGGTGTGGGCGTCGGGCTTGGCGACGAAAACTTTGCCGCCGGCAGCGACCGGTGCTGTGAGTTTGCCCTTGAGCGTGGTCTTCCAATCGACCGTCACACCGGCGCCGACACGCGTGCGAGTCGTGCCGCTGCGGACCGCATCGTGGCGAAAGGTTGGCCAATCGCTGTCCGAGCCGAACTTTGTATCGGCGGCGGTTCCGTAGGCAGGGCCTTTTTCCAGCCGCCGGCTGTCGGGGATAGGTTTGGGGTCGTTGGCCGATTCGGCCTTAACCGCGGCGTATCCGAGGAACTTTGAGCCGGGCTGGCAGAAACACTGGTCCGGCGGGACGTATAACATGCCGTTGGATGGGGTCATTCCGTACTTACAGGCGCCGCGGAGCCAGTTATTCATGCCGTGGTTGTCGCCCTGAAAGTCGAGGAACTCGGCGCCTTCGTAGGAGCTAATCAGATACCGGGTGGTTGCTTTGTTGCGGTAGCAGCGGTGGTGATGTTCCGGGCTTCGCAGGTTGTTGACGAGTATCCGTTTCTTTTCCTCTCCCGAGCGAAGGTCCCAGCCGATGACAAGTGCGTTTGGACTCTTGCGTACGGGCTTGCCATCCTCGTCTACGCTGACTATCCCGCGCCATACGAGTCCGTCGATTACGAACAGGTCGTCGCCTTCTCCGCCGCCGATTGAAGGGACGGTTTTGGCCCAGAGCAGTTTGCCGTCGGTCGCGTCGTAGGCCGAAACTGACTTTCCGCCCTGCATTACGACGACGTCGTCAACGGTGAGCAGCGTTCTCGGGGCGGTCTGTTTGGGCTGGACACTCCACTGCTCGTCGCCGTCTTTCAAATTCCGTGCGACGAGGTCTTTGCCGCTTATGTATACGATTCGTCCGTTGTCGATTGCCAATGCAAGAGGGCGGATCTGCCTGGTTTGTTTTTGCCAGAGCACGTTTGAAGTTTGGGCGTTGACGGCAACCAGTGACGCCCCGGCCGTATCTTTTGCTCCTCTGCGCTGAGCGGCGCCGTCCGGCGTTTTTTGAGTATAAGCGATAACGATGCCGTCACTGACGAGTATTTCTCTCGCGGCGTGAGTCGCTTCGACGGTCGAGATGGTCTGGCCTGTGGTTGCGTCCAGGATCGACATTGGCGCCTCGTAACTGAGAGTGACGTAGAGCCTGTTGCCGTCGGCTACGATTCGGCGCTGGTTCTCGCCCGGCACGTCGGTTCGTTTGCCGCGCAACGTTGTCCAGTCTTTGCCGATGTACTGCTTGGGATTCCACTGGCGCCAGCCCCAGTCTCCGAGCTGTCTCTTCCAGAGCAGTCTGCCGTTAAAGGCGTCCCGGCAGATAAGGGACCAGCGGTCGGGAATACGCTGATCGGTTATGCCGATAAGTCCTTCGTCGAAGAAGTAGAACATCCGACCGTCCGAATGAACGGGCGACTGGATGCCCGAAGGCGTTTCATGGCTCCTGAGCCAGAGCGGCGGGGCGACCCACTGTAGATTCTTAGGCGGCCCGACGACCGAATCATCGGCGACCGCGTTGTTGCTCGCATCGTGCAGAAAATGAGTCCACTGGTCGATATTGTCGGGCCAGGGTTTGGTGATTATTTTCCACTCGCCGCCGCGCCTGGCACAGGCCACACCCCCGGGCGCCAGGACTCTCATCACCTCGCTCCTGGTGATGCTTCCCTGCTCCTGTACGAAAACCAGGTTGATCAGATTGTCTGCGTATGGAAGTCTCGATCCCGAGAACTGCTCGACCGAGACGGGGCCGTAAATGCCCTGGGCCTGAATGTAACGTCGAGCCTCGGCGACTTTGGCAGGATCGGCTTCAAGCCCGTGAACTGTGAAGCTGTCGCCCAGCTCAGCGCTGAGCTGGGCGGTCAATTTGCCATCACCGCAGCCGAGGTGGACTACGATGCCCCCCCGGACGCCCGTCTCATCGAGAATCTTCCTGGCCTGTGCTGTAACATCGTTGTCGCCTGCCAGGGCTGTACCGGTCAACAAACAGAAGATCAACAGCCCGTAGGATGTGCACCGCACACCATTAGAGAATCTTGACATCGCAATACCCCTTTCAGTCCGAATATTAACATGTGCCGTGTTGTGAAGTAACATCATAGCAGCAATGCTTGAAATGTCAAGCGTTTATGATAACCTTTCGGGGGATGCACGGGGAGCAAAAGCATCCCTGGGATGCTATTTTATGATTGGAGAGACAATGAAGTATATGAATCCTACCTGTCACTATTCGTGGACAAATTTAAGTTTGTGTTTTTCTCTGTTTCTTGTCCAACTTTGCTTGTGCGGTTGTTGTCGCTGTCCGGAGGACGCCGACCTCGACGGCTCGCTCAGCAGCCAAATCCCTGGGCCTGAAGCCGGCGTTTCCGGCACGTTTTCCATTGTCGCGGTCGATCCTAACACTGGCGTATGCGGCGCCGCCGTGGCGAGCAAATATCCGGCTGTCGGAAAGGTTGTCCCTTACGCACGGGCGGGAGTGGGGGCGTTCTGCACGCAGCATTGGCACAATCCGGCCTGGGGTGAGCAAGCGCTGGATTTGCTCGCCAAAGGTTATCTGCCGGAACAGGTTCTTGCCGAACTGCTGAGCGACGACGCCAGAGGTGACAAACGTCAATTGGCCATTATTGACATGTTCGGCCGGGCCGCAAACCGCAATCCGGCCAAAGCCGACCCATCGGGCATCTGGTGGGGCGCGGCATCCGGCAGATACTACGCCTGTCAGGGCAACACATTGGCCGGGCAGGAGGTGGTCTTTGCCATGGCCAAAGCTTATGAACAGACGCAGGGTAGTCTTGCGGACCGGTTGATGGCGACCCTGGCAGCGGGTGATTGTGCCGGCGGCGACCATCGCGGGCGTCTGGCTGCGGGCATACGTGTCGCAAAAGAAGGTATAGAGGATTATTGGCTTGAATTGTACGTGGACAAGAGCGACGATGCTGTGATTGAATTGGCTAAGAAGTATGCCGCGATGAAACACGAAGCTAAAGGCGAATGGAGCGGCGGCGAGTTGCCGTTCAAGCACCCATGCCCGGAGAAGGGCGATTCCGCATCGAAGTCGGATGAGACCGAAAGGTGACCGGCATTACTGTGAAGGGATGTAGCGATGAATAAGGTGATATTCAGGGTGATTGCCGCAGTGGTTCTGTGCGGCGTGTCCTCGGTTAGTGGACAGAACGCAGAGAGAATCAAGCCGTATAAAGACAATCCCCGGTACTGGCAATACAAGAGTGAGCCGGTACTGCTGTTGGGCGGGAGCAAGACGGATCACATCTTTCTTGCTGAGGGTCTTGAGGAGCATTTGGATGAAATTGCTGGCGTCGGAGGCAATTACGTTCGCAATACGATGAGCCAGCGGGAAGGGCTTGAGTTGAAACCCCACAAAAGGCTTGCCGGAGGGAAGTTCGATCTAAAGCAGTGGAATCCCGTTTACTGGCAAAGATTCGCGAATTGCCTGAAATGGTGCAGGGAAAGAGATATCATCATCCAGATAGAAGTCTGGGACCGTTTCGACTATGCACAGGACCACTGGCTGCAGAGTCCGTGGCGTCCCCACAACAATGTCAACTACACATCCGAGCAGTCCGGATTGGCCAACAACTACCCCGCTCCCGCCTACCGGGACAGACAGCCTTTCTTCCACGCTATACCAGGAATGCAGGGCTATAACAAGAAGCTGGGCCTTATCAGAAAATACCAGGAGGAATTTGTCGCTAAGATGCTCTCGTACAGCCTGGGTTATCCGAATGTGCTGTACTGCATGAACAACGAGACTTCCACCGCCCCGGAGTGGGGGCGATACTGGATGAAATTCATCAGGGACAAAGCGGCCGAAAAGGGCGTCGTGGTATATGTCACGGACATGTTCGACGACGGGTGGAAGCCACATATCTCGGCGAAGATAAAACAGGCATTTGAAAGTCCGGAGGTCTATCCCTTTATCGACATTTCCCAGGTCAACAGCAGGAACTTCAACGAAGACCACTGGCGGGCTTTGATGTGGTTTATGGAGCAGAGAAAGAAGCCTCCTCGCCCGCTCAACCACACCAAGATATACTCGGACGGCCAGACGACGTGGGGTTCGGGAACTCCCAAAGACGGCATCGAGCGGTTCTGGCGGAACCTGACAGCCGGTTCGGCTTCGTGCCGTTTTCATCGTCCCACGAGCGGCATAGGTTTGAACGATATCGCCAAGGCCTGTATTGCCGCAGCGCGAAAGGTCGAGAAGCATGTTAAGTTCTGGGATATCGAGCCTCGCATGGATCTTCTAAGCGACCGCGAAACAGATGAAGCATACCTTGCCGCCGGGCCGGGTGAACAATACGTGCTCTACTTCACAGAAGGCGGCTCCGTTGGCCTGAATCTGAGAGACCACCGCGGCAAATTCCAGCTTCGATGGATAAATATCCAAACTGGCGATTGGGCGGACAGGACCACAGTCACCGGCGGCAAAGCAGTCACAATCAACGCCCCGAGCAAAAGCCCTTGGGTAGCTACAATAGTCAGGCAATAACCACCAGCCGACTCGGGACAACGCAGAGAGTTTTTTCGCTGTTGTACTCGACGGAGTCCTGTTCAGAAAGAGAAAGAGAACGGGGACGATGGATCTAACCTTCCGCTGCTTTTTGCATGAGATCGTGCACCCAGTCTTCGAAGAACAGAGGGTATAGATGCAATCTTTCGCTTGCTAATCCGACGCCTTTTTTCGATAGCCAGGCTCTCGTCTGATCCTTGTGGTTGGGAAATTGCTCTGCGATTCTTTTCTTGTACAGATTTCTCAGTCTTTTCAGTCTTTTCCTGCGGACCTGGTCATCCTTGCCTGTCGCTCTAAAATAGCGTCTTATCCTGTCCACTCTCATATCCTCATCCTTCTTGAAATGCGGGACAAGTCTTCTTGGGATTTTGTCCGGGACCACGAATTCGTAATCTATGCCCGAACGTTCAATCTCATCGGGCTCATAATGAAGGAGAGGGTCATAGAAGAACAGTGCAGGATGAAAATCCACCCTGTGCATGGCAAGATGGGGAACAAAGACATCCAGCGCCTTGCCCGCGCGAAATAAGTTACCCGGGCCGTCGCCTATCAAGATGATATAGCACAATTTGTTCAGGTCTCTTCGATTATAGCCGACTATTTTATTGTAAGCCCATTGAAGCTTGGTCAGAGTTATGCGCCTCACGTCAATTATCAGCAATCTTGAATAGACGGTATCCCGGGCCATGCCGTCAATTTCCTCGACTGCCTGTCGTACTCTGGTCTCTCGAGGCCTAATCAATTTGTAATACTTCATCCTCGAATCGTTATGTATCCTTCCGCAAATATCGGTAGCCAGGATCTGATCCAGAGTGAGGACATGTATCTTGATGCCCCTTGAAGTGTGGCTCAATATATCATGTCCATTGTCTGCGATAGCGTATCTGTCGTCCAAGGTCTTTCTCGTATATCGTATTGCGTCGTGCGTATTGCGTCGTGCGTGATACGCAATCCCGATAGACGTGCATCGGGATACGCAATACGCTATTTTTTGCCTTTGACCTTTTTACTTTTCTCTTTTGCCTCCGATCGAGATCAGGTGTGAATAAGTGCGCAGGTACATTCTGCCGCCGGCAATTGCGGGAGTAGCCTGGCTGCCTTCACCCAGCGAATTTATCGCCAGCAGTTCGTAAGCCTTCGACGCTTTGATCACAAGAACGTTGCCTGTTCTGTCGATACAGTACAACAGGCCGTTGGCCCAAATTGGCGAGCCGTAGAACTTGCCGCCGGGCTTTTCGCACCAGAGTACTTCGCCGGTGTCGATGCGCAGGCAGCAGACATCTCCCTTGTCGTGAAACGTAAAGAGCAAACCGTCTTTCGCCAGGGGAGTAGGAACATAAGGAGCGGACTTGCCCGTGCTTATGTAGGCGAGCGAGGGCTGACGGGAACCGTCGTTTGAGCCGGGGCGGACTGCCGACAACTGTTTTCCCGCCGGGCCTTTGCCGCACGTGCCGATCAGCAGACCGCCTGCAATAACCGGCGAACTTATTACCCGGGCCGGCAGCACCGGCTCCAATTCCCATATCGTTGTTCCGGAACGAGGATCGACGCCGGTTATTCCATGGGCCTCGCTGGTGAAGATCAACTGAGGTTCACCGCCGTCGGGCGAGTAAACACAAGGTGTCGAGTAAGATTCTTGCTTGTTGTTTCGTTTTTTCGTCCAGCGTGTCTGGCCTGTCTGTCTATCCAGGGCTTTCCAGGTACTTTCGTATCCTTTGTCGTTTTCCCAATGCTCATGTGTAAATATAACGAGATCATCGTAAAGCATGGGTGACGTGCCGGCTCCAAATCGAGTGTGCACGCCTGAGAAGGTTCGTGTCCATATTTCCTTGCCGGCGTGGTCCAGGGCGGCCAGGATCGTTTCCTTATTCGTCTGCCAGAGGACGTAAACATGGTCCGCGTCCACAACAGGTGTGGAGGTAGCATAACAATTGTCTTTATGGAAGCGGTAGGTAGTGAGTTTGTATTGCCGTCGCCACAGCGCCAGGCCGTCGGAAACGCTCAGCGCCAGAAGTATCCCGCCGGAAGACTCGGGCTTTTCGCATGTTACGAACACCTTGTCCTTCCAGATTACCGGCGAACCGTGGCCTCCGGCCGGCAGTTTCACCTTCCAGTTGTAATCCTGCTCGGTCCATTTGACCGGTATCGTTTTGGCTTGACTTATCCCCTGGCCGTTTGGTCCGCGGAACCGGGTCCACTGCTGTGCCTGCGCCGCGCAGGCTGAGAATATGTATAATAGTAGAGCAAGGCTGCACAGTTGGATCTTACTTGTCATCGCCGGTTTACTCATTATCTTCATCGTATCCTCTCTTTTTGAAACAATCGTCTCTTGTCCTGCAAGCAGGTTTTTCCATTGCAGCCGATTGTACTGTCAGGGATGGTATTGTGCAATACCGTAAGCACCGTAAGGCGTCCCAAGTGGGAGCATCCCCTATGGATTGCGAATCCTGATACCCGCTTTCCCCAGCCCAGCGCTGGGCTGGGTAATTTTACTAAAGCCCGATGTGAGTCGATCGGGGTTAAGTCCGGCAATAGAAAAGACTTGCATTCGTTCCAGGCGAAAATTCCCCAGCCCAGCGCTGGGCTGGGCAACTTTTCTGTGTTTTTATGCTTGACTTCAACTCTAAATCTCATTTATAATTAACGCCCGGACAACGAGAGACGAAGGACGAGACATCTCCCGATGCCGTCTATCGGGATGAAGCATGAAGCGATTAACGAGATACGCTTCACGCTTCACGAGATACGCAAATGATCGATACCGAGCAAAGAGTGAGACAGGCTGCAAATGTTTTTGCCACTTACGGCGAGGAAATCCGCGCTATGATTTCTCTCAACGTCAGGGAGGAGTCGGTGGCGGACGACATTTTCCAGGATTTATTCCTGTCTGTTGTCTCAAGGCCCGTTCCGGCGGACGTCCAGCGGGTTGAATCTTATCTCTATAGGGTCATCGCGAATGACGTTATTGATGCCGCTCGCAGAACAAAAATCTACCGAGACCATATTCGCGGATACGGCGAACGCATTGATCGCCAAAAGACGCAAGAGGGTCCTGAGAAAGACGCTATCCAGCTTGAAGAGACAAAAAAAATGCTCCAGTCAATCAGACGGCAACTGCCGGGCCGTGAGGCTGAAGCTGTCGCCGACACGTGCGTTCGAGACTACGATGCCGGCAATGGGGCAAGAGAGATGAACGTGGCCAAGAGGACTTTTTCTCGATATCTTTGCACAGGACTCAAGAGAATACGCCAATCTATCCAGAAAAATCAAGGTGATCAAAATGATTTCTTATAATTCCCGGTCAAATTGTGCGTCTGCCCGGCAATATTACTTCGATCTGCTCGACAAGGGAGTCGAGGAAGACGTTCCTGAGAGTGTTATCCGGCACGTTGATTCCTGCCGGCGCTGTAAAGCCGACATCGGCCGGCTGGGGGCCTTGTTAGCCGGCACGGGCAACGCAGCACAAAGTCAAAAGGATTTGGTTATAAGCGAACTGCTGAGCCTTCACTTTGCCTGGATCGGCAAGTCGGTCACATGCAGGACTGTCAAGCCGTTTCTCCCAAGTCTCGCCGATCCGATGTTGCAGATAAGTATTCCAACGCCCGTGACCGTACATCTCGACAACTGCCGGGCCTGTTCCGAGGAGCTGTCAACCTTCAGGAATCTGGGTTTCACTCATACGCAACTATGCCGCCTCGGTCAGTTTATAGCAGAGAAGCCCGCCGACGGCTGCTCACAAGCCCAGGCTGCTATTCCGGCCGTTGCGGGGATGGTCTTTGGCGGAACCGACGCTGAAGTTCTGGAACACCTGTGCACATGCCCCGATTGCAGAGAACTTCTGTATCAGTATCGGGAGTCGGCTCGCAGTGAATTGACGCCGGGCCATGCAGCTCAAAAAGAACTCTCCTGCAAAGAGGTATCGGAAGCCGACATTTTTGAGCATTGTTTCCCCTACGGCATCGATCCGGCTGGGGACCGGGATATTGAATTCCGCGAGTCCGTCGCCTTGCATCTGCGCAGTTGCCCGACGTGTTTGGCTAAGATTCAGCAGTTGCACGCCGCCGTCTATTCTATTGCCGAACGCCCCGATTCAGGAGTTGCCACCCGCTTTACGTTCCGGGGGCAAACCGGCCATGGCGCAGGGCGTCAATCCGGCCGGATGTATGCCGATTGGCCGGTCGATGTGCAGGTGTTCGAGCAGGAGGACCCTGTAGATACCCGCGTTACCGAAGCTGCGCCCGAGGCTGTTTCGCCGGAGCCGAAACAGAAAGTCTCGGTCGTTAATCTTCAGCGGTATCTCAAGCCGGCAATTGCCGCCGCTGCGGTGATTCTGATAGGTTTTGCGTTCTTCTTCGGCACGCCGGCGGCAAAAGCCATAGACCTGAACCAGATTTACAGGGCCATCGGGATAGCCGGGAATATTCACGTCTCGATATTTGATCCCGGCGGAACAGAACCTAAGACAGAAGAATGGGCGTCAAGTTCGCTGGGCATATATATGTCGAAAGTCGGACAAGAGCTGACTCTCTGGGATTTCCGTGCCGGCCCTAAGAAGGTCAAGAGTTCCCGTAACGTCGCGCCCGAAGCGGTTCCGTTCACTGAAGCCGGCGCCGCGGCTGCGAGAAGAAGAATAAACAGTCCTTTGGGTATCGTGCCGTTCGATAACATGTCCGAGGTCCCTCCGGATGCGATATGGAACAGGGTGGCTGATGACACTTTACAGTCCGACACCCAAGACTCTGAGGTGTACGACTTGACATGGACTGAAAGAGGCAGCCGTGGTCAGGCGAAACTTAAGAAATGGCGTGTTTTTGTTGATCCCGGGTCCAATCTCCCCCGGAAAGCCCAGTTCTATAAGAAATCCCCCACGGATACGGAGCCCATCTTGGAGAATGAGTTGGTAGTCGAATATTTGAACGACCTGGAAGTAGAGGCTGCTGTTAAAGAAGCCTCTCTTTAGCCAGACTTACTTCGGCGTCCAAAGGGGGGTCCTGTTTTTGTATTCGTCCTCTGTATTCTCAACATACTCCACAAACAAGTCCTGGACCTTTTTGGGGCTGACCTGCCCATCGGCAAATCCGACGTTGACAGTCTTATTCGGATGGCGGCCATTTATGGCGTCCGATTGCTGTCCGGGCAACAGGTTCCTTCCTGCGTTAATATCGAGGCCCGGGACATAGCCTAAATCTTCGGCGGCGCTGCCGAGAGGCCGGGGCGGAACATCCGTAACGTACCACCAGTTGACTAAACTATAGCCGCTGTCAACAACAAGTAACGTCTGGCCGGGATGCGGTATGCTTCCAGGGCTCAAAGGCGTTCCGGTAAATTCCATCTTGTTGGGGATTCTCGAAGGTGGAAAAGTCCTGCATATTGACCGGTTCACACCGTAATTGCCCCAGAGAATGTTCTGCTGTCGATTAAGGCTGTCTAATTTCTTGGAGGGACAGTAAAATACACGCTCTTCACTGTCGGATTTCGCGGCAAAGTTCTTAATGTCGTTGAGCCACCACCATCCTAACTGGTCTATTTCAGCACTTCCCAAAGAATCACCCGGGCCTGTATATGTAGGCCTGAAACCATGTGGGAACGTTCCGTTTACTTCAGCGTGCATGAGCAGGCCAAATGTCAACTGTCTGACATTTGAGCGGCACACAACTGCTTTGGTCTGCGCTTTGGCCATTCGCAATGCCGTGGTCGTCAGGGCCACAAGAAGAGCAATCACGGCAATCACAATAAGCAATTCGATGAGTGTGAAGCCGGCGCGTTTCATAATGGCCCATTGTATGAGTATTCCAGAGACGAGTCAAACCAAACAACGGCGATTCGTGCAGGCTGCTTTTTCACGGCGCGCGGTCATTCCGTTTTCTCGAGCCAGTAGTCGGCAAAAAGCATCATATCATCGCTGTCAACGTCGCCGTCGGCGTCAAGATCGGTTCCTTCGCACTGGTTCAGATCGGCGCAGTTTGTCACTCCCTGGAATGAGGCAAGTACGGCAAAGTCGGCAAAGTTGACATTCGCATCCCCGGTGAAGTCGCGGGTTGGAACGTGCGAAAACACAAGTTCGTGGATAAGGACAACCGGACCAGGCGACGGATCGAAAGGGTTGCGGTCATCGCTCCCTCGCAAAAAGTCCTCGTAGAAGCCCACGTGGCAGTTGCCCACGTTTGTTGCGGTATAATCAACAACAAACCAATCGCCCGGTACGCCAGTGCTGTCACTCACCAGGCCAACAGAGGTTTTCAAAGAATCGGCATCATAAGTGACCTTGGCCGAGGTGCCGGCCGCTTCTAAATGCGAGCCCTCCCAATCACGAGTGACATCGTTGTAATCCCTGGCCGAAATAGCGCCGTAATCCCTGTCCGTCCCGTCGATCTCCAGTCTGCCGGCCCAACCCTCGTTGGCGTCCGAACTGACGATTATCGTCAGCTTCGTGCCGACCATGATATCTCGATAAATGAAAGGGACGTTGGGATCGGCCAACTCTATAGGCGTGTTGCCGTCAGCTAAGTAAACCGTAGTCGAGACATCCCCGATTGCAATTGAGCCGACGCAAAGAAATAAAGCTAATACAATTAACCTTTCGATAACACGACCTCCCGCAAAGATGCAGGAAACATATCCTGCAAGACGAAGAGATAGTCAGGAAAAAGGCCCTGACAAAATCCAACAGCATCATAATACCATTTTTTGGACCATGTTTCAATTCAAAACTCCTAACAGTCGGGCATTAAAAAAGACAGGTGGGAGGAACTCCCACCTGCCTTTGCCTTATCGTTCGGACGATTTCGCTAATAACATGCCTGCATAAAGTAAAAGCTCCAGTCCCCGTCAACATCGCAATCAAAGTCATCCGGGTCGAGTATGCAGGCACATTCTGCAAGCCAGAGCATCGAGGAACCTATGCAGAAGCCGCTTTCAGCCTCCTCGCAACCCCATCTTTCGGGCCAATACTCGTACGAACCTGGGCACCAACGGCCTGAGGTGCAACTGAAATACTCGTCTTCCTGCAGGAGGTCGGTGCACGTATAGCCTGCCGCCCCGACTATTGTCCGAAGCCTGCCATCGTCGATGTCGTTCAGTTTGTCCGTGATGGGACTGTCGGAAACCAACAGGGCGGTGCCTTCGCTCCAATCCATGCCGAAGAGGCCGGCATCGGTGCGATAGCAGAATCTGCCGTTTGTCAGATCTATGCTCCACACGTACGCGCTGTCAATATCGCCGAGCGTTACGAAATGGTTCTTCTTCGGGATATGCAGAATTACCTCGCAGTCGCTCAGGCCCTTAAGAGTCTCAATGTCGGTCTTGACCGCCCGGCAATGGAGACCCTGTCGCCGGACGAACTCCTTCATCACACGAAGACTTGTAGCTCCGTTCGGTCCTTTGACGAGCTGAGCAAGCTGGTCGTCTGGAATATCTTTACCGAATTGCGAAGCAGTGTATTTTAGCGCTGCCGTCGCACAGTTCTGCTCCTGCATACCCTCGGACGCTGCGAATGCCAATCTCTCCGCCAGGAGAATCTCGGCATCAATCATAGGCGAGTAGCGGTACACCGCAGCTTTTTTGGTAATGGGGGACTTATACTCTATGACGTCATCGGTGTCATACTCAATGCTGAAATCCCCGATGGCGGGAGTGTTGACGCTTATTGACTTGAAATGCCAGAAGTCGCTGGCTAAGAGTCTGTTTGTCCCGGCATCGCGTTGTTCTATCACAACTATAGTGGGAACTAACTTACCCGAGACTACCCGGTAGTTGCCGTATTGTTTGAAGGTAGTCTTTTCAGGCCCTTCTACACGATGGGAGATCACGGCGAGATTTCTTTCGGCGTCGAGCACACAGGAAATTTCCGAGCCATCCGATCTGTTGAGCGTCAGATGTACCTGAGCTTGACCGTCGATATGTTTCTCGGTTGCGGAGGATTCGGAGGCCGAAAGATTCTTGTACGTGTAATGACCATATCCCCAGCGAATAAGCCCGGCGGTTAACGGGCCATTGACAACGTGTGGTAAGGAACCTGTGGCGTCAACAATTGCACGATGGCCGGAGCGCGAGTAGATAGTGTACTTTTGCCCGTCCCAGACGAATATACGCCTGGCGTTTCGGGCCGGATCGAACTGGTCGCTTCCCAGGTCCGCGTTCGGCTTTACAGAGTCGGTGCGAGAGTTGGCATTGATTTCCCAATAGAATCTGTTCCCATCATATCTGACTACGACATCTGAATTCATCGTGTATTCGTTGGACAATCTGCCGCGAACGTTTGCCGGCATCACATCACGCTTGTTTTTCTTAAGATCACTGGTTAATTCCCGTTTGCTCGCGTTGACCTGACGTTTTTGAATCCCTTCATTGGTCTGATCTGCGCCCGTTCTTTTTGCCGTTCTGTACTCTTCGTGCGTCGCCTCAATCGTACCGGCGGAAATCCACGTTTTTTGCGGCCGGTTTGTCAGAGTCTTAAAAATTTTCAAAATCTCAGACCTTTCTAATTGTCTGTCTGCAAAGGCAGTACAACTTAGAAGCGACAAAGCGACGACTGCTGATACAAAATTTCTGGTTCTCATGATTGTCTCCTTACAATAAATTTGGTTAATAAATGCGGATTCCCCGGTGGAATCCTATTTTCAGGCGAACATGTTCGATGCCTTCTATGCCCTTCTATATTATGAGGCGATTCTGAACCGGAAGATGTTGATAGTCTTTTTGACAAATTCTTAAAAAAATGAAAAAAAAAGTTAGAGACGACTTCAAAAGTCGATATTTAAGATTCTCCGACTCCATATATGGCTATGAATCGAGCACTTTTCGACCCGATTTTTCACTTGAGAATCCTGCTTCTGCGAGATATATTTCCCTTCAGCGGCCGGGCCCTGACTTTCGGAGCCGGCTTCTGATGGCTCCCGGGCGTGCGCGGCATTTCCGGCGCGCCGACGGGGACGGAGTCCAGGACAATGATATGATCCACCGATCTGCCTTGACCGGCGGACGCTCACTCCGGCATGGAACCATTAGACACCAGATAACATCGCATGTTTACTATTGACCAGCACCTCAGGCCTTTTCCCAGGCTGCACAACTCGCTTTTGCCCACGCCAGTGCACAGAATCGACTATTTATCGGACGAGTACGGCATAAACGTGTACTGCAAAAGGGATGATCTGACGGGTTTCGGTTTCGGCGGCAACAAGACGCGCAAGCTCGATTTTCTGCTTCCCGACGCACTCAATCAGGGGTGCGACACACTGATCGCTGTCGGCGCCAACCAGTCGAACTTCTGCCGGGTTGCCGCATCGTACGGCGTCGCCGGCAACATGGAGGTGCATCTCGTCCTCGGCGGCAAAGAGCCTGCGAATCCGACGGGAAACCTGCGGCTCGACCATCTGCTGGGGATTACGTGCCACCATGTTGACTCTTCCGACTGGGACAATTGGACCTGTGAAGCAGAGAAACTCGAAGAACGGTTGACATCGCAGGGCAGGAAAGTGTATCGGATGCCGGTCGGCGGCTCCACACCGCGCGGCGCGTTGGGCTACGTCAACGCATTCTCTGAGATCATGACGGACCAGCTACGCCTGGGAGTGGAATTCGACGCAGTTATCCACGCCTCTTCCTCGGCGGGAACGCAGGCGGGCCTCGTTGTCGGGCAGGCGATTTCAGGCTGGCGAGGCAAAATCATCGGTATCAGTGTGGCAAAACCACGAGCTGCGCTTCAAGAAGATGTCCTTGATCTTGCGCGAACGACAGCCGCCGAAATCGATGCGTCCGTGGAGCCGTCGGGCGTCGTTGTTGACGACAGCTACATTGGCAAGGGCTATGCCGTCAAGACGACCGGCTGCCGGGAAGCTGTTGAACTGTTCGCCCGGCGTCTTGGCATATTTCTGGACTATGTTTACACGGGAAAGGCCGCAGCGGCACTGATCGACTATCTTCGCAAGGGCCGCTTCGACAAGGGCGCCAACGTGCTTTTCATCCACACAGGGGGTAATATCGAACTTTTTGAGTAGTTAAGGAGGTATTCACACATGAAGATCAGAGCTTTTATCGCATCAGTAATTTCTCTTGCGGCGGTATCAACGGCTTGCGCCGAATCGCTGCCCGTCTATTTCGGCACTTACACGCGGGGCGCCGATTCCAGCAGGGGGATCTACCGCAGCGTGCTCGACCTCGATTCGGGGAGACTTTCCGATCCAGTCCTTGCCGCAGAGGCGAAAAATCCGTCATTTCTGGAAATTCATCCCAACGGCAGATTCCTGTATGCCGTCAGCGAGTCTGGCGGAACCGGGGCTGTCAGTGCCTATGTGATCAACGCGGATGCCGGAGATCTCAAATTCCTCAACCGACAATCCTCAAGCGGGGCTGGCCCGTGCCATGTCAGCATCGACCATGCGGGAAAGAACGTGCTCGTAGCCAATTACGGCAGCGGCAGCGCTTCGGTTATCCCGATCGAACCGGACGGCAGACTCGCAAAACCGACCGGCTTCGTGCAGCATGAAGGTTCCAGCATCAATCCCAATCGCCAGAAGGGCCCCCATGCCCATTCGATCAACGTCAGCGCCGACGACCGCTTCGCATTCGTCGCCGACCTCGGAATCGACAAGGTCATGATCTACAAACTGGACGCTGAAAAGGGGACAATCGTCGCAAACGATCCTGCGTTCGCAAGACTCAAGCCCGGTGCCGGGCCGCGACACTTTGCTTTTCACCCGAACGGCAAGTACGCCTACGTAATCAACGAACTCCATTGCACCGTCACGGCCTTCGCCTACGATTCCGCTGCCGGCGCTCTAACCGAAATCCAGACCGTCCCGACGCTGCCCGATACGTTCGACGGCTCCAACTCATGCGCCGAGGTGCGTGTACATCCGAGCGGTAAGTTCCTCTATGGCTCAAACCGCGGGCACGACAGTATTGCGGTTTACAGGATCGACCAGGCTACAGGGACGCTGACTTTCGTCGAGCACGAAACCGCCGACATCAAAACGCCGCGAAACTTCAACATCGACCCGACCGGCAAATTCTGCCTCGTCGCCAACCAGGGCAGCGACAGCGTCGTTGTCTTCCGCATCAACCGCAGAACCGGCGCCCTCGAGCCAACGGCGAACAAGATCTCCGTCGGAAGGCCAGTCTGCATCCGGTTTCTCCAAGCACGGTAGAGTGGGGCTTGCCCCACCATCGGGCTGAGGCGGCTGGCCAACTCGAACGTTGTGCCGTAATGAAAAGGGAGGTTGAATAATGTACAAGCGGAAACTTGTATTGACTATGATGGTTGTTCAATGTGCTTTGTCGTCTTCATGTGTGGCGCGAAGAGCAAATGCGGAAAAGCAGATGAAGCTGACAATATGGGAGCGAGGCATTAAGGTGGAATCCCGAACGGACGAGGCGGGATTCGCTTATTTCTGGTTTTATGAATGGCATTTGTTCGATGCCGTCACTGAGGGCGAGCATACTCACGGATCACACGAGTGGAAATGGGAAGTCAACGCCGGGGGTACGCTCGCGCAGATGAATTCAGAGTGGTTGAAGATGAAAGTCAAGGCGGCGGAAAACGGAGCCGTCATGACTCTGGATATCACAAACACCACAGACCACGACTGGCCTGAGATCGCGGCGATCATCCCCTGCTTTAACCCTGGAAATCCTGTGAAGCCGCAAGAGCAGAACCACATATTCCTGGACGAAAACCACGAGCATACGTATTTTCTCGGCGCCGACGGTCTCGATCTGATCAAAGGACAATACCCGCGGGAGATTCATTTCAATCACAGATACCGCCCGGCGATCATGGCGTGGGAGAAGGAACGAAAGGACGGCAATTTCGTCTTTTCGGAAAAATGGCCCACCTCCGACCGCGATGCTTATACCGGGCTGCTTGTTCGCGAATCCGAAGGCAAAAAATGGACAATGGGCATTGCCTGGGAATCGTTCATCTCCGCCCAGGGACATAACCCTTGGAAATGCATGCACCTTTCCGTCCGAGTCGGCCCGCTGAAGAGGGGCCAGAAGAAGACGATCCGCGGCAGGATTTACCTGCTCAAAGGATCGAAGGAAGATTGCCTGAGAAAATTCAAAAAAAATTTCTCGAACAAGACAAACACCGCTGGGTTTGCACGTAAGAAGTTCGTTGAAACTTCCAGGAAGGATAAATCATGAATAAATTGAATACTGATACGGTCGGTTTGCCTGTATCCAATGTCCTCCTGAGATTAGCGACTTTTGCCGCAGTATCGTTGTTCAGCACGCAGATGACGTTTGCACAGAACACCGACCTCTTGAAACAAAAGGTCGTCGAGCAGGTGGATTCGATAGAAGCTGTGATTGAGGAGATGGCAATAGAATTGTGGGATTACTCGGAACTGGCGCTACGCGAAACACGGTCGGCGGATTTGCTGGTTGGCAAGCTCAGGGATGCCGGTTTCGAGGTTGAGACCAACGTTGCGGATATGCTTACCGCCTTTGTGGCGACTTACGGAAGCGGCTCACCGGTTGTCGGCATCCTTGCAGAGTATGATGCTCTACCGGGTGTGGGCAATCAAGTTGTCCCTGAGCGAAAGCCCCGTACCGACGGTGTGACCTCCGGGCATGGGTGTGGGCACAATTTGTTTGGGGCCGCCAGTGTTGGCAGCGCAATCGCTTTGAAGCAACTTATGGAACAGAACGATCTGAAAGGTACGCTCAAGCTTTTCGGAACGCCTGCTGAGGAAACTGTAGTGGGAAAGGTTTATATGGCGAAAGCCGGGGTCTTTGACGGACTCGATGCCGTGCTCGAATGGCATCCCAGCTACGACAATGAAGTGCGCAATCAGACCGGGCGGGCGATGAACAGTTTTGAAGTCGAATTCTTCGGCCAGGCGGCACATGGTTCGGCGGATCCCTGGAACGGGCGCAGCGCTCTCGATGCCGTGGAGCTTATGAATTACGGTGTAAACCTGATGCGCGAGCACGTCAAGCCCACGGCACGAATTCATTACGTCATTCCTAATGCCGGAGATGCGCCTAACGTTGTTCCGGAATATGCTATGGTCTGGTATTTTGTTCGAGATATCAATCGTGCTGAAGTCCGGAAGTATTATGACAGAATTCTCAAAATTGCCGAAGGTGCTGCGCTTGCTACGGAGACGACTCACAAGGTCCACTTGATAACAGGCGTACACGAATATCTTCTGAATCGGCCGTTGCAGAAGGCATTGCAGAAAAATCTTGAACTTATCGGTGCGCCTCAGTTTACCGAAGAAGAGCAGGAATTTGCCCGTTCGCTACAGCGAGTCGTAAAGAAGGAAGAGAAGGGATTCAACGACAAAATAAAACCGCTTCCCGACAAGCCCGGCGAAGTGGAAGGCGGCTCGACCGATGTGGCTGAGGTCAGTTGGATCGTTCCGACCGCGGGTTTTAGCGTAACGACAGCGGCCGAAGACGTTCCCTGGCACAGTTGGGCCACCACCGCCTGCAGCGGAACACGGGCAGGGCGAAAAGGAGCAGTCGTAGCGGCCAAAGTCATTGCCGCGACAGGCGTGGATCTTCTCACACGACCGAAGTTATTGAAAGAGGCTAAAGCGTTCTTTCTAAAAGCCACCGATGGCAAGCCCTATCAGTCGCCGGTACCGGCTGATCAGAAACCGCCGAGTGTTAAGGCTGCAAATAAATGAGAGCGAAATACAGACACACAAATATCGTTGCCGAGGACTGGCGCAAGGTCGCCGACTTTTATCAGCAGGTCCTCGGGTGCAATCGGGTACCTCCCGAGAGGGCAAGCTCCGGCGAATGGGTCGAGCGGTCCACGGGCGTGCCCGGCGCTGAGGTGCGCGGCATTCACCTGCGACTGCCGGGTTTCGGCGATGACGGGCCTACGCTCGAGATATTCCAGTACAACAGGGCGGAAAAACGGCTTCAGACGGCAATCAATCGCCCGGGCTTTGCACATCTTGCCTTCGAGGTTGACGACGTCGAATCGGCGCGAGACGAGGTGCTTGCAGCCGGAGGCGATTGTGTGGGCGATCTGGTCACCGCCGAGATCACCAACGCCGGCACAATCACGTTTGTTTACATGACCGATCCCGAGGGAAACATTATTGAATTGCAGAAGTGGGCGTGAAGGCACTTAGAGGCAGCAGCGAATTATGAATCGAAGAGCGTTTCAGAATTTCTATCCGGATGAGCTGAGCCATTGTTACGGTTGCGGCAGGCTCAACGAGCACGGGCTGAAAATAAAGAGCTATTGGGATGGTGAAGAGACTGTGGCAGTCTTTGAGCCGGAGCCGTATCATACTGGCATTTCAGACTATGTCTATGGAGGTTTGATTGCGTCGCTGATCGACTGCCATTGCATAGGCACCGCCTCGGCTGCGGTCTATCGGTCCGAGAGCCGGGACATGGATACGGATCCGCCGCTTCGATTTGTGACTGCGTCGCTGCACGTTGACTACCTGCGTCCTACCCCGCTCGGGCCGCCTCTGCAGGTTCGTGGAAAGGTGGAGGAGATAAAGGGTCGTAAAGTTGTAGTGACTGCCGCACTTTTAGCCGAAGGTGAGGTCTGTGCCCGGGGGAAGGTCATCGCAGTGCGAATGCCGGATGATATGAAGCCCGCCGGCGGAGTAAATTAACGGATAGTGGACTCCTTACGGAGTACGCTATATTTTTGTGCAGTACCATGATCCATCCGATGAATCATGCAAATAAGAAGGAGACGCAGCTATGAAAAAGAAATCCCGCTTGCTCAGAAAGCTTACCTACATCCTGTTGGCCTTATGCACGATCGCGTCGGCAGCGGCTCAACCGGTAGATGATACGCAAAAGGCCGGGCAAATTCTCGACGCCACCAACGTCAAGGGCGGCCTGATTGTTCACCTCGGTTGTGGCAACGGCAAGCTAACGGCGGCACTACGTGCAAGCAACAGCTACATCGTTCATGGTCTGGACCGCGACGAAAAGAATGTCGAGCAGGCCCGCGATCACATCCGGTCACTCGGTCTTTATGGCCCGGTGTCGGTCGAGCGGCTCGACGGCAAACGCCTTCCCTACGTCGATAACCTCGTAAACCTTGTGGTAGCCGAGGACCTTTACGACGTACAGATGCTCGAAGCGATGCGCGTTCTTGCTCCCGGCGGCACGTTGTACACAAAACAAGGCGGTAGCTGGAAAAAGACCGTCAAACCGCGCCCCACGAATATTGACGAGTGGACCCACTATCTCCACGATCCGAGCGGAAATGCCGTAGCTCACGACGAGGTGGTCGGGCCCCCGCGCCATGTCCAATGGGTCGGCGGGCCGAGGTATGACAGGAGCCACGAGCACATTCCGAACATCTATGCCGTCGTCTCGGCAGGCGGACGGATTTTCTATATCGTGGACGAGTCTTCTCTTTCATCCATCCGGCAGACGCCCGAATGGCGACTCGTAGCTCGCGACGCCTTCAACGGGACCTTGCTCTGGAAAAAGAAGGTCGGCGCATGGTTTCCCCATATCGTCAACTGGGGAGGCACTCCCCGTCAGCTTCAGCGAAAACTGGTGGCTATCGGCAACCACGTTTATGTGACGCTCGGTCTTCACGCACCGCTGACCGCCGTCGATGCCGCCACGGGGCAGATCATCAAAGTTTACGACGACACCGAAGGCGCCGAGGAAGTCATCCTGCACAAGGGAATCTTAATTCTGGCTATTCGAGGCGTCACCGATGAGCGGACCGCCGAGCAGGCCAAGTTTGCGGAGATTCTAAAGCGCAGGTCCTCTCCTCTGGATAAGCGAGAGACGGCCGAGCCATTGGTCAAGCGTCTCCGTTCGGTCGAAGCAAAAGGCGCCAAATCGGTCGTCGCTCTCGATGCCGACACCGGGAGATTGCTCTGGAAGAAAGACGACGAAGACGCTTCGGGACTGAGAACCAATAGTCTGTGTGCCGAGGCCGATCGCGTGTTCTACCAGAACGGCGGGCAGGTCGTCAGTCTCGACTTCGCCACCGGACAAAACGTGTGGTCCGAACCCTCTGCTCCTCTGCGATGTGTTTACGACGGCACCGTTTATTGTAGCGACGGCAAGACGGTGACAGCCCGATCGGCAAAGAACGGCCGGGCGAAATGGACCAAGCCGACCTTGCTCACCGAAATCCGTGACCTTTTCGTCGCCGGCGGATCCCTCTGGGTGGGCGGATTCAAGCCGTTCCCATCGAAAAGAGGCCCATCGTGGGGCCCGTACTTTGCGACGCAACTCAATCTTGCCACTGGTGAAGTGACGATGCACATCGAGCCGGAGAACCCGAGCCACCATCACCGATGCTACTCCAACAAGGCCACCGACCGTTATATCCTTGCCGGCAGAAGAGGGACCGAGTTCATCGATCTGGCCTCGGGCGACGTCCTCTGGAATAGCTGGGCCCGCGGCGCCTGCAAGTACGGCGTCATGCCGGCCAACGGACTTATCTACACCCCACCTCATCCGTGCGCATGCTACGTCGGGGCCAAGCTGACCGGCTTTCACGCCCTGGCCTCGAAGATGGACGAGAGACGATGGACGACCGAAGCGGTTCAGGAGCGATTAGAAAAAGGCCCCGCGTACGGATCAATCGAAAACCGAAAATTGAAAATCGAAAATCCCCAAGATTGGCCTACGTATCGAAGCGATGCCGAACGAAGCGGCTACACGCCCGCCTCGGTGTCGGCTGTCTTGCGCCGCAAGTGGCAGGTGAAGGTCGGCGACAAACTCACCGCTCCGGTTGTCGCCGAGGGCAAAGTGCTCGTAGCCTCCGTTGACGAGCACACTGTCGCAGCGATTGACGCGGATTCCGGCAAGTCCTCCTGGCGATTCACCGCCGGCGCTCGCGTCGACTCTGCGCCGAGCCTGCATCAGGGCAGGGCGATCTTCGGATCCCGCGACGGATACGTTTACAGCGTTCGAGCTTCCGACGGCAAACTCACTTGGCGCCTGCGAGTCGCCCGCGACGACCGGCGAATCGCCGCTCACGGACAAATCGAGTCCGCGGCGCCTGTGCTTGGAAGCGTGCTGGTTCGCGACGAGATCGTATATGCTACGGCGGGCAGATCGTCCTATCTGGATGGCGGGATCGACCTCTACCGACTTCAACCGCTGACGGGCGAAACCCTGTCGAAGACATCGATTTACAGCCCCGACCCTGAAACGGGACGACAACCCAAACAGTCCGCGCCGGCAACCATGCCCGGCGCTCGTGCGGACATTCTCACTGCCGACGACAGCCACATCTATTTGCGTGATATGGTGTTCAGCAAACGCGGCGTCAATGTCGGCGAGGGAAAGCCGCATTTGTTCACACTGACCGATTTCCTGGATGATTCGTGGACTCACCGCTCCTTCTGGATTTTCGGCACAAAATGTTCCATCTCGACCGGCTGCAGCGGGCGCGACAGGAATCTCATCTACGGCAAGCTGCTCGTCTTTAACGAATCGACCATCTTCGGCTACGGCCGCAAGCAGGTCCACTGGTCTAACATGTTGCAGGACGGACCGTATCGCATATTCGCCGTAGGCAGAGCCGAGCCGGCAAACCACTGGGAAAAGACCGTTCCGATCCAGGTCCGGGCGATGGTCTTAGCAGACAAAGTGCTGTTTGTGGCCGGCCTGCTCGCTGAGGAGATCGACGGCCCGGACGGCCCGGACGAAAGCCGGGGAGCGGTGTTAATGGCCATCTCAGCCGCCGACGGGGCCGAGTTGGCGCGCTGCCCGCTCGATTGCCCGCCCGTCTTTGACGGTATGGCCGCAGCTTACGGAAGACTTTACGTTTCAATGAAGGATGGAAGTTTGCTGTGCCTGGAGAAATAAGAATACGGACAAAGGCACAAACGACGGATGATGGACGAGAGACGAGGGACGAGATACAGGGTACCAGACGTCCGCCGTCCATCGTCCATCGTCTTTCGAGCCACGTCTCTCACTTTAGCTTCCGCCGCAGTTGGTCGAGCAGTTGTGTGCTTAATCTGAAACGGGCCAACTCACCGGTTCTCCGTAGGGAGTCCCCAGGACCGCGAAATCGAAACTGTCGGCTTTCCACCCGGCCGCTTGGCAGCTTCAAAGCGACATCTATATTAGCGGCTCCGTTTTCGTCCCGCCAGGGTTCGCCGATTGCAATCGCCCACTGACTTGCGGTTATGTCTGCCACTGAGGAGACTAGTCGTTCTGTTCTCTGCCTGTGAGCGGTGTCGGGGGGCCAATCTTCGTCATGCACGCCGAGCAGACGGCGCAGTTTTTCCGCGCTTGGAGCGATATACGCGCCGGCAAGGACTCGACGCGCGTCACCTGCACTACTAAGTGCCGCAGTGAGACCGCCGCCGCTGCCCGCTTCGGCCAGGGCCAAAGTTTCACCCCTTGCTTTTAACAACTCGATAACGCACTCTTCCAGGGTAGTCTCGTTATCTGCGTAAACGGACTCGCCCAGATGCTTCATTATCTTGCCTTTCAGTTCCTCAAGCCGCGTCCGGTCCCGCGGCGTGTCGTCGGGCAGCGAGAAGGTGAAATCCACCCGTGCCCCCTCGAACTGAGAGGAAATCACAATGTCGGGCGCCAGAGGCACGTGCTCTTTGAGCGTCTGATCGATTTGTGACTGGCCAAGACCGACAAATCGCAGTTTGACAGAGGCCCCGGGCAGCCGTGTGCCGAATCGCCGGCTCAAATACGGCACCATTTCATCGCGGACCATTGTCTGCAACTCACGCGGCGGCCCCGGCAGCGCGACGATCACACTCTCGGCCGATTCGAAAACCAGGCCGACCGCTGTGCCGTTGGCGTTCTTGAGATATGTGCCGATTGTCGGCACCTGTGTTTGCCGGCGTAAATTAGCGCGGAGCCGGTTGGGTGAGCCACCAAAGCGTCGCGCCATCTTCTGCAGCACATCCGGGTGCTCTCTCAACGGGATCGAGGTGAAGTCGGAGAGCACCTCGCGAGTAACATCGTTTGGAGTGGGGCCGAGCCCCCCAGTAACAATTACCAGCGGTGCTTTTCCCGCAGCATATCGCAGAGCCTCTTTGAGATCTTCCCGCTTGTCGTCAACGCTCATGGAACCGATACATTGCAACCCCAGCGGGCGCAGGGTCTGGGTGATAAAGTACGTGTGCCCGTCCGGATAGACGCCCGACAGAAGCTCGCCGCCGGTAACAACGATCATGTATCGGGTGGGCTGGGTGCCCGCCCATACAGAGCATCGGCCTGAAAAAGTTGACAAAACGACTACGAGTAACGCTGCCACGGTGGTCTTTATGTGCTGTTTCATAAGGCTGTCACTCCAGGATAAGTTGTCGATATCCTTGTGTTCTCCATAGGGAGTCCCCAGGACTGCTTTCTCGATTCTACACAATCCCGGCGCAGTGTTCACGTATATATTATCTTGACGAATATCGCTCCATATCAGAACATGGTGCGGACAATTAATTTGGATGGTACTCAGCCACGAGAGCGTGAGACGGGAACAAATCCATACGAACAAGTGCACACGGCGGATTCTCTTCTGTGTACGACTGAGCGAAAGGAGATTGGAAAAATGAAACGACGCTATCTGATTCTGACGTTGAGCTGTTTATTGACAATTAGCTCTATCGAGATTGTCGGGGCTCAAAACTGCAATGACCTGTCCGGCCTGGCCCGCATTCGCAGCGATTTCAAAACAAAACGCATTAGCAGCTATGACCGAACGGGCGGCAATAACGACCGATTCGAGAACATCAAAGCCGGCGAGGTCAGGAAGCTGTTCGATGTCAAGGGAGCGGGAATGATAAATCATATCTGGATCACAATCGCCCCTCCCCCGGAAGAACTCAACAGAAACGATATCATCCTGCGAATGTACTGGGACGGCAACTCGTTTGCCTCGGTGGAATCGCCCATCGGTCCTTTCTTCGGGCAGGGGTGGAACGAGAGCTATCCGTTTTCCTGTCTGCCGCTTGCCGTCGGGCCGAAGGAAGGCCGGGCGCTTGTCTCGTATTTCGTGATGCCTTTTTCAAACGGCGCCAGGATCGAGATCGAGAACCAGACGGGCAAGAACATCAGGGCCTTTTATTACTATGTTGACTACGTCGAATTGAAGGAATTGCCGGACAATACGGGTCGGTTCTGCGCGTGGTACAACCACGAGCTTACCGAGGCTTTGCCGGACGGCGAAAACGAGTGGAGCACGCTGGGACCGCAGGGCAAGAATCCGCGCGGTGACCGCAATTACCTCATAGCCGACATCAAAGGTAAAGGCCATTTCGTAGGCGTGAATTACTATGTCCACTCTCCAACGACCATGTGGTATGGCGAAGGCGACGACATGATATTTATAGACGGGGATAAAATGCCCACTCTGCACGGCACAGGGACTGAGGACTACTTTAACACTTCATGGTGCCCCAAGACTTTATTCACTCACCCATACTTTGGATACGCACGAGTCAACGACGATCTTGGCTGGCTGGGCAGGACCCATGTATATCGGTTTCACATCAGCGATCCGCTCTACTTCGACAAGTCCCTGAAGTTCACTATCGAACATGGGCACAACAACTGCCTTACGCTTGACCTGGCGAGTGTCGCATACTGGTATCAGGCTGCGCCGGGGGCGAAACTTCCTCCCATTCCGGACAAGGAAGCGAGGAGGCCGAAACGATTCATCCAACCGGCCGATATTCACAGGTGGAGACACGAGTGGCGAAAAGCCCGTGGCGACGACAGCCAATTGTGGGGCAATGAGAGATGAGTATTTGCTTGACTTGATTCGGAGGTATGGCAGTGAAGAAGCATTGTTCGCAGCGCGAGGACACACATTCACGAAGGGCGTTTCTGCATATTTTGGGCGCCAGCGCGGTTTCGGCAGTGATTACGCCTTGTCTTAAGGCTGTTGATCGCAGCAGTCGCAAGCCGAACATCGTCGTACTATTCGCTGATGATGTCGGCTACGGCGACCTTAGCTGTTACGGACATCCGACGATCCGGACGCCAAATCTTGACCGTCTTGCTGACGAGGGGCTGCGCCTGACATCGTTCTATTCGGCTCCCTCGTGCGTGCCGGCCCGCACACAACTGCTGCTGGGACAGTACCCTCCTCGCGTTAACCTCGGGCGTACCGGCTCCGGCGGCAATGGCGGCATCCCCGACGGCCGGATCACGCTGGCCCAGGCGCTCAAGAATTCCGGCTATCGAACGGGCATGATGGGCAAGTGGCATCTTGGCTATGCAAGGGACGAATCGCTTCCCGTCGGCAAGGGTTTCGATTATTGGTTCGGCCTGCCGTACTCAAACGACATGCGCAGGCCCTGGGTGAAGACGGACGTGCCCTTATGGCTCTACGAAAACACCAAGAAAGTGGAGCACCCGGTTGACCAGGACACCCTAACGACGCGCTACACAGAACATGCCGTCGATTTCATCCGGAAGGCAAAAGATGAACCGTTCTTCCTATACATGGCCTACTCGATGGCCCATCTGCCGATTCACACCACGGATGAGTTTCGCGGCAAATCCCGCGCTGGCCTTTACGGCGACGTTATTCAGACTATCGACTGGTCCGTGGGCCGGATCGTCGAGACGCTGCGCCGGACCGGCAACGAGAACAATACGATTGTGGTTTTCGCCAGCGACAACGGCCCCTGGCTCGATCTGCCGGCTCGAATGCTCCAGGAAGGCAACCTGCCCTGGCACGCCGGTTTGCCGGGACACCTCAGCGGCGCCAAGCATACGACGCTGGAGGGCGGACCGCGCGTGCCGTGCATAGTACGGTGGCCGGGCCAAATCCCGCCCGGACGAACGTCGGCGGAAATGGCTGCAACTATGGATCTGTACGTGACATTTGTCAAAGCTGCCGGCGGCAAACTGCCCGATTATCCACTGGACGGCTACGATCTGATGCCGTTCCTGAAGGGACAAACCGGCAAGTCACCTCGCGATACGTTTCTCTATTTCAAGGGTCGCGGAGCACCGGAAGCAATTCGGGTGGGGCCCTGGAAGCTGCGGACGGTCAATGGCGTCGAGTTATATAATCTCGATATCGATCCCTCCGAGCGATACAACCGGGCGGCCGAAAAGCCCGAGCTTGTTCGCCAACTGACCGAACGCATGCGACACATGGCCGAGCAGGTCGGAGTAGAGATCAAGAACGCCTCGTCAAGCAAGCGTCGGTAAGGCACGAGGCTCGTGCGGGACCAAAGCCGGCACAATTCGCTCGATTTCCGGACAGAAACGTCGTATATTGGTGAAAAACAGCACAGGAGACTCGGTTGTGAGTGAATATACGAGACGACATTTTCTCAGGGTGGTGGGAATTGGCACAACTGCACTAATGATGCCCCGTCTCATGAAGGCATCGGACGATCGCGGACGCCCCGACATCCTGATTATCATCGGCGACGATATTGGGTACTCTGATTTCGGCTGCTACGGCGGCGAGATTCCGACGCCGAATATCGACAGGATCGCCGCCAATGGCATTCGCTTCACGCAGTTTCACACTGAAAGCATGTGCGCACCAACAAGGGTCGCTCTGCTAACGGGTCAGTACCATATTCGCGGCTACAAGAACGGCCGGAACGTCACAATCGCCGAGGCGCTTTCGAGGACCGGTTACCGAAACTGTGCCGTGGGCAAGTGGCACAATGCGGGCGAGCCGATACTCAACCGAAAAGCGCCGCTTGAACGGGGTTTCGATAACTTCTTCGGAACTCCGCAGGGATGCGGCAGCTTCTTTGCGCCGCTGACGCTGAGCCGTGAAGGTGAGCCGGCGGAGGATGAATGGAAAAAGAACGGGGACTTCTACTATACCGACGCCATCAGTGATACCGCGGTACGATATATAAAGGAAACGCCGAACGAGGTTCCGCTGTTTCTCTACACCGCATATACAGCCGCACATTGGCCTTTGCACGCTTTGACTGAGGACATAGAGAAACAGAGGAGTCGTTACGCAATGGGTTGGGACGAGCTTCGCCGGCAGCGATTCAGGCGGATGAAAGAGCTGGGCGTCATCAAACCAGATACACCTCTTTCGACGCGGCATCCGAACGTGCCCGCGTGGGAGGATGAGAGACACAAGGAATGGCAGCAACGACGGATGGAGGTTTATGCCGCTCAGATAGCGCGCATGGATAAAGGGATCGGGCGTATCATCGACGCTCTGGAACAGACGGGGCGACTCCGGAACACACTGATGATGGTACTTGTGGACAACGGCGGATGCCACGTGGAGTACAAGCAGTCGCGTGAGGGATCGTTTTTGAACAAGCAGACGCGCGACGGCAGACCAATCAAGAAGGGCAATCTTCCCGATGTAATGCCCGGTCCGGAAGATACGTGGCAGAGCTACGGATACGGCTGGGCCAATGCAAGCAACACGCCGTTTCGCATGTTCAAGCAATACGAGCATGAAGGCGGCATTTGTGTGCCGCTAATAGTCCAGTGGCCCGGGGTGATCCGCAAGAGCGGGCGGATTACAGGCCAGGTATGCCATGTTATGGACATCCTACCGACGGTCCTGGAGGCCGCGGGTGTAGAGTATCCCAAAACCAATGATGGTCGGCAGATCGATCCGGCCGATGGAAAGAGCATGGTGCCGATCCTCCGCGGACAAAAGCGCCAGGGCCACGATGTTCTGTTCTGGAAGTATTCACACGGCTGTGCCGTCCGGCAGGGAAAATGGAAGCTTGTGAGGATCGACAAACAGCCCTGGGAACTCTATGACATAGAAAGCGATCCTGTCGAACTGGTGGACCTTGCCCGCACGCACCCGGAAAGAACGGCTCAACTCGCAGCCCTCTGGGAAAAATGGCACGCAAGCTCCACCGGCAAGAAATCCGGCGACAAAAAAAAGAAAAAGTGAAGGTCAAACTCAGGCAGAAGCAATTCTCCTTTCCCCCGATGAACCAAGAGGGCAGGTTTGATCGTATAAGACAGAAGAAGTCTTATATGATCGATTGTGCGACAGAAAAATGTCATGATCGGTCGCATTAGAACACGGGATTCAGTTGAAGAAGAAAGGAGATTATCATGGACGTGCAAAGATTAGCAATTGCGGTAGTGGCGAGTGCGGCGGTAATCCTTGGCACTTCCGCAGCAGTTGAGGCGGATTCACATGACGTGGCGTGGACATTTGGGAACGTGGGCAGCGCCTCGTACAGGCTGGACGCTTTTTCCCCTGCGGATGCCGGGCTGGGGGCGAGCCTCGGGGCGCAAGATCCGACACTAACCGTGCAGATAGGCAAGCGTTATCAGGTGAGAGTAACGAATTTCGTGCCGCACCCATTCGAGGTGCTCGCCAAGGGCTCTTCTGCCGGGGGGGATACGATATTGTTGGCCCAGGGCAGCAGGGCTGGCCCATTCGAGTCCGACCCTGATGTGGCATGGCAAGACAACGGATCAGGAACAGTTACCTTTACCCTGACGGCCGGTCTCCATGATGCGATGCTTGCCTCCGGTCGTGTGCCGGGTTATCGCTGCGGAGTGCACATTTTCTCCATGCGGGGCAATTTCAACGTGTTGCCGGCTGTTGAGCCTGAACCTGAGCCTGATCCCAAGCCGGGGCCCGATCCCTTAGGCGATCCGATCCCCGAACCGATCGGCAAGGGGACCGTCAGTGTTGAACTGGAGGTCGTTGCTTCGGGATTGGTCGCGCCGGTGTACCTGACGCACGCCGGCGACGGCACGGACCGGCTCTTCGTGGTGGACCAGCCCGGCACGATTCGGATCATCCAGGAGGGAGAGTTGCTCGAAACGCCGTTCCTGGACGTGACCGACCGAGTGCACATGCCCGGCTTTTTCGGGACGCTGGACGAGAATGATTTCGATGAACGCGGCCTGCTGGGGCTGGCATTTCATCCTGGCTTCGGAGATCCTCAAAGCCCCGGCTATCGGAAAATCTACACCTATACGAGCGAGATGAACGTTCTTGCGGCCGATTTCACCACGGCGCCTCTTCCGGCCGGAGTGGATTTTGACCATCAGAGCGTTATCACCGAATGGGCCGTCAGTCCGGTCAACCCGAATATAATTGACAAAAGCACCCGCCGTGAGATCATGAGAATTGACCAGCCTCAGTTCAATCACGACGGCGGGATGGTGGATTTCGGCCGAGACGGATACCTCTATATCTCATTAGGTGACGGCGGTGGGGCCGACGATGTTGCCGACGGGCACGGCGCCACGGGTAACGGCCAGAACATAAACACGGTGCACGGTTCAATACTGCGAATCGATCCGCTCGACCCGACGGCCACAACCGGCAGCCTGGATGGAATCAGCGCCAACGGTTCGTATCGTGTCCCTGCTGATAATCCCTTCGTGGGAGCCGACGGCGTGGATGAGGTATTCGCCTATGGCTTTAGAAATCCCTGGCGGTTCAGTTTCCATCCCGATACAGGTGATTTGATCGTAGGCGATGTCGGCCAGAACATGATCGAAGAGGTTGATATCGTCCACAAGGGAGGCAACTACGGCTGGAACCTGAAGGAAGGGAGTTTTCGCTTTGACCCGGCGCAAGGCAACGTCAGTGATGACCTGAGTGGTTTGCCCGCGGGCTTGATCGATCCTGTTGCCGAGTACGATCACGATGACGGCATCACTGTCGTCGGCGGCTACATTTACCGCGGCAGCGCGATTCCGGAACTCTACGGCAAATACGTTTTCGGCGATTTCTCTTCAGGTTTTTTTGTTGCAGACGGCCGATTGCTCTACGCCGATCTGGCTACGGGCCTGATCCGGGAATTCGTCCTCGGTCTCGACGACCGCGAACTCGGACTGTACGTTAAGGCCTTTGGACAGGATGCAGACGGCGAGTTGTATTTGCTGACCGGTACTAATCTCGGCCCATTCGGAAACGGAGGGCTGGTCCTGAAGATTGTCGATCTTTGCACCGCGAGGATTCCAGGCGATTTGAATCATGATTGCCTTGTGGACGTTGCCGACTTTGATATATTCATCGACCATTGGATGGAAAATGCGCTTCGGTAGCCGGAGCAGGGGACAAGTGGGCTATTTTTGATTTTCGATTTTCGATTGGCGATTTGACGCCAGACCTCTCGGCAATCGAAAATCGCAAAGCTCCAATTCTATTGAGGATTGGTTTTAGCTTGAGGAAAGTGCTGATATTGTCGTATAATTAAGTGGATTTTCGATTGACGATTGAAGCGCTCAATCGGCGATCTTCGATTGGTTTTAGCTAAGGAGAAAGGATGAACAGACACAAGTGTTTCTATCTCGGTGTTCTTATTCTTCTGTGCGCTTCGACAGCGCACTCTCAATCCGGTTCGGGCAAGGAAATTGTCCTCTCTGCGCAGGTCAAGGGCGGCCTTGTCGTGCACGTTGGGTGTGGCGATGGAAAGCTCACAGCCGAATTGAGAATAAATGATCGCTATCTCGTGCAGGGGCTGGATACCGACACTGCAAATGTGAAGAAGGCCCGGCAACATTTCAGGTCGCTCGGCATCTACGGCGAAGTGACGGCGGCGGCTTTTGACGCCAAACGCCTGCCGTACGCGGAGAACCTGGTCAACCTTCTGGTCATCGAGGATTCTGTCCCGGTCGCCGGGATTGCTGCTGATGAGATAATGCGCGTGCTGGCGCCGCGGGGTGTGGTTCTCACAAAGAAAGATGGAAAGTGGCAGAAGCAAGTGAAGCCCTGGCCCGGCGATATCGATGAATGGACACACTTTCTGCACGGTCCGGACAACAACGCCGTCGCCGAAGACACGCGGGTCCAGCCGCCCCGGTACACGCAGTGGGTCTCCGGTCCCCGTTGGGGGCGGAGCCACGATCATCTATCGGGCGTCAGCGCGGCCGTTTCGGCTTCCGGCCGGCTTTTCTATATTATCGACGAAGGTTCCATCGCTTCGGTGAAGGCCCCGTCCCACTGGATGCTGGTGGCGCGGGATGCGTTCAGTGGCGTGCTGCTCTGGAAGAAGGAAGTATCACCCTGGGAGGACCAGTTGCGTCCCTTCCGCAGCGGGCCGGCCGAGCTGCCGAGACGTCTTGTGGCTGTCGGCGAGCGAGTATATGTCACGCTTGGCTACGATAAGCCGGTGACCGCCCTGGATGCGGCTACCGGAGAGGTATTGCACACGTATGAAGGCACAGATAACGCCCATGAGATCGTTGCTCACGACGGACTCCTTTACCTGGTAATCAGCGCCCCGCTCAAGGAGGACAGCCCTACAACCGGCAAAGTTCTCAGGCGTTTTCCGGTTTGGCGCGGTTCGTACCTGGAGTACGTCACGAAGTATATGCCCAGGCATATTCGAGTAGTTGATGCCGAATCCGGCAAGCTGGCTTGGAAAAAAGACGATAGTGAAGTCGCGAATATCCTGCCGCTTACGCTAATTGTCAATGACGGACAAATCTTCTTCCAGAACACTGACCAATTGGTGGCTTTAAAGGCTCAGTCGGGGGACGTGTTGTGGCGCGCGGACAGGCCTGCCGTCCGTCATCGTTATGCCTGGCTGACCCCTACGCTGGTGGTCAAGGACGGAGTCGTGCTGTCTGCGGACCGCTCGCCCGACACGCCCGTCGATACCGGGGGGCAGGACAAGACGCAGTTGGAATGGCGCGTCTCGTCCAACCATATCCTGGAGCCTGGAGAAATAATGGCTTTCTCGGCGAAGACCGGCGAGAAACTGTGGACGGCTCCTTCTCACGAAGGCTTCAACGCCCCCGTGGACGTATTTGTCGTTGACGGCAAGGTCTGGAGCGGCATACTCGCATGGGGAAAGCAACCGGGCATCACTAACGTGTACGACCTCCATACAGGCGAGGTTGTCGCCACGCGTTCGCCCGACCAGGAGAGATACACCCTCGGATTCGGGCACACACGCTGTTATCGCCACAAGGCGACGTCGAAGTACGTGATCCACGGACGGGCGGGCGTGGAGTTCGTCGATGTCGGCGCCGACCGCGTCACTGCCGACCATTGGGTCCGTGGCGCGTGCCAGTACGGCATACTTCCCTGCAACGGGCTTGTATATGCGCCGACACACCCCTGCGCGTGTTATATCACCGCAAAGCTGAGCGGCTTCAATGCATTGGCCGGAGGCGAGCAAACGGTGCTGACTCCGGAATCCCAGATTCAAAACAGATTGGAAAAAGGCGACGCATACGGAAGACTCAAAACTGATGACTCACAACTCAAAACTGTTGGCCAGTGGGCTACGTACCGCGGGGACAACTCGAGGAGCGGCGCCGCAGGCTTCTCACTCTCACCTAAGTTGCACCCAAAGTGGGAGAAGGCCTTGCCGGGTCCGTTGACGGCCGTCGTCTGTGCGGCAGGCAGGCTCTACGTGGCGCAGAGCCAGGCCCACACGGTGCACGCATTGAACGCCGAAGACGGGTCGCCGCTCTGGTCGTACACAGTTGCCGGGCGCGTGGATTCGCCGCCAACGATTCATGCCGGACAGGTGTACTTCGGCTCGGCTGACGGATGGATGTACTGTCTGCGTGCCGAGGACGGTGCATTGGTGTGGCGATTCCGTGTCGCTCCGGAATCGCGGCAGGTAGTCTCTTACGGCCAGTTGGAATCCGCCTGGCCGGTACATGGCAACGTGCTGGTGTGCGATGGGCCGAAAGGCAGCGTTCATCCGGTGGCGTACGCCGCGGCAGGAAGAACATCCTACGTTGACGGAGGCGTGTATCTTTGCGCTGTAGATGCAGTAACGGGCGAGCTGATAACCAGGCGGCGGATTTCCCATCGCGATCCGGAAACGGGCTTGGAGCCACAGGACACGATTCGCGGTGTCATTATGCCGGGGGCCATGCCGGATGTGCTGGCTACGGACGGATCTTCAATCTTCATGAGGCATCAGCGTTTCGACTTTAACGGCGAATCCCTCGAACAGGATGTGGACCACTTGTTCTGTTCCGCCGGCTACCTGGACGACACATGGTGGCACCGCACGTACCTGCAGATCGGACGGGAAATGAGGGGTGGGTACGGCGGCTGGGGAGCCTCCGGCAATCAGCGCATTTCCGGAAAGGCCCTGGTGAGGAACGAGAGCCGTGCGTTCGGATTCGGCAGGAAGGACTACATGATAACCGGCAGCCATGTCGGATTGCAGTCGGAATTTCATCTGTTTGCCGCCGATACCGAACTGATTAGACCGAAGCAACAGAAGAATGCGGGCAGGCGCCCATCGAAGACACAGGTAAGATACCTCTGGTCAAAGGCCATTGGCTTTTATCCGCGCGCGATGCTTCTGGCCGGCGACACACTCTTTCTGGCCGGTCCGGTCGATGTCCTCGACTTCACATCGAAAAAACCGACCTCAGAGGTCTGGCTATGGGCCGTCTCGACAAAGGACGGCGCCAGGAAAGCCGCATACGAGCTAAAAACCGCGCCCGTATATGACAGCTTCGCCGCCTATGACGGCAAGCTGTATTTCACGACAGTTGACGGTCGTATTGTGTGCTATCAACAAGACACATAGCGTACAGCGGATAGTGGATAAGAGCCTATACGCTCTACGCTATCCGCTATTTCTCTGCTACCGATACAGACGAATGTCGTCGAAGTACATCGTCCCCGGGCTGCCGGCGGTCGGGCTGCCCTTTGTGCCGAAGCCAATGGTAATCGAATTGACGTTGGTCAGGTCCACGCCCTGGAACGCTGCCAGGTCGATTACCCACTCATTCCATCCAGATATCTGCGTTGCGTTCGCGTCATCATGATAGACTACCGCGTTGCCAAGGGCGACAAACATCCGCTCGGCTGAGTTGCCAGATGCGCCGCGGAACCACAATGACAGCTTTGTAACACCTTCCTCGGTGAAATCACGCGGATAAACCAGAGTCATCGTCGCCTCTGAGGTTTTGTTGGCGTTGTCGTAGCGGTATATCATCGACTGAGCGCCGCCGTGAACAATAGTCTGCTCGGCATAAGGCGGCAGGTCATTGCCGACCAGCGCTCCGTTGTCCGTGGTTCCGAAACCGTCAATCCACTTATCGAATATTCTATTGCTATTGGGATCAGGCGGGTCGATGTCATTGTAAGACTCGAAGTCATCCACAAGGAGAAAATCGGCAGTTGAGAAGCTCCAGACAAGACCTTTAACGGTGCCGTCCGGATAGACCTCATCCACGCGCCAGGCATAACTGCTGTCCCACGCAAGCTCTCCGGGATCATAGCTCTCGGCGCCAAGCGCCCTGGGGCCTATATATTCGGGCGAGGCCGTGGTGGCGTTCTTGACGGCATCCGCATCGGCGCCAAAGTACAGTTCGTGCGAGGCGGCGTTGTCCGCCGGCGTCCAGCTCAGCGTTGCGATCATCTGCACGTTCGCCGCGCCGTTCGCCGGCTGTGGATTGCCCACGGCGCCCGGAGTCGTGAAGCTCCAGACATCGCCTTTGTGCGTCTCGAAGGCATCGAATTCATCTACGCGCCAGTAATATGTCTTTTCCGTATCGAGAGGGCCGGGTGGAGTGAAGGTCGTCAACGCCTGTGGCAGGCCTCCCGCGGCGTTGTTGACATCGTCGAAATTAGTGCCCATATAAACGGTGTGTAATTTAGCGCCGAAACCTCCCGTCCAGATAAAGACCGCGTTCGGATCTACAAACTCAGCGCCGTCAGCCGGATCGGGATTGTAAGCCGTTTTGGGCGGAATCGAGAAACTCCAGACATCGCCTTTCCACGGGCTATTCGGCTCGGTGTCGTTGATCTCGTCGATCCGCCAATAGTAAGTTGTGCCGGGGACAAGACCGTCGGGATAAGCGAATCCGGGAAAGCCGGCAACGTAGAATGCTTCGGCCTGGTTGCCTCGGAAGGTATCGCCGAGACCGTCGTTCACGTCGTCGAAATTCTCGCCAAAGAACACATCGTGCGAGACCGCCCGGCCTCCCGGCTTCCACGAAAGGCTCACCCATGTATCCTCATAGAGGGCGCCGTTGTCCGGGATGGGACCGGAGGCTTTTGGGCGAGCTGCGAGCTTTTTGATCTCGGCCGCCGACAACGCCCGATTGTAGATGCGGACCTCGTCCATCAGCCCCTCGAAAAAACCATAAGCCATTCCGCCGAATCGGATAGGCGCATTTACCACCGCTCTTGGGGAAGCAAAACCCGTACGGACCGCTTCACCGTTAAGGTAAATTGTAGGCTGTTTGTTGTCATAGACTATCATGATGTGATTCCAATCGTTTCCTATATCAGCATCGTACACGGCGGTTGCAGGCATATAGTTGCTGCCATGCTCATAGACTAAAATACCGTTTGTTCCGATGGATAATCCGGCTCCGCCATTTGAATCTCCTCCATGTTGCGGGTCGAAGGCATATCTTTGACCGGATACTCCGCCTACGCCGGCTGCCGATTCCGAATCTATTTGATGCGTAGCCGACGTTTTCAGCCATGCTCCGAAACTAAACGTGTCGGTGGGTCTTCCGGTAGTGCCGACCGTAATATAATCATCTACGCCGTCAAATCCCAAAGCGTAACCTGCATGACCGGCTTGCTGATAAAGCACGCCCTGAAAAGATGTGCCGTCATTATGATTATCGCTCTGGTCATACAATGTGCCGCTTGCTTCCTCAAACTTCCACCAGCCGACGAGGCTTGGGTCGGCAGCTTTGGCTGCGCTCGTCAGAACCAATCCCGTCAGCACGACAATCGAGAATAGACAAATGAATCTCCCGGACATAATAGTTCTCCTCTAAAAAATAACGATAACTTGCTGATTGAAATGCAAAGGGCATGGTCTTTTGGCACAACGTTTTCGTCGCAACTCCGTGCCCTGCATAATGACTCCTCCTCTTGTTGCCGCCTCGACAAACTGCAGGAATTGCGCCCGCACTATAATCTCGAAACCACATATACCCGGTTGCGCAGGCACAAACTTCGCAAACATTATATATACCAGATCACCTCCATTCCCGTCAAGGGAAATCTCCTGATTGCTGTTAATAGCCCGCCCTGAATGATTTGCCTGTTCAAGGCTTTGGCAGCACTCAGTTTATCGAGCAGTATGCTTACGATGCGGGCGCCCGCGACTTCCATAGTTGGCCCGTGATACACGTCAGTGAGCTTGCCGTCAGCACGAGCAGCCATCCGGCGACTCCCGGATCGACAAGGTTCAATATCTCGGCCATAAAGGGTAGATATACCGCGAATATCAGAAGCGCCACACACAACCCGAGAGCCCCCCAGACGTACGGATTGCCCGTAACGTCGTTTTTGAGCAGAGACGTGCCTCGAGCCCGCATGTTGAAAATGTGCCACAATTGTGCGAACGCAAGCGTCAGAAACGATACCGTCACGGCCCGATCCTGATCCATATCCAGCATCTTGAAGGCGAGTCCGAAAGCCAGAAGCACCGAAAATGTCAGCAGTATGCCATATCCAAGAATTGAGACCCAGCAGCTCCGCGGCAAAATGGGCTCGTCTGATGATCTTGGCTTTGCCTGCATTATTCTGGGTTCTCCCCTGCCGACACCCAGCGCCAACGCCGGGAACACGTCGGTGACCAGATTCAGAAACAGAATCTGCAGCGGCAGAATCGGCAGCGGGGCATTAACAACCGATGCCGCAAAGACGATCATGACCTCACTGATGTTGCAGGACAGCAAATATATCACGAATTTTCGTATGTTCTCGAAAATAATGCGGCCCTGCTCGACTGCAACTACGATGGTAGAGAAGGCATCGTCTTTAAGGACCATGTCGGCAGCTTCCTGGGCGACCTGAGTGCCTCGCCGGCCCATCGCGATACCGATGTCGGCTTTTTTCAAAGCCGGTGCGTCGTTTACTCCGTCGCCGGTCATGGCGACAACGGCTCCGGCCTGCTGATGAACTGCAACCAAATCGAGCTTCTGCTTGGGGCTGACCCTTGCGAACACAGGCGTCTGCTGATAGGTCTCTTGATCGGCCTGAGACATCGCCTCGTATGCCTTGATGTCCCTGCCGACAATCACATTATCCCGGCCGGTCTCGGTCAGACCGATGGACGATGCGATATTGGCAGCCGTATTGGGATGATCTCCCGTTATCATGACCGTTTGAATGCCGGCGTTTCGACAGGCCGTTATGGCCTGGCGAACGTCTTCGCGGGCGGGGTCCTCCATACAGGCCAACCCCATAAACGTCAGGTCCGTGTACGGATCACATTCGAGCGACTCGGCATCTTTCATGGCCAGCGCCAGAACGCGGTAGCCCTGCTCAGCCAGTTCGCTGTTTTGCTTCTGCCAGAATGCCTTCCATTTATCGTCCATCTGCTCGCGATTATCCTCGGTGGCCACCCAGACGGCATCTTCCAGAACAGCCTCCGGCGCGCCTTTGACGGCGACCCGGTAATTGCCACCGGATCGATTGAAGGTCGCCATCTTTCTGGTGTCCGAATCAAACGCATCTTCACGTTCTTCGGGGAATTCCTTGTTCAACTGTTCATAGTCGATTGATGCTTTCCGCGCTGCCACAAGAAAGGCCACTTCGAGCGGGTCGCCCACTCCTGCGGTCGAATCGGCCCTCGTGTTGTCCAGAGAAGCATTGTTGCAGAGCACGCCGACCTGGAGCGCCTTTATGAGCCTTTGGTTTTGTGCCGGATCAATCGGTTGGTCGTCTATTGAGAATTCTGCACAACCTTGATCGTCAATCCGCCCGATCTTAACGTGCCGGTCTGAAAAGATCATATCGGTGACGGTCATCTTGTTCTCTGTCAAGGTGCCGGTCTTGTCCGTGCAGATGACGCTGACCCCGCCGAGCGTCTCGACGGCGGCGAGGTGGTTGACCATAGCATTTCGCCGTGCCATGCGTATCATCCCCCGCGCCAGAGCTAACGTGGCGACAATGGGAAGCCCCTCGGGAACTGCCGCTACGGCCAGTGCAATCGCCGTTTCAATCATGTGTATCGTTTCCTTGCCTCTGGCGATGCCGGTTCCCGCAATCACTCCAATGAACAGAAGCGTTACCCAAAGCAGCTTTCTGCCTAGCATATCCAGCCGTTTTTCCAGAGGTGTAACCTCATCCTCGGCTTTCTGGACCAGGTCGGTGATTTTTCCCAGTTCGGTTTCCATCCCGGTGGCGGTTACGACCGCTTCGCCCGATCCTCGCGTGACGGAGGTCCCTTTGTACAGCATGTTCGTTCTGTCGCCCAGAGAGGCCGATGCATCGATTTCCTGCGTCTGTTTGCCGACCGGGAGGGATTCACCTGTGAGCACCGATTCGTCCGCCTGGAGCTTGCCTGCGATGAGCAGGCGCATGTCCACGCTTACGATATCTCCTCCTTCAAGCAGGACGATATCTCCCGGAACCAGTTGGCGGGCAGGCACCTGCCTGACCTGTCCGGAACGGCGGACCCTCGCAGTGATTCTCTCCATCCGATGCAGCGCTTCCATGGAACGGACCGCTTTGAGTTCCATGAAGAAACCGATTGCGGTATTGATAGCGATGACGCCCGCTATCGCCAGGCCGTCCATCCACTCCTGGAATACGCACGACAATATCGCCGCGACGGCAAGCAGAATAACAATCAGGCTCTTGACCTGATTCAGCAGTATCCTGGCCATACTCTTCTTCTTGGCTTCGCGAAGGCGGTTGGGCCCGTATTTCTTCAGAAGAGATCTGACCTGCCGTTTATCCAGCCCCTTTTCTCGTGCTACGTTGCATTGCTCAAGAATCTCTTTGCTGTCCTGGGCCCATGGCGTCGCAAAGCATACTGCATCTTTAGACCGGGATTTCTCATTTGCCGTCAATTTGATTTCATTCCTTTACTCTTGCCGTCGCGCACGCAGCATCCCTCATCGGCCGCTCTGCCGATTTCGCGTGGCCAACAAGCTGTTAACCAATACCTGTGTTCCATCGTTTGTTCCTTTGACTGCCGCATAAGCCTGACATGCTCGATTATAATAGCGGCACAAGGAATTTGGGGCAAGCAATTACAGACAAAGGGGCTGAGGGCTGTGACAATGGAGCCAATGGGATTCGAACCCACGACCTCTTGCATGCCATGCAAGCGCTCTCCCAACTGAGCTATGGCCCCGAAGTGCACTGATAGTAGCACAAGCGGCCTGAGTTGGCAAGCGAATTATACACTTTTTGTCAATTTGACTCTGGAGCCGGACTTTACGCCGGTGGATTGCCCTTTTTCCGCCGGTGGATTATAATGTCCCTTAAGGACTACTGATGATTAAGAGACGAAGGATATCCATATCAGGGCGTGTGCAGGGTGTTGGCTTCCGGCCGGCCGTGTACAGAATAGCGCGATCGCTTGGCTTGTCCGGCACAGTTTATAACGACACACAGGGCGCGACAGTCGAATTGCAGGGCGAAGAAGAAGAAATAGCCGAATTCCTCGTCCGCTTGCAGTCCGATGCCGACAAACCGCCGCTGGCCGAGATAAAATCCTGTGATGCGGTCGATTTACCGGCGGTCGAGGGTGAAGATGAATTTATCATCGCCGCAAGTGACTCGCGGGGGGTGCCGCTGTCGCAGGTGACCGCTGATGTTGCCACCTGCCGGGATTGCCTTGCGGAGATGGCCGATGAAGAGGATTTCCGGCACGGCTATCCGTTCATAAACTGTACAAATTGCGGGCCGAGATATTCAATAATCACCAACATTCCATACGACAGGCCGAATACCACGATGTCGGTCTTTAAGATGTGCGATAAGTGCGCTGCTCAGTACGCGGATGTCGCCGACCGTCGTTTTCATGCTCAGCCCGTTGCCTGCGCTGTGTGTGGGCCGAGAATCCGGCTCACGGACAACAAAAGCAGGACAACAACAGCGCAAAGCGATGAAGCAATTGATGAAGCGGCGAAACTGCTTCTGACCGGCAGAATCGTAGCGATAAAGGGGATCGGCGGATTTCATCTGGCCGTTGATGCGCTTAACGAAAATGCCGTGGCGAGATTGCGAGAACGCAAGAGGCGAGACCACAAGCCCTTCGCTATGATGGCCGATTCTGTCGAAAAGATAAAAGAATATGCAATCGTGGGCGAATTTGCGGAACAGCTTCTCAAGAGTCCTCAAAGCCCCATCGTACTTTTGCCAAAGAAAGAGAATAACTCAATCGGTCCATCCGTGGCCGAAAGTGTTGACACGTATGGTTTCATGCTGTGTTATGCGCCATTGCACCATTTGTTATTTGGCCGTAATGTAGAAGTTCTGGTGATGACCAGCGGCAACATTTCAGATGAGCCGTTAATCTGCAAAAACGAAAAAGCTCTGGAACGGCTTGGCAGCGTTGCGGATGCTTTCTTGATGCACGATAGAGACGTTTACCGGCAGGTCGATGATTCGATCCTGCATTTCGTGGACGAACAGCCGATTCCGCTAAGGCGGGCGAGAGGATATGTTCCGACGCCCATCTTCATGGTAGAAGAATGCCGGCAGGACATATTGGCGGTTGGGGCCGACTTGAAGAACACTTTCTGTTTCGCGAAGAAAAATCAACTTATCTGCAGCGAGCACATAGGCGACCTCGAAGATGCGGAGGTCTATCATCACTATATCGACTCAATCGAACACCTTAGGAAGCTCTTTGAAGTCGAGCCGAAAATTGTAGCCTGCGACCTTCACCCCGGCTATCTGTCCACGCGGCACGCTCTTTCAATACCCAATGTGAAGGTTGTTCATGTCCAGCACCACTGGGCCCATATTGCGTCCGTTTTGGCTGAGCACGGCCTCGCCGGCCCGGTCATCGGTCTTGTATGCGACGGCACCGGCTACGGAACAGACGGCGCGATCTGGGGATGCGAGTGTATGATTGCATCGCTGGATGAGTTCGAGCGATTCGGCCATTTGAGTTACTATCCGCTGCCGGGCGCGGACAAGGCAGGTAAGGAGCCTGTCAGGCCTGTGCTGTCTCTGCTGAAAAAAACATACGGCGGCGAGTTTTCCCTACGGAAATTTGACTGGCTGCTTACGCGGATAGAGCCGGATATGGACAAACTCGACGTTATTTCAGAGCAGCTTGAGAAGGGCGTTAATTGCGTAGATACGTCCAGTCTCGGCAGGGTCTTTGACGCTGTCGCCGCTATGCTCGGGCTGGGCAGTTACAATCATTTTGATGCGCAGTTGCCGATGGCTCTTGAGGCCGCTGCTGCTGCCGGCGTCGAGGACCGTTACGAGATCGAGATGTTTTCGCCGCCGGGCGAACCTTGCCGTTTTGGTCTGGACGAGACTGTAAGACAGCTTGTCGGCGACGTGCGAAACGAAGTTGATGTGAGCATAATCTCGGCAAAGTTTCACAACACCATCTCTGAAGCCTTGCTCGGTTTGGCTCAGGCGTGCAGGTCCCAGGCGGATTTAAACACCGTCGCACTCAGTGGAGGGGCATTCTGCAATCGATATTTGGCGAACCGCCTGATAAAGCAGTTGAAACAAAATGATTTTTCCGTATTATTCAACCGTGATGTCCCGTCCAACGACGGCGGGATATCCCTCGGCCAGGCGGCAATCGCCGCCAAGCGCACATCTCTTGAAACGCGGAATATTGACTAAAAAGCCGCATGTATTGAGAGCGTGCGCAACAAGAATCATTAAGATTACTACAAAGCGGCTGTAGCTTGAGTCTGGCGGCGCGATGAGATTCGCTGCAGATACCTCTGAGCTGTGTCATCAGGACGATTGGTTGTTTCTTTCTTCCAATATAGCCAAAACAGCCTGCTTGAGCTTGGGCACATCACGCTGTGCAATTTCCCAGATTCTCTCCACATCAATGCCGAGGTAGTCGTGGACGAGCACATTGCGAAATGCAGCAATGCGATGCCATTCAACGTCAGGGTGTGTTTCCTTCAAATCCTCTGAGATGCGCTGTGTTGATTCTGCCATCGTTTGAAGGTTTCTCAGCACTGCATCCTGAAGAGTATGGGATTCCAGGAACTGCTCTCTCCCATCGGCAACATCTTCCTCGATGCGCCTGATACACTCCTGGATGTGACGCAGATAAACACGATCATCTTTCATAACGGTATAGCCTCACGGAGAACGTGCTCACGAATATGAGGATTGAGTGCTTTAGTTGTCACAACTTCGACTCTCTGGCCCAGAATCTCTTCCAGATCCAAAATAAGACCTGCAGGAAACCAGGAGCTTGTAGTTGGGCCTGCATCGATGAGAAAATCAATATCACTATCCGCGCCGGCCTCTCCGCGCGCGACAGAACCGAAGATGCGAATGTTGTACGCACCGTGCTTTGAAGCGATGGCGCAGATTTCATCGCGTTTCTCGTTGAGAAGTCGTTTGATATTCATAGGCAACTCTGACCTATCTGTGTTACCATTCCCGGACTAAAATGGACAACTGTCGTGTCTGAACAATAGATTCCGGTTACTGCCCTGTCAAGTTCTTTTCGGCAGAACCTTATTCAAGCTGGATATCCGACATTGCAGCTATTAAAGACTGATCTGCGTAATTTGCGAGCCAAAGATTGACCCTGAATGTTCCCAACGGTAGAATACGGCGCAAAACGGTTGATTCTTCACCGGGAATGCAATTATTGGATTCCACGGCAACAGCGACGAGGAAAAGTTATGTGTTTAGCAGTACCGGCAAGGATAGTTGAGTTGGACGGGGACAAGGCGGTTGTCGATGCGATGGGCAACCGTTGGAAGGCAAAGACTACGCTGTTGCCTGATGCTAAACTGGGCGATTTGGTGTTGATACATGCTGGTTTTGCAATCTCTCTCGTTGATGAGGAAGAGGCGAAAAAGACCTGGCAGCTCATTGCGGAAATCAGCGAATTCGATGATACGCCGAACAAGGTTTCGGGGTAGAAGAATCGAAGCAAAGTACGAGATACGAATTCTATGCTCGACAGGATTAACAAAGCACGGGATATTATGAACGCTGCCTGCGAAACATTGGGCCGGCGGATCAACATAATGGAAGTTTGCGGCACTCACACGGTCTCCATTTTCCGCAACGGCATAAGGTCAATTTTGCCTGAGAATTTGAAACTCTTGTCCGGCCCCGGCTGTCCGGTCTGCGTTACCGACCAGGGCTATATTGACACCGTTTTGCAGTTGGCCGACCGCGAGGATTGTATAATCGCCACTTACGGCGATATGATTCGTGTTCCCGGCGAGGATCATTCACTTGAAACCAGGCAGGCAAAGGCCAATATCAAAGTTGTTTTAAGTAGCGAAGACGCGCTGCAATTGGCTAAAGACAATCCCGGTAAAACAGTTGTGTTCGTTGCGGTGGGCTTTGAAACCACTGCGCCGGCCACGGCGGTGGTCGCGAAAGAGGCGGCTGTCGAATCGGTCGATAATTTCTGCATCTTGAGCGGGCACAAACTCGTTGTGCCTGCGATGAGGGCATTGTTGAGCGGGAAAAACAACAATATTGATGCGTTTCTATGCCCCGGGCACGTCAGCGTGATAATAGGTTACGGTGCTTTTGCTGAGATCGTGGAGGATTTTGGCAGGCCGTGCGTAGTAGCCGGGTTTGAGGCCTTGCAGATAATCGAGGGGCTCGCCGAGATTTGTCGGCAGCTTTCGGTCGGCAAAGCTGAGCTAAGATCAATGTATCCGGCGGTTGTGACTGAAAAAGGCAATGTCGCTGCACAAAAAATTATCGATGAGTGTTTTGAGCCGGTGGACGGGTATTGGCGAGGACTCGGGAAAATAGAGAAAAGCACGCTTGAACTAAGAGACAAGTATAGTCAATTTGACGCCTTCAAACGATTCGGTATAAGTGAAATACCGACCGAAGAAAGAAAAGGCTGTCGATGCGGCGAAGTTCTATGCGGTTTGATAGATCCTCCGGAATGCGGATTATTCGGCCAGACATGCACGCCGCAAGAGCCGGTGGGGCCTTGTATGGTAAGTTCAGAAGGGGCCTGTGCGGCGTGGTTTAAGTATGGTCGGCAGAAAACGCTCGAAAGATGAAAACAACAAAGAACGATAGAATTCTGCTCGCGCACGGCGGCGGCGGGCAACTTATGGACGACCTGATTCGTCACCGCATTCTGCCAAGTCTCAAGAACGATGCCCTGGCTGTATTGGGCGATTCGGCGAGATTGGACCTGGCTTCCGGATCGCTCTGTTTTACAACGGACAGCTATGTAGTAAAGCCGTTGTTTTTTAACGGCGGAGATATTGGCAAACTCGCGGTCTGTGGAACGGTGAATGATTTGGCTGTTGCCGGCTCAAGGCCGGTGGCAATAGCATTATCGCTGATCATCGAGGACGGTTTTGAAATGGAGTTGTTGGACAGGATTTTGTCCAATGTCGGTGAAACTGCTCGCCGGAGCAATATCAATGTTGTTACCGGGGATACGAAGACAGTTGAAGCAGGCGCCGCCGACAAAATCTTCATAAACACCGCGGGGATCGGCGAGCGATTAGCCGGCGTGGACCTGGGTTTCGAGAAGATCGCTATCGGGGACAAAATCCTTGTCAACGGCACGATTGGCGATCACGGGATGACCATAATTTCTCAGCGAGAGGATATAAAGTTTCAATCGCAACTGAAAAGCGACTGTGCGCCTCTGGCGGGGCTGATCGGAAGGCTGTTGGAGAACACGTCCGGCATAAAGTTCATGCGGGACCCGACTCGGGGCGGTTTAGCGGCTACACTTAATGAAATATCAAGAAGTTCGGGGCTGAGTATCGAGATTCGCGAAACCGATGTTCCGATCAGGCCCGCCGTTCAGGCCGCTGCCGATATGCTCGGCTTTGACGTGCTGACGATAGCAAATGAGGGCAAATTCGTTGCGATTGTTTCGCCGGAATCAGCCGGCGATTGTCTAAGTGTTTGCCGGAATCATCCGTTAGGAGAGGATGCACAAGTAATAGGTGAAGTTGTCGAGACCCGGGATGTGCCCCTGGTTGAGATTGAAACGCGGATCGGCGGAAAGCGGATCGTGCAAATGCCGTACGGGCGCGAGCTGCCGAGGATATGCTGATGCACGAGATGATGGTGGCCCAAAGCCTGATGGCAATAATATCCGACGAAGCAGCAAAACATAACGCAAAGCCTGTAGGTGCGAAGATCAGTTGCGGAACGCTTAATCCCGTCAATGACGAAGCACTTCGTTTTGCCTTCGAGGCGATTGCCAAAGAAACATCGTGCGAAGGCCTGGAATTTCAAATAGAGCACAAGCCGCTTCGGGGGCGGTGCAGGAATTGCGGCCACAACTTCGACGTCGAGCTTTCGCATCCGGTGTGTTCCGAGTGCGGCGGTGAAGATTTTGCATTGCTGCCCGATGCGCCTTTGATGCTCGAAGAGATAGACTTCCAAACGGATTGACACTATGGAAAAAATTGACATTGGCAGGAAAATTCTCAGCGAAAACGAGAAATATGCTTTTGAAAACATAATGTTCCTGGCCGAGCGCGGGAAACTTTGCCTGAACATGATTTCATCTCCCGGCTCCGGCAAGACCACAATTCTTGCCAGGACGATAAGCGACTTGAAAGACAAAATCAAAATCGGCGTAATTGAGGGCGACATTCAGACCGACATTGACGCCGAGAGAATCAGGGCTACCGAAGCGCCGGTTGTTCAGATCAACACCGAAGGTGCGTGCCATTTGTCGGCGGTTCAGATCAGCGATGCGTTGAAAAAGCTGCCTGTTGAGGATTTGGATTTGATTCTCATCGAGAACGTGGGCAATCTTGTTTGTCCGTCGGCTTTTGCACTGGGCGAGAACGGTAAGATAGCCGTGCTCTCCGTTGCAGAGGGCGACGACAAGCCGGCAAAATATCCCGGCATTTTTGCAAAGTCGAAGGTGCTGCTTCTGAATAAAATTGATCTGTTGGACGGAGGGCATGTGGATTTCGATATCGAGCGGGCCAAAACCGATGCCTCCAGGCTGAATAAGGCCATTGAAATCTTTCCGATATCGGCCAAAACCGGTGAAGGTATGGCCAACTGGTACGATTGGCTTCTGGAGTCGATCCAGAAAACTTAATATGGCAATACGCCGTATGCTATTCGTTATCTGCCGTTTCCTTTGGCTGGTAGAGTCCGTGTTGGCGGATATAATCGGCAACGGCAGGATGCAGCATATCGGCCGCATCCTGACCGACTGCCAGCTTGTTTCGTATTTCCGTGCTGCTGATATCAACTAGAGGCGTCTGGATGATGTTTCGCTGAAGTTTGTCGATGCGGCGACGACCCCAAAGGGCCTCAAATCTGGCGAAATTCGGAGGTTCACAGCCCGCTCTGTACATTGTGGCCAGGTTGCAGGCATCGAGCAGTTCGACAATCCTGTGCCAATACACCAGATCGTCAACGCCGTCGGCGCCGATAAGCCAATAGATTGAGGTTTCGCCGCCGCACTCGGCCTTAAACTTCTCAACGGTTTCCAATGTATAACTCGGAGCCGGCTTTCTCAGTTCATAGTCACTTACCTGAAGGCTCTTTGCGCCGGCGATTGCGAGGGCTATCATCTCGAATCTGTCATCGTCACTTGCTTTGGGTAAGAAGCCTTTTAGAGGTGAACGCTTGGCCGGAACAAAAACAAGTTTGTCTGCGGCTATATTTTTTGCAGCATCGATTGCGACTGTTGTGTGACCGAGATGAATCGGATCAAATGTGCCGCCGAACAAGACTGTTTTTTGTTTTGCCATAAAAAGTAACAATTAAACTGTGTATTGTTGAGAGCAATACTACAGAGCAAATCACTATATCGCAATCGACAAACTATCTCAACGATCAATCGAACTCTCAACGTTTTTGACTCAAGTTTTTGCTACGAACCGTATGGTAAAAGATAAACGAGGTCCTGTAAAATGTTGGCGGAAAAAATTTTAGTCAAGAAATGTTAAAGTTTTGGACGATAAAATATATATAAATTTTTCTGAATTTTTTCTGTCATTGTTTGACAGAGTTTCTTAATCTAAATCGGTATTGTAACGTTTGCCAAAGTAAAAAGGATTTTTGTCAGCCAAAAGGAGGTGACACAGTAATGGCAAAGAAGAAGAAAGCAAAGAAGAAAGTAAAGAAGAAAGCAGCAAAGAAGAAAGTAAAGAAGAAAGTAAAGAAGAAAGTAAAGAAGAAAGCAAAGAAGAAGAAAGCAAAGAAGAAAGCAACAAAGAAGAGGAAAAAAACAAAGAAGAAAAAGAAAAGATAGCTCAGCAGTTTAGTCAAAAGCTCGCCTGTCGTTATGAATCGGGGCGGGCTGCCGGCCAAGGCCGGTTACTTGACAAATGGAAGGTTCTCTCATTGCGGCAGAACCTTCCATTTTTTTCTGCATAGAATCAGGACACCATCAGCGTACATCGACCCCGCCATCTTCTTGCAAATCGACACTCAAATGCTTATACTATCTTGCTGCTCGTGCAGACTTTAGGGTTTCTTGAGGATGATTCACAAAAAGGACGACAAAATGGACTGTTTCAGCTATAAAAACGGCAGTTTGCTTGCTGAAAACGTAAGGGTTGAAGAAATAGCCGGCGAGGTCGGCACCCCCGTTTACATCTACAGCAAGGCGACCTTCCTGGATCATTTGCAAAAGATTCGCCAGGCCTATGGTGGGCTGGATACCATGATCTGTTATTCGGTTAAGGCCTGTGGCAATGTGAACATCCTCAGATTTATGGCCGATGCAGGCAGCGGATTTGACGTTGTCAGCGGCGGTGAGCTGTACCGCGTTTTGCAGGCCGGTGGCGACCCATCGAAAGTTGTTTACGCCGGTGTAGGCAAAACCGACACGGAAATCACTGAAGCATTAGACGCCGGCATCGGTTATTTCAATATCGAATCGGAAGCAGAGCTGGAGAACCTGATCCGGCTGGCGGCACAGCGGGGCAAACAGGCAAAAGTCGCACTGCGCGTCAATCCTGACGTCGAATACAAAACTCACGCCTTCATAACTACGGGTAAGAAGGAAACGAAATTCGGCGTGGACATCGAAAGAGCGATGAAAGTCTTCGCAGACTACGGCGAGAACACAGCCGTGAATCTTTGCGCCCTCCACGTGCATCTGGGCTCAGGTGGCAAAAAGATTGATCCTTATGTCGGAGCTGTGGAAAAAATCCTACCGCTGATAGATCGGCTCCGCGGTAAGGGCCACACGATCGAAGCGGTCGACCTCGGCGGCGGCTACGGCGCCGACTATGAGTCTGATACCGTACCTTCGGCAGCCGAATATGCGGCGGGAATTGTCCCGCTTTTGAAAGATAAGGACCTGAGACTTATCCTGGAGCCCGGCAAGAGTATCTGTGCCAACGCAGGGATAATGCTCACTCGCGTCCTCTATATTAAGCGCGGCGGCAGGAAGAAATTCGTCATTGCCGATGCGGGAATGAATGATTTGATTCGTCCGTCGTTGTATGATGCATTCCACTTCATTTGGCCTGCGAAAGTGGACGAAAAGCTCGTACCTCGCCAGCGCAGCGAAGACTTGAAGATCGACGGCACCGAAGTCGTTGATATAGTCGGGCCGATCTGCGAAGGCGCTGATTTCTTCGCAAAGGACAGGGCCATCCCGCCGACGGAACGCGGTGATCTGCTCTCTATCTTTTCGGCAGGCGCCTACGGCTTTACTATGAGCAGTAACTACAACGCGCGAGGCCGAGCCGCTGAAGTCCTCGTTGACGGCGGTAAGTTCACGGTTGTCAGAAAACGCGAAACTTACAATGACCTCATAGTCCTGGAAAGATAATAACCGGATATTCGATGTTCTATTTCCGGTTTGCGACTTGAAAATCGTCAATCGACATTCGACAATAACTTGAGTGGCCCGTAGTGAAAGTAAAATCGAATTGTTTTTGCGAACAGGCAGGACTATGCCGGTAAGAATGTGGTCATCCGCCTGTGATCTTAATAACGGCCATAGCACCCAGAAGGCATAGCACAAGCAGCGCGGCTCTCAACACTCGCATGAGTTGTGTCTTAGGCTCCACAAAACGCCATACAAAGGCCCAGATCATCACGATCAGCAATATGCGTAGTATAAAAGATGCTATGCTCAACATGACTCTAAGATACCCTATTTTATCTGCCAAGTCAAGCAAAAAATACCCCATCTTAACGTTGGTTTATTCATTAGAAGAATAGAAGATACCAGTCCGTTAGGCGATTTCATGCTGCATTTATTCCGATTTGTTGCCGACCTTTCGTCTATACCGGAGCTTCTTGTCTGAAAAAGATTCACTGGTGAAAAAAATCAGGGAGCTTTGCATAGAGAAGCTCTCGAAGTAATCGCCTTGCGATTTAGCCTGATGATCGCAGTTTCAATACTGGTAAGTGGCTTTTGCTCCATGTTTATTTGAAATCCCGGATCAGAGGCGCCGGTTCCCGCCGGCGATATGTCACGCGAATTTTGGACATAAACATTAAAGAAATCAAAAAGGCAAGCCGAAACAAGATACTTAGAGGTTCGTGACGTGCTGTTTTATTTTACTTTAAAGTTAAGGAGAGTTGAAGATGCATTATTTGGAAGAAGTAAAGAAATGGCTTGGTGAGATTACGGAAGTTTTACTGCTATTGGTAGCTTTGGGAGTTATCGCCCACATCCTCTTCGGCAAGACCCTTCCCTTCTTTGGGAGCATCGTTCCCAATCTCACCGGACTAATTGCAGAGTTGGGCGACAATGGGCTGGTAGGTTTGATCGCTCTGGCGATCATTATCTACCTGTTCCAAAGGCGGAGAGTTTTTGCGAAGCGGCCGAGCAGCTCGAGCTAATTCTTTTGCTGCCGGAACTCTGGTACGCATCAAGCCTCTTTAGAGCGGTCAGACCGTCAAAGAGTGGCCTGTTTTGATTCTGTGTGACAGGTTCTTCTCGCCGTGCCATGTTCACCGCTTACAAGTTCGAATTACGGAGCGTAGCATCGCAGCGACTACGCTCCGTGTTTCTCTCCACTGCTATGGAACGGCGTTCATTTCTCAAAATTGCCGGCTGTACTTGTACATCAGCGCTATTGGCCGGCGAGGTATCGGTTGCCGGACATCACGGGGCCGGTGCTGCAAACGACCGTGTTTCGGTCAATCGCGACTTGCTCCAGAACAGAAACCAAAACCGCTCGACGGTTGTTTGCCAAAACGGAGTTGTCTGCTCAAGTCAGCCTCTGGCCTGCATGGCCGGTGTCGATATCCTCAAGGCCGGCGGCAACGCTGTAGATGCGGCCGTTTGTGCCAACGCGATGTTGAGCCTGGTCGAGCCGATGATGTGCGGGCCGGGAGGCGACCTGTTCGCTGTCGTCTGGAATGCGAAGGAGCAAAGACTTCTTGGCCTGAATGCAAGCGGCCGCTCGCCGTACGACTGGAGCATAGATAAAGCGCACGCACTGGGGCTTAAAGAGATTCCCATCTACGGCCCATTGTCCTGGAGCGTGCCCGGTTGCGTCAGTGGCTGGGCGGCGCTGCAGCAAAGATTGGGGCGTTTTGACCTGGCGAGGATTCTGGAAGCGCCCATCTCTTACGCCCGCGAAGGCTTTCCCGTCTCACCGGTGATAGCCCGCTCCTGGTCCTTTGGCTCGGAGGGTAATCCTGCCCTGGCAAAAACCTTCATGCCTGACGGCAGGCCTTTGCGTTTTGGGGATATCTTCCGGAATGTGGGATTGGCACGGCTTTTCGAGATGATAGCCCGCCAAGGCGCGGATGCTTTCTACCGGGGACAGGTCGCCGAGAAGATCGTCAAATTCTCCCAGGCCAACGGCGGCCGGCTTTCAATGCGCGACTTTCAGGACCACACCGCCGACTGGGTGGAGCCTGTCAGCACTAATTATCGCGGCTATGACGTCTGGGAGTTGCCGCCGAACGGCCAGGGGATTGCCGCGCTGCAAATGTTGAATCTGCTTGAACACTTCGACATCGGTTCGATGGATCCCAACTCGGCTGAGCATCTTCACCTTTTTGTCGAAGCTAAGAAACTGGCTTTTGAGGATCGCGCGGTTTACTACGCGGACATGGATTTTGCCGAGGTCCCTGTCAGAGAACTCATCTCCAAAGACTACGCCGCCCGGCGAGTGAAACTGATCGATCCGAAACACGCGGCTCAAAGTGTAGCGCCCGGCAGGCTCAAAGGTTCATCGGATACTGTCTATCTGACAGCGGCGGACAAGGACGGCAACATGGTTTCGCTCATTCAGAGCATCTACTATCCCTGGGGTTCGGGTTTTGTGCCGGACGGCCTGGGTTTCTGCCTTCAGAATCGGGGGCAACTGTTCTCGCTCAATCCTGACGATCTCAACAAACTTGAGCCTCACAAACGACCCTTCCACACTATCATACCGGCATTCATGACCAAAGACGGAAAGCCCGTGTTTTCATTCGGAGTCATGGGAGGCAGCTTTCAGCCGCAGGGACACGCGCAGGTTCTGATGAACCTGATTGATTTCGGCATGTCGCCGCAGCAGGCCGGCGAACAGCCGCGAGTCCGGCATCTTGAAAGTTCGGCACCGACGGGGCAAAAAATGGCGGCTGGCGGCTCGGTGAGCTTCGAGAGGTACATTTCCGAAGATGTAAAACGGAAGCTGGCTTCTATGGGGCACAAAGTAAATCCAAAACCGGGTGTTTTCGGAGGCTATCAGGGAATATGGAGGCAGTCAAATCCAAGGTGCTATTTTGGCGCTTCCGATCCTCGCAAAGACGGCTGCGCGATAGGCTACTGATCCTAAAGCCGTATCGGCTTGATGTCGGAGAAAGACATCATATTTATTTCAATAAAGTCAGCGCGACGAGCCTGACGTCCATTACTTGTTTGCCCGGAACATCCAGCGCTCGAAGCGTTAATTCACCCCGGCCCTTTTCCAATCGAAAAACACCCAGCCGAAGCGGTCGAAAGTCCTTCACAAACGATTCGCTGCCCCGGTCAAAGCGATCAAATTCTGCGCCTACCGATGGTGGATCGTGTGGTTCGATTACTTTCCCTCGAATCCGGCTATCGTCGAAGCTCAGTTCCACGGTCGAGCCAACGTCGTTTACTGGACAGGTATAATATACCACCGCTTCAAAATTGCCGCTGGATGCTACCTCGATGTCCCAGGTTATCTTGTCGGTTTGGCTGATCCAGTTTGTGAAGTACGAGCAGTTAGGCGCTTTGGCGCTTCGGCGGACATTTCCGTGCGGGATACCGTCCCGCGCCGGCAGAAGAGCAGTCGGAAACGCGGCGTAGCCGACCGGGAACGGTCGGTCGTCCTTTGGCGATTCGGCCAGCACTTCGTCTTTCCATCGGGCTACCGCCTTTCTCAGCCTTTCTGCGACTTGCGGTTTGTCCTTCGAGATGTCACGGTTTTGCCCCGGATCGTTTTTCATATCGAACAGTTTGCCCGTATGATCGAGCCGGTATCGCTGCGTCCGGACGCTGATCCGGCCCCGCTGATGGGAGAAAATCATTCGATCAGGCCAGTTTTTGGCTTCTGTGAGCAGAAGCGGCTTGATGCTGATCCCGTCGAGCGGCTTGCTGCCGACAATTTTAATCCCGGCCACATCGGCCAGCGTTGGGAGAAGGTCGATCGCGCCTGCGATCCGGGATATCTTCTTGCCGGGCTTTATGTGTCCGGGCCAGCGAATCGCACAGGGCACACGAACACCGCCCTCGTCGGTCGATCCCTTGCGTCCTTTCATGCCGCCGTTCCATCGCCAGCTATTCGGTCCGTTGTCGCTGAAATAGATGACGATGGTATTGCTGGCAAGCTTTAAATCTTCGAGTTTCTTTAGAACACGCCCCACATTCCAATCGATGTTCTCGCACATCGCCAGGGCGCAGCGCGTCTTTTCGAGTTGCTCGTTCTGCGGATCACGGTTGCGCATCTTGATCGGGTTGTGCTTGAACCTGTCGAAGAAATGATCCGGCACCTGCATTGGCGAGTGCGGCGTATTGTACGGAAGATAACAGAAGAAAGGCCGATTCCTGTTTTGCTCGATGAATTCCAGGGCGTGATCGGTCAAATCATCAATGATATATCCTTTTCCTCTGACGATCTTGCCGTTATGTTCGAGGATTGGATCGAAGTAGTTGCCCCAGTGGCCGGAGCAGAAGCCGTAATACTCGTCGAATCCGCGCCCGTTCGGGTGGTAGGGGTATTGCGTGCCGTTATGCCACTTCCCAAACGCTGCCGTGGCGTATCCTGCCGCTTTGAATGTATCGCCGATTGTCTTCTCGTCAACGTTCAATCGCTCCGCTCCTGTGGTTACGCCGTGCACGCCGCCGCGTGGATGATATCGCCCCGTGAGGAATTCGGCCCGTGTCGGCGCACATACGGCGCAGACAAAAAACCGATCAAACATAGCACCGTCCCGAGCCAAAGAATCGACGTTCGGAGTCGCTAAATTGACGTTCCCATGGAGGCTCAGATCGCCCCAGCCCTGGTCATCTGTCAAGATAACCACAATGTTCGGCCGCTCATTCGTCGATGCGGCTTGCCCATGAATGGGAACAGCCGCTGCAAGCGCGCCAGCGCATGCGCTTCTCAAGAAATCCCGGCGAGTCAATCGCGAGTGCTTCATTGTAATTGCTCCTCTTAGTCGTTCAATATGCTTTCCGCAATCATAAGGTCTGCGGCAAGGCCATTCAACAGCTTTTTCCGTCCCATCGATGCCCATTTATCTCGACAGATGCAGTTGAGCCAATTTTCTTGATTATGCTTGCACTTATGTATTTTTGTGTTAACCTTAACTGTGGTAGTTAACATAAGTTAATCTAATTTGTTATGGTTTGTGGGCGTTAACCTGGTGTTAAACGACATGTAGTTCACTTACAGGTGGTTTCTATGAAGAAAAGCCGATACGTTACGATTCCGGAATTGGCTGAGATTCTGGGCTTAAGCAGGATAGCCGTTTATAAGAAGGTCAAGAAAGGCCAAATAAAGGCAGTAAAGATCGGAAGGACTTTCGCTATTGACCGGAAATATGTGCTCAAAATCTTGGGAAAGGCTCTGGATCAGGAAGATAAGAAGCAAATTGACGACGCCGTTAAGAAAACAATCAAAGAATATGGCCAAACGTTGAAACTGTTAGGCTCAGAATAATGAAGAGCATAACCGTAAAAGAGGTGGAATACATTGCTTTTCGGCTGGCCAGAGAGACACTGGCATTTGATGAGCCGATTCCGGATTTCTCAAGCCGTTTTCCCAACGTTCTGGAAAGCTGCCTGGCCACACCTTTTCAGAGCTTTGCGAAGAAGTCTCTCTACCCGACTCTCATATCAAAGGCGGCCATGCTTTTTTACCTTCTGATCAAGAATCACCCCTTTCAAAACGGCAACAAACGCATCGCGATGACCGCCTTGTTCGTGTTTTTGTACAGAAATGGAAAATGGATTCAGGTCGATACACAGGAGCTTTACAATTTTACGGTATGGGTTGCCCAAAGCCCGCCCACCGTCAAGGAAGAGACAGTAAAAGCCACAGAAAAATTCCTGAAAAGATATTTGGTAAAGCTCGAAGAATAGACCGACCGCAGACGTTATTTGATGAGCTACACTTCACAGTCCACCCTGGACCAGGCCGAAGGACTTCACGAGACACGAACGTGCCACAGGCGACGAGCCATTGCTCAACCTTGTGTAAGACTTGCTGATCAGGCACTTTCATAAAGGACTTTTCCTTCTTTCCAGGCGGGTCTCGCGATCGTGCCGGGTATGTGCCGATCCCGCTCAAATTCTTCCGGCGTGAGAACCATGATATCTCTTGCCAAGTCCAGACCTCGTAAAGCTCTATCCATTTCGAGCATTAAATGGCGTCGCTTGCCTGTAAAGGAACAGACGACAAGGATATCCACGTCGCTGCGGTCATCGGCAGTTCCTCTTGCCTGGGAGCCGAACAGAATAATCCTGTCCGGATGGAAGGCATCGGCTAATCGCTTTTTAATGTTATGTATGACATCGTCGCTGATCATAGGGCAGCCTGTGACCTTTTCATAGAATCTGTGAATAGATTATATGAAAAACGGGATTCGAATTGCAACCATAGAATATGTAGTTTGCGGTTTCGTGCCGGCTACTGAGTTTTCTTTATCTCATCTCTTATCCGATTCAGCAAATTGATGGCTTCGAGCGGCGTGAGATTATTTATATCAATCGCACTGAGCTTATCCAATATGCTCTTGTGTTTTTCCACAAAGAGGGTGTCCTTGTCCGGCTCTTTTGTCTTGTGGCGGGCTAGATGTTCGCCTGTGGCTTCTTTTTGGAATGTGCTTTCGAGTTCTTCCAGGATTTCCTTCGATCTTTCGAGAATGGCGCCGGGGACGCCGGCCAATTTTGCGACGTGGATGCCGTAGCTCTTGTCGGTCCCGCCGGGCAGGATTTTGTGCAAAAAGACCACCTCGTCCATCCATTCGCGGACGGCGACGTTGCAGTTTTTCACATTCTCGAACAGTTCGGCTAATTCGGTCAGCTCGTGATAGTGAGTGGCAAAAAACGTCCGGCACTGCAACTTGTTTGCAATATGTTCGGTGATCGCCCACGCTAAAGAGAGGCCGTCGTAGGTGCTCGTGCCGCGGCCTACTTCGTCAAGAATAACGAGCGACTTGTAGGTGGCGTTGTTGATGATGTTCGCGGTCTCGGTCATTTCGACCATGAAGGTGGATTGACCCCGGACCAATTCATCCGAAGCTCCCACGCGGGTGAAGATTCTATCGACCAGGCCGATTTCTGCATCTTTGGCGGGAATGAATGAACCGGTCTGTGCCATCAGGACCAGAAGGGCGACTTGTCGGATGTAGGTGCTCTTGCCGCTCATGTTGGGGCCTGTGATAACGAGGATGTCGCCGGCCCCGTCTCCGAGCTGGACGTCATTCGGCACAAACTCCGGGCCGAGCGTTTCTGCCAGGACCGGGTGCTTGCCTTCGTGAATAATAAGTTCGCCGCCGTCGGTTATCTTAGGGCGGATGTAGTTTCGCCTTTTGGCCAAGTAAGCAAGGGCTGTGAGGCAGTCGCATTGAGCGATAGTCTCGGCCAGAGCCTGGAGCCGGCTTATGTACTGGGCGGACTGCCGGCGGAGCTGGTCGAAGAGCTGCTGCTCTAATTCGAGGGCCTTTTCCTCGGCGCTGAGCGCCTGGGTCTCGTATTCTTTAAGCTCATCGGTGATATAACGCTCGGCGTTCTTGATTGTCTGTTTGCGGACATATTCGGCGGGGACTTTGTCCGCTGAGGAGTGATTTATTTCGATATAATAGCCGAATACCTTATTGTAGCCGATCTTGAGATTTGCGATGCCGGTCCGCTCGGACTGTTGCTTCTGATAGTTTCTCAGCCAGCTTTGGCCGTCTTTTGAGATTGAGCGCAGGCGGTCGAGTTTTTCTGAAAAGCCCGCCTTTATAACGCCGCCATCACGAAGATGCGAGGGCGGGTCGGGCTTGATTGCTGTTTCGAGCAGGTCGGCCAACTCATCCATACTGTCACATTGGCCGGCTAATTGCGCGAGCAGCTCAGTGCCGAATCCTTCCAGGATTTCTCGCAGCAGAGGTATGTGCCGCAACGTTGCTGCCAGAGCAACTAAATCCCTCGGCAATGCGCGGAATGTGCTGATGCGGGCGGCGATTCGCTCGGTGTCGGATATGTTGGAGAGCAGTCTGCGAATGTCCGTCAATTTGGCGTCGGCGTCTTTAATTTCTTCGATTGTGTCCTGTCGCATTTCGATAGCGCCAATGTCGCATAGCGGCATGCACAGCCAGTTCCTGAACTTGCGGGCCCCCATGCCGGTCATTGTTTCATCGAGGCAGTCCAGCAATGAGCCTTTCGTGCCTTCAGCACGAATAGTGCGCAGGATTTCCAGACTTCTCAGAGTGGCCGGGTCGATTTGCAGGAAGTTTTGGCGACTGACTTTTTTCAGACTCTGAATGTGGCCGAGCGTGGTCTTCTGCGTTTCGTTGAGGTATTCGATAATGGCGCCGGCAGGGGGGATAAGGCCGTCGTCGTTTTCACCGAAGCCGAAGCCCTCGAGGGTGGCGGTGCCGAAGTGCTTGAGCAGGCGCTGCTTTGCCTGATAGGGATCGAAATACCAGCCGGGGCGCTCGGTTACGATAGCATTGGTCAGTTGCGTAATGTCTCTGGTCAGCTTCTTTGTCTCGGCCTCGAACAGCTCACCGCGCCTGTCGGCAAGCAGGCACTCGGCCGGCGACAATCGCAGCAGCTCGTCGAGCAGTTTCCCCTCGGGCAGTTCCTGGACGAAGAAATGCCCGGTTGAAATGTCGACCCAGCTAATGACCGCCTGGCTCTTAGTCCCCAGGCTAACGGCGCAGAGAAAATTGTCCTCCCTGGCGTCAAGCAGCATATCGTCGGTGAGCGTGCCGGGAGTGACTATCCGAACGACGTCGCGTTTGACCACGCCCTTTGCGATTTTGGGGTCTTCAACCTGCTCGCAAACGGCGACCCGGTATCCGGCCTGTAGCATCTTCTTGAGATAACCGTCAACAGCGTGATACGGCACGCCGGCCAACGGGGTCGGATTGGCGCCTTTGCTCCGGCTGGTTAGCGTAAGCCCCAGGACCTTCGAGCAGATTTTGGCGTCTTCGTAGAACGTCTCGTAAAAATCACCCATGCGAAAAAACAGTATGCAGTCCGGATACTTCTGCTTGAACTTGTGAAACTGCTTCATCGCAGGCGTCAGTTTTTCATTGTTCGGGGTCATAGGTGCAGATTATACACGGACCGGCACATTTAACAAGTTAAGAGACTCTCTTTATTTATTGCTTTACACCGCGAGCCAAACAGGTAAGATGAGACTGTAGAAGTGACTCCGGATTTGCCATATCCTCGGCGAAACGGTTTTGATTCGATATTGTCAAGTTCTGAATAGACGATGATACGAAACAGGCACAAGCTGGATGAGTTTTACCGCAAGTTAGACGCCGAGGAAAACCTCTCCCACAAAGAAGCCTTGGCTATCTATGAGATGCTCCACAACGAAGCTGTTTCTTTAGGGGCGATCAATTCCGGGAACATCCTCGATGGATTGGACGTGGACTTGCGGATAGCCAGAGCGATAAACAGGGTGGGGCTGTGATAGAGAGACTGATCAAAAACATAGCCCGGCATTTGGACCGGGAGAATATCACCTATATGATTATAGGTGGTCAAGCGGTCCTGCTGTATGGAAGGCCAAGATTGACCCGGGACATTGACATCACCCTCGGAGTGGACACAGACAAGCTTGCATCAATAAAGACGGTGTGTGAGAAGCTGAAGTTAAAGATTCTTGTTGAGAAGCCACAAGATTTTGTACGAGATACGAAGGTACTTCCAGCGGAGGACCCGGAATCGAGAGTCCGAGTAGATTTCATATTCTCATTTACCCCATACGAAGCGCAAGCAATTACGAATGCCAAGAACGTGTTGATGGATGACTATCCGGTGAAATTTGCATCCTGTGAAGATGTTGTAGTTCACAAAATGGTTGCCGGCAGGGCCATTGACGAAGAAGATATCAAGAGCATTTTGGCAAAAAACAAGGATGCAATCGATTTGGATTACATCAGGAAATGGCTTTTGCAGTTTGGCGAGATTGTTGAGCATAAGGGTATAGTGGAAAGGTTCGATGGTCTGCTGGCAAATTCCGGCATGTAACTAAAAGATCCAGCGATTTGGAACGCAGGTCGGAAGTGCCTGGTGTTCATTTTTCCAGCCAGTTGGTTTCATGTGAACAGTGCCGCTCTATACTTCACCTTTTAACAGTTTTCTAATGATTGAAGCTGCCTGCTGTTTGGACTCGGTGCTTGTGAGTTGTTTTAACAGGTCTTCCTGCCGGTTGGTGAAGCAAACCGGCTGTCGCATGTCGAAGTCGACAACACGGGACGCTTGCCGAATCTTTTCTCTTAGGTCTTCGATTCCCGTGCCTTCTTTGGCGCTTATTCGGGCGGTATCCGGCACGAACGTTGACAGGCTGTCGGGATCGAGTTTTGCCGGTAGATCGGACTTGTTTAGAACTGTTATGACTTGTTTGTTGGTGATTCTCTCCAAAAGCCGGTTGTCGAGTTCCTCTGTGGGCCGGGCGTTGTCCAAGACGAGCAGGACAATGTCGGCCTGTTCCAGGATTTCGGCGGTCTTATTCTGTGCGGCCTGCTCGACGCCGTCTTGGGGATATGAAATCTCTTCATCCAGACCAGCGGTATCTATCAGCTTCACTGCCAAAGAGCCAATCCGGCATTCGGCGCTGACCCAGTCCCTGGTCGTGCCTTCGATATCGGTGACAATCGCCTTTTGCCGGCCCGCCAGGCAATTGAGAAGTGTACTCTTGCCGCTGTTCGGCGGGCCTGTCAGAACCGCCGTACAGCCGTATATAATGAGTCTTGCTGTTTGAGATTCCTGCAATATCCGGCTCGCCTCGGCTTTTATTTCGTCGAGGGAAGCTTCATCCATGCCGCCGAGCCAATCTTGTGCTTTCTTGCTCAGGCCGGCATCGATCTGGTTTGCAATTATCTTGGCGCCCTGAATAGTCCTGGCCTTTGGCAGGGCCAATTTGGCCTCGACCGCGATTGTATCAATGCGTCCCCGTGAGGTAAGAACTTTGGCCAGTAATTGCTCATCTGTGACTAAGTTGGCTCCGTGTTGCCGCAGCAGTTGCATTATCATTTCGACGATAAGCGGATTTCCGTGGCAGTGTATCGCGAAAGTCTTAGGCCCTTCGCAGCCGAGTGTAACCTGGTCGATGACCTCGGCGCCGTCGCAGATTGAGCCGAGCAGGATTTCACCAGTTCCAAACTTGGCAGGTTTTTTTCCCGCAGGCCTGAAAATCTTCTTTAGCACAGTCTCAGCCGAATCGCCGAAGGCCTGAATGGTCGATATTGCGCCGGTGCCCTTGCCGGTCATTACAGCAGCGTAAATAGTCATAAATTATTGAGCGGACGCACAGGTTTGCCTCTACACGGTTTTTTCTGCGAGGTGTTTTTTGTAAGCCAGAACGATACCTTTGACGACCAGGCTGGGAACGAAGGAGTCTATGAAATTGCAATCGTCTTTTATTGTTTTCGCGGCCGAGCCTGTGATCACTGTTTGAGGCCACTTGCCGATTTCTTCTGCGTATCTTCTGATGACCTCCTCCAATGTTCCGACTGCGGAAAAATACAACCCGCAGTTTATGGCCTCGGCGGTATTCTTGCCGTACGGTGCTTTCGGTTTGGTGATTTTTGTCTTTGGCAGTTGGGCGGTGTTCTGTTCCAGGGCCTTTGCACTGATTTCAAAGCCCGGACAGATAACACCGCCGAGGAATACGCCATTTTCGTCAACCAGATCAATGGTGACAGCCGTGCCGAAGTCAGCGACGACCACAGCGTCCTCAGTGACGGCATACGCCGCCGCGGCAGAGACCACTCTGTCTGTGCCGACTTTGTCCGGCTCATCCACCCAGAGATCCATCGGTAGGGGGATGTCTTGACCGACAATGTGAAGCTCTTCGCCAAGTTCATTCTCCGCTATTTGCCGCACAAGTTCGGTCCAGACAGGTTTTACGCTGCTGATTACAATGACGCCGTCGCGTTTTCCTTCCTTTGAGCTTTCGACAACCGGCATCTTTTCCCAGGCTGATTTGAGACAATCCTTCAGTCTCGCCTGCGACCGGCCCGGGATGGATTCTATGAACTCCTCCTTGTCCTCCAGGAAAAATCCGATGTCAATATTCGTATTGCCTATGTCTATTGCTATAATATTCATAATTCGTGCTCTTCGGCTCGTTAATCGTGTATCGTATTTCTTACCCGTTTTTCTTGCTAAAGTCAATCCGAAAAACATCTTCATATTTCCGTTGGACGTGGCAGGATAATATAAATATAAGCGGAAGTTCTGTTTACACGGCTGTTTGTTTCTGATATGATTGTTATATGGACAAGCTTGGCTTTCCAACGATACAAAGAACCGCCTTTACAGTATCATCGTTTTTTGACCCATCAGGCGACAAGTCATATTGGTTGTCCAGGACTCCTTACGAACGTTTGGAAGCCGTTGAGTTGATGAGACGGATTATCTATGGCTACAATCCATCTGCCACCCGACTTCAAAGAGTTCTTGAAGCTGCTCAACAGCCATCATGTTGAGTATTTGCTGATCGGCGGGTACGCGGTCGGCTACCATGGCTATCCGCGAGCCACCGTCGATATGGATATTTGGATTGCTATGCATCCGGATAACGCCGAGAAGGTGGTAGTAGTCCTGAGAGAGTTTGGCTTCGACTCTCCCGAATTATCTTCGGAGCTGTTTCTCACGGAATGGCAAATCATCCGACTTGGCGTGCCGCCGATCAGAATTGAGATCGCCACAACGATTTCCGGCGTTAATTTCGATGAATGCTATGTCGGACGCGTAATTGACACGCTTGACGGCGTGGAAGTTCATTTGATTGGGTTGGAACACCTCAAAATGAACAAGAAAGCTTCCGGCAGACACCAATATCTGTCCGACATCGAGAACCTTCCATAAGCTCATAAAGCTTCGAGAAAAAATATTTCGCGATTCCGGTAGACAAACTGCACCGCCCGGTCACTATGTTAGTAGAATTCGTCAAAGCTTGAGGGCCCCGTCTCGACGACGGCGAGTAATGAAAAGCTGATCCAGGATGGTTTCGCTCGGCTTTTTTCATGTCCTTCCAGCCAACAATCGGCCAAAATTGTGAAGAGTCCAATTTTCATTATACCCAAACAGGCGCTTGAATCGTTATATGAGTAGTGAACGTTCATGGCTCATCGGTGAGGTTGTTTTGATGGCAGACAGGTTACTTGTGGCCAGATGCAAACGGGGAAGCAGGAATGCTCTGCGCGACATCTATGAAAAGTACAGAGATGACCTGCTGATTTTGGCTATTGCTCTTTCGCATGATGTTAGTCTTGCAGAAGACGCCGTTCATGACGTCTTTGTTGTTTTTGCTCAGAATGTTGCGGGCTTTAAGCTCACCGGCAGTCTGAAAGCTTACCTGGCCAGGTGCGTTGCTAATCGGATTCGTGATCTGATGCGAACAAAGCAGAGCCGGGCCAAGGCTCTCAATTCGGAGCGGGCTTGCTCGGCAGGCATGGATTTGAGCGAGCCAAGTCGGCTCATAGTCTGCAACGAGCAGTTGCGGCTGTTAAGCTCGGCGCTGGCCGAACTGTCGCATGAGCAAAGAGAAGTGATTGCATTGCATATACACGGCCAGATGCGATTCCGGGTAATAGCCAAATCCTTAGGTATCTCTGTCAATACAGTCAAGGGTCGATACAGGTATGGAATTCAAAAAATGCGTTCGATCTTAAATGGTGAGATGGAAAAATGAGCTCGACGGAAAAGATAAAACAATTATTTGCCAAATCAGATGTTACGGTACACTCGAAAGTTGATGAGAGGATTGTCGGTCGCGCTCTCGATGCGTTCGACAAATCTGAAAAGACAATACTCATTTCGGCTGGGCCCAATACATGGAGAATGATCATGAACAAGACAATGACAAAAGTAGCCGCAGCGGCGGCAATAATCGCGCTAGTGGTTGTCGGTATGCACTACCTGGGCGTTTCACCCGACGGCACCGGCGTCGTCTGGGCCGATGTACTAAGGAACATGGAGGCTTCACAAACCGTCACATTCACGCTCGATGGGGAAGAATACCATGAAAATGAGTGCTATTGGAGAAAAGGTACGGTAAAGATCAAAGGGCCGATTCGTCGTTTTGAGGGCATCGACGGCTTTCGTTCCAGATACGGACAGTCCAGAGAAGAGACGATGATAGGCATGATGGACCTGAGTCGGCAGAACCGTTTTGTAATGCTCTATCCTCTGAAGAAATGTGCATATACCGCCGACGATCACGGCCACAACGAAACGCTGCTCACTTACGATGGACTGAAGAAGGATTTTCATAACGAGACCGAAGAAAGCCTCGGCGAGATGGAGATTAATGGCCGAAAGGCGGTCGGTTTCAGGATCGTCAAAGACAATAAGGAGATCATGGTTTGGGCTGATCCGGACACCGCGCTGCCGATCCAGATAGAGTCCAAAGCCAACGACGGAACGGAAACGCTTACTTTGACCAACATCACCTTCGGTGTGGAGCTGGATGATCAACTGTTTGACATGACTGTCCCGGATGATTATTTGGCTATGAACATGAGCACCGAAGAGTTCACGATTCCTTTCGAACTGACGGAGAAGTACCTTGTTGAAGGACTGGAGATCGCCGCAAACCATCGCGGCGGAAAGTTCCCGACGTTTTTCGGAAGAGGTCGGCCCGGCAAAGAGGCCCGGGATAAGCACTTGGAGGAGGCATCGCGGATCGTTGCTCCCATTGAGGACGATTTCGCGTGCATGCTGGCGACCGAGTACTTCGTGCGCTTGCCTAAGGGCAGCGAGTGGCAATACGTGGGCGAAGATGTGCAACTCGGTGACGCAAAAAAACCTGTGTGTTGGTGGAAACTGCCGGACTCGAAGACCTATCGAGTCATCTATGGTGACCTGAGCATACGAGACGTCGAACCGAGTGATTTACCTAAGGTTCCGTGGTTAGAAGAATAGAAGAGATTGCCGAAGAGCCGATTCTATGAGATCGGCTCTTTTCGAACTTAAGATTTGTTCTTTAGCTCTTTTATTTTTTGCCACAGGGATTCACTTAGTTCTTTTATCCCGGAGCCGGTTACGGCTGAGATTGCATGGACCTCGCTGTTTAGTTTCTTTCTGAGTTCTTCCACAACTTTTCCGTCCGGGTCGAGGTCTGTTTTGTTGGCGATGATGATTTCTTGTTTTTGAGCCAAGGCCTTGCTGTAGTTCTCCAATTCGTGGCGGATGGCTTTGTAATTCTCCACGGGGTCCGAGCCATCGGTCGGCATTATGTCGAGGATGTGGGCGAGGATTTTTGTTCTTTCGATGTGCTTGAGAAAATCGTGGCCGAGGCCTGCGCCGCCGTGGGCGCCTTCGATCAGGCCGGGGATGTCGGCCATTACGAACCGGCGGAAATCGCTCAGCTCGACGATCCCGAGTACCGGCTCGATTGTGGTAAACGGGTAGTCTGCGATCTTCGGCCTGGCTGCCGAGCAGCGGGAGATCAGCGTGCTCTTGCCGGCGTTCGGCATGCCGACCAGGCCGACGTCGGCGATGAGCTTCAATTCGAGTCTTATGTTTCTTTTCTGACCCTCTCTACCGGGGGTGGCGCTTCTGGGAGTCTGATTGGTTGACGTCGCGAAGGACTTGTTGCCTCTTCCGCCTTTTCCGCCGCGGCAGACGCGGACTTTCAGGTCGATCTCATTGAGGTCTTTCAGCAGCAGATCCAAATCGGTATCGTAGATAAGCGTGCCCGGCGGGACCTTGATTATCAGGTCCTGGCCGCTTGCTCCATACTTGTTCTTTCCTGAGCCGGGTTGACCATTCTCAGCCTGCCAGTGATGCTTGCCGGCGAAGTCCAGCAGGGTATCGAGGTTCTCGACGGCCTGGAAATAGATGTTGCCCCCGTTGCCGCCGTTACCGCCGTCTGGGCCGCCTTTAGGGATAAACTTTTCCCGCCGGAAGCTGACGCAGCCATGACCGCCATCCCCGGCTTTGATCCAGATTTTCGTCTCATCGACAAACATGGTTCCTTATTTCGTATGTCGTGTTTCGTATGTCGTGTGTCGGCATAAAAAAAGGATGGCGATTAGACCATCCTAAGTTCTGCCGAGTATTGTCGGTTATTGTCAGACTACGTGAATTCTTCTGCCCTGGAAACTTACTTTACCGTCGGCAGTGGCGAACAATGTGTAGTCCCTGCCCATGCCGACATTTGTGCCGGGAAAGAATTTTGTCCCGCACTGTCGGACTATAATCGCCCCGGCTTTGGCCGCCTGGCCGCCGTACAGTTTCACACCCCTGTACTGCGGATTGCTGTCCCTGCCGTTTCTCGAAGAGCCTTGCCCCTTTTTATGTGCCATAGTCAGCTACCTCTATTCAATATCTACTTGAAATTGCCGTTTTTCAAAAAGGCGATTCTAACAGGCCTTCGCGGTCTTGTCCAGAGAAATCTTCGGCGATTTCCGGTCGGCCGGCAAACTTCTCTAATTTAGGATACCGGTACCCGCCGTGCAACGAGGTTTTCCCTGAGCCGTCAATCACTCACCTGGCGGGAAAATAATGGTTATCAGAAAAAATTTTCATCTTTTTTTTGCGGGCGTTTGGTGCCGGGTTCTCAAAATCGGCTCTTGCAGTTGTCTTGGTCGCTCTTGGCGTGCAAAAAAGTAATCGGGGGCGTTGCAAAGTGCATTTTTAATATTGAAAACGCCGTTTCCAGGCTTGCTTCCGAATGTCTTGTGTTGTGATGCCGCATTGATTTCCTTCAAGGTGTGACTTTCTGGTTGGCGGCGGTGCACCTCATGACCTCTGCGCGAGGGCAGGTATTTTATTGAGCCTCGTCAAACGCGCTATCAATATTAGAAATGAGTTTCCTTTGAATCAAGCCGGTTGTTGTCCGCTGTTGCACTACCTTTCCCATCTGCCTTTTCAGCCCTGTCCCGTCCGTATCACCTTTTGCATCAATGTGGGATTGGCTGCGGCCTGCGACCATATTATCGGCGAATTTGCGGCTAATCCGTCCTATAAAAGGCAAAAGGTTTCTAATTGCTTATGCCGATGCACTTAGTGGTCAATCAAGCGTCAACCTCACAAATGTGACAGAGGGGAATTTGTCTGAAACTGAGTGTAGAAGGGCGACATTAACAACCGCCAAAGACAATCATCACTTGTATGTAAGGAAGAGAACGATGCAGAGCGGAACAAAAAACATGAAAAAGCAACATCTCAGACGGTGCCTCATATACTTGCTGACGTGGTGTTTGATGCTAAACACATGGCTGCCGGCCGCGCTGGCCCTTGAGTCGGGCAACGTTGTCAATTCTTCCGGCGCGGACTTCACCACATGGGGCGATCACACAATCATCGAGACCGACCACGGCGCTATCATCAACTGGAACAATTTCGACACAAATGCGGGCCAGTCTGTCACATTCAATCAAAATCTGGATGGCGAGCTGAGCAGTATGTCGGCCGTGCTCAACAGGATAAGCTCCGGGGCCGTCCCGACGGAGTTCAACGGTATTCTAAGTGCTAATGGCAGGGTTTTTGTCGTTAATCCTGCCGGAGTAATTTTCGGCGCCGGCTCAACTGTCAACGTAACTCAATTGGTCGCTTCCAGTCTTGACATAACAGACTCCGATTTCACAGCCGGCAACTATGAATTCATTGCCGCAGACGGCTTTGGCGAAGTCATCAACAGCGGCACGATTAACGCTTCTGAGGGCGTCGCTCTTCTTGGCAGCAGGATCCTCAATTACGGTACGATATCAACAGGCCCGGGTGGATTTGTCGTGATGGCCGCCGGCGACAGAGTGCTGCTCGGTGAACCCGGCAGCAAGATTGTCGTTGAAATGGACTCGGTAACACTCCCCGACGAGGGAGGCGCCGAAGGCATCGGTGATGTCATCAACGAAAGTACGGGTGAAATCACATCACCTTCAGGCACAGTTGTCCTCGCCGCGGGAGACATATTCTCGACGGCGCTCGATCTCAGTTCCGAGTCTGTAAGAGTCGCAAGCGGCGTCGGCCGCATAGAGCAGAAAGGCACCATCAACGCCGACGGTATCGGTGACGACGGCGGCAGCGTTACCTTGACTGCTGCCGACGAGGTTGTCCTTGCCGCCGGCAGTGTGACCACCGCAAACGCAGGGGCCGAAAGTGATAGCGGCCTGGTTGTCGTCCATTCCGAAGGCCGGACAACTGTCAGTGCGGGCGCACAAATTGCAGCCACGGGCGGTCATCTGCCGCATGACATTGTCGATGAATTCGATGATGTCGTGGAAACCAGTGTGGAGATCAGCGGCGACTATGTAAATATGGCCGGTGATATCGATGCGTCCGCAACGGATGGCAAGAGAGGCAAGATAGTAATCGATGCGTTGGACATAACAATTGCAGACGGTTCCATGCCCGATGACCCGCCTGATAACACGGTCTATGAACAGTGGATTGAAGGTCAGTCGTATGCGTCAACAGATGTTGAGCTGGTTGCGCATTCGAGGACGGGAGGGAACATCGTCGCCGAACCTATGAGCGATGGTGTAATAGAAGGCGGGAGCGGTGATATCGTGCTTCGCACGACGTATGATACCGGGGGAATTACATTTTTGCCCGGGGCCGACGGTTATGCTGCTGCAATCCACACTACCGAGGGCGGGAACGTCTATATGCTGGCGGGCGAGGGTGGAATTACGATAGGCGATATCTTTACCGAAGTGCCCTCGAACGACAAAATAACCGAGCCCGGCAAGATCAGACTGCTCACCACCAATTACGGCGATGTCGAAACAGGGGCATTGACAGTCGAGGGTGGCAGTTACGACGAGGTCTCTGTTATTGCCGACGGCGATCTGACGATCAATGGCGACGTCAAAACCGTCACAAATCAAGTCCCCTCCGATATCAAGGAAATCGGGCAGGCCAGGACCTGCCTGGTATCGGAACATGGTGATGTCGTGGTCAATGGCCAGATCACAGTCTGGGCGCACGGTAAAATAAGGAGCACCGCGGATATTCACATCGATGCCGGCGAGAATGTTACGATTAATCTCGGACCGGAGGAGCAAATAGACGCATATTCCCACACTTCCGAAAGCGGCCCTGCTGAGGCTTCGATACTTATACATGCCGGCAAGGATATGGCCGGAGCAGGTAACATTTCCATCAATGGCGGCGGCAAAGATCCCATCCTTGTTGTCGCCAAATCGGGCGGAGGGGCCGGAACGGTCTCGATGTCCTCGAACGGCGATCCGACTGATCGGGACGAAACGGACGGAGAAGCTCACGCGGTGCTGGAGATTGATGAGAATCATAACGCCGATTGCCCCGACTGTCCGGCGCCGCCGGGCCTGAATCCTCCACTGCCGCCGATCACCGTGGCTGATACTGCCACTACCCACATGGGTGATCCGGTCACGGCAAACGTGCTCGATAACGACAGTCATCCTCAAGGTGAGGACTTCACAGCCCATGTGATCGACGAACCCGAGCATGGCGTACTGGTGGATTTTGACCCGGATACCGGAGAATACACTTACCAGCCGGACGAGGGATTCGTCGGCACGGATACCTTCACCTATGTCGCCACCGATGGTGAATTCTATGCCGAAGAGGCTACGGTCACAATCACCGTTACCAACACCCTGCCCGGCCTAGGCGACGATACGGCGGCAACCCACATGGGCGATTCCGTCACCGGTATTGACGTTCTGGCTAACGACACCGATCCCGATGGTGATGCGTTTGCGGTCGACTCCTTCGTTTACGAAGGCGACGGTATCCTGGTACTGAATGATGACGGAACATTTACATATACACCGCCCGAAGGTTTTGTCGGAGAAGAAAGCTTCGCGTACACGACCAGCGACGGTCAGGATGGTGTATCTTCTGAATCGGCCATGGCTGTTATTGCCGTAACGAACGCGCTGCCGGCCTTGGGTGACGACACGGCGACTACCCACATGGGCGATCCCGTCAGTGGTATCGACGTGCTGGCCAACGATGCCGACCCTGATGGCGATGCGTTTGCGATTGATTCCTTCCTCTACGAAGGCGACGGCACGCTGATACAGAACGATGATGGAACATTTACATATACACCGCAGGATGGTTTTGTCGGAGAAGACAGCTTTGCCTATACGACCAGCGATGGTGAGATTGGCGCATCCTCCGAATCGGCTACGGTCACGATTGCGGTGATAAATGCGCTTCCCACCCTGGCCGACGATACGGCGGCGACCGAGCAGGAGGCTGTTGTTATTATCGACGTCTTGGCCAACGATTTCGATCCGGATGGCGACCCGCTCTCGGTGGATGGATTCACTTACGAAGGCGACGGGACCCTGGTGTTGAATGAGGACGGCACGTTCAGCTTCACGCCGGAAAGTGGCTATACCGGGGAGGACAGCTTCACGTATTCAGCGGCCGATCCCGAAGCCGGGGCCGAGCTTGGCAAGGCGACGGTGACAATTACGATCAGTCCGCTGCCGGTAGTTGTTGCTCCGCTGACTTCGTCGGCGCCGGGGCTTGAGAGAGTGACGTTGGAGGTTTCAGGTTGTCCGGCTCTGACCAAGTGGGCTGCTGCGGAGCTTGGAGTCAACGAGAGGATGATGCAGATCTGGGCCGCAAACACTTTGGCCTCGGCCAGAGACATGCAGCCGTGCAATTCGTGCGCAAGGCTCCAGAGGGCGGCCGTAATCCTGCAGGACAACGATGGGATTCATGTAGCTGCGCTGGGACAGGTGATAAATCAGTTCGCTCCTCCCGGAGCGCCGCCCTCGCCCGAGCAGATGGCGTCAATTGCTGATGCCATAACATTCAACGTTGGGCCTGAGAAGTATTATGCCGACGCCGGAAATTACCTTGATGCTCTTGTCGAGTATGTGGGCATTTTGAACAACGACATGGACTTCACCGCGGACGAGTCGATAACGTTCGTGGCGGGCAAATACATCGTACCTTTGGCTGACGGCCAAAGCGTCAATCTGTCAGCCTTCATTGGGATAAGATTGGCTGCTTTGGGAGGATCATAGCGTCCGGCGCAGACAGCACTTGTCGGACAAGCTTTTGCGAAACGTGAATGGCTACCGGTGCCTGTAAACTTCCCAGCCCATGTAGTTGTCGAGCGCTTCGGCTATCGCGTCGGCTTTCTGCGTCAGTCCGACGGCGACATGATGCTCGAAGCCCATCTTGCAGATGTACTGGCATAGAAGCTGGAGGTTGGGAATCTTCATTACGCCGTAGCCGCCGAAGGTGTTGAGCTTGTCATTTGTGAATTCACCCTGTCCGACATAAGCGCTGATGATCCCGTCGGCGTCGTCGGTGCTCGTCCTGCAGAACGTTGCCTTGGCCGGAGCTATTCTGCCTACAATTGTGCCGTAAGTGTTTTCCTTACCCACAAACCCGGCGATAATCTCCTGGTAGTCCATCTTCTGTTTTGAGAAGAACGATTTCGGCAGATTGCTGCAATGGAACAGGACGGCCTTGTCGGGATCGGAGCCGTAGTTGTTGTTCCAGTCCAGAAGCGCGCTCGGCGTGCCGCCGGCCAACTGAAGAATATACATCCCTAACAAGCCGGTGATATCGACCTCACAGGCGCTGGGCGCCAACGACTCACTCATCATGCTCATGAGTGTGCAGGGGACTATGCCGAAGAATTCCTCCAGCGCGGTCCAGCATTGAATCGCGGTGCCGTCGAGTTCGGTCTCTTTGATCCACCGGTCTATCACGTAGCCGAACTTGGCCATCTTCAACAGTTTCTCGGCGGGAATTGATTCGGTCGGGGTGTACTTGCTGATAGCATCCAACTTTTTCTTGACCGCCCTGTTGTTGTCGGCGAGCAGTGCAACTTTGCCGAGGATTTCCGACAGGTCTATCGTCTCGACTGAGATGCCCGAAAGCTCGAGGAGCTTCTCGCTGTAACGGACGGTGTTAAACGCGCCGGTGCGGGCGCCGATAGCGCCGAATCTGACGTTCTCCAGCCCCTTTACGATCCTGCACACAGACGCGAAATCGTTCAGCTCACTCTTGAACTGTGTCGAAGTAACTCCAACCGTATGTGAGCTCGTCAGGGTAAATGGAATACCGGCCTGTCTGAGATTGTTGCAGACGCTGAACTTGCCGCAGAAAGAGTCTCTTCTGTTGGCGATGGTCATCGCGCCCTGCTTGTCGGGCTCGGCCTGGATCAGGATCGGCACGTTGAGTCCCGAGCGTTTGATCGTTTCGGCAACCGCCTTTTCATCGCCGAAGTTGGGCAGCGTGACGATTATGCCGTCGATCTTCCCGGCTTTCGCCGCAAAAAGAGCGGCGCATTTCTTCGCATCGTCGAAAGTTTCAACTGCTCCGTATTTGGTCTCCTTCATAGACAGGGCGACCGATCCGAATCCGTTTTTCTTGAGCACTTCGAGCATGTTCTTTCTTCCCTGCTTAGCCAACACGTCGGGGAAGAATCCGCGATTTCCGACTATGACGCCGAATGTGGTTTTCTTCATTGTTTCTCTCCTTGAGAGTTGATTGGTGGACCGAGGCCCACTCTATGATTTTTGGCCGTAATAGGCGTTCCTGCCGTGCTTGCGCAAATAGTGTTTGTCCAGAAGCGTGTTGCCAATAGCGCCTTGGTCGCGGTTTATCGTTATGGTGCCCAAGGCCATTGCTGCGATCTGCTCCAACACGACCATAGCCTCGACGGCGGCGGCGGGATTTTTGCCCCACGTGAACGGACCGTGTTTTGCCGCTAAAACCGCCGGCATCTGCATCGGATCGATATCTGCAAATCGGCTGACAATTGCCTTGCCCGTGTTTAGCTCGTAATCAGTTTGTATCTGCTCTTTGGTCATTATATCGGTAACCGGGATTGCGCCATAGAAGTAGTCGGCGTGGGTAGTGCCGAAGCATGGGATTGCTCTACAGGCTTGTGCCCACATAGTCGCGGTCGGCGAATGCGTATGGCATATACCGCCGATGGCTTCGAAATTCCTGTATAGCTCAAGATGTGTAGGCGTGTCCGATGAAGGCTTGAGCGTTCCTTCGATAATGCTGCCGTCCAGGTCGAGCAGGACCATTTTGTCGGGCGTAAGCTCATCGTACGGAAGGCCGCTGGGCTTGATGGCTACCGTACCCGTCGAGCGGTCTATGCCGCTGGCATTGCCCCAACTGTAAATGACAAGCTCTCGCTTCCGCAGTTCAAGATTTGCATCGCACACATTTCTCTTGAGTTCTTCGTGCACAGTGGACCTCAACAATGAACTGCGTCTTTGATGCTCAACAGCTCTTTCATAACGTTGCCCAGTTTACCCGACCGGTCCTGCACGCCGAAGGCATCGTGCAACTGCTTATACAGGACATACAACTGCTGATATACCTTGTGGTTTTCGGAAATGGGCTTGTAGGTTACATCTTTGATCCCGCATATAGCGGCCTGGGCGTCGGCGAAAACGCCGTAGCCCCCGGACTCTTTGCCCGCGACAACCGCGCCTGCGATTGCAGCGCCCAAAGCGCAACTCTGGGCCGAGCGGGATATCTGCATTTCTCTGCCGGTCACATCGGCATAAATCTGCATCAGCAGAGGATTCTTCTCGGCGATTCCGCCGCAGTTTATGACTTCCGAGACTTTAACGCCGTATTCCTCGAACCTGTTGATGATAGTCAGGGCGCCGAACGCGGTCGCCTCAATCAGCGCTCGGTAAATCTCTTCGGGCCTTGTGTGCAGCGTCTGGCCGACCAGCAGCCCCGTAAGCCTCTGATCTACGAGCACTGTTCTGTTGCCGTTGTTCCAGTCCAGCGCCAGTAGCCCAGACTGGCCCGGTTTGAGCTTTGCAGCCTTTTCGGTAAGAGCTTCGTGCGAGCCTGCTTCTTTGCCGCCCGGCTGGATGTAGTTGACGAACCAATTGAAGATGTCGCCCACCGCTGACTGCCCGGCTTCCAGGCCGAAGTAGCCGGGCAAAATCGAGCCGTCAACGATGCCGCATATTCCGGGGATGTCCGCTAGTTCCCGGCCCGATTCCGACACGAGCATATCGCAGGTGCTGGTGCCGATTATTTTCACCAGTTTTCCCGGAGCGATGCCGGAGCCGACGGCCCCTAAATGGGCGTCGAAAGCGCCCACGGCTACGGGAATGCCGGCAGGCAGTCCGAGCTTTTGCGCCCACTCTTCGGTGAGCTTTCCCGCCTCGGTTTCTACGGTGTAGGTTTCTTCGTAGAGCCGGTCGCGGAGTTCGCCGAGCTTGGGATCGAGTTTTGCCAGGAAGTCTTTTGCTGGTAGTCCTCCCCACTGGCCGGCGAACATGGCTTTGTGTCCGGCGGCGCAGCGACTTGCTTTGATTTCTTGCGGTTTTTCGGTGCCTGTCAGGACTGCCGGGATGTAATCGCAGCATTCAACCCAGCTATGAGCCGCATCAAAAACCGCCGGATCTGTTCGCAGGCAATGGAGAACTTTGCTGAAGAACCATTCCGACGAATATGTTCCGCCGCACCTGGCGAGGTATTCTGGATGTTCCTTCTGAGCTAATTCGGTAATCTCGGCGGCTTCGGCATGGCCCGTGTGGTCCTTCCACAGCCAGGCATGAGCGTTTGGATTGTTCTTGAATTGATCCGACATGCTCAGAGGCGTGCCGGCCTTATCGACCGGAAGCGGCGTTGAGCCGGTTGTATCGACGCCGATGCCTATGATCCGGTCCGCCTCAAAGCCCTCGGCAGCGTTTTTCGCTTCGGCGATTGCCGCTTTTATGGCCACTTCAATACCCTTGACGTAGTCAGCCGGATTCTGTCTCGCCAGGTTGTGGTCGGCCGGGTCGAGAATAATGCCGGCTTCGCCGGTTTCGTATTCATAGACGCAACTGCCAATCTCATCGCCGTTGGTCACATCGACGATCAGGCATCGCACCGAATTGGTTCCGTAATCCAGGCCAATCGTATAAGGCATGAAATAACCTCCTGTTCAAAGAAGCTATCAGAGCGTTAGTTCAACCAGAAACTGAAATACACATACAAGGCAAGCACCAGGCCCAACACCACAACGGTTATCAGCACATCCACTGCGCCCCAGCTTTCCCGGCGTTCCTTCTTTTGTTCGGGCGTAGCGGTGGCATAGGTCAGACCGGTGATCTGTTCATAATCCGGCGGGGCGGTCGACAGCGAGACTCCGACTATCACCACAATGCTTATTAAGAGCAGCCAGCCCGAAGCGAAGAGGAAGTTGTATTGTCCGACATATACGAGCCAGTCGGGGGATGTAATTACGGCTTCTTGCCCTCCGCCTGTCAGAGCCTGTAGAGCGAGCTTGCCCATGCCGGCAACAAAACCAATCGCCAGGCCGGCTACCGCACCTTTGCCGTTAATGCGCTTGCAGAAGAGGCCGAGCAGGAATACCGCCGTGATAGGCGGCCCCAGGTAGCTTTGAACATCCTGCAGGTACTTGTACAACCCCCCCTGCGAGACTCGTTGCATCACTGGAATCCAGATTATCCCCATCGCGACCACTACCACCGTTGCGACTCGCCCGACAGTGACGAGATGCCGTTCGGAAGCCTTCGGTCTTATCTTCTCATAAATATCGACCGTAAAAAGTGTGGCGCAGGAATTGAACAGTGACGACAGAGAACTCATCAATGCCGCCAGCAGACCTCCGACCACCAGGCCGCGTATACCGACCGGCAATAACGACTTGACCATGATCGCAAAGACCTGATCGCCGTCGCGGACCTGATTACCGCTTGCGTCGAGCATCACTTGGCCGTTGAGATCGAGTTTTGGTGGGATCTCAATTATGCCTTTCTGATGCAGTGCGTAACCGATAAGACCCGGAACGAGAAAGATCATCACGGGCCAGACCTTCAGGAAACTGCCCCAGAGAGCGCCGCGCCTGGCATTGCGAAGGTCCTTGGCCGCCAGCGTCCTCTGTACGATGTACTGGTCCGTACACCAGTACCATATTCCGATTATAGGCGACGCAATCAGTATGCCAAGCCACGGGAAGTCGGGGTCCGAGTTTGGCCGCCATAGTGCGAAATTGGCGGCATTCTCGCGGCATATCGCTTGCAGCTCGCCCCAGCCGCCGAGCTTGCTCAGGCCAAAAAACGTGATAAAGGCTGAGCCGATCAACAAGATAACCGTCTGGATAGTATCAGTGTACACCACGGCGCGCAGTCCGCCGAGAACAGTGTAAATGCCTGTCAAAGTGACCGTCAATAGTGCGCCGATCCAGAATGCATCGAGAACGAAAGTCTCCGTGATCGGCACCTGAATCTCGGGCAGCAGCACATTGAACACCACGCCGCCTGCATAGACTGTTACGGATACCTTCGTGAAAACGTACGCCACAAGTGAGACGATTGTCAGTATCCAGCGGGCCGTCGAATTGTATCGCTTCTCCAGAAACTCAGGCATGGTAAATACTTTCGAGCGGTAGTAAAAAGGCACGAAAATCCAGGCCAACATTACCACCACCCAGGCGTGCAATTCCCAGTGGGCCATACCCATGCCGCTTGTGGAGCCTTGACCGGCGAGTCCGACGATATGTTCGGAGCCTATATTCGAGGCGAAAATCGAAGCGCCGACCACAAACCAGGGCATGTGTCTGCCGGCGAGGAAGTAGTCCGCCGACGTTCTCTGTTTCTGCCGGACCACCCACCAGACAATCGCCAGCATGATGCCGAAATAACCTGCAATAGCTATCCAGTCTAATGCCTGAAATCCGCCCACGACCAAGCCCTTTCAAATACGTTCTGAGTGTCTTTCTGATGCAGTGTTCGAGCCGAAAGACCTCTATATAAGTCCAATTGCGAGCAATTACAAGATTTTTCTTTCGTGCGCGACAGTGACAACGTACTGCCGGCAATCATCGGGTCAAACAAGACCCTGTCAGAGTCAGGAATCTCACCGATTCACTCTTCTGCAAACGGCGTTTCTCAGCAGAAATGCGACAAAAACTAACAACAAATCGTTGCATTTGTCGCGCTATTTCTTATCCTAACGTGCAATTGAGTAGTCTTTGCAGTTGGCGGATTATGTGATTCTGTGCCGAAAGGTTGACATGGCGAAATGCCCTGTTGTTTTGATTGTATTGCTTGTAGTGCCGGTCTTGACGGGCGGCTGCGGCCCCGTCGAGCCTGAACTTGCCGAGTCTGCGGAGGGCGAGGTTCTCTCGCTCGAACCGGCTGATGTCGAGCCTGACAAGGCCGAGCCTGTTGAAGTCGAATCTATCGAACCTGAAGCCAATGATGTTGAGCCAGGCAACATCGAGCCCAATGATTCGGAATCCCGGCCGTCGGTGTCTTTTCATGACAAGTGCGTGGATATTCTCAAGAATTTCGTCAACGATGAGGGCATGGTTGACTATAAGAAGCTCAGGCGAAAAAGGTATGAGTTGAGGGTGCTGCTGGATGAATTCGCCAAACTCGACCCGGCCGAATACGAGTCCTGGCTCCAGGAGGACAAGATCGCGTTTTGGATCAACGCGTACAATCTCCAAAAGCTCCGGGTAGTCGCCGACAACTATCCTATCAGGCCGTCATCTCGAATCCTTGCCGTCTATTGGGGGCCCTTTAATGTCAGGCACATCGAGGGCAAAATCTCTAAGCACAAATTCCTTGTGATGGACGAGCAATTTACCTTTGCCGAGATTCAGAGGCGGGTTTTCCGCGAACAGTTCAACGATCCCAGGATATTCCTTACTTTGACGAGCGCCAGCCTGTCGAGCCCGCCGCTGCGCAACAAGCCGTATCGTGGGCACAACCTCAGCGAACAGTTGGACAGCCAGACTAGTAGATTTCTGTCCAGCCCGCTCGCATTCAAGATAGACAGAGAAAAACAGAGGGTCTATTTGTCCTCGGTTTTCGAGCTGTCCTCGCACGGCAAAGATTTTGCCGGGAAGTTCGCCACAGACAAGAAATTCAAAGACCAGCCGCCGACAACCAGGGCTGTTTTGAATTTCATAACGAATTATATTCCTCGACAAGACGTTTCTTTCCTTGAAGTTGGAGACTATTCTGTTAAATATATGAAACATGATTGGACAATTAATGATGGTTCGTAGAAAGGCAAAACACGAATGGCAAAAAAATCAATAGGCAACGAATCTCCCGGCGCAAACAAGCATTTGTTCACGAGCGAATCCGTAACAATGGGCCATCCCGACAAAGTGGCCGATTGTATCTCCGATTCAATTCTCGATTCGATGCTGGCGCAGGATTCGAAGAGCAGGGTGGCTTGCGAAACACTGGTAACGACCGGCCTGGTGGTGGTCGCCGGCGAAATCACGACAAAGGCTATCGTGGACGTACCGACAGTCGTCCGTAACACAATCAAAGATATCGGCTACATCGACCCGGAAATGGGCTTCGATTACGACAACTGTGCCGTGATGGTAACGCTCGACAAGCAGAGTCCGGATATCTCTCAGGGTGTGACCGAAGGCTCCGGCCTGCACAAGGAGCAGGGAGCCGGCGATCAGGGCCTGATGTTTGGCTTCGCCTGCCGGGAAACGCCCGCTCTTATGCCGATGCCGATTCAGCTTGCCCATCTGATAACGACGCGTCTGGAAAAAGTGCGCCAGAGCAAAAAACTGCCCTGGCTGCGGCCCGACGGAAAAAGCCAGGTAACGGTCGAGTACGAGAACAATAAACCCAAACGGATCCATACGGTCGTAGTCTCTACCCAACACGCGCCGACGGTCGCGTATCGTCAGTTGCAAAAGCAGATCATCGAGAAGGTGGCCGTTCCCGTTCTGCCGAAACGCCTGATCGACAGGAACACGATATTCCACATCAATCCGACCGGACGTTTCGTCGTAGGCGGTCCGAAAGGTGACTGCGGCCTGACGGGGCGGAAGATCATCGTCGATACCTACGGCGGCAGAGGCAGCCACGGCGGCGGGGCTTTCAGCGGGAAAGATCCCACAAAGGTGGACAGAACCGCCAGTTACATGGCCCGATATATCGCCAAGAACATAGTTGCCGCCCGCCTGGCCGATGCCTGCGAGATCCAGTTGTCTTACGCCATAGGAGTCGCCGAACCCATCTCTGTTCTTGTTGACACCGAGGGAACGGCAAAAATCAACGAGCAGAGGTTGAGCCGGATCATACGAGAACTATTCCCCCTGACCCCGAAAGCGATGGTGAAGCACCTGAAACTCGCCCGGCCGATCTTTGCCCAAACGTCTCACGGCGGCCACTTCGGACGAAAGGGCCCCACCTTCACCTGGGAGAAAACCGATATGGCGGCCAAACTCCGCAAAGCCGCCGGGCTGTAACGGCGACCCTGTGTGGTCACCCTAAATTGTTGCTAACCATATTTTTTCTTGACAAGCTGAAAGAAAGTTGGTTTAATGTAACTATTATGAGGCAGATTAACCGCAGAAGCACTGGTAACTGGTGGTGGCCTGAAGGATAAAATCCGACAGGCGAGCGGTAATTTGCTGTTCACAATTTGTTTGATTTGCTGAGAACGCAGCCTGTTGGAGAAGCAGGCTGCTTTTTTTGTTTGTATTCTGGGCGGTTTGGCAATAAAAACTGCAACAAGAGGTTATAGATATGGATGATTATAGACAGATTATACTCGGCGCCAAGCCGGGCCAGATCGTGCCGATCGTCAAGCGAATCGATATGACCGAGCCTGTGGATTTCTTCGCCAAGGTCAGTGACTATGGCCGGGCCAAAAACTGCTGTTTGTTCGAGTCCAAAGAGCACTTAGCCGGCTTTACGGAACTAAGCTTCGGCACGGCAAAGCCCGCACTCTACCTTACAGGCACAGGCTCTGACTTCGCCATCAAGGCTCTGGGGCGAACCGGGCGCCGAATGATAGAATACTTGTCGGCACAGGAGTCCCGATTCGATTTTTGCGAGTCTGTCGAATTCGCTGCCGAAGAAATTACCGGCAGGATTAAGCCGGCACAGGAATTGGTCGATGAGCAGACTCGCCTCAAGACGACCAACCAGATGGATGTTCTGCGCACAGTAGCTTATGCCTTCAAACTGGCAAGCAAGCCCTTCCGGGTCACGTGCGGATTGCTTGGGGCGCTAAGCTACGATTTCATAGATCAGTTTGAGAAACTCCCCGCCAGCAAAGACGATCTGCTGGGCAATCCCGACTACGAGTTGTATTTCGCAGACAACATCTTCTTGATGGACCACGAGCAGGGCCAGGGCTATGTGGTCGTGAACGTGATAATAACTAACGGCGACCGCGAGGCGGTAATAGACGAGGCGCAGGAGTGTTTCGATTACTACAGCAATCTCGCACGATTTGATGTGCCGCCGGCGAGAGACTTTACCGGCCGGATTCCCTCTGCCTCCACCGACACCAATCAGGATGATTACGAGGCGATGGTCAAGACCGCCAAACGGCACATTCTTGACGGCGACATATTTCAGGTAGTCTTGAGCAGAACCAAGATGGAGCCCTGTCCGGATGAGCCGCTGGACGTTTATAAGCGGTTGCGCGAGTTGAATCCTTCGCCGTACATGTTTTATCTGAATACGCCGAACACGATACTGATAGGCTCAAGTCCCGAATTGAATCTGCGTGTCAGCGGCACCGAGACGCGAAACGTTGAGATCAGGCCGATAGCCGGCACGAAGCCGCGAGGCCGAGTCGGGAATGAAATCGACCCCGACACCGATTTTAGATATGAAGCGGAACTGAAGCTCGACCGCAAGGAGCTGGCCGAGCATATTATGTTGGTTGATCTGGCCCGGAACGATATTGCCAGGGTAGCTGAGCCGGGCAGCAGAGTTGTCACCGAATTACTCATAGCAGAGAAATACGCCTCGGTCCAGCATTTGGTGAGCAATGTCAAAGGCACGCTCGCGGCAGAGCTTGACGCGCTGAGCGCATATCTCGCCACGATGAATATGGGGACGCTAACCGGAGCGCCGAAGATCGAAGCGATGAAAATAATCCGTCAGCTCGAAAGAACCAAACGAGGCTACTACGGCGGAGCGGTAATGTACCTGACTGTGGATGGCCAGTTCGACAGTTGCATCACTATAAGGAGCCTGCAGGTCAGAGACCATACGGCTTACATCCGGGTCGGCGCCGGCATCGTTCACGACAGCGTCCCCAAGACCGAATTCGAGGAGACCGAGCACAAAGCGAATTCCTGTTTGCGTGCGATTCGAGGACAATAGTTAAGGAAGAATACAGAATACAGAATGCAGGATACAGAAGAATCCGATGGAAGAGACAAGTAGAAAAGTTTTGTTTATCGATAATTTCGATTCGTTTACTTACAACCTGGTCGATGATTTCTGCAAGCGCAACTGCCGGGCCAAGGTTTACCGTGCCGACACCGAGCTTGAAGAGCTAAAACGGGTGGCCGATGAATTTGAGCCTGACTTGCTCGTGATTTCACCCGGCCCGGGCACGCCGGATACTGCCGGCGTCTCGCTCTCGGCGGTAGGATATTTCAAAGATAAGCTGCCGATTTTAGGCGTGTGCCTGGGACATCAGGCGATCGCGCAACATTTCGGCGGCAGGATCGGCCACGCACCGGAGCCCATGCATGGCAAGCCTTCGAGAATAACGCACAATGAAAAGGACGTTTTCGCCGGCGTAGAAAATCCGCTGCAAGCCGGACGCTATCACAGCCTTTGTGTGCTGGAGCTGCCGGACTGTCTGGAAAAAACCGCTGAATTCGAGGGAGTCGTGATGGGAGTCCGCCACAGGGAGCTTCCCATATACGGCGTGCAGTTCCACCCGGAGAGCATTCTGACTCCCGCCGGCGGCAAGATAATCGAAAATATCTTATCAATAGCAGAGAAGATAAAGGCGTAGCGAATAGCGTATAGTTAGTTCCTGTTGTGGAAACAGTATTTGTCATTCCCGCGGAAGCGGGAATCCAGTTTTTTCGCTCTGGACCCCTGCTTTCGCAGGGGTGACATCGTCGGTTTTTGTTTTCCACAACAGATACTAGTTAGTAGTGAAGAAGGCATGTTTTTCTAAACGCTAATCGCTATACGCTATACGCTAAAACAAGGAGTCAAAGATGGCAACGATAATCGAATATATCAATCCGTTACTACAAGGTGAGAACCTGAGCTTTGAGCAAGCAACCGGTCTGTTGGATGTGGTTTTCGAGGGCGACGTGCCCGAAGCTCAGATTGCCGCGTTTCTCACGGCGATGCGCGTCAAGGGGCCGACTTCGTGCGAGGTGGCGGGATTAGCCAAGTCTCTACGCAGTCACGCCGTCAAGGTCGAGCCCGGTATCGAGAACCTGGTGGACGTCGTGGGGACCGGCGGTGCGGCGGTGAAAACCTTCAACGTATCGACGGCGGCCGCACTGGTTGCTGCCGGCGCGGGAGTGCACGTGGCAAAGCACGGCAATCGAGCGATCACCAGCAAGTGCGGCTCGGCGGACGTGCTTGCCGAGCTTGGCGTCAAGATAGATCCGGGCCCTGAAGTTGTTGCCGAGTGCATAAAACAAGCTCACGTCGGATTTATGTTTGCGCCGATGTTCCATCCGGCGATGAAATACGTTCAGCCTATACGCAAGAGTCTTGGTTTTAGGACTGTGTTCAACATCCTGGGGCCTTTAGCTAATCCCGCCAGCGTACCTTCCCTTGTGCTGGGCGTGGCCGAGGAAGGACTTATGGAGATGATGGCCGAAGCCCTCAAAGTGCTGGGCGCTAAGTACGCTATGGTGGTGCACAGCGACGGGCTGGACGAGATAAGCACGGCGGGAGTCACCAAAATAGCGGAGTTGAAAGATGGTCGGATTGCACACAAGGAGCTGAATCCGCAGGACTTCGGAATCGAACCTGCCGATATAGAGAAGTTGAAAGTTGAAGACGCCCAAACAAGCGCGAGGATCGTGAAGGATATCCTCAACGGCAGGGAAACCGGATCGGGCAAGGACATTGTTGTTCTAAATGCTTCGGCCGCGATCATTGCGGGCGGTCTGGCGGAAGATTTTGCCTCGGCGATCAAATTGGCGCAAGCCTCGATTGAGAATGGCAGCGCCCGGGATTGCCTGGAGAAACTGATAGAGGTCTCAAACAAGGTGTGACGGCCGTCACAGACGCCCGGCAACGAATATGCTAATAGTCAAAGTCAAAATCTGTGGTATCACTAATTACCGGGATGCCGCCGCGGCGATTGATGCCGGTGCGGACTTATTAGGCTTCAATTTCTATCCCAAAAGCCCGAGGTTTGTCACGCCGGAGCAAGCCGCAGATATAACCAACAAGCTGCCGGCGTTTATAGACACCGCCGGGATTTTTGTGAATGCTTCGGTTGAGCAAATCCGTGATACGAACGATACATGCCTGCTGGACTGGGTCCAACTGCACGGCGACGAAGACCCTGAGTTTTGCCGGTCGCTGCTGTCTTACAATGTCAAAACGATCAAAGCGATACGGGTGAAAGACCAGAAGGATATCGAGAAGGCGGACAGTTTTTTCACAGATGCCATTCTGTTGGACGCTTTCGATCCTGAGAAATACGGGGGCACAGGACTGACTTTCGATTGGAACGTCATAGGTCATATCGGCAAGCGTGTTTTTTTAGCCGGCGGGATAAATCCCGACAATGCCGCCGCAGCGGTGGAGCTCGGAGTTTATGGGATTGACGTTTGCAGCGGCATTGAGGCTGAGCCGGGCAAGAAAGATCACGAGAAGATGAAGAAACTATTCGAGAATATACAACATCTAAGAGGGTAAATATGAAACACAAAGGCAGGTTTGGAGATTACGGCGGCTTTTATATCTGCGAGTTCAATGGACAAATTCGTTCGTGAAGGGTAAGGAAATAGTATCGACTCAAGAAAAAAGGAATCCAATGAAACGAATCCTGTTTTCTATAGTGTACATTTCTATGATATCTACTGGCTGTACCCACAAGGACGTATCAGACAAGAGCAAGCAATTGATTCAAGCTGCAGAAAAGGGCAACCTCCAGGATGTGCAAACCTTGCTGGCTGATGGTGCAAACGTTAACGCTATGGATGATAAAGGCAGAACGCCTTTGACGTGGGCAGCGTTCAATGGTCATATCGAGGTTATTAAGCTCCTGTTGGAAAAGAACGCTGATGTCAATGCCAGGGATAATCATGGCATAACAGTATTGATGTGCGCGGGATTCAATGGTCATACCGAGGTTATTAAGCTCCTATTGGAAAAGAACGCTAATATCAATGCCATGGATAACCACGGTCAAACGGCCCTAATAGGGACAGCAGACAATGGTCACACAGAGGCAATAAAACTCCTTTTGGAAAAAGGCGCTGATGTTAATGTGAAAGACAGCGACGGCATAACGGCCCTGATGATGGCGGCACGCAACGGCCTTACGGAAGCCGTCGAGGTCCTGCTTGAAAAAGGCGCTGACGTTAATGCCAGGGATAAGCATGGTCTAACGGCCCTAACAGCATCGGTAGACGAAGGTCACGCAGAGGTCGTAAAAATCCTTTTGGAAGACGGTATTGATGTTAATGCAAAAATCATTGATTTAACCGCCCTGATGGTAGCAGCACAGCATGGCCATACTGAAGTCGTCAAGGTTCTACTTGAAAAAGGTGCTGATGTCGATGTAAAGAAAACTGACACCGGCGTAACGGCCATGTGGCAGGCGGCGTGGACAGGCCATACGGAAATCGTCAAGCTCCTGCTTGAAAAAGGCGCTGATGTTCATGTAAAGAAAGCTGGTACTGGCGAGACAGCCCTGTGGATGGCGTCGCAGAACGGCTATACGGAAATCGTCAAGCTCCTGCTTGAGAAAGGTGCTGATGTTGATGTCAAGAAAACTAAAAAAGGTGTACCGGCTCTTATGATGGCAGCGCAGCAGGGCCATGCGGAAGTCGTCAAGACCCTACTTGAAAAAGGCGCTGACGCTAATGCGAAAGACAAAAACGGCGTAACGACCCTATGTCAGGCGGCGTGGATAGGCCATACGGAAGTAGTCAAACTCCTCCTTGAAAAAGACGCTGATGTCAATATAAAGGGAACCCGCGATGGTGTGACGGCCCTGATGATGGCGGCGCAGGAAGGCCACACGGGAGTCGTAAAAGTTCTGCTTGAAAAAGGCGCTGATGTCAGTATAAAAAGAACCAGAGACGGCGTAACGGCACTGTGGCTGGCGGCGTGGGGAGGCCATACGGAAGTTGTCAAAGCCCTGCTTGGAAAAGGCGCTGATGTCAATGTAAAGAAAACCGACACCGGCACAACGGTCTTAGGGGCCGCAAAACGGAACGGCTATACGGGCATTGTCCAGCTTCTTAAAAAAGCCGGCGCAAAAGAATAAGAAGGGAAAACCCTGCAGTCAAATTCAATTGGTTAAGGTATGAAAGTATGAAATACAAAGGTAGATTTGGAGATTATGGCGGCTTCTATGTGCCGGAGGTTCTGATACCGGTGCTGGAAGAACTCGAAGAGGCTTTTTATCGCTTTTATGAGGACGAGCAGTTTGTGGCCGAGCTTGCGCAGCTCTCGAAGAATTATTCTGGCAGGCCCAGCCCTCTTTATTTTGCCAGTCGATTCAGCGAGTACGTTGGTTTCAAGGTGTATCTAAAACGCGAAGACCTTCTCCACGGCGGCGCGCACAAGGTCAACAATACGCTCGGGCAGGGTCTCCTGGCCAGGTACATGGGCAAGACCAAGCTCATTGCCGAGACCGGCGCAGGCCAGCACGGCCTGGCGACCGCGATGATCGGCGCATTGTTCGGCATGGAGACCAAAATCTTCATGGGGGTGACGGATATTGAGCGGCAAAGCGTCAACGTGCACAAAATGAAGCTCTGCGGCGCCCGGGTGATACCGATCGAAGGCGGAACGGGAACGCTCAAGGATGCCATCAACGACGCCCTTCGCTACTGGACGGCCCATGTTACCGACACGTTCTATCTGTTCGGCTCGGCGTGCGGGCCTCATCCGTACCCGACGGTAGTGAAGCATTTCCAAAGCTGCATCGGCAAGGAAGCCCGGCAGCAATGTCTCGACCAGATCGGCAGACTGCCGGACATGGTTGTGGCCTGCGTCGGAGGAGGCAGCAATGCGATAGGTGCATTCTCCGGCTTTTTGGATGACAAAGACGTCAGACTGATCGGCGTCGAGGCCGGGGGCCGGAGCCTGAGCAGCGGCCTGCACGCTGCGACGCTTGTCGCCGGGCGGGTCGGAATCCTGCACGGTGCGAAGGCCTATCTGCTCCAGGATCAGGAGGGTCAGATTAACGAAACCGAATCGGTAAGCGCCGGGCTGGATTACCCGGCGGTCGGGCCCGAGCATTGTTTGCTAAAGGATGCCGGCAGGGCCGAGTATGTCGCGGCAGAAGACGAGGATGTACTGGATGCTTTCGGATTGCTGACCCAAAGCGAAGGGATACTGCCGGCGCTGGAAAGCTCACATGCCTTGGCGTATCTGATCAGCCAGAAGGGCAAGCTGGACGCTGAACAAATAGCCGTGGTGAACCTGTCGGGCCGGGGTGACAAGGACGTTTCAATAGTCGAAGGACATCGGCCGCTTGCGGAATGATTGTTGATAAACTGCTCAAAGAAGGAATCTCTTGATGAAGACGTATAAGCAGGCTTTCTCGGAAATGAAAGAACAAAACAGAACGGCCCTGATACCGTTTTTTGTGGTTGGCGATCCGGATTTTGATACGAGTCTCGATATTGTGAAAACAGCGATTGACGCCGGGGCCGACATTCTGGAATTGGGGATACCATTCTCCGACCCGATAGCCGATGGCCCGACGATACAGAAGGCCGACATCCGCGCAATGAAAAGCGGCATGACCGTGGCAAAGGCCTTGGAGTTTGTCCGTAAGATCAAGGATTACAGGGATGTTCCAATCGGACTGTTGATGTATTACAACCTGGTTTACCAGTACGGCACGGAAAAGTTCTTCGGTGATTTTCACCAGGCCGGCGTCAACAGCGTATTGGTCGCCGATCTGAGCATTGACGATGCGGACGAGATTACAGGCCCTGCCGTATCGGCAGGCCTCGATACGGTTTTCATGGTCACACCGATAACCGATCCGGAAAGGATGAAGTTAATCGCCTCGAAAACTACCGGCTTTATCTACACCGTTTCGGTATTGGGCGTTACCGGCAGCAGGGCGGAACTTTCCGATACCGTTGACGGGCTGGTCGGAAAATTGAAAGGACTAACCGACGTGCCGGTATGCGTGGGATTCGGCATCAGCAAGCCCGAACATGCGGCTACAATCGCCCAGGCGGGGGCCGACGGCGTGATAATCGGCTCGAAAATAGTCAGTTTAATCGAGAGCAACCTCGGCGACAAGGAAAAAACCTTAGCTGAAATCTCGACGTTCCTCGGCCAGGTCAAAAGTGCGATTTGATCCCGCATCCATCCTCAACGCGTATGGTTCTGCGCGTCGCCGTAATTGTCGGACTTTTTACAGATTACCGCAATAAATAGCTCTTGGCCTGCGTCCATAGATAATGTACCTTATTGATCGAATGCTGATTCCCGCCGTGAGGATTAGCCGAAATGTAGCTTTTTGACTTGTTTTGGAGGCTGTCATTATGAAAAAGTACGCAATTCCAATCGTTGTCGTTCTGGCGGTTCTGGCTGTGACGTGGTCCGCATTTGCCCAGGCACAGGACCGGGCCAGCCAGAGAGAGAGATATCAGAACATGTCCCCGGAGGAACAGGCAAAATTCAGGGAACAGATGCGTGCGAGAGGCGGCGGCGCCAGACGCAGCCGCATGAGCGCAGAAGACCAGCAGAAGGCCATCAAAGCCATTGAAGAGGCGCTGGTCAAATTCAAAGCCGCGGCACAAATTCAGAGGCCTCAGGGCGGATATCAAGACCTTTCCGATGACGAAAGAAACAAGTTGAGACAGGTCTCCATGGACCGGCGAACGGCACTGCAGGCAATCGTAGCACAGGTTGCCCTGCTTGAGGGCCGAAGGCAGCCGGAGGCAGAGGGCGCGAGATTTATGATAATAAACACCAACGACCTCAAGCCGATCCAGGAGGCCGCGGCAAAAGAGAAGGCCAAGGAAACGGTCGGGCTTCTCGAAAGGCTGGCTGCCAGAGGCAGCGGCAGAGGCTTTGGGAGAGGACGACCGGGAGGCCAGAGACCTCAAGGCGGCCAGCGCGGCGGTCAATAAAGTCAGGCCGACGTCAGGATTCAAACGGCAAAGCGCCGCCCCTTGCGAAACAAGATGCTTTGCCGGCAGATGAGCATTACAACATCGAAAGCAGCACATTAAACGACCTGCTCCGACAGTCATCGGGGCGGGTTCGCTTTCGTGTATGGCCAGGCCTGAACTGGGCAACTTATGGATAACATGTAGCGGGCAGTGCCCGGGCTTTTGCCTTTTCCCTTTGACCTTTTCACTTATTGCTTCGCCCTGCCTTTTCCCCTCTTTGTCCTATCCGCCTTCCGCTAAACGCTATACGCTTGACGTTCCCTTTTCCATTTTCACTTTCATTTTCCTCCCGTCTTCTGCTTTTCCAAATAATCCGCGACAAATAGACCGGAATGTGATAGTCTAAAGCTTGTGGACGGTTACAGACGAGAGAGCCAAAAGTTTTGCATATTATTATGTTAGATCCAGAAAAAGTCATTGCCAGATAGATGGATTACATACGTATCAATCGAATACATGAAAAGGATTTTGATTCCATTATCGAAGAAGCAGGAGGCAATAGAATCAAGACGAATGGCTCAGCCTCAAATGGATATAGTGCCGACTATAGATTGAATGAAGCAATCATTGAGCTTAAGTTTATCCGTGAAGAAGGCCTTGTAAAGGAGTCTCGTAGAAGGAAGGTAGCTGAAATATTCAGAGGAACCCAGGCTGATAGGCCAGTAGTTGTTTTAGATCCGAAAATTCTATCTGAAAAAAATTTGCGTAAGTATTATAATTTGTTGGGTCAACCAATTCAAACAGCTGTCAAGAAAGCTGCTAAACAAGTTCATGAAACAAAGTTGAGGATAGGAACTGACAGTACTAGAGTCCTCGTAATTCTAAATGACGGATACACAGCATTAAGCATGGATGAGTTTCGTGAGGTTGTAGGAAAGGTAGTTCGTAATGACACTTCGAAAATAGATTATGCTATTGCTGGAGGGGTCTATTATTATAGCGACCGTTTTGATACGTATTCTTTTGCAAGATTTGACCTCATTGCGGTTAATGTTGACAAACCGTTTCCATCCTATAACGGCCTACTGGATACTTGGAATCGGTGGTTTGAGAAACATATGAAGTCCGTCATAGTGGGTCAAGAAAATGCACATGATGATCGATTTCCTGTTATTGATCTAAACTTCGAAATCGACGGGATTGTATACGTCAAACCATGTCCTCCAATGGGTAAGCCGTCGAGTTTTTGGCCTAGTGGAAGGCGCCCTAGGGAAAATACGACTGGTATAGATGCATGCCCACCAGTTGCAACGTGCTTTCCTAAATTGTCAAAAACAAATTGGTGTATGTTCAAAGAAGCGATGCCGAATGAGTCAAAGCTTCAAGATGATTATGCATCATGGCTCAGGTGGGCGAAGGAACAAGAACAAAAAGGAGGAAATAAGTTTCAACCATTTGTCGGAATAGATATCGAATATGAGGATTGTATTTCTTGCTACAGACAAGAAGGAGAAAAACTATCATTTTCCAACTTGTGCTGCGTTGCGTCAGAAATTTTTAACATAAAAATTCGATCAATCATTGATGGCGCTATTAACAAACTAGAGTCAAGTATTGTTTTGCCGACTTATATATTTCTATTAACTGAAGAAATTGGAAAGGATAAAGCTTTTGATATTTCTTCGATATATTATTTCAACGAAACGCCTGGATTCGAGCGAGACGATATTATAGTTGCAAATGAAAGGCTTTTTTTTGAATATGCTTTGGCACTGGCTTCAGCCTACGCGGTTAGCATGGATTTAGAAGCTGTTGTTTATGAGAAAAATGAAAGGTATGCATGGATGTAACATGGCTCTCTTAATCGAAAGCTGGTAGGATGGGCAAGACATTCAGCTGAATTCAGTTGAAGTCCTTGTTTGCCCATGCGGATAGATCATTATTACATTTGTCGCCAGAGAAATATTAAGAAATACTGGAGAAATACAAGGGATAGCCCCACAGCCACCTATGTTTTTCTTGACACGTCGCTTAATTAGGTGTTATCGAGAAAGTCGTGGGATTTTTTCACGACAATTCCAAACATCTATTCGGCCCGTCGCGCTTGCTCGGTAGAATAGCAAGTTCTCTTACCACGGAGCTTACGCCTGCCCCTTCAACTTCGTTCAGGGCAAGCTCTGAGCCCGTTCGACTTCGCTCAGGGCAAGGTTCTGCCGAACGGGAAGGAACACGAAGTTTTAACAAGAATTCATGATTGTTTTCCTTCGCGGTGAATCCAAAATCGTGTTCATCAGCGCAATCTGTGGCAAATTTTTATATTTTTTATATTTCCCTTGACTTCCAGCCTATCGAGTGTATGATATTTATCAAACTACTACAGTTTCGTATATTGCATATAGTATGTCGTATGTCGGATAAGGAATGGACAGTAGCCAATCGCAAACCTGTGCTCGCGAAAGCGAGTATCACAAGTAGTCAATCAGTCAGACAATTGCGCAAAACAAAGCCAATTTGCTTGGAGTTTAAATGAACGTAACCTTTTTTCCAAAAATGGTTACGAGAAAATACGTGCTCCGGGACACCGAAAAAACAAACCCAATTTCAAAGGCTCACACGCCCAGCCGATGGGGAAGGCAACTATGAAGCCCGGCGCGCAAGAAAACATAACGCTGTTGTGCAAAACAAAGCCAATTTGTGGAAGCCTAAATGAACCTAACACGCTATTCAAAAATAGATTATGAAGATGAACGCCATCCTCGGAATCCAAAAAACAAAACCAATCAAAGCCAATTCACAAGAATCCCGAATGACAGCGCTCAAAGTGCGCTTGGCAGGGCACGATTGTGAAAAACAAAGCCAATTTTCAGCAATCTAAATGAACGTAACTATCTGGTAGCAAGGTATTTATAGGCATTCAACCTATCGTCGGGCTCGAGAAAACAAAGCCAATTCAAAGCCAATTCCACTTACCCCCAAAGGGGTAGAGCATGAATCCGACATCAGGAATCTTTTTCGGGGTCCAGGTTGCCGGAATGATTGAATTCTTGGCTGGATATGATATTTTATTGAAAAAGAAGCCCAGTACCTGCGAACCAGGGTAGCCGGGCATGGATATAGTTGTATAGGGTAAATCTACGTTTAACTTGTTTTGGGAGGCTACGATCATGAAGAGGCACACAATTCCATTAGTGACGGTCCTGGTCGTTTTGACAACGGCGTGCGCCGCGTTTGGGCAGGGCCAGGGCGGACGGCAGGGATTTCAGAACTTGTCGGAGGCCGAGAGAGAAAGGCTCAGGGATGCGAGAGAGAGATTCGACACAATGTCTCCGGAAGAAAGGGAGAAGTTCAGGGCCGAAATGCGCGAGAGATTCGGCTCCCGGCGCCAGATGCTGGGGCGCGAGCAACAACTGGAGGTGATCGCGGCGATCCAGGGGCAGCTTGCTAAGCTAAAAGCGGCTGTCGAAAGCATCGATCCTGACGCGCGAAGTCGGGTCAGGGACCTTCCTGACGATGAAAGAGCGAAATTGAGAGAAAAGATGATGGCGTCGATGAGAGAGCGGCAGACGGCGCTTCGAGCGATCAACGAGCATCTTGCCAAACTCGGAGGTCCGGGCCGACCGGGGCCTGATACCCGTGGATCCGCCGGCGAGCTAAAGGCGATATACGATCTGGCAGTAAAGGAGAAAGCGACCGAGACGGCCAAGAGCATCGAGAAGCTGATGGCCAGATACCGGCGACAATCTCCCGGTGGAATGCCGGGACCGAGACCTCGCATGGAGCGTCCGCCAAGGCCGGACAGACCCGGACAGGCGGATTCAGGCAGGAGGGCAAGGCCTTTCGCACTGCCAACCTTCGACGGCAAGACGGTGAATCTTGCCGACTACAAGGGCAAGACCGTAGTTCTGGAGTGGCTCAATTTCGAATGCCCATTCGTCAAGCATCATTACGACAAGGGCAGCACAATGATTGACCTTGCCAAAAAGTACAAGGATCAGGATGTGGTTTGGCTTGCGATAAACAGCACGAGCAATACAACCCCTGCGGCGAACGCGGCTTTTGCGGCCAAAAAGAAGCTGCCGTACCCGATACTCGATGACAGATCGGGCAAAGTCGGCCGGGCATACGGCGCCAAGACGACGCCGCACATGTTCGTCATTAGCCCCAACGGCAGCATCGCCTATAATGGTGCGATCGATAATTCACCGCTGGGCAAGACCCCGGCAGGTCAAAAGCTGGTCAACTACGTTGACAAGGCCCTGGCGGAAGTGATTGCCGGCAAAGAGGTAAGCACGCGGAATACGAAATCTTACGGCTGCTCCGTGAAATATCCCAAGTAAGGCCGTTCGGACCATCCGGGGAAAGGTTTTGCCAAATACAGGCTCGGCTTGCCAATATGTCTTTTTTTTTCAAAGGATATATTGGCGAGGGCGGGCCTTTTTTTATAAACTAAGCGTTTCCTTGAATCGGTTTACCAACAGAAAGGAAGGCCGCGAATGATACGAGAATCCAGCATTTTGTCAATCGTAATGGTGTTTGTGGTTTGTAGTTTCCTGGGGGCGCGCCAATCATCGCCTGTTGTTGCGCCGGAAGAAGTCCGGACAAGCTTTCGTCTGCCGGAGGATCCGTCTTATACTATTCTCGATTCTGCTCGCGACTCGGTGCGATTCGCCGAGTGGACTTTAGTGCCGTTCAGAGGAAAGCTCTGCTCGAAATCGAGTTTCATTGACAAAGACGGAAACATAATGGGCTGGCACGATTTCGGCAACCTCGAAGGCCCGGGCTGGGCGGCGAATGCTGTCGGCGGTGCGTACGAGCTTTACCTCTTTAGCGAACATACAAAGGACGCCGCTTTGAAACACAAGGCACTGCTGCTGCTCGACCATGTTCTGGAGGACGGCTTCATCGACTACGAGACGGGATTCATCACAGGCTACCGCGAAACCACTACCGACCGGTTCTGCCTCAACTATCAGCACAAGAACAACTGGTTCTGCCCCGGCTCAATGGCCAAAGTTGCGTATCAGCTTCTGCTCTTTAGCGACAAGATTGACGGACAGCGCCGGCAGAAAATGCGAAGCGCGGCCGTCAAGACCGCCGAATGGCTCAACACCCGGGTCAAATCAACGCCAAACGGGTGGTTCCCCCGGCGCTGCGAGCCTGACGGCAAGCATTACCCAAACAATGCTTATGGCGACTCGGACATCTTATTCGAGAAGAGCGCCGACGGGCTGTTCATCATCCAGCTCTACACGGGACTTACGCAACGGCAGCTTGCGGACTACACAGATCAGATCAAGCGAAAGATACGAGTTTTCATTGAGGCCGGCGGTTTCTTCGGCAGCATCAATCACGACACTTATGACGAGCATGAGAACGTTGCATACTCAGTGGCGTTCCGAGTTCTTAGAGAGGCGGCCAAGTTGCTCGGCGATGAGGCAATTCGCAAATTCGCTTTCGATAAATGTCTAGCCGGTCTGGACCAGTTCAAGATGGCCGAGGACAGAAACGGTGTGCAGACCAAGGGTCTGCTCTATATGGAAAAGAGTTGGGATACCTCATACATGTGGGAAAATGCCGAGGCGGCGCTGGCGTACTTTGAAGCTTACAGCGATACCAAAAAAGAATCGTATCTTGCCGACGGCCTCACCATCCTGCGGGCGATTGCCAAACACCATCACGGCAGGTACGGCTTCCTGACCGAAGGCGTGGACTGGAACAACCACGTGGGCAAACAGCATCATTTTGACGAAGCCGAATATGGCGACATCAAGTACACCGAGCCTCTCTTGAACAACCTGCACATTGTGGAGCCGACGTTACTGATAGCCGAGCTTGAAAGAGGAGAAGTAAAATGAGAAAACTATGGATGATTGCAATTGTTATTGTCGTTTGTGGTTCTTTCCTGACGTTTCACAGTTTGGCCGGAGCCGGCGACGGGCAGACCGAGCATCTTGTCCCCGGGGAAAAGAATCTCAACAGGGGTGCGGTCCTCCGGCTCGTTGACCGAGGCCGACCGGATACCTATACGGGCAAGGACTTGGCAACCATCGGAATGCCGATCGGCGGAATCGCGACGGGGCAACTGTACCTGCGAGGCGACGGGACGCTCGGCGTCTGGCAGATCTTCAACCGGCACGTCTTTACAGGTTACGGACGGGACAACTACCGAGCGTACAGGCCGGATTCACCCGTGGATTCCGGATTCGCCCTCACGCGCCAAACCGCAACCGGAACAACTTTCGAGCCTCTCGTCAATGTGTTCTCGAATATCCAGTTCACAGGCGAATACCCCATCGGTGTGGTTCGCTATAGTAATCCAAAGCTTCCAGTGCGCGTCGAGATAGAAGCTTTCTCGCCCTTCATTCCGCTCAATGCAAAGGACTCCGCTCTACCGGCTACGATCTTCCACGTTACACTGGAGAACACATCAGACGAGACCATCAAGGCCGGCGTCCTGGGCTGGCTTGAGAATGCCGTCTTGATCGATTCGGCCAAATCGGTTCTGGCCAATCGCCGTACTCGAATGGTCGAGGAAAAGGGAAGGACGCTGATCGTGCATACCGCTGAGAAAGCTCCGCCGCCGAAGAAGGCAGAGTCACCCCGCGAGAAAATAGTCCTGGCGGATTTCGAGGGCCCCGACTATGGCGACTGGGTTGCCACGGGTAATGCATTCGGTACTGCGCCGGCGCGCGGAACCCTCACCGGTCAGCAAAACGTCAGCGGCTTTTTAGGCAAGGGGCTCGTCAACACGTTTCTCGGAGGTGACGCGCCCAGCGGAACTCTCACGTCACGTGAGTTCGTGATATCGCGAAAGTTCATTAACTTTCTCATAGGCGGCGGCAACGACGTTGACCGGACCTGCATAAATCTGCTCGTTGATGACAAGGTGGTCCGCACCGCAGTCGGCAAGAGCAATGAGAAACTCGAAGGACACTTCTGGCGTGTCGAAGAGTTCGAGGGCAAGTTGGCTAAAATCCGGATTGTCGACAATGCCCGAGGCGGATGGGGACATATCAACATCGACCAGATCGAACTGTCCGACAAGCCTCAGTCCGGCCCCGTGGGACCTCTGGAAGAGTTGCCCGATTACGGGTCGATGGTTTTGGCCTTCGCCGGCGAAGCCACGTCTCTGAGGAAGCTCTACCACAAGTCGGAAGGGGGGAAACTCGTCGACGAGCCGGAGCCGGACAAGGTGTTTTCAGTTAACAAGAGCAGAGCCGCAACGTTTTCAACCGAGCGGGTGACATTAGCGCCTGGATCAAACAGAACCTTTGCGTTCGTCCTATCTTGGTTCTTTCCGAATCACCAGAATGGGCGCGAATACGCCAACCGTTTCGACAGCGCCTCCGACGTCGCCCACTACGTTCTCGACAACCACGAACGACTCGTCGGCGAGACCAGGAAGTGGCACGAGACTTTTTATGAGGACAGCACACTGCCCCGCTGGCTGCTTTTCCGCCTGCATTCCACTGTCAGCAATCTGGCGACGGGGACGTGTCAATGGTGGGAGAACGGGCGGTTCTGGGGCTGGGAAGGCGTTGGTTGCTGCTCGGGGACGTGTACGCACGTGTGGAATTATGCGCACGCGCCGGCCCGTTTGTTCCCCGAGCTTGAGCGAAGCGCCCGTCAGATGCAGGACTTCGGCGAGGGATTCGACACCGAGAGCGGCCTGGTGGGCTTTCGGAGCAACCGAGCTTACGCCGCCGACGGCCAGTGCGGAACCGTGCTGAAGGCCTATCGCGAGCATCAGATGTCGGCCGACAATGCGTTCCTAAAACGCAATTGGCCCCGCATCAAGAAAACGCTGGAATTCTCTATCGGTCGTGACGGCAACGATGACGGTCTCATCGAGGACAGCCAGCACAACACCTTCGACATCAACTTTCAGGGGCCAAATACGTTCGTCGGCTCGCTGTATCTGGCCGCTCTGCGTGCCGGCGAGGAAATGGCAAAAGAGATGGGTGATGATTCGTTCGCCAAACGTTGCCGAAAGATATTCGCCAGCGGCAGCAGGCTCACTGTCGAGCGGCTCTGGGACGGCGAATACTTCGTTCAGCTTGTCGATCTGAAAGAGCACCCGAAACATCAGTACGCAAAGGGGTGTCTGTCCGACCAGCTCTTCGGCCAGGGCTGGGCGCATCAGCTCGGTCTCGGCTATATCTATCCGCCCGAGTATGTCAAAAAAGCGCTTCAGTCGGTCTGGAAGTATAACTGGACGCCCAACGTCGGGCCTTACAACGCAGAGCATAAACCCGAGCGCTGGTTCGCCAGGCCCACCGAGCCGGGGCTGTTTACCTGCACATGGCCCAAGAGCCCTTACATAGAGGCCGGCGTTCGCTACAGAAGCGAGGTCTGGACGGGTATAGAATATCAGGTAGCCGGGCACATGGCCTGGGAAGGGATGGTCGATGAGGCACTCGCGATCTGCGACGGCATCCAAGATCGGTATCACCCGTCAAAGCACAATCCCTACAACGAGGTCGAGTGCGGCGATCATTACGCGAGAGCGTTTGCGAGTTGGGGCGTTTATACGTCTTTGGCAGGTTATGAATATCACGGGCCGAAAGAGCACATCGGTTTTGCACCGAGGATCACTCCCGAGAATTTCCGTGCCGCATTCACCGCCGCCGAAGGCTGGGGAACATTCGCCCAGCAGCGGGAGGCCGGGAAGCAGCGCGAGCAAATTCGCGTGCGATGGGGCACGTTAAACGTCAAATCCTTGGCCTTCGCAGTTCCCGAACAAATCCGCTCGGTCAGAGCGGCCGTGACATTGGACGGCAGGGCGGTCCCGAGCGACCACACGCTCAAGAACGGGCGTCTTGAAATCACCCTGAAGAAGAAGCTGCTTGTTTCTGAGGATCAAACGTTGTCAGTTGCGATTGGCCGGGAAGAATAGTGACACAGCTACGCACTTTCTGTCATTGCGAGGAGCGCAGCGACGAAGCAATCTCAGGTCTTACGACAGGCACTGTCACGGGAATGACAAGGCATAAGATCAACAGCGATAGAACACCGAGTTTACGCAGGTGAGATCACGATGATAAGAGACTTGGTAATCAAGAACAGGAGCTACAGGCGCTTCGAGCAGAATGTTGCCGTGGAGCGCGAAACTCTGCGCGAGCTTGTTGACCTTGCGAGGCTCTCAGCTTCGGCGGCCAACATGCAGCCGCTCAAGTATGTTATTTCGTGTGAACCTCAAAAGAACGCACTGATATTCCCACATCTTGGCTGGGCGGGCTATCTCAGGGACTGGCCCGGCCCGTCCGAGGGCGAGAGACCGTCGGCTTACATCATCATACTCTCGGATACGAAAATAAGCGAATTTGCCGACTGTGACCATGGGATAGCTGCGCAAAGCATCCTGCTGGGGGCTGTCGAAAAAGGCCTGGGCGGGTGCATGATCGGCACAGTCCGAAGGAAGGAGCTAAGCAAAGCCTTGAACATACCGCCGCGTTACAGGATACTTCTGGTTCTTGCCCTCGGCAAATCCAAAGAGACGGTCGTACTCGAGACCGTCGGACCTGACGGAGGCATCGAGTACTGGCGCGACAGTGACGGCGTGCACCACGTGCCGAAGCGCCCGTTGGACGAATTGATCCTTGATATTTAGAATTTGGAATTTAGAATTGAGAATTTGGAATTCAGGAGTTAGAATCTCGTCGTGTGTCGAGCGTATTGTGTCGTGCGTTGTACGCAATACGCACTACGCAGAACGCAATACGAGTTATTGAACCAGAAAGGAGCTAATAAATGAGTTCGGATACTCTCCCCAGACTTCACAACGCCATGTGGCCCGGGCTGGTCGGCAAAGGAAATGAAGAGGGCCAGGAGCCGCCGATCAGTCTCGAACGGATGCTCGAATTGACCGCCGCCGCGGAGGTTGACGGCCAGAAGTTCGATGGGATTGACTACTTCCTTTTCCTGCCGCACACCGACCCTAACGCCAGCGACGACGAGCTGAAGAAGATCGCCGACCTGATTGCCGGCTACGGTTTTAGTGTCGGCTCGCTTGTCGCCCCGGTTTGGCCCGGCACGGTCGGCGATTCGGCTATGGGCGATGCAGAGGCTCGCGAGAAATTCTTGAGCGCCGTGCGCATGGGTTGCCGCATTGCCGGTGTATTCAACGAGCATGGCGTGCGCAAGTACGGCGTGATCAGGATCGACTCGGCGGAGTTCGGCGTCGAAAAATGGCGGGAAGACCCGAAGACGAACACCGCGAAAATCGCCGAGACGTTCCGCGAAGCGGCCAAGATAGCCGCCGACCACGGCGAACGACTGGCCGCCGAGGGCGAAATTTGCTGGGCCGGCCATCATAGTTGGAAGGACACGCTCGATCTTCTTGAAGCCGTCGGAATGCCGGAGACGCTTGGCTTCCAGGCCGATATGGCCCACACGTACCTGTTCCTGATGGGTTACAATGCGCCGGAACATGCGCTGCTGCAGCCCGGCTATTCGGACGGGGAATTCTACGCCGCCTACGAAACGATGGTGGACAAGCTGCGGCCCTGGACGATTGACTTCCACATAGCGCAGAACGACGGCGAGGTGCACGGCGCCGGTTCGCACGACAAGACGGGCAAGCACTGCCCGGCCGACGATCCCAACGGCAAGCTCGATATCGTTCGCTGCGCCGGCTACTGGCTCAAGGACGCCGCGGCGCGCGGTATTCAGCACATCTGTTGGGACGGGTGCATGTTCCCCAACGCGATGCTCGAATCGCCGGATACGTGGAACGCGATCCTCGATGCGATGCTCAAAGTGCGGGCGGCGCACGGGTGGACATAGTAGGGGCAGGCCTGTGTGCCTGCCCAGGGCAATATGTAAGGTGCGATGAATCGCGCCAATCTTCTATCGATATAATCAAAAGGTGCGATATATCGCACCCTACAATAAGGAGTCATTATCATGGCTAAAAAACTTAATGTTGGCCTCATCGGCTATGGCTTCATGGGGCGCACGCACTCCAACGCCTACTGCAAGGTCAATCATTTCTTTGACCTGCCCTACGAGCCGGTCCGGAAGGTGATATGCGGGCTCGATGAGAAGGAGGCCAAAGCTTTCGCCGAGCAGTGGGGTTACGAGTCGCATACTACTGACTGGAAGAGTGTCATCGCCGACGACGATATTGACCTGGTGGATATCTGTGTGCCGAACAATGTGCACGCCGAGATCGCAATCGCCGCGGCAGAGGCCGGCAAGGCGATCTTATGCGAGAAACCCCTGGCGCTTGACGGCGTTCAGGCAAAGACGATGGTCGATGCCGTCGAGAAGGCGGGTGTGGCTAACCTCGTCTCGTTCAACTATCGCCGCGTACCTGCTGTTACGTTGGCCAAACAGTTGATCGACGAGGGACGTCTGGGGCGAATCTTCCACTATCGCGCCAACTTCCTGCAGGACTGGACGATCTCGACGGACGTTCCCCAGGGTGGCATGGCTACCTGGCGACTGGATGTCAAGGCCGCCGGATCGGGCGTGACCGGCGACCTGCTGGCCCACTGCGCCGACACCGCAATGTGGCATAACGGGCCGATCGATTCGGTCTGCGCAATGACCGAGACTTTCGTCAAGGAGCGGATGCACGTCGAGACCGGCAAGATGGAGAAGGTCGGCATCGACGATGCATGCACGTTTATGTGCCGGTTCGACAACGGCTCTTTAGGCAACTTCGAGTCCACACGATACGCCCGAGGCCATAAGGCGCTTTACACTTTCGAGATCAACGGCGAGAAGGCATCCATCGCCTGGGACCTGCACGACCTGCACAGGCTCAGTTATTTCGATCACGCCGACGATTCGATAGTCCGCGGCTGGCGTTCGGTCCACGTCACCGATGGCGACATGCCCTACATGGACAAGTGGTGGGTGCCCGGTCTTCAGATCGGCTACGAGCACACGTTTGTCCATCAGATTGCCGATTTCCTGGAGGGTTATGCCGAAGGCAAGCCGGCCTCGCCGACGTTCAAGGAAGCTCTGGCGACGCAATATCTCTGCGATGCCGTGCTGAAATCCGCCGCAAACAAGACTTGGGAAACGGTGCAGAAGCCGTAAAGAAAGGGAGGATATATGTCAGGAAATTCTATTGCTAACAAGGCCCTCGATCAGGGCAAAGGTGTTGTAAGGCTTGCTCCGAACTGGGTACCCCGCTCGTTTTGCGTGCCGGGCAGACGTATCAAGCTGCACCCGGACGATTACTACGCGATGGGCGGTGAACGCGGCGGCATCGACGAGCGCTGGTTCGCTTCGACCACGCCTGCCGACAATGGGCCGCTGACGTTCGAGAACGAGGGACTCAGCTTTATCGTCTTCGAGGACGGCGGCAAAATCGAGAAAGTCCGGTTGCTTGATGCGGTGGCCGAATTGAAAGGCGAGCTTATCGGCTCCAGGCTCTGGGACGAGCATCAGCGTTGGCCGATGTACTCGAAGTTCTTCGATAACAAGGCTGCTTTGCCCCACCACATCCATCACCGTGACAAGGACGCCGCGCTGACCGGCCAGTTGGGCAAGCCCGAGGCATACTACTTCCCGCCCCAGGCAAACAACCACGGCGGCCAGTTCCCCTATACCTTCTTCGGACTCAGTCCGGGCGTGACCAGGGACCAGGTCCGCAAAGCTCTGCTGGACGCCGCCGAGGGCAGAGACAACTCGATCACGAGTTTGGCGCCGGCATATCGGCTCGACGTCGGGACCGGATGGGACGTCCCGCCGGGCGTACTCCACGCACCGGGCAGCCTTTGCACTTATGAGCCGCAGAAGGCCTCGGATGTCTTTGCGATGTATGAGAACATCACCCACGACCAGGTAGTGCCCAAAGAGCTTTTGTGGAAGGATACGCCGAAGGACAAAGAAGGCGACGTCGATTGGCTGCTCAGTGTCATCGACTGGGACCTCAATGTCGATCCGGATTTCGCAAAGAATCGCTTCATGGCGCCCAAGCCGGTCCGACCCATCGCTGAGATGGAGGCCGCCGGTTATATCGAGAACTGGATATGCTACAAGTCCGATACCTTCAGCGCCAAAGAGCTGACAGTTCTGCCGGGCAAGACCGTGACGATCAAGGACAATGCCTGCTATGGCTTCATCACCATGCAGGGTCACGGCAAGTTCGGCGTCTGGGACATCGAGACTCCGGCCCTCATCCGGTACGGACAGTTGACCGACGACGAGTTCTTCGTCTCCGAAGCGGCCGCCAAAGAAGGAATCGTCATCACGAATCCTTCCAAGAACGATCCGATCGTTTTACTCAAGCACTTTGGCCCGGACAATCCGGACCTGGTTCTTGAGTAAATCCTGATTCGGTTATTGTGCAAACGACAAAATCCCATCCCGGTTTCGGCCGGGATGGGGTTTTGTTTTCTTTGAGGGCGATTGTTCTTATTAGACGTCACAGAGCGCGACTGCCTCGGCAAGGCCTTCGAGCGGATCCCGTGTCGGTACGAACTCATGGCCCACGTAGCCCTTGTAGCCGGTCTTGACGATTTCCCGCATGATAGGCGGGTAGTTGATTTCCTGTTTGTCGTCGAGTTCTCCCCGGCCGGGGTTGCCGGCGGTGTGATAGTGGCCGATGTAGTCCTTGTACTGTCGGATGCGGCTGATAACGTCGCCGTCCATGATTTGCACGTGATAAATGTCGAACAGTAGCTTCATTCGCGGTGAGCCGACCTGCTTGATGATGTCCATGCAGTAATCCGTATGGTCGCCCTGGTAACCCGGATGGCCTTTCATCTCGACCGCGACCCGGCTGTTGAGTATCTCCAGGCAGATGTTGACTTTCTTCTTCTCAGCGTGGCCGATTATCTTCTTGAGGCCGTTGACGCAGTCCTTTGCCCCAATGTCGTCTTGGATGTTCTCACGAAAGCCGGTAAAAGCGATGACACTTGGAAACTTGTACTCGGCACAAGCGTCAATCGACTCCCGCGTTTTAGCGATAACCATCTCGTGGTGCTTGGGATCGTTAAAGCCCTTGACAAACGGCGGATCGGGCATGCCGTTCGGCGCAAGGGCGCAGACAAGGCCGTGCTTCTTGAGAGTGGCAAAGTCGCCGGGGCCAACCAGTTCGATACTCTTGCAGCCAAGCTGCTTGCTGATTCGGCACATTTTGTCGATGTCCCAGTACGGCGCGAAGCACCAGGCGGCTACCGAATGGTTGATACGCCCTCTGGTTGCCGCCCGTTTTGGTTCCCCGCCGACCGTTGCGTACGAGCCAAGGGTCAGGGCTGCTGCGCCTGTGCCGGCAGCCATTCTGAGCATGTTACGCCGGCTGATGCTGTCGGCTGTCCGGACTTGCGATTTATTTTCTTTGCTCATCTTGAGTTCCTTTCCGTCTGTGTGATAAGCTCAATAGCAGAAGCTCCGCCAAAGTTCATCGTCGTAGTGTGTTTTTGTTTATGCCGGATATACTGCTTAGAATATATATTTTCTGGAGTTGAGATCAAGGAAAAAACGATATGTTGATATAGTCTGACGCCGGTTCCTGATTTGAAATTACGTTTGACAACGCCCAACGGATCTGCTACATTGCACAAACTCCAAATGGGTGTCTTGTAGGAGTTTGCGATGAAAGAAGCTCTCAATCGACGCAGTTTGTTGAAAGCCGCTGGTATTAGCGGGGCGGCGGCGATTATGCCGCCGGCACTTTCTGCGTTGGCCCAGGGGCCAGCAGCAGGCGGGAAATGGCGAATGCGTCTCTCCACTTCGTCGATTCATTTCATGCAATTATCCATTGAACAGGCGTGTGAGCGAATCGCAAAACTGGGTTTTGAAGCGATTGACATCTGGTCCGCACATGAGGGGTGCCCTCACCTCGACGACGTTGCAAAGCGCCTGGGACCGGAAGGCCTCAAAGAACTGCTGGCAAAACACAAGCTCAAGCTGTTTGCTTTCTCCGTCTATAGAGGCGGATATGAGCGCTACGCCGAGCTGTTGGGCAAGTCCGGCGGCGGCGTGGCGGTTCGCGGCAGTTCCGGCCCGTGCAAACCCGAGGAACTGACCGCCCGGATGCGCAAATTCCTCGATGGCCTCAAACCTCTGGCTGAACTGGCCGAGAAGCACAACTCGTACCTGGCAATCGAGAATCACGGCAATGCACTGCTGTGCTCGCAGGATTCCTTCAAGGCTTTCGTCGATATCAACACATCGCCGAGGCTGGGCATCGCACTTGCGCCGTATCACGTCCAGACGCAGAAGGCTTCGGTGCCCGAGGCCATACGCATCTGCGGCAAACAGCTTTTCTTTTTCTATGCCTGGCAGCACTATCGCGGCGCCGAGCAGCTCCCCGGTGTCGGCCCGACGGACATGACGCCCTGGATACGAGCCTTGGCAGACGTTAGATATCGTGGATACGTCAATCCCTTCATGCACGGACACCCCGAAGCCGACGTGATGGCGGCCAACCTGGCCAAATCGCGTGATTATCTGAAAGAATGCCACAAGAAGGCAAGTGGCGGCATCTGAAATATAACCCCCAACAAAGAGTGGAACTAAGAGGTAAAGGAGAAAAACATGGATCAAGAGCAACGACAAGCTGGTAAGGCCGACAATCTGACCCGGCGTAAACTTATGCGCGACGGCGCAACGGTCGCCGCTGGTCTGGCTGCGGGCCTGGGCGCTGCGGGCTGCCAGACCACCGAGGTGGGCAAGGGCGTGGCGAAGACACGCAGCTACAACCCGGAAATGAAGTACAGGCCGCTCGGAAAAACGGGCCTCTCGATTTCGTCCGTGTGCCTGGGTGGGCACTGGAAACGCGTCGACAAAATGGTCCCGGGCGTCTTCAAAGGCAAGGGCTGGCTGAGCGCCGACCTTGACAGCGACGGATTCAGAAAGAACCGCCGCGATGTTGTCACACGCTGTATCGAGCGAGGCATCAATTATATCGATGCCTGCACGCTCCAGGAAGTGATGGCCTATTCCGAGGCCCTCAGAGGAAGACGCGACTCAATGTACCTTGGCTTCTCATGGTACCAGGAAGAGATGCGAAGGGAGAAGTACCGCACGACCAAGGCGCTGCTGGGAACACTCGACAAGGGCATGCGCGAGGCAAAGCTCGACTACGTGGACCTGTGGCGCATCACGATGCACGAGCAGAGCGGCCGGCATACGAATGCCGAGGTCGATGAAATGATGGGCGCACTCGAGAAGGCCCGCAAGCAGGGTAAGTGCCGGATGTGCGGTTTTTCGTCACATGATCGCCCGCACATCAAGTGGATGATCGAAACGTATCCCGAGGTCGTGCAGGTTGTTGTAACACCGTACACGGCCAAGAGCAAGATGGTTACCGACGAAACCGGGCTGTGGGCTTCGATGAAGCAAAACGGCACCGGCTGGTTCGGCATCAAACCGTTTGCAGGCACATCCCTGTTCAAGGGTGACAGCTCTCCCGACAGCCCGACTCGGGAGCAAGATGACAAGCTGGCACGTATGGCGATCCGTTACATCCTCTGCAACCCGGCTATAACAGCGCCTATCCCCGGCATGATTAATCCTCAGCAGGTGGACAACGTTGCGAATGCCATCATGGAGCCCGAGGAACTCGCCCAGGAAGAGGCAAAAGAGCTCGAACTGGCGATGGACGACGCCTGGAACAGGCTGCCGGCGAACTACCATTGGCTCAAGAACTGGGAATACGTATAACGGACACAAGGTGCTCTGTAGCAGTTGAACTATCGAATTAGAAGCAAGGATTTACTGAATGAACGTCACAAGACAGCAAGTTTTGGTAATGGTTGGATTTATGGTGAGCGGCCTGTTGGTCTTTGCGGCAAGCTGTTGCTTTGAGAAGTATCCTACGCACGAGCCCGAAGAGAAACAGGCCGAAGAGGTTGCCGTTGGGTCGCCGGCTGCAGGGAGAATCGCCGAAGAAGAGGTTGCGGAAAAGACATTTACCGCAAACGAATTCTGTGCCGCGTGCCACTACGCTTTCGGAGAGGAAAAGCTCGCTCTCACTCACCAGAAGGCAGGCATCGGCTGCGAAAGATGTCACGGCGAATCCGAGCGTCACCGCAGCGACGAGGACAATGTCACACCGCCTGAGATTATGTACCCCAAGAATAAGATAATTCCGACCTGCATGATGTGCCATCCCAGGCATGAGATCGAGCGCGTCGGCCCCCACAAGCAACTGCTTGCAGGCGCCAAGACTATCTTTGATTCTGATGACGATGGTCCCCAGATGACCTGCATGTTCTGCCATGCGAAAAAACACCGCATCAAAGTCCGGACCATACGGTGGAACAAGGCAACCGGCGAGCTGCTGGAAGAATAGGGGCGGCCCAGCATGGCCGCAGATGATGGGGGCAACCATACAGGGTTGCCCCTACCTACACAGGTGAATCGGTAGTATCTTTATATTTCCTGCGTAGGCGCTTTAGCTCGGTTTTCAGCTCTTTGACGATGTCGGCGTAAGAGGCGTCGCCATAGATATCTTTCATCTCCCTCGGATCTTTCGCAAGATCGTAGAGTTCCCACTCGTCGATGTCGTGATAGAAATGTATGAGCTTATAGCGCCGGGTTCGCACGCCGTAGTGCTTCTTCACGCTGTGCGCTCCGGGATACTCATAGTAATGGTAGTACATCGACTTGCGCCAATCCGCAGGCGTGCTGCCCTGCAGTATCCTGCCGATAGATTTGCCTTGCATGTCGGCGGGAACCGGCACGCCGGCAAAATCCAGGAAAGTCGGGCCGAAATCAAGGTTAAGGACAATCTCATCACTTACTGAACCGGCCTTGATCTTTTTCGGATACCGCACCATCAACGGCATGCGCAGCGATTCTTCGTACATGAACCGCTTGTCGAACCAGCCGTGATCGCCTAAGTAGAAGCCCTGGTCGGAGGTGTAGAACACGACTGTGTTTTCGGCAAGGCCCGATTCGTCAAGGTAATCGAGAACCCGGCCCACGTTGTCGTCAACCGACGCGATGCACCGCAGGTAGTCCTTGATATATCTCTGGTACTTCCAGCGGACCAGTTCTTTGCCTTGCAGGTTTGCTTTTTTGAACGCCTCGTTCTTCGGCCCGTATGCTGCATCCCAGAGCCTCTTCTGCTCCGGCGTAAGGTTCTTCCGGGCGGGTGTAAGTTTCAGATCATTCTCTGTCATTGTCCTGGAAATGCTCATGTCCTGCTCTTTGGCGGCCCGCCCGCGGTTGGAATAATCGTCGAACAGATTGTCAGGCTCGGCAATCGTCACGTCGTCGTACATCGTCAGATGCTTCGGGCCCGGCTCCCACCGGCGGTGGGGGGCCTTGTGCTGGTACATCAGGCAGAACGGCTCGCCAGGCTTGAGGCTTTTGAGCCATTTTAGGGCGTGGTCGGTGATTATATCGGTAGTGTAGCCGGTATATTTTCTCTGCCGGCCCATCTCTTTCATCGCCGGGTTGTAGTATGCTCCCTGGCCCGGCAGGACATTCCAGTAGTCGAAGCCGGTCGGGTCCGTCTTGAGGTGCCATTTGCCGATCATAGCGGTTTTATAGCCGGCCTTTTGTAGCAACTTGGGGAAGGTCTGCTGGCTGCCGTCGAATTTCTTGCGATTGTCGGTGATGCCGTTGAGGTGACTGTACTTGCCGGTCAGGATGACAGCCCGGCAGGGGGCGCAGATAGAATTCGTGCAGAAGCTGTTGTCGAATCGCATACCCTCGTTAGCGATACGGTCGAGATTCGGCGTCTTATTGATCTTGCTGCCATAACAACTCAGCGCGTGCGAGGCGTGGTCGTCTGTCATTATGAATATAATATTGGGTCGTTTCTTTCCCGAAGTCTGGCCGAGAGTATTGCCGCCCGACAGTATCGACAGTGCTGCTGCCGAGCCTGCCGTATAGCTCACGCTTCGAAGAAATTCTCTCCTCGTTTGCCCTTTCATTTTGGTTCCTTTCTCGTATCAACAAGATGGTTTTGGTCTAATAGAATTATCCTTGACGCCGCCACATCTCGGCGTTGGGGACATTCGCCGGCACGTCCAGCCGGGCCTCCCAATCTTGAAGCAGTTTTCGATGTTCGGCCAGTGTGGAGCCGTACTGAGAGGTTGCCGCAAGGTTCCTGGTTTCGCCCGGGTCGTTTTTCATGTCAAAAAGCTGTTCAACTGAATCGTTTACGTACTTGATGTACTTCCAGCGCTGTGTACGGAGCATTCTGCCTGTGTTGGTGTTTCCTTCCGAAACGACAAACTCACGCTGCGAATCTTCGGCTCCTTCGAGGATCCCTCGCAGACTAACGCCGCGCATGTTCGCCGGCGAGTCAATTCCCGCATAGTCGCACAGTGTCGGTATCACATCCAGCCCCGAAGCCAAATGCACTGTATCGGCCTTATTCGCCGCCACGTGCCCGGGCCATGAGAACAGCAGCGGCACCCTCGCCGCCTCGTCATAGAAACTGCTCTTGCGCACCATCTGATGATGCCCCATTCCCTCGCCGTGGTCGGAGGTAAGCGCAATCAATGTGTCGTTGATATGGCCGCTATCGTCAAGTGCCCGCAGGATTCGCCCGATCTCGGCGTCAAGATGCTCGATATGGCGATAGTAGCTCCACCGGTAATATCGCCAATGCTCCTTGTTCCAATTGCCCTTGAACGGCTCATTGCCCAGCCGTCTTTTCCTGGCTGACTGCGGTTCATTCCTATCGAACTCAAAGTTGTCAGGAAGCTCCGGCAGTTCGCCGGCCAGCTCCGGATACCGAAGTTTCCCCGGATTGTTCATATTCAAGCGCAGCCACTCGCAGATATCGTGAGGCTGCATGAATGAGGCCACCAGGAGAAAAGGTTTCGATTTCGGGCGGTTCCGTAAGAAGCCCTCACATGCACGTGACATTGCAGTATCGCAAAGATAGCCAAAACCGCCAATGCCGGTGTTTATGACTTTGAATCCTGGAATATTGCTCGTGTAGGTTCTCGGCAGGTGCCACTTGCCTGCGTAGAACGTCTCGTAATCCGTGTGTTGCGAAAACCACTGTCCGAGGTTGGGGATATCCGTGCGGATGGATCGTCCGTTTATGTGAACCGAGGCCTCGCAACTGGTCCGGCCGGTAAAAACCGCACTTCTCGCCGGGCTGCATACGGGATTAGCCGTGTAAGATTGTGTGAAGCTTACGCCGCCGGTCTTGAGCCGGTCGAGCGCAGGGGTCCGAACGTGACGGCAGCCTCCGGCGGCAATTGTATCAATATGCTGCTGGTCGGTGAAGATCAGCAGGATGTTCTTAGGCTTTGGTTTACTGCCTCGACGTCCGGCAAGAACACTCTTTGGTAGAGTGCCATTGGCTAACAACGCCACTGCGCCGGTGCCCAACTTCACGAAGTCCCGCCTGCTAACGAGGTGATCTGATAATTTTTTTGCTGTGTCCATGTTCATTTCTCTACCTATTGATCCAGGATATAAGCTTTGTTCATTGAAATCACGGCCAACAATCTATGACGATCGTCGAGCCAGTATTCATACGGAAGAATCCCGCTTCCCAATTGGACGAAACAGTGCAGAGGTATGCTTTGGCCGTCCGTCTTCATCGGATAGCTTCCACGATAAAACAGTCGGTGTCCCAACTTTGACAGGCTCATGCCTTCGAGCAGATCGAACTTCAGCGAACTCCTCTTGTCGAAAGCAAGACGCTGCACGACTTCGAATAAAGCCCAATCGCTCGTCGTGCTGGTCACTGACTCAGTGGCAACGCCGTGATTGCGAGAACTCAGTTCCGAAATGATCTTACTGTTGGGGCCCGCAAATCGACTCGATAATCTCCATTCGACCGGCGAGGCCAATTTGTCATTTCGGCACTTAATTTTGCCCTCGATCACATTGATCAGCTCGTCTGTCTGGACAATTTCCTGATGTACCTCCAGGATAAATGTCTTTTTCGAATCGACTCTGCGTGTGATTCGAAGGCTTCCCACGTTTTCGTTGCTGCTTTCGCGATAGCCGTGACATGTCCAGATTCTGTACTTGTTTGTCCAATTCCCGTCGGGCTGAAAGCCTGCCGGTGTGCGTGGGAACTTGTCCACGCCGCCCAGTTCTTTTAATAGGGTGGGGGTGAGATTCTCGCCGACTATTGTTCTTTGTTGTTTGGCCATGATACCCTCATCTTGCACAAGTTAGATTGCTACTTATAGTCTTTTCCGGCAAGGCTGTCTTTGTAGGACCGCCGCCACCTGGCAAGTGTATGTTGTGAACTGGAACTCCAGCTTATGATAGGGCAAGCCGGAGGTCTTGTCCAACGAATTAGCGTCCCCGTTGAAAGTCGGAGCCATTCTATGTGTTGTTAAGAATCCCTTTGCTTGTCAAAAAACCGATATAATTACGGACCTTGCAAAAATGTGGAAATAATTTCTAAAAACATGAAAAAACTCTTGGCACACACAAACAATTGTTTTAAACTATCGTATGAAACAAGTGTTTGGGAGTTAGTGGTATGGCGATTTCAAGAAAAAACAGTGCTGTCAAGGGCCCTGCCGGCGGTGTGAAGGAGCGATTGCTCGATGCGGCGGAAGAGCTTTTTGCCGAGCGCGGCTTCGACGGCACAAGCATTCGCGACCTTGCCGCCGCCGCCGAGTGCAACATCGCGTCGGTCAATTACTACTTCGGCGGCAAAGAGAAACTGTACGTCGAGATTTGGCGCCGTCACCTGCTCCTGTTGCGGGATACACGCATCGCCAGCATTAATGAGGTAATGACCAACAGCGGCGGAAAACCTCATTTGGAGGATCTGCTCCGCTCATTCGCCCGTGCTTTTATCGGACCGCTCGTGGATGAGAGCGGCTCACGACTCATAAAACTAATGGCCCGAGAGATGATCGATCCACGTTTACCGGCCGGCATGTTCGGCCGCGATGTGATTAAGCCCACCCTGTCAGCTATGCAGCAGGCCTTGTCCAAAGCATGTCCCGACTTGCCTGAATCGAAAGTGCCGCTGGTGGTGTTTTCTCTCGTTGGCCAGCTTGTGCACACAATCAGGGTAAAGAGTATGCTCCAATCGACGGACGATCAAGCGTTCGCTATATTCGAGCCTGCCAGGGTAATCGACCACATAGTGGCGTTTTCCGCCGCCGGAATCAGGGCCTTTGCCGGAGGAGAAATTGAATGACGAAGAAATTAACTTTAACACATTTGCTGATTTGTGTATCAGGCGCCGTTCTGCTAACGGGCTGTATGGTCGGGCCGAAATATGAGAGGCCCAAGACAGCGGCGGATACGAACGACGGTTATTTCCACGCTGCCGAGCACGTCACTGATGTCAACGATTTCGGCGATGCCGGTAGGTGGTGGCAGCGATTTGGCGATCCGGCGACGGCCGCCCTGGTCCGCCGGATGCTCCAGAGCAACTACGATCTTAAAGCCAGTGCTGCCAGAGTCCTGCAGGCCCAGGCAGCGCTCGCCCAGGCCCACGGAGGACGTCTGCCGGATGTGTCATATGGCCTCGGTCGGGACCGGAGTAAGGTATCCTTCAACCTTGGCGCCTTTGGGGGCGGCAGGTTCAGTTTCATGAACACCACCTGGTCGCAGAACATCTCAGTTGCATACATTATCGATTTCTTCGGCAAGCTCAAGCGCGCCGAACGGGCTGCGTGGGCGCAGTTACTTGCCGCCGAAGCGAATGAGCAGGCACTCACAAATTCGATGATTGCCACTGTGATCGAGGGCCGGGTGAATATTGCCACTCTCCAGAAGCGGCTGGAGATTGCCAAGGGGAATTCAAAGAGTCGCCGGGAAACGCTGAGGATTGTCGAGCGTCGCTACGGCGAGGGGCTGGTCGGGCCTGTCGATGTCAGGCTGGCGCGTGAGAACCTCGAGGCGTCCCTGGCGCAGGAGCCGAGCATTGAACTATCGCTGATAAAGGCCCATCATGCTCTCGACGTTCTCCTTGGGCATCGTCCCGGCGGTTCGGAGCAATTGCCAGATATGCTGGCGGAGCTGCCTGACCTGGAGCCTGTTCGAATTGGTTTGCCCGCGGCGTTATTGGATCGCCGGCCCGATGTCAGAGCGGCCGAGTTGATGGTGCGTGCGGCGAATGAAGAAATCGGTGTCAGCATCGCACAGTTGTATCCTGATCTTACTCTTGTGGCCAACTACGGCGCCAGCGCAGACCGATGGGGCGACCTGTGGGAACATTTCTCGGAGACCTATTCGGCACTGGCCGGCCTTTCTCAACCCATATTCGCCGGCGGACGGTTGCGGGCCCAGGTCGATGGGGCCGAGGCGCGTCATGCCGAACTTGCGGCGAATTATGCCGGCACGGTTCTGACGGCAATGAGGGAAGTCGAAGATGCCCTGATTACAGAGCAGATGCTCCAGAAGGAGCTCGAGCACACCGAACTGCGCTTCGAGCAAGCCACGGCGGCCGAGAGTCTCTCGCAGGAGCGATATCAGCGTGGCGTGGACAGCATTCTCACAGTGCTCGAAACTGAACGGCGGCGCAGAATTGCCGAAGAGTTACTTGTCATCCTTAAAGCTCAGATATGGACGACGCGTGTCAACCTCCACCTGGCTCTCGGCGGTGACTGGAACGACCAGGAACAATCCGATGGATAAATTGTGAGATGAAAATGGCCAAGAGCAAAATAGAGAAAAGAAGAACCGACAAATCTCGGCACGGGACGAGGGCAAAAGCCGGCGGCTGGATGCAGGCGATTGTAGGCATTCTTGTTGTTATGCTGGGTATTGTCGGAGCATACTTCCTTATCAAATTGCGAAAGCCGCCGCAGCGAGAGGAATTGGAAACACTGGCTCCATTAGTCGAAGTTGAGCAACTGCACGTGCGGGACATACCGATGATTGTGAGCGGCTACGGGACCGTCAGCCCGAGGGTGGAGGTTGAAATCGTGCCTGAAGTTCCGGGTAAAGTCGTGCAGGTTCACCAGCGGCTCAAGGCCGGTGGATTGATCCGAGCCAAAGAGCAGATTATTCAAATCGATCCGAGAGATTATGAATTGGCGGTTCAGCAGGCGAATGCCGTCGTGGCGGAGGCCCAAGTGAGGCTCGACACGGAAAAGGCCGAGGCGGAAGTGGCGCGCAAGGAATGGCGGCAGTTGCATCCGAACACCGAGCCGTCTTCGCCTCTGGTCTTGCGCGACCCGCAGATTCGCCGCGCACAAGCGTCGCTGGAGTCGGCAAAGGCCCAACTGGCCACGGCGGATTTGAGGCTTGAGCGAACGAGCCTCTCGCTGCCGTTCGATGTTATGGTAATCAATGAAAGGGTTGATCTCGGCCAATACGTTGTGGTAGGACAGTCATTAGGGGCTGCATACGGAATCGAGGCGGTTGAGATTGAAGTGCCTCTTGAGGATGGCGATCTGGCCTGGTTTGACATCTTCGATAATCCGGTCCAGTTCAACGGTAAAGAACTGCCGACGAAACACACTACGGCGCAAGTCAAGGCCGATTTCGCCGGCTCGGGACATGTCTGGCAAGGCCGTGTTGTCCGGACAACAGGTCAGGTTGACCGCATGTCCAGGATGGTCTCGGTTGTCGTCGAGGTGAGGGACCCGTTCGATACGTCCGGGGGAAGACCGCCTCTGCTGCCCGGCGTATTTGCAGAGGTTCTCATCGAGGGCAAAATCCTCAAAAACGCCGTTGCGGTGCCGCGTGACGCCGTGCGTGAAGGCAACAAAGTCTGGGTTGTCAATGACGGCCGACTCCATATCCGGGCATTGAAAATAGTCCGTGCCGATAAGGATTTTGCATACACCTGTTCGGGGCTTGATGACGGGGTGTTGATTGTCGTAAGCTCGCTTGACATGGCGACAGATGGGATGGTTGTCAGAACACAAGCCAACGATGTCACGGACGACCGGCGGATCACTCAGGGCGGCGACGTGCACGGCAAATCGGAGACAAACTAAGTGAAAGACTCAGAAGAGAAAAAGGGTGTTCTCAGTTGGTTTGCCTCGAACCACGTCGCGGCAAATCTGCTGATGTTCATGATCATCGTGGCAGGTCTGATGGCGATCTTCTCGGTCAAGATGGAGGTCTTCCCTGAGTTGAGCCTCGATATGATAAACATCACCGTGCCTTACCGCGGGGCTTCGCCTGCGGATGTGGAAGAAGGGGTCTGCCTTCGCGTCGAGGAGGCGATCGCCGGCGTCGAGGGCGTCAAACGCATGACCTCGAGCGCTGCCGAAGGCGCCGGTCTGACCATAGTCGAGGTCGAGGAGTATGCCGACGTGACCCAGGTGCTCGATGATATCAAGGCGGAAGTCGATACCATCATCACCTTTCCCGCAGAAACCGAAAAGCCTATAATCTCGGAGATCAAGAGCCGTCCCAAAGTCATCTCAATCGTAGTCCACGGCGATATTCCTGAGAAAGTCCTGAAAAAACTGGCCGATCAGATCCGCGACGATCTGACGGCGAAAGACAACATAAGCCAAGTGGTTGTAGTGGGCGTTCGACCTTATGAAATATCTATCGAAGTCTCTGAGGAGAATTTGCGCCGCTACAACCTGAGCTTCGACCAGGTGACGCGAGCGATCCGGAATTCCTCGCTCGATGTTCCCGCCGGTTCGGTCAAGACCGCCGGTGGAGAGGTACTCGTTCGCACCAAGGGCCAAAGATATTATGGCCCCGAGTTCGAGGATATCGTCGTACTCACCAAGAACGACGGTACGATTATAAGACTTGGCGAGATTGCTTCGGTCAGAGACGAATTCGAAGACGTCGATCTTTACTCGAAGTTCGCAGGCGAAAGAGCCGCGTTTATACAGGTCTCGCGTGTAGGCGAGCAGGATGCGATCGATGTCGCCGGCACTGTCAAGGAGTATGTCGAGTGGAAAAGGCAGGATTTGCCTCAAGGCGTCTCTCTGGCTATGTGGGAGGATGATACGCTCGTTCTCAAGGCAAGGATGGGCCTTCTCAAGAGAAACGCCTATATCGGCCTGGTGCTCGTATTTCTGTGCCTCACTCTTTTCCTGAATCTGAGGCTTGCCTTCTGGACGACTATGGGTATACCCATATCCTTTCTCGGGGCTTTCTGGCTGATACCGCACTTCGATGTTTCCATTAACATGATGAGTCTTTTTGCGTTCATTATGTCACTCGGCCTTGTTGTCGATGATGCGATCGTGGTCGGCGAGAATATCTTTGCCCATCGTCAGCGGGGGCTCGACAGGACCGCTGCGGCCATAAAGGGCGTCAAGGAGATGGCCATGCCGGTTGTTCTGGCGGTTTTGACCACAATGTTTGCTTTCATACCGCTGGCCTACACCCTCGGTATCATGGGCAAGATACTCCGCGTGATGCCTATTGTCGTGGTCAGTGTTCTGGCGGTTTCGCTGGTCGAAGCTTTGCTGATCCTGCCCGCCCACTTGTCGGCCAAAGGGGACTGGAACAAGTTTATCCTTGCCCGCTTGACCAACAAAATCAATCAAGGGACACACAAGGCTCTGACCTGGTTTGTTCTTGGGCCCTTTGCCAGGTTTGTCGAGCGGGCTGTCAAGTGGCGCTACGTTACGTTAGCGGCGGGTATTGCGGTATTTCTTGTTACGGTCGGTTTCATCGCAGGCGGCTACGTCAAGTTCGTATTCTTCGATATTATCGAGGCCGACAACATGATTGCTACGTTGAAGATGCCTCTGGGAACACCGGTGGAGCAGACGAGAGAGGTTACCGAGAGAGTCGAGGCGGCAGCCATGCAGGCATTGGAAGAGTTCGACAGCAAGCGTCCGGGCAAACCGTCTCTCTTGAAATACATGGCCGTTACAGTGGGCGCCCATCCGACGGCGGCGCGCCACGGCCCGGTTAATGTTGATATCGCAAGGGGGGCACAATCGCATCTGGGTGAGGTCAACATAGAATTGCTCGGCTCCGAAGAGCGTGACGTCTCCAGCGTGCTCGTGAAGAACCGATGGAGAGAGTTGGTCGGCGAAATCCCCGGCGTCTCATCTCTGACATTTATGGCTGAGTTCATGAGCACAGGCAATGCAATCGAAGTGGAGCTGTCCCACCGGAATTTCGACACGCTCCTGGCTGCATCGGAAAAGCTCAAAGGGGTCCTCCGCGACTATACGGGCGTCAGTGACATTGCGGATGATTTCGAGCCTGGCAAGGTTGAGTTGAAGCTTGAACTGAAGGATACAGGTCGTACTCTTGGCTTGACCCTTTCCGATCTTGCAAGGCAGGTCAGGCAGGGCTTCTATGGTGACGAGGCTCAACGTATCCAGAGGGGTCGTGACGACATCCGCGTGATGGTGCGCTATCCCAAGGAGGAGCGAAAGAGTCTGGCCGATGTGGAGAATATGAGAATCAGATTGCCCGATGGAACGGAAATTGCCTTCAACACAGTTGCCGATGTTCAATATGGAAGGGGCTATTCGACTATCAAGCGAGTCGACCGCCGACGCGTGGTGAGTGTCTCGGCCGACGTCGATGAAGACGTGGCCAACGCCGGAGAAATAAACGCTGAATTGAAAAGAACAGTTCTACCGAACCTGATGCGAGAGTTCCAGGGTCTGCAATGGCGTTACGCCGGAGAACAGCGAGAGCGAAACGAATCCCTCGGCAGCCTTATACCTAATTTCGGAATTGCCATGATGGCAATCTATGCCCTGCTGGCCGTGCAGTTTAGAAGCTATTCCCAGCCGGCAATAGTGATGTCTGCAATTCCGTTCGGCATTGTCGGCGCAACAATGGGCCACTTGTTGATGGGCTTTAACCTCAGCATACTTTCGTTATTTGGGATCGTCGCGCTTTCGGGTGTGGTTGTCAACGATTCACTTATCATGATCGACCTGATTAACCGCGAGCGCAGAAGCGGCATCGAATTGGATCAGGTACTTCGCGACTGCGCAACGCGAAGGTTCCGTCCGATCATGCTGACTACACTGACAACGTTTTGCGGCTTGCTGCCGATGATCGCAGAAAGAAGCTTGCAGGCTCGGTTTCTCGTACCGATGGCCATCAGTCTGGCCTTCGGAGTGATGTTTGCGACCTGCATAACACTTGTGCTGGTGCCGTCGCTATATATGATTCTTGAGGACTTCAAGAGACATATTTTTTCAGCCAAATCGGTGGAATTGAATTTGTAAGCTGTTCTGGCAGCATGAGTTAAAAAATTAACGAGATTTTTTTCAAAGATTTTCTGGTCAAATCACCTTTCTAAGTGGATAATATGGGTGTCTGCATTTGAGGGGTGATGAAGGTGAGATTATGGTTCGAAGAGGAAGCGAAATTTTCATCTGGGGGTAAGGTCGGGGGACTTATGGAAGCTACAACAAATTACAAACCGAATGTCGAAGTTGTTGCCAACCCTGAGAGTCTTGCTCAGAGAAGCGCCGAGATTTTTATTGCCGATGCGCAGAAAGCAATAAATGCAAAGGATGTTTTCTACGTGGCCATATCGGGGGGGCACACACCCGAGCATTTTTTCAAGCTGCTCGGCGAGATGCCGCAGGCAAACTCACTGCCCTGGGGCAAGATACAGTTATTCTGGGTGGATGAGCGGATAGTCGATGCCGATTCACCGTTGAGCAATTACAAACTGGCCGCCGACACGTTCCTGGCCAAGGTCGCCATTCCTCATGAGAATGTTCACCGCATCCCGACCGATTACGGCGATTTCAGGGCTGCCGCCCGTTGCTATGAGGAAACAATTCGAGAAGTTTTCGGCGTGGGAGGTGAACGCGTTCCTGAGTTTGACCTGATTGTGCTTGGTGTGGGTGGTGACGGCCATACCGGCTCTCTGTTTCCGGGATCTTACGCAAGTTTCGACAGGGAAGATTTGGCTTGCGCTGTTTATGTTCTGGACGACGATCCCAACAGGATAACTCTGACGCCGCCGGTACTGTGTGCCGCGTCTCGCCTGATTGTCCTGGCCTGCGGCAGGGAAAAAGCGGAGATACTGAAGGATATCCTGACCAGCGAGCCGGATGAAGTGCGGTATCCTATTCACGCCCTTTGGCCCGTTCTCGATAAGGTCATCTGGCTGGTCGATGCCGACGCGGCAAGATCCCTGGAGCTGTGACGACGGGAATGGTTTAGTCGGGGATGATCAGTTTTGTTCCGGGAATGAGCACGTTCGCGTCTTTTATCGTCTTGCGGTTGGCCTCGTAAATTTTTTTCCACTTGCCTGCCGAGCTGTAATACTCATAGGAAATTCCAGACAGAGTTTGGCCCTTGCGCACGATGTGGAATTTCTGAGTTTTTATCTTTTCTGTTTGCCTGTGTATATTCGAGTCAATCGGGTTGTTGCGTTCAATCTCGCTGTTGGCTCCTGTGCCGTCAGTCGGAGTTCCGGCAGAGGCTTCGCTGAGGTCGCCGCCGCGGCCGGTATCGAGTTCTGACGCCGAATTCTCGGAAACGGCGGTTCGATCGGCAGGCTCTTGGGGATATCCGGTATTGCGAGCATTTTGCATTCTTGCCCGAGGACTCAAGCTCGGGCGTGTGGCCAGCCAGAGCGCAGCGGCGCTCACCAGCACCAGGCCCAAAACCAGTCCGATTTTCAAATCCTTTTGCATCTTGACAAGAGAATAAGAAGCAAATTATGGATGTCTGCTCCGGCAGGAATTAGAAAGCCAAACGCAATTAGCTCCGATTTCTATTTGCCTTTTCCTTTTTTCGTTTGCGGCTTTGTGCCGATCAACAATATCGGTGCGGCTATTGCAATGGACGAGTAAGTACCCACGATGATACCGAGGCCGATTGCAAAAGTAAAGCCTCTCAATCCGGGGCCGCCGAAAATGTACATTATCAGCACGACTATAAAGGTTGTAAAGGATGTCAGTATAGTCCTGGAGATGGTCTGGTTGATACTGTTGGTGATAATCTGCGGGCTGACCAGACGGTTCTTGCCGCGGTTCTCCCGGATCCGGTCGAAGACCACGATTGTATCGTTAAGCGAGTATCCGATCAGCGTAAGGAACGCGGCAATCATGGCGAGGTTGATTTTGAAATCTCCGATCAAAAGCATTTCGCCGAATGATGTGCCTGCAATATAGGTGCAGGCGGCGACGGCGCCGAGCGTGATACATACATCGTGCACCAGTGCCGTGATGGCGGCAATGCCGTAGCGCACGTCTCCGAATCGAATCCAAATGTAGGTGACGATTGCAAATAGCGACAGGACGATGGCAATCAAAGCCCGCTGCTTTTGCTCACCGCCTACCGAAGGATCAAATTGTCTTACACGCGGCAGCGAGGTTTCAAGCCTTGTCGCAGCCAGGACTTTTACCTTTTCGGTCTCAACGAACCGCGTCCATTCGTCTTCGGTAAGTTCGCGAAAAGCCGCTTCCGGCTCGGCGCTCACGTAAACAAAGGATTTTACGGGTCGGTTCGGATCGGCAATTGCATTCAGGCTCGGATCGAGGATTTCGTAGGAAGTCCGCGCAATCTCTCGCATGTCCGGCTTAAAGGGCAAATCCTTGAATCTTTGGATGATTTCCCCGGCTGTGACGGTGTTTTCGATTTCGCATTCAATCTTGATGCCGCCCATAAAATCAACAAGCTCGGGATAAGAGTCTATCAGATCTTCGGATATTTTTTGCTCGGAGACGATCTTAGGCTGAAGATTTCTTTGGACTTCCAGTTGATCGGCAAAAGCGGTAAGTATCGCATCATTGACTACTTCATGGACCTGCGGTTCGGAGACCTCGGCACCGGGAAACGCGGTTGTCAAGACGTCTTTGACCAGGGACTGATTCATCTGACTGGTGGATATTACTAATTTGGCAGAGGAATTCGTATCTCGCGTCACGAGTAAATTGCTTAGTGTGCCTGCAAACTGCTCCTGGGCGTCTTCTATTGCGCCGGTCAGCTCGTCGAGCGACTGCGCGCCCGCCTGGGGGAGAGTTGCTGTAACAGTCATTTTGTTTGTCTCGGTGGTGCTGATTTCGTATTGTTTGGATGATTCTCCAATGCTGTAAACGCTTGCCGCCGAGAGCGCAGGATTGTTCAAGTCCGCCCCGATCTTGCGGATTCTGTCTTCCACTTTCTGCCGGCTCATCGTTTCTTTCAAATTGATCTGGGCATTTGTTCCGCCGGTGAATTCGATATCGTACTTATTATTCTTCGCGTTGTCTCTTGTGAAGAACACAAACAATCCTCCCGCGATCAGCACTGTCGATATGCAGAGGAAAACCGGCCTTAAACGCATCCAGTTGACGTTCGTTTTATGTATCAGGCGGAGCATGAACAAATGGTCTTTGATAAGCCGCCTGGACAACAGAAAATCGAAAATCAGCCGGGTCACAAACAATGCAGTGAACATACTTGAGGCGATGCCGAGCATGAGCACAATGGCAAAGCCCTTCACTTCTTCCGACGCTCTCCAGTATAGAATCGCGGCGGTTATGAATGTGGTTATGTTGGCGTCCAGAATAGTCCTGAACGCTTTTTGGTAGCCGTTTGTAATGGCGATTCTCAGAGATGAGCCTTTCTGCTGCTCCTCGCGGATTCTCTCGAAGATCAGCACGTTGGCGTCAACGCTCATGCCGATGGTCAGGATGATGCCGGCGATGCCGGGCAACGTGAAGGTCGCTCGCACGCCCGCCATTATCGCCAGGACGAACAGAATATTCATCAACAATGCCACGTCGGCGATCGAGCCGGCGAGCATATAGTAGATGAGCATACAGGCCATCACTGCGATAAGACCGATCAGGCCGGCCTGTATGCCCTGGTCGCGATTGTCGGCGCCGATGGACGGGCCGATTGTATTTACGGAAATGGGCTGCTCTACCAGTCGGGCGGGCAAAGAGCCGGCGTTCAGCTTATTGACCATGTCATCAACTTCTATTTCAGTGAAAGTGCCCCTTATTATGCCTTGTCTGCGAATGCGGTCAGAAATATTCGGCGCCGATATTGCAATTCCATCAAGCAGAATGCACAGAGGCCGTTCGAGGTTATTTCCTGTAATGTTTCCGAAGCGATTTCCACCCTTGTCATCCAGCAAGAATCCAATGGCCCTGCGGCCCATGTTATCGGTTGAAGGATTGGCCTTTTCAAGTTTCCATCTACGTGTGTCCGGGCTGTGCAGCATTGTTTCATCTGTGCCGTTGCTCGCCAGGACATAGGATTTGTCACCGAATGGGGCGACAATTGCGGGTCGGTTCGCACCGTCGGCTGCACCCCATTCTTCGATATTTTCTATCTCGCACCATACGTACCTGGTGTCTGAGGCGTACTTGGGTCCCTTCTCCGTTAGCTTGCTAACATAGCTGGCCATCAGGTCACTATCCACTTCGGGATGACCCTGCGTGGGGAGTATTCTAAACTCGAGTATTCCGGCGCCCTTGAGCATTCGCTGGAGGTCCTTTGGATCGTCGAGTCTGCCTCTGAAAGGGCGATACTCGTCATACGCCGCTACTACGTCGTCAATTTCCTGGACGCGGTCCGGGAAATCGGTTTTGAGCTTTGCGATCTGGTCTCGGCGTTCTTTTGATTTTAATGGTTTTCCCAGGCAGACGTCCAACTGACCCTTGGTCAGGTTCAATTGATCGATAGCTCCTCTGGCGTTTCTGTACTCGGTTTTCTTCTCGATGAGCTGATCGGCGACTGTGGACCACTCGGCATAGGTCTTGACATATCCGGTCAGCAGCTTGAGACTGTTGTTGTCGTTGGTGATTTTTTTCAGCGATTCGGCGAGTTCTTCTTCACTTAGCTTGGCCCAGTCATTCTTGCTGTTGTTTATCTTATCGAGGTCCAGTCCGGCCGATGACATCTTGTCTTCTGCCGTTTTGAGTTTGGCGTAGAGCTCGTCCCTGCTGTTTTTCAGGACCGCGTGTTCGTCGTGGACTGTGGCGAGGGTATCGAGAATCTTAAGCCTGTTAGGATCGCTTTGTGCAAATGAATTGAAAGCTTCGGCACGTTCTTCCGCCGGCATTTCGAGAGATCGCAGAATCTTGGCGGGGCTCAGGTTCTTATCGAGCAGGGCTGTCTCGGTCTGGTCGTAATTGTCGCGTTTGAGGCGCGCCTCCGCACTTGCCAGCGGCATTTGTATCTCGAAGCGTGTGCTGCCCTGGGGACGCCATACAAGGTTTTGGATGTTGGCAGGGTCTATTCGCCTGCGCACAACGTTTATCATTCTCTGCGCCAAATCCTTCTTTTCCGCTACTGTCAGCCCCTGCGTATCAATCTCATAGATGAGACTTGTTCCGCCCGCCAGGTCGATCCCGGGCTTCAAGGTCTTGCTCGGTGGAAACAACATCCAGGCCGCAGCAGCCACTAAGACAACAATTAGAATAACTTTTGACGTCAGGTTTTTGCTCATAACTTTCCTCGTGCCTTATTCACACATGCATGCGCAGATGAGCCGGTACGTTCGCCCTGATACTCGTCCGCACATTCATCGATCTACGATTTATCTTTCGACATATTCCTGCTTATTGCTGAACGGAGAATCTTTATTTTGGTATTGTTCGATTCGTCAATTTTCAGTGTTATCTCATCGTCCCTGATGTCAACTACGGTTCCTATAATCCCCCCGATCGTCTGGACTCTGTCGCTTTTTACCAATGTCTGCATCATCTGTTTGTGCTGCTGTTGTTTCTTTCGAGGACCTCTAAAAAGGAGCAGGTACATCATGACAAATATAAAGCCCATAAAGATAAGCTGCTGGGGGCCTCCAAATCCCCGGCTGCCCGAATCACCGCCCGGAGCACCACCCGGCGTGGTGGGGTCAGACTCACCCGTCGTGGCTGTCTGGTCTTCCGACGTTGCCGGCCCGGAAGAGATGCCCGGCCCCGTTTCGCTGCTATCTGTTTGAGCTAATATCCAAATATGGTTCATTTCTGTTGTCCTTTAACAATGTCATATATCACATTTCATGTTGTGATAGGCAGCAGTCCAGCTACCGGCCAAACCGTAGATACTAACGACTTTTGGCTTTTTATCAATAATCAATTCTTTTTGTCCATTTGGCAAATTCGTTCTTTTTGAGCGTCTCTCTGACTTTGGCCATCAATCTCTGGTAAAATCTCAGGTTGTGCAGAGATGCCAATATCGGGCCAAGCATTTCTCCCGAGTTGAAGAAATGCCTCAAGGCGCCCCGGCTGAAATTCCGGCAGCAGTAACAGTCGCACCCGGCTTCGATCGGGCCGGCATCGTTTGTGTGCGAGCTGTTCCTTAGCCGCACAGGGCCATTCTCGGTGAAAGCGAAGGCGTTTCGCCCGTTTCTTGTGGGCAGGACACAGTCGAACATATCGATCCCGGCCCTTACAGCGGCAATGATGTCCTTTGGTGTGCCGGCGCCCATAAGGTAGCGAGGCTTGTCTTCCGGCAAAAGCGGCGTGGTATGAGCGACCGTTCTTATCATATCGTCGTGCTCCTCGCCCACGCTCAAGCCGCCGACGGCGTAGCCGTCGAAGTCCATTTCTACAAGTTCCTTGGCGCAGTGCGTTCGCAACTCGAGGTTTGTCCCGCCCTGGACGATGCCGAACAGCATTTGGGCGGAGTTGACGTGTGCCTGTTTCGAGCGTTTTGCCCAGAGGATGCTTCTTTCGACGGCTTTTTCAAGCTGCGGTGCATCGACGCCAAACGGCGTGCATTGATCGAAGCACATTATTATGTCGGCGCCCAACCGATTTTGGATTTCGGTCGCGATTTCCGCACTTAAGTATATTCTTGCCCCATCCACGTGGCTGGCAAACTCAACGCCGTCATCATCGATTTTGGCCAGCGAACCCAAAGAAAACACCTGGTATCCGCCGCTGTCTGTAAGTATGGGCCGGTCCCAGCCCATGAATTTGTGAAGTCCGCCGAGCCTCTCGACCGTCTCGACCCCGGGTCTGAGCAGCAGATGATAGGTGTTGGCTAAGATGATACCGGCCCCGGTTTCTTTGAGCTGCCGGGGTGTGATGCCTTTTACCGCCCCGGCGGTGCCGACCGGCATAAAAACGGGAGTCTCGACCTGCCCGTGCGCGGTCGTCAGCAAACCGTGCCTGGCGGCGGAACTGGAATCTTGATGGAGAAGCTGGAAATTTGCCATTTCAGAGAATGTCAACGGCCTAATAGCCAAGTGTCAGTATTTTTGAGCCGGGGTAGTAGTATGAAAGGATCTGCTCGACGGTCTTGCCTTCTCTGGCCATGCCTTCGGCCCCGTACTGGCACATCCCTACGCCGTGGCCCCAGCCTCTGCCCGATAAAAATGCCCAATCATTGTCCCATTTTACGATTTTACAGATTGAGCTTTTCAATTTTCGGCCGGTCGAGTCGATTGTAAGACGAAAATCCTCGGCTCTCAAGAAGTCGCTCTTGCCGGTCGAGCCGGTGAGCTTGACCTTGGTCACGCGAGAGAATTCTCCGTAATCGCTTTCGCCGGCCGGACTGATGTTTGTAATTTTCCCGAGCTGCTTTAACGCCGGGTATTTTTTGAGCAGCTTAGCTGTGACGCTGGCCCTGTCGAATTTGATCATGGGCCAGAAGAAGTCTTTCAGTTGAGCCACATCCTGACAATAGGGGCAGCGCACGCCGCCTAACGGCCCGTAGGAATCGCCGAACACATTCCTGCTGTTCTCGGTGTGGCCCCCGCAGGTCGAGCTGTAGTAGGAAGGGAAGATATCTTCAGTACCGTCGGCTTGTGCGCACATCAACACCTGGCCCCTTGTCTGGTTTACGGCATTCCAAATCTGGGTCGTCTCTTCTCTGAGACCTCGATACACCTGATTTGCCTCTGTTTGTTTGACGTCCCAGTTGCGATTTGTGCCGAATCTTCTTTTGATGTAAAAGCAATACGTTCTTGCGGCAATTGCCTGTGCCTTGAGCGCATCGGCCTCCCAGTAATCGGGCATTTCGGCGCCTACCACGCCGGCCAGGTACGGCTCGGGCGGAACCAGATTAATCGCGTCAAAGGAGTTGCCGTCAGGGTTGGTTATGAGCTTTAAGTTGCCGCGATAATCGTTGCCGTTGAGGTTGAAGATGTACGGGTCTTCCGTGAAAATTACTACCTCGCCGCTTGTGAAGGTCCGGCCGGCGATCGTGATGTTGCCGTCGGCCACTCGGATGATGAATGGAGCATCAACCTTCGTGAAACGGACCTTTGCAATTTGTGTTTGTGGGATGATCCGGTCTTTGGTAACGCTAAACGGCGAGCCGGTTTTCAATGTGCAGGATCTGGCATCGTCGAGCAGCAGAACTCTGATCCAAAACCGCTGCTCGACTTCCATCTGCACGGTTGGTCTTGTGAGTTGCCGGCTCTTGCAACTGCTGAGGGCCAGCAGCAGAAGCATCAGGATCGCCCCTCTGCCGCTCGAAATGCGAAGATGGTTTGTCCATGAGACTGTCCGCAGGGCAGTTTTCCGAGGGCCTGCTGTCAATTGGATTGTGCTGGACAATGTTAATTCACCTGATATTGACCTGTAGGTCAGTCCAAGCTTCGCAGCGACAATCCAAGGTCGCTGAGGGCTTTGTTGATTTCGTTCAGGCTTGTCACGCCGAAGTTCTTGCAGCCGAGAAGCTCGGCGTCCGTCTTGCTCACCAGTTCGCCGATGGAGCGGATATTGAGCTTCTGCAGGCATTTTCGAGCACGCACCGATAGTTTAAGGTCATCCACCGGTTTGTGTCTGAGTCCCTCCTCCTCTGTTTCGGCGACAATCTCGTCAATCGTTTCTGCCGAGGCCGGTTGCGTTTCCTCCATAGCCATACCAAGGGTCAATCCCTTGGGATCGAGGATGGTCTTGATCTCCCTGAGTGAAGTCTCGCCAAAATTCTTATAAGACAACAGTTCGGCCTCGGTGATGTTCAAAAGGTCGCCGAGTGTATCGATCTTCATTTTCTTGAGGCAGTTCCTGCTGCGAACCGACAACTCGAAATCAGAGATCGGCGTTTCGAGAATCTGGCTCTTGCGCGTCTTCTTCTTTTCTTTCTCTTCGTCGTAGAACATCGTTTTCGAGCTTTCGATGTCCTTTTTGAACAGGATTGCCCTCTCGTGGTTCGGATGAGCCTCGATAACTGTATCAACACACTCGGTTGCCTCATCCAATCGATCGTAGTCTTCGTAAAGGACAGCCAGGTTCAGCAGGGCATTCACATAAACCGGTGAGCCCGCCGCAATCTGCTTGTAGCAGTCGATGGCTGTCTCTTCGTCGCCCGCCAGATCGCTGCGAAAGGCCAGATGGAAGAGTGCTCTCTGATGCTTGGGAGATAGTTCCAACGCTGTTTTGTAGCCGGCTATTGCCTGCTGGTAAAGTCCCTGGGCTTCGTCAAGACGCCCAAGCTCGCAGTGATAATCGGCACTGACGTTCTCGAAATTCGCGCAGGCTTTCAATTCCTTGGCTGCGGCCTTGAAATCGTCCGCACAACGATACGTGGCGGCTTTTTCCAGCGATATATTGAATTTGTCGGCTCCATAATCGAGACTGTTTTTCAGGCTCTCGATCGCCCGGTCGAATTCACCTGTTCGGCGACGCGCCAAGCCTAAGTATATGAATTTCTCTTTGCAGTCCTTTGCTTTGGCGAGTTTTTTGGCTGCCTTGGCGTTCCTGCCGATAATAAAAAGCCCGATCCCCAATGCCAGGGCCGCTTTCTGGCCGGTCCTGGACGAATTAGATTTCACCTGCTCGTTGAAATCTATCCGGTTTTTCTCGCTGGAGTGGACGAATTCGGACAGTGTTTTGACCTCCTCCATTGAGGGTAACGTCTCGGCAAATAAATCGATTCCTGGTTCTGCAACTGTTTCCATTGAAACTTCTCCCGTAATAATCAGCATTTAACGCGTAATAGCGGTCTGTATTGTCATTCTTGTCCCGCATCTTTGTGCAGGATAAACTCCGGCAGTCCCGTAAGGGACGCCTTACGGCGGAATCCATAGCCTAAGAGGCCATTCTTACTCAAAGTTTGAACATTATAAGGTCCGGCACAGGATTTTCAACAGAATTTTTTGCTTGGCGTGCGCCTGGCCCACTAACTGCCGGGTTTTGGCGGTTGCCCAGGCGAAAAACTCAATCTTGCACTCTTATCAGGGCGACCCAGTCTTTGTTGGTGTCGCTGGGGGGGCGGCCGATAGCGGCTGAGCCGGGGCCGGCTATCGTGGCTTTTGTGCCGGTTTGCAGCGGTGGCGAGGCCGTCCCGGCCTTGGGTCCCGCTGGCATCTTGCCAGCTGTAGGGGACAAGGGCAAGATGCCCTCGCCACGGCGCGGGTTGTACCATTGTACGGTGAAGGTCGCGGAGTTGTCGCCCAGGTCCAGACTCGTCGTGCCGCCGATAGGCAGATATATGGCGTAAACTTCGCCCGGCTTGGCGAAGCAATAATCGTCCTTAGCGATAGTCAGCTCATCGTGGTGGGCCATTTCGGTAAAGGGCAGATGCTCGCGGAAAAACTCTAAGGCGTACCGGGTCAGGTCCCATAGATGGTCCCGGCTGCGCCAGTCCTCGCAGTTCAAGTCGTTGTGGGCCCATTTATAGCCGAAGTACCACTCGACGCCTGCGCCGCCGGCCATCAGATGACCCCACAGATGCTTGTGACGGACCTCATCGTGCCAGTAGTCGTCCTTGTCGGGCTTTACGCCAGTATGCGCCGGACCGATCTCATCGAGAGACACGAACCACTGCCGTCCCGCCGCGGCGGAGCGGTCAATCCACTTTGTCGTCTGAGTGTGCGTGTCGTTGGTCTGCAATGACGGGCCGTTGAAATAGCCGTATCCCAGCAGAGGCTCGTAAACTTCGTCGTACTTGCCCGGGAACGTATGGCAGACGATTGGATGATCGTAAGGATCGAGGTATTTTATGTACCGGCAGAATGCTTTGTGCTGAGCGGTGGTGTTGGTGTTTTCCTCGCCGAGGTTCCAGACCAAAGCGAGGTGATGGCCGAACCGGGCGACAAGTTCGCGGTAGTAAAGCCTTCGCTCGGGGCCAAGGTCGCCGCCGTCGAGTCCCTGGTCGTTCTCCTGCTCCTGGCCGATGATGTGGAGCATCAGGCCGAGCTTGTCCATGTGCGAGAAAACAATCTCCCACTGGTCGAGCTTGCTGCAGTCGAATCGGAACTTTTCGTTCGGATTCGTCCAGGGCCAGACGTCCTTGCCGTCGCCGCCGTCGATGTTGTAAGGGATGAAATAAACACTGTTCATGCCCTTAGAGGCTAAGTAATTCAGCGCTCCGATCATGCCTTTGCCTTTGCCGTTTTTCCAGGTCGGGTCGCCGGGCCGCCAGTCTTTCACGTGCGGCCGGTAGTGGTGGATGAATTCTACGCCTGCCGCTTCGCCTTTGCGTTTGAGCGCGCCGCTGTCAAACGTATCGTCGAAGTCGGCATAACCCAGGAAATTCTCTGGACTATCTGCGCCGCCTTTGAGGAAATATTCGCCCGTCCCGGCGAACTGAAGATAGCGTTTACCAACGTATTTGAGCAGGCCTTTGGCCCGATGGTCCCGGCCGCTCTTGTCACTGGCGGCAATTTGAAGCGTACCTGTGGCGCCGTTGAAGGCCGCAGCCGATCCGGCCTTCTGGTCGCTGGTCAGCGCTACGTCAGGCCCGGTCCGAAAAGATGCGGCATAAACCCATTCACCCGTTTCATCCGGCACAAAATGCACCCGCCATTTGTTGCCCGCTGTTGCGCTGGTTTGTGCGGCATCGCCGTCGGCGACATAGTAACCCGGAACAACATATCGCTTCTGACCTTTGGCAAACGTAACGGTCAAACGATAGTCCCGAAACGGATTAGGCTCGGCGTCCTCACTCGTGTTCGGCCCCGTGAAGGTCAGCGTAACCTTGTGCCATTTCATCAACTCCCCCGAAACCTCTGCGGCTTCGCTTCTAACGGGCAACACACCAAAAATGACAAAAATAAAACAGATAGTAAACAATAGAGTGGATTTGTGCCGCTGCATTTTTCTACTCCTCGGATATTTAAAATACTTTAATTTTGTACGGATATCTTAAAAGCCAACGGGGACATTTGCAAGAGCTTTGTTGACCATAGATTTTTAAGTAAATGATACGTAAACGCGCGCATAAAAAAGGCCGAGCCAATCGGCCCGGCCGTTGAAAGGGTCGTTTTGTGCAGCGAGTTGTCTGCTACTACAAGGGTTCGTAGTCGGCGGGGATTTCAGGCTCGACATCGCCGGCCGACAGGTCCACGTTCCACTGGAACTGGTCTAACGTCGACGTATGACGGATGTTTCCATCGTCAATAGCCTCGATTTCCACGAGGACGGGGTAGCCGGTCTCCACGGCGACCCACAGCCGACCCGTGAAGCTCTTGAACGGGAGGCCGCTCGCGTCCGTCGTTTCGATGCCCTCGCAGAGAACGCCGTCGATCGTTTCCTGGTCCAACGCATGGTGCTTGAGGGCCAGGCAGCAGTTGACCAGGCCCTGGGTGTCTGTCCAACGATCCTTGTCGGCCCGCACTCTCTGGACCTGCGCATCGCTCATTGACTCCTTGATATACTTTTTGGCATCATGGGCCAGCGATATCCTGGCCTTCGTATCCACATTGTAGTAGATCGTACGACGTATCTGACCGTCTCGATACCGGTCCGTGCGCGTGACCGCCGCGGAACGCCAGGTGATCGTATAGCCATTGGGCCAGTCATCGTTCGGATCGCGCGAACCGGTCCCTCTTAGCCGCCAGATGGCGCCCGGACTCGCCTCAACTTTCTGGGCGACCTCGGCCCAGACCACGCCGGATTTGCTGCCGGTGCCGATGAATTCAGACAATCCCAGGACGACCACAGCAATGACTGTTGCGGCCACGGCTAATTTTGTGATTGGACTTTTCATGATTATTCTCCTTATCTTCGGCTGCATAACAGCCGATTCTTGTTCTTGTGTTTTATCGAATTGACGCATGAAATCCTTCAGAACCGCCTTATTTGCATCAGGATCGGAATGCATCTCGGCATTTCTTATTAGCTTTTCTACATCTTCCGAAGATCTCATTTTGTCGCCTCGCTGTTCAATAGTGACCGTAGCTTATCCAGCCCGATTCGGTATCGGCTCTGGACCGTCTTAATCGGAACGTGCTGCGATTTGGCGATTTGCCTGAACTTCATTCCACTCTGGGCACGCAGGATCACAGTCTCCCGCTGGTCATACGGCAGTTGTGCCAACGCATCGTTCAATCGTTTGAATTCGTCGCTGAATATGATCCATCGGTCGGGCCGGATCGAATTCGCCGTCGCCGTGCAGGCTAGACCCGGCGCCGGATTCTGCCGCCGCCTGTGCGCCCGATTCGCGTTCCTTGCCCTGTTGACCACACACGTCGCCAGATATCCTTTCAGGCTTCCTGTGAGCCGAAACTGCCCCGCGTTGCGTATGAACGATTCAAAGACATCGTGCACAACGTCCTCGGCAAGATCAGCCTCATTTAGCAATGAAATCGCCAACTTGAGCAAATCGTCTCTGTACTTTTCGTAGAGCCGGCAGAAAGCCTCTTTGCTGCCGCGCTTGAATTTCCACACTAACAATCTGTCTTCGAGCACTAATCAGCACCTTTTACAAACATCAGATCGATCGACCATCACCTATATAACACCGGAAGAAGGCATTTTGCTCAAACTAAAACCGCTTTTTCTCAGATCTTCGTCTGTAGGTCTCGGCGTCGCAGTTGTCTCTGTAAAAAGCGCACAAGAAAAGCCGAGCCAATCAGGCTCGGCCTTTGTGTCTGGAGGGGATTCAATTTTGAGACTACTGGCCCTATTTGGGCAGGCCAACTGACCAGAGGACTTCGGTTCCGTCGCTGAGGTAGTACCGTTCTCGCTTGAATGAAAAGACACGGTTCCGCACAACCTCCTCGTAAGTGCCGAGATCTTCTCCCGGTCCTGCTTTTCTAAGTTGGCGCCACTCTTGCAACTTTGTTGTGCCTGCAAGCGCGTACTCACCTTCGGTACCACCTTCCCGCATATCGATTATTCGGCCGTCTGAGAGTTCATATTTATACACATACACTTTCATTTCGAGGGTACCGTCCGTCATCATTTCTTCGACCTTGAGTAATTCTCTCTTATCCTGTTGCCTCAGGCTTTCGATCTCTTCAAGGTCCCTTCGGGTCTGCTCCACATCAGTCACTTCGTCGTCGCTAAGTGTGACGACGCTCTCGCGATCTTCGCTTATGAAAATATGAGCGCCGTCATCGTTTTTGCCATAGTAATAGTACCTTCCAATATTCACTCCCACAACAGCTATGGCTCCGGCGGCTATCACAATGGCAAGCACCGCAGCTACTTTCCACGCTCTTTTTCTAACAAACATGGTCTTTCTCCTTTCGATTTCTTCAAGAACCTCTCGGCGAAGTTGTTGCCGGTGTTGATGCGACACATGTTCCGGCTGAACAACGCCTTTGAGGTATCTGTCTATATTCTCAATATTCTTGCTCATGGTTTTGTTCCCAACTATTCCGGCAACACGCCCCATCGCACCAGGATATCCTGTAGCCGGGCCAGCCCGCGGTGCAACTGGGATTTGACCGTGCCTTCTTTTCTTCCGGTGATCTCGCATATTTCGGCAATCGCCTTGTCTTCGAAGTAGCGAAGAATTATCACCGTTCGATACTTTAATCGCAGTTCCAGTAGCGCCTTATGCAGAAGGCGATACTCCTCTGCCGCCTCCAGTCTGTCCCCGGCTGACGATCCGGCGGCATGGATGTCGGCGTCCGGCTGAAGACTGACCGTTTTGCCGCGTCTCTGCCTGCGCCAGTGCATCCGGACTTCATTTGTGGCGATACGAAAAAGCCACGCCCTAAATGGAATCTGTCGCCAGCGATATCGCCCGAGGTGTCGAAAGGCAGCGAGAAATACGTTCGACGTCAAATCCTCAGTTACGTCCTGGTCAAACGTGCAATGATAAACATAGCTCAGGACTGCGCTGTAGTACTTGTCAAAGAGCCTTCCCGCCGCTTCGGCATCCTGCCGGGCCGCGGCAGCCAGTATTTGGTCTTCGTCAATGGTCTCGTGTGCGGATCGCAAACCGCACTCTAACGCGTCTTCTGCCATTCGATTGCTCCGGAGTCAATCTTCACCTATTATAATGCACGAAAACCGCAAAGGTTGCATCTTGTTGCCTGCAAAAGAGCGTAAAAAAAAGGCCGAACCTCCCGGTTCGGCCCCTTGAATAGACGAAGACACAAATCACTATGGTGGCATAGCCTTCCGGGCTATGGCGACCATTTCATTCTCAGTCGGGCTTCTTCCCTCGCAGCATTTGCATCATGGGTTGGCCGGGTGTGTAATCGTCTGGGATGACCGGCTCGAAGTCTGTCGCATCGACAGTTACGTCCCATTGGTAGTCATGAAAAACGAAGTGTATATGGGCATCGTTTCCCGCATCTTTGCGTATCTCAATTCGCACGGGAAACCTTGTCTCCACATCAACCCATATCTTGATCTCGGCTTGGCCCATTGGCCCGTCTGGGTCTGTCGTTTGGAAGCCTTCGACTTCGATACCATCAATCGTTGATCTTCCCAGATTCGTGTGTTCACATCCCAGGATTCTTCTGATCATGGTGCGCGAGTCATTCTCCTCTCGCCATCCGTCGAAGGATGCTTCGTCGAATTCCAGTTGCGAGTACTTCTTCTCATTCGGCATGAGTGTCGTTATGGTTTTCTGAGGCGGTAGCACATAAATCTCCTGACGCATGCTTTGGCCGGTGATCGGGTGGCTTATTTCGATAATCGTTTTCGCCCCGAAAGCCTCCGATGTCAGCATGGTTGCCTGTGATATCGGTTTCTCATCCATATCCTGGCTTTTGAACGTAGCGTTCATCTGGCACTTGTAGGCCTTTACCTGCTCAATTTGTTCCAACACATCGGCCAAGGCAATGCCTGAGCCGGTGCTTCTTAGGAGAAATAAACCAGCCAGACTTGCGATAATCATTGCCAGCGCGGCGGCTAATTTTGTGATGGGACTTTTCATGATGATTCTCCTTGTCGTTAGCGGGCTTGGTGAAGCCGAAGCCTTCCGACGTGCCCGCGAGGTTAACATTTTCACGGCTTGTGGGTGTTTCTGCTTCCACTGTTCGAAGTCCGTCCGCGTTCCTTTTGAGCCGATGACGTTACTCAACGCTTCATCGAGCCATTTATCGTTTTCAGGACTTTTCATGATTGTCTCCCGTCAAGCCATTTCGCTTCAAATACTTTGCAATCTTACGCTTTGCTCTAACTAACCGGCCGTTCACTGCCTGTGACGATATGTTCAGAACTTCCGATATTTGTGCCTGCGAGAATCCGTCGAAATAACGCATAACAATCAGCTCTCTCTCTGGTACTCGAAGGCTCCATACAGCCCGGCGAATCCCCTCCCGGCGGTCCTCCATATCGTCACGCCTAACAATAGCAGGTTCATTGTCCGGAGCAACTTCTCTGCTCTTGCCGGCTCTCAGCATCTGCCTCGAAATATTCCGGCAAATGCTGGCCAGCCATGCTGCAAATCTTTCTTTACTTTTCAAACTCCCTATATCGCGACAGGCTATCGCGAATACTTCTTGTGCGGCGTCCTCTGCCAGATCCCTGTCGGCAAGCATAGAATAAGCCAATGCCACCATAGGACTGTGATAACGCTCATAGAGAGCACCTAAGCTTCCCAAATGGCCATTCTGGGCCGCTTCAACTAATTGTGTTTCTGAATTCAAATCCACAGCAAATCCACCATTCAAAGAACTAACTGATATCAGCTTCTGTTATTATAGTGTAATTCGACACCCAAAATGTGCGCGAGAAATCGAACTTCCGCGGTCAACATCTCAGGAATCCGGGATTCATCGGAATAGAAGATACTCCCCATCCCGAAGGAACAATGGCGGTGCTATTTGTTAGCTCGCTCGAGCGCTCTTTCCAGCGCGCCGAAGCCTTCGTTCCATTCGTCGAGGCGCGTCATGTTCTTTTTTCTGGCTATTTCCATGAAGTGCTCGTTGGCCGCCTCAATTGTCTTGGGCATGGGCCAGTCGGCATCGGCCGTTTCCGCTTTCTTGCGCATCTCGTTCCAGTGCATCATGAACGTGTATATTATCGGTAGTTGCGCAACCTGGACGCGAAACCTCAAATCGGGATCATCCCGAACAGCGGCTTCGGCGGCTTTGAGATGCGTCCAGCCTTTGCTGAGCGTCTCAAAGGAAAGGAACTTGGCTGTGTCTTTGGAAAAGCAGCCGAGCTTGTCGCCGGTTGCCTCGACGGCATCGTGTGTTACCTGCAAATAATTTTTGATGTGCGGGCCGGCGGGGCCGTAATAGCCTGCGATGAACTCGTCGATCAGCTCCTGCCCGTCCCGAGCGGGATCCCACAGCAGTTTGGCCAGGACCCAGGCGCGAAGCTCCGCCATCTCGGCGCCGTTTGTCGTGTAAGCGCCCTGTTCGAAAATGCCTTTGACGTTGTGGTCCGCGAAGAACTTGACGTTCGGTCCCAGCACGAGCAGATTCGGGTGCGGCATGATATGATGCCTGAAGTTCGTCGTATAATCCCAGATGTAAAGTCGATTGCAGATTTTCGACCAGCCGACAATATCATCTCCGAACTCCTTGTTCCGCTCATCGCTCAAAGGCTTGCTGAACGAACACTCGATACTGCACAGTCTCACGATCACATTATGCCGTGGCTTTGTAATCTTCGGCGGCTTGCGAGTGTACTGATAAGCCAACGTACTGATGGCAATGTTTGGAAATTCATCTTCGATATCCTCGGCCACGCGATTGACGAATCGCAGCATCAATCCCGCGGGGCTGCCTTCCTCTTTTTCTATAGCCGCACATTTGCTGCACTGGCAATTCCCATGCCAGTCGTTCTGCGATACGGATGCAATCGTCGCAGCCGGATTGTTTCGCAACTGCGCCTTGAGGTTCTTGAGCAACTCCTGATACATCTGCTCGTTTGTCAGGCACAATTGCGCCCGGTTGTGCGTGCGTTTGCCCTTGATCTCGCTGAACCACTCCGGATGGTCTTTAAAATACTTGTCCGGCGGGACCAACCGGTTGAAAGTATGCACAAATCCCTCGTAGATGTGCTTGCCGCCGCGTTTGGCATCTAAGCCGGGACGCTGCCCGTTGGACTTGTTGCGCACGGCCCAGTCGGCGTCAAAAGCATCGAACCAGTAAGGCTCGCGATATTCCAGCGCCGGCCAGTAGCGAGTATCCAAATCCCCAACTATAACCGTAGGTTTTTTGGGAATTGTGCTGACTTTCGATGACCACCATCGGCAGCCGAGATTATCTTCAAGGAATGTATAAACCGCATAGAGCGTCCCTCGCGGCCGGCCTCCGGCCAGGATAAGGTCATCCCCGACGTTGCGGATGATTATGCCGTCCTGGCCCAATCCTTCGGTGGAAAAGTCTGCCGAGGCTAATTTGGCGGCACCTGGCCCAACGAGCAGGCGTGATTTACTATCGGCAGGAGGTGGCAATATCTGGAACTTATCGCCGGTTATCTGCTGGAGAAAGTCGGCCAGCTCAGCCGCTGCGTGCCGCTCCGCCTCTGTGGCATCGACGGCAACAACTATGACAGCTTTCGCCGTGCCATTTTGCGCAATAGTTATTGTGTCGGTCTTGTCCGTCTGTCCGCATCCGGCGATAAATAACAGTATGGCCAGCAGCAGTGCAGTCTTGCTTTTTCGCAGCATCGTTTTGCCTCCTTGTGATAGCGTATGGCGGTTAGTTCCCTTGTAGGGTGGGCTTTAGCCCACCGAATCAATACCGGTGGGGCAATACCGTAAGGCATCCCCAAGGGAGCCCCACCCTACATCTATCCGCTCAATTATGCGTAGCTGTGCAGGCCGGGGAAGAGTCTCGACAGATTCACCCAGAGCAGCGTTATGACAATAGCGACTATTCCCATGATAGCCCAGAGGCTGTTCATGTTCGCGTGCCTTTTGCCGAACATGTAGCGGAAATGGAAGTATCCGAGGAAGACAAGCCAGGATGCCAGTGACCACAGCTCCTTGGGATCCCATGCCCAGTAGTCGCCCCAGGCCTGCTTGCCCCAGTAGCTGCCGAGTATAAGGCCCAGCGTCAGCAGGGGAAAGCCGACACAGACCATTCGATATGTCGCCTGTTCGGGTTCCAGCAGATCATCGCCCCGTTTCGGTCGCTTGCCGACAAGCTGGTAGAAGGCCTGAACGGTGGCCTTTGCCATCAGGATGTACGACAGCATATAGACAGCCACGTGCGGCGTAAAGAGCCAGCTCTGCAGGGCCGGCGGAAGCTGCTGAGGCCTGGCGCTGAACACGAACCCGGCCGGAAAGAGCACTATTACGCCGATGAGCATGTCGGCGGTGTAGCCCCCCACACGCAGGAAACGCCGGCATAAGAGCGAGACCGGATAAATCATGCCGAGGAACAAAAATACCTCGAACAGGTTCTGCAACGGCACGTGATGCACGTCGTACCAGCGGTAGCCGTAAGAGACCACGGCGATTGCAAAGCCCGCAAGATACAAAACGTGTCCGGCTTTGGCCCGGCGCAGAAGGCTCACGACAAAAGCCAGCAGATATGCGGCCATAGTAGCGTAGATCAAATAGCCCTGTGTGGTATATTTAATTTCCATTGGCTTGCTTCTTGCCCCCGATTTTTTTGACTATGTGTCTTAGCCACAGGTGCCATATAACGCCGAGGCAGAGCATCCAGTAGCCGGTGTAAACTATTCCAAGACCCGCGTCCGAATGGACCGACAGGATGGTGTATTGCCCGGCCTTGGCGTCGTAGGAACTCTGGTAAAAATGGTATCCGCCGTAGCGCAGCGGATGATTCACCTCGATATCCTTCGCGGCGACGACCTTACCCTCCTTATTGGTTACCTCAAGCTCGCTTATGTAGTCGCTGATGGCCCTGTTGGCCGGTCTGCTGTATGTCAGCTTCGCGCTGCCCTCAGTGTGACTGAATCCGGGCATGAAGGCAAAGACGTATTGCGCGCTCATCTGCCCGTCGGGCTTGGTGATTAGAACTTCGAGTGCCGGATTCAAACCCGGATTCGGATCTTCGTAGGCGACACTCTTGCCGCCTTCGATGGACATCTTGAAATTCTCGAACATCCTGACGATTCTCGCCGTGCCAAGCTCCCCGTCCAGGTCAATTTCATTGCCAATCTCGGCCGACACGGTCTTGCTCCGGCCCTCGCCTGTCTCGACTTGAAGGTACGCAGGCTCGTAATATTCGATCCGAAAGTCGTAGAGCTTTATCGAAAAGGGCAGCGTTTTGAACTCGTGGTCCTCACCGTCGCCGCTCTGCCCATCTTTGCGGACATAGACCTGATTCTGAGTTTGGCCCTCGTGGATTTGCATTTGGCCTTCCCGGATTTTGTCGCTTCCGGACAGTTCGTGCACCATTTTCGAACCTAACGCACCGCCGCCGAGAATTAGAATACATCCTGCGTGCATCAGCAGCAGGCCCGGCACGCGAATCAGCCGGCGAAACGCCGCAAGGCCCGCTATCAACGCCAAAGCCAGGATGCCCCAGAAAAACGCCAGCGGGATGCTGTTGAAGTACGCCTGTGCACGATCGGCGCCGATAAAAGCCCCATATACCGACAGGACAGTCAGTATGATTATCAGCGTCAGTGCGGCCCACATTATTTCGCGTCTGAGTTTGTTCATCAGGTTTCCTTATATGCGATAACTGAATCGTTGCCGGGTGATTATCTCCGAATATGCACCCATTGCAAGGATATTTATATACGCCCGCCCGGCCCACAGGTGCGATCTGAGCAGTTTGCAGTTGATATTCGCAGTCATCCCTTCTAAAATGCGTCGAAATCGAAGGCACTGATACACGATATCTGGCCCCCTTTATTTGTCTGTGGGGTAATCTTAGCAAGGATCCGTATGAACGTTCTTACAGTTGCAACTCGCGGCGGGGCGCTGGCCATCGCTCAAACCGAATACGTCGTCGCCACGCTCAGGAAAATCCATCCGGGCCTCGAAATCGAGATCAAACAGATTACCACCACGGGCGACCGGGACAGGCGCACCGCTCTGTGGAATCTCAGGGACACAGGTTTTTTCACCTCGCAGCTCGAAGACGCTCTGATGGCCCGCGAGGCCGACTTCGCCGTCCACAGTTTCAAAGACCTGCCCACGGCCCAGCCGGAGGGATTGGCCATCGCTGCGGTGTTCGATAGAAACTTCGTCGAAGATTGCCTGATTGCAAAAGATCCCGTCGATTCAATCGAGCAGTTACCGCAGGGCGCCAAAATAGGCACATCGAGCCTGAGACGAGCCGCCCAGTTGAAGCACCTGCGGGGCGACCTTGAACCGACCCCCATTCGAGGCAACGTCCAAACAAGATTGGACAAGCTCGGCACAGACGACTTCGACGCCGTCCTTTTAGCGCGGGCGGGCCTGGAGCGTCTCGGCCTGGCCGGCAGAATCTCGTTCATTTTTGAGCCTCACGTTTTCATCCCCGCCCCCGCCCAGGGCGCGCTGGGAATCCAGTCAAGAGCAGACGATGCCGAAACGAACAAAATCCTCTCCGCGATAGACGAGGAAAATGCAAGAATAACAACTTCCGCCGAGCGAACGATCCTGACAACAATGCAGTGCGGCTGCCACGCCCCCGTGGGAGCCTACGCAAAAATCACCGAAGGCCAAATTAACATCCGCGCCTTCATCTCAGGCGTAGAAGGCAAAAACTACATCAACCGGGAGGTTGCCGGCCCCGCTGCCGAAGCGACCCAATTAGCAGAAAGCATCGCCACCCAACTCTTAGAAGCCGGCGGCAAACAAATCCTCGCATCCCTCGAAAAATAACCGCACCCGCTCAGGATAAACTCCGCCGAGGAATCTATCACCTCGTCATTCCGAGCCCGGTCCTAGTTATACGAAAGTATAAAAAGTAGGGTGGCGGCTTGCCCCACCATAATCAATAATCATTTAAAAAAAGTACCGGACACGAATGGCACTCCAAAAAATGTACCGTACCCTTAATTTTGCCCAAAAATCACCGGTGTCAAGTACAAAATGCTAATAATCACGGCATGACCCCTTTAGCTCCCCACTAAAGCTCCCCTAATAATCACGGCATGACCCCTTTAGCTCCCCTTTAGCTCCTAAATATTTTTCAGACACGGATTTACACTGATTTTATAATCGTATTGCGTATCGCGTATTGCGTATTGCGTGCGGCGTAAAGATGAACCATGTAGGGTGCGATGAATCGCACCATTGACATGTTCCCGCATTATCGGTGCGATTCATCGCACCCTACCTGCTAGTTCTATCAACCTCGCCATTCTCTGGCGTCTAATATCATGTTCTATACAGAGCAGGTCTGTCCCTAGTAAATCCTAAAAAATTTCGGATTTTTTGCAATAAACCAGCAGTTGTTTTCGTTTATACGTACTGGTAACTACGATAAGTTGTCGTATCAATACGGCGAGTTGCCGTGATTTGATATAAATATTGAGGACTTCCAAAGTGAAACAATCGCCATTAACTAATGCGGAGTTGGCGATCATGAATCTGCTTTGGCAGAATGATCGCCTGACTGCTCGCCAGATACGCGAGCAACTCTATCCTGACTCGCAAAAACACAAAACGGAACTGTCCAGAGACTGCTGCAATGTCTGGAAGATACAGAGCTTATAATCATTACATGGCTGTAAAATCAAATTTCTGATCAGTAGGGGTTAATTTATGTTGAAAATTGATATGCTGAGAACCAAAAAAGGAAGGCCTTGGAGCTTATACATCATTTTTTCCTTTGTGCTTGTGCTGTCCACTGCCGGTTTCGGCCAGCAGGAAGCGCTCGACGCCCTTCTCCCGAAGATAGACAACGGGATGTATGCACAGTGTGAAGAGGCTGTCCGGGAATCTTTGGATAAACTGATTGAAAAATACGGAGTGTATGGAGTTTATCCGCCAAAAAATCGCAATTGGACAGACGACTCAGTCAAGATTGATCTCGAGGAGGGGCATTTGCCTCCTGCTGCCGCCCGGTTTCTTCGGGCTTATGAAACATTTGGCGATGATGCCTATCTGCAGGCCGGATTGAAAACCGCAGATTTCTTTTATCAGATCCAGCATGAGAATGGGAGTTTTCCCGGTGGCGCAATTTTGGAAAGAGGAGGCAAGGCCTACGCGGCCGTCGCTCGCAAGCACAAGCATCCGCTTGGGGTTGCCCGAATAGAGGACGCCTATCAGTATCCGGCCTTTTGCCTGATGCTTTATGCTTACAAATTGACAGGGCAGGAAAAGTATTTAGACAGCGCCAAGAAGTGGGGCAACCTGTTCTTCGAAAAAATCCAGTATCACGATTGGGGGTGTTCCCCGGATTACTGGGACGGCAAGACCCGTGCCATAGGCGATGCGTATATAAGGGGTGATGACGATAGAGATAGGGGCGTGCCGAATGGTGGTTCATACAGTGACCATGCCACCTATGACGGCTTTATGACCACCATGGCCATGTACCATCTTACCAAGGACCCCAAGTATCTGAAATACAGTTCCAAACTCGGGCAATGGCTGTTCCTTACCCACCAGGGTGAAGGTGCAACCCGGGGCTGGGCCGACAACTATAACCGCCTCAATGAGCCGGTGCCTGCCAGAAATCACGAAGGCCTAAACATAGAACCACGCACTGCCAACCGTTTCACACTGCCTATGATGATGTGGTTTTATGTAATGACGGGCGAAGAACGCTACCGCACCCTGTTTGAAGAGACCATCGCCTGGCTGCGCTCTATGGAACACCCCAATGGATCCAGGGTTCCCAAACACGCATGGTTTGCCGAGACATCGATAACACCGGTGGGTTGGTCTTCGGAATACCTTTCGGATGGGACAGAAGCCTGGACCACGGGTTATAAATCCTGTCGATATGACCAGCCTTCCACCTGGCCCAAGGAACTGCAAGATATCAGCATAGAGGAAGGCGGCCATCCTCGGTATGGAACCATCAAGGTCCAGTTGTCAGGCGCTGAAAAAATGCTGGCGATACTCAAATCAGAAGGCCTTGCCGGATGGCGGAATTTGTTCAAAGGCGATGCCAATTGGACCCCTGTACAATTCATGGAAAAGCGCATTGAGGCCGCCCGCCGCTGCATCAACACAACCGCTGTGCCCAAGTCCCTGGACCAGAAGTGGCAATTTGTATGGGATGCCCGTATAGCCAACGGAAAGGTGAGCCTGAAGTCCGCGGCCCATGGCGGGCATGGGCTGTTGAAATGGACAGAGTCGTTCACGGATTTGTGGGCCGTCCATTATGACTGGACCTCCCGCGTGATTGCGGTGGACAACTGGCTTGATGTTCCCATCCCAGCGCTCCAGGGGTTTATGGAGGCCGAAAAGGCGGATTTCAAAGGGGCTCAAATAAAACAGGAGAGCTGGGGTTATTCAGGCACGGGGTATGTCCAACCGGGCGCGGGCGCCGCTTTCATCTCATGGCAGGTGAATTCACCTCAAACCGGTTCTTTTAAAATGGTCTTAGTCTGGGCCAACGGTTCCGGCACCGACAAGCCCATGAACCTTATTGTGAACGGTTCCGCGCCGCAGAAGAGGACCTTTCCGGGTTCCAGGGACTGGAACAAATGGAACGGCCATGTGGTGGACGTGGCAATGGAAACAGGAGAGAACGTGATCACACTCAGTTCAAAGGCCGGCGGGCCCCACATAGATTTCATCTACTTCACGGAACCCCTTTTCAAAAGTAAATCCATCAGCAGCATTCCCCTTTCTTGGGTTTTGGATGACTAGGCCAACAATCAGGGTTGCGTTCCCCAAGAATCCAGTAGCCATAAGGGTTTTGAGCGGATACATGCTGAGATTTGCTCCGGAAATCTGGGGACACCATACTTATTTCTCCCTGGTCTTTGGTCTTCGGCCGGGCGGTTTTTTATCAAATTCAGAGGACATCTTACTCATTTCGGTTTTGAATTGAGTATGCTGTCCCCAGATAACCCGAACGCTTCCGAGTCCGTCAAAGTGGTAGTAATGGCCTTGGCCATCCTGGTGATAGACCGCGTTGCCATCCGCTGCAACTGTCAGACATATCGGCTCATCTATGCCGGGGCTGTAAATGAAATTGAGCAGAAGTACGTCGGCGGCGTCATATTCGGCTATGATCCGGTCGCCGTTGGATTCGACGTTGCTCACCACAGGCTCCGGGGTATTTGATGGTTGCGTCCGGCGAGCCGAAGATGGTCCGGGAAATCCCTCGTTCTAAGTAGTCATAGCCGCACTCGGCCGGGTGGCAGCCTCAAGCCTGTACTGAAAAGGCATTAAAAACCGTTTTTTCGGACAAAAAGAGATTCAGCCCGACAATTTAAAGGTCGAAAAATAAGGATAAGGCACAAAGTACGCCCCTTCGGCAGGCTCAGGGCAAGCTCTGAGCGCAGTCGAAGGGTGGCTCGATGCCTATGTACCTCTGTGCCTTTGTGCCTTTATTTCGAACTTTGATTTTTGGTCTTCTTAACATGGCTTCTGTCGATTACAAGATGCTCGACGAGGGCAAGCTCAAGCTTGCAATAACAGGGAGGCTTGACGCCAAGGCTACGAGTCGTCTCTGGCCCCAGGTCGTCGGCAAGCTTGCCCAGACTCAGCCGCAGATATTGGTCGTGGATGCGGGCGGCATAGAGTATTGTGATGCGGCCGGCATGGCGCTTCTGCTGCACCTCAAGCATACCCAGCAGTCAAGTGACGCCAGGATTCAAATCAATGATTTGCGAAGCGAGTTCGAGCAGCTTATGAGGCTCTTCGATCCCGGCAAGGTGAGTGAGCCTGAACGGAAAAGAGGTTCGTTTGCACGTTTTGCAGAAAATGTCGGCCGGACCACGACAGAATTGCTCGAGGATATCAGGACGCAAATCAGTTTCACCGGAGAAATCTTTGTAAAACTTCTTGATACGCTGATTCATCCCGGCAGTCTGCGGGTCGGGGACACGTTCCTGATCGCCGAGAAGTCCGGCGCCGATGCGGTTGGAATCACGGCGCTGCTGGGCTTCCTCATCGGGCTGATCCTGGCGTTTCAGTCGGCCGTTGCAATGCGCAAGTTCGGTGCCGAGATATTCGTGGTGGACCTGGTTACCATATCTCTGCTCCGCGAGCTTGGTCCTTTGTTGACGGCTTTTGTCCTGGCCAGTCGCAGCGGGTCGGCCTTTGCCGCCGAGCTGGGAACCATGAAGGTCAACGAGGAGATCGACGCGTTGACCACAATGGGACTCGACCCGGTCCGGTTCCTTGCGGTCCCGCGGGTAATAGCCGCCGTGTGCGTTACGCCGCTTCTTACTATGTTCAACAACCTCTTTGGCCTGGTGGGCTGCGGCCTGGTAATGATCTGCATAGGTTTCACTCCTGTCGCCGTAGTCAACCAGATCCAACAGGCCGCAGGTACTGGCGATTTGTTCGGCGGCCTCGCCAAGACACTGGTCTTTGGGGTGTTGATTGCCGGCATCGGGTGTTTACGCGGCCTTCAGACCGGGACCGGCGCCAGTGCCGTCGGGGATTCGGCCACTCGCGCCGTCGTCAGCGGGATCATAGCTATAGTTATTGCGGACGGGTTTTTTGCCGTCCTGTATTTCTATTTGGGCATTTAGGGCAAAATGCAAGTCGATACGAAACCGATAATTCAGGTTGAAGACGTCACCGTCGCCTACGGAAATTCTGTCGTCCTCGAAAACATAAGCTTCGAGGTCGGACAGGGCGAAGTCTTTATCATTTTAGGCGGATCGGGATGCGGCAAGAGCACCCTGCTCAAGCACATGATAAGCCTGCACAAGCCCGTCAAAGGGAAAATTTTGATCGACGGCACGGACATTACAACCGCCAATGGGGCCGAGCTTCATGAGATTTTGCGCAAGATAGGTGTGATGTATCAGCATGGCGCGCTGTTCGGCTCGATGAACCTGCTGGACAATATCTGCCTTGTGCTGGAAGAGTTCACCGATCTGCCGCGGGATGCGACCGAGATGATCGCCCTGATGAAATTGAACGTTGTCGGCCTGGGAGACTCGGCGTACAAGATGCCTTCCGAGCTGAGCGGAGGCATGAAGAAACGGGCGGCTATCGCCAGGGCGATGGCCCTTGACCCCATGATACTGTTTCTCGATGAGCCTTCGGCCGGACTGGACCCGATTACATCGGCGCAACTGGACGGTCTTATTCTGGAGCTTTCAAAGAGTCTGAAGATCACCTTTGTAATTGTAACGCATGAGCTGCCGAGCATTTTCTCAGTGGCCGATAGAGTCATAATGCTCGACAACCAAACAAAGACTATTATTGCAGGCGGAAAGCCCGCGGAGCTTCGTGACAAGAGCGACAATCCGCTGGTCAGTCAATTTTTTAACAGGCAGGCAGGGATCGGCGTTTCGACGTAACGGTCGCTTGGCGGGATTTGTCTCGAAACTGCCGGAAACGGCATTGGACGGATCAATAAGATGGGTACGAAACCGAGTTATTTCAAAACAGGCTTGTTCGTCATCACTGCGGGTCTCTTGATTTTAGCGGCTGTGATTGTGTTCGGCTCGGGGCTGTTCGCACAGGACAAAACGTACTTTGAGAGCTACTTCGACGAGTCCCTCAGCGGTTTGAGCGTAGGCTCTCCCGTAGAGCTAAGGGGCGTTAGAATCGGTCAGGTCGAGAAAGTGACGTTTATTCGCAATGAGTATGGAGCCTCGGTGGGGGACTCGGATATGCCAAAATACGAGCACTATGTCATGGTGGTGTGTTCCATACACCATGAAAGCCTGCCCGAGGTCTCCAGCGGGCAAAGGACGGCTCGTTTGAATGACATGATTTCCCGCGGACTGAGGCTGCAGCTAACAACCAACCTGCTGACGAGCCAGGCTTTCCTGTTGGGAGACTACTTCGATCCGAACAGGTACCAGCCGCTCGATATCGGCTGGGAGCCAAAGCACTTATACGTGCCTTCAGCTCCCGCCACCATTACGACTTTGAAGGAATCCGTCGATGAGATACTCTTGAGACTGCAGGAGCTGGATATAGGCAAACTGGTTGCTGTCGTTGCGAGTGTTCTGGCCTCGATAGATAAGGCGCTTTCCGAGGCCAACGTCGGGCAAATCAGCAGGGATGTCAGGGCTTTGCTGGCCGATACGCGCAGGCAGGTTAATGATCTGGATACGAACAAGTTAAGCATGGCCGCCCGGCAAACCCTCACCTCGGTGGATCAGGCGGTAGCCGACGCCAACATCCCCGCCCTCAGCCTGGAGCTTCAGAGCCTGGTTGAAGGGATCGCCCAAACCAACGAACACCTGCAGAAACTTCTTGCAAGTCCGGAACCGATTTCCGCACCGGCCAACCTGCCCGAGGTGATCGCCCGGCTGAACAAAACTCTGGGGCGGATAGACAGGCTCGTATCGTCTGAGAAGCCGCAGATCGAGTTGATTCTGGCCAATTTCAGGGAGATTTCGGAGAATCTCGAAGACCTGACCGCTAATCTCAAGCAGCATCCGTTGGATATGTTAATCAGCAAACCGCCGTCACAATCGGAGGCGTTGAAATGACCGCAAGAATGCTCTCGTGCCTGTATTTGAACCTGTTTGTGTGGCTGCTGATGCTGACGGGCTGTAGTGTCCGGCAGACTTACGACAAGAAGTACTACGTCCTAAGCGCAGTCCGTCAGGCCGAATCGACCGGGGCCGAGACAGGGTTCGTCCTGGACGTGCGTCGTCTCACAATCGACTCTGCCTTTGGCGGCAAAAGACTCGTTTACCGAATAGGCGACTTCGAGTATGAATCGGATTTCTACAACGAGTTCTTAGTCTCGCCGTCTGCCATGATAACCGAGAAGATGCGCAACTGGCTGGGCGCATCGGGCCTTTTCGAGAGAGTGCTGGATATGGGCAGTGTGATCGACCCGACTCACGTCATCGAAGGCAACATAACAACACTTTACGGCGACTTTAGGGATAAGTCGGCGCCCGCAGCGACAATAGAGATACGGGTCTTTCTCCTGAAAGCGCAGCCGTCAGGAGAACCCGTCCCGGTTTTCGGAAAGACGTACGAATCCACACTTGCCGTCGTATCTGCAGGGTCGGAAGGTCTGATCGAGGCCCTTGACCGCTGCCTCGAAGAGATCCTGTCAACCCTGGAAAAGGATTTAAGACAGAAGCCGCCTCTATAGCGCCTTCGTGCGTCCCGGCATCGCGACCGGGTAGCGGCCCTCGGCGTCGGGCATGACCGGCGGATCGGAGTCCATCGTGTAATCGTCCAGCCCCGGAGCCAACACCAGGTCCGAAGCCATCGCCTGCTCCCACGTGATCGTCTTGCCCGACTCGGCGGCCATACGCCCGAGTATGCCCGTCATCGCGGCATAAGCCGAACGCTCCGTCTCGTTGTAGGGTTTGTTATTTCGTATCGCATCGAACAGCAGATCGTGCTCGTGCTGATACGAGTGATGCCGCGGGCCGTCGTATTTCCAGATCTGGTTCTCTGGTGTCTGCACGTGGCCTTTGAAAATACGAGGGTGGGGAATCCCTTCGCCGAGAACGGCCGAGCCTTTTGTGCCGTGAATCACGTCGCCGAAAAAGCCCCAGCAGTTGTCCATGTGCCGGCCCTGCGCCTGCATCCGCGTCCCGTCGGGAAAAGTGTATTCCACCGAATAGTGGTCGAACAACTGATCGGGTTTCGTCCGGACCTGCCGGCCCCCGTGACCCTGGGCCGAGACGGGCCAGGCATCCTTGCACCAGCAGCACACGTCGAGATTGTGGATCAGCCAGTCCAAGATGAAGCTGCCGTTGACCCACGTGAAGCTGTGGTAGTTGCGTATCTGGTGTTCCAGCTCGCTCCTGCCGGGCGATTTCGGAGTGAATCCGACGGGGTCGTGCTCGCGGTAAGCCCAGCAGGTGATGATATCGCCGATCAGGCCGTTATGCAATTGCTCGACCGCCCGCTCCAACGGCACGTAGTGACGGCTCATCAACCCACCGGCGATCTTGAGATTCTTCTTTTCCGCCTCTTTTCCGGCCCTGAGCACACGGCGAATCCCCGGCGCGTCCACCGCGAATGATTTCTCCATGAACACGTGACAGCCTTTCGCCACGGCGTATTCCAGGTGCATCGGGCGAAACGCCGGGGGCGTACCCAATATCACGACCCCGCCCGGAGCGACAAAGTCGATGGCCTCCTTGTAGGCGTCCATCCCTAAGAACTGCCGGTCCTCCGGCACATCCACCTGCTTGGGGAACCGTTTGGTCATGTTCTTGAGGCTGCTGCTCAGGCGGTCGGAGAACACATCGGCCATCGTGGCTAAGCACGTCGAGCCCTTCGTAGATAGCGCTTCGGACGCCGCACCCGTCCCGCGTCCGCCGCAGCCGATAAGCACGACTCTGATCGTGTTGTTCTCGCCTGCATAACTCCGCGCCCCAATTGCCCCGGCCAGAGCCGCGCCGGCCAAAGCGCCGGAGCCTTGCTTGAGGAACTGACGGCGGGAAGTCGAAGATTCCTGGGTATTGTTCTCTGCGTTCATGAAGCTCTCCTTTCCATATCCGATGCCCGACAGCCGCATGGAATGGCTTTCCGGCCACCTTGAATGCCTGCGTTTCACATATTCCGTATAACGTTCGCAAAGCATACGACAATCCATCCGAACTGTCAAGACAATCGGCAGCGTGCGGCTGTAATCTGGCGTTTGGAGAGTGTTAGAAAAGCTTTTCAGACAGGATTAACGGGATTTACGCAGATTTTGTAGGGGCAACCCTATGTGGTCGCCCCTTCGGCTCTCGTCAACAGCAAAAAGATAGACCTGAACCCTTGATCTTTAATTCCTCAAGGAAAGGGAGAAATAAGTAAGGCGTTCCCGGATTTACCCCCCGGACTTTTCCCTGATCGGGCCATGAAATCCTTCTGATGTTGTGTCAAACCATCATCATCTTTCTCTTTGAAGTAGACTCTTAATCTTTCAATTTCTTCTGGTTTTGTTGTCACGACAACATAATGAGAATCCGAAGGTTCTCTTGGCGGCACCTGATTATTGAATAGATTGCCAAGAAGTACGTTTTGTACTTCTCTTGACAGATCACTTACAAAACAATAGCCTTCCAAATTTGCGTCTGTATAGGAATTAAAACTATGTTCAATTGCTTCAATATCCTGTTGGATAGGACTTTTAACATGTTTAATGTTCACTCCCAATTGCTCTTGTCTTTTTTTAGAATCGTCATGAGGCAAATAAGAGAATATGTGCCTCTGGAATTCTAAATACGCTTCCTGAATTAATTGAACCACAGATGCGAAGGCTGTTCTAAATATTTCTATATTCTTATCCACTATTTCATATTCTTCAAGTTTGCACATCAATTGAGTGAGAGAACGTACCATGCGTAAATAAGCATCGCTTAGTTCTGTGTATTTTGTATAAATCTTAGGAGATGGATTGCTATTAGCATCTTGGCAGATAACACAGTTATGATATTGTCGCATTAATGAGTTAATTATGTTTTGATTTTCTACATATCTTTGCATTGCACAACTGACATACTCTGAAATCTCTTTGTAAACCGTCAATTTCAGTTCTTCTTTGTGATTAGATAACTGCAGTAGATTATTATCTTTGTGCTGGCGTTCCATCTGATAAATCACCATCACCACTCCAACAAGCAATGGCAAAATTGTAACAAGCAATGGTGCAATCTCATCGATTTCCTTTACTGATAACATTATTATGAAGATTTCAGCTAAAATACCTGCCAATAAACCTAATATTCCCTTAGGAACGGACCGTGTGGAATGAGAGACATCTGATCGATATCGAGGCGATCATGATTCCCCGTGCACCCAATGCACTAATAGGAAAATCAATAACAAGACGCCGCTCATCACTGTGGTCGGTAAAACTTCCCCGCCCGACTATCAATCCGAGCAAGTAGGCGACATCAGGGTCAAGATAATTCTCGCAAGCGAACAATTTCCCTGACCTTTATGACAGCCCTTGCTGGTCGGCAGATGGAAAGAAGATAGCTTTTGTGCTTTATGACGTGCGTAGCAGGGGTGAGATTTATGTGATGGACGCGGATGGCACACACCGGAAGCGACTTACGAATAATCGCGACCACGACGCGGGGCCCAGTTGGTCACCGGACGGCAAGAAGATAGTCTTCTGGTCGGACAGAACCGGGGGAGGGGACATCTATGTTATGAACGCTGATGGCAGCGAGCAGACGAGACTGACAGATAATTCTGCCTATGATGGGAATCCGTACTGGTCGCCCGATGGCAAGAAGATAGCCTTTGAGTCCGACAGGCACGGTCGCAATCGTGAAATCTTCGTAATGAACAGAGATGGCAAAGAAGAGAGAAGACTGACTTTTAATTCTACTTATGACATGTATCCTTGTTGGTCACCCGATGGTAGGCAGATTGCCTTTGAGACAAATAGAGACGGAAACTCGGAGATTTATGTGATGAACGCTGACGGGAACAAGCAACATAACTTGACAAACAGTGATGGTGACGACGGAAGCCCTTGTTGGTCCCCTGATGGTAAGCAGATAGCTTTTTATTCGTCCATAGGTATATCTGGCCATCCTGAGATCTGTATTATGAATTTAGAATAAGCAAGGCCAGACAAAGTACGCCTTGCTGCTCATGGAAGCAATTCGTTCTTGCATTCAGGACTCAAACCAATAGAATTGTCTCGCATGAGCAATATCAAGCTTAGTCGCCGTGAGTTTCTGCAAGGGACGGCCGTCGGTTTGGCACTGCCGGGCTTGGTCGGAGCGGCCGGCGGCGCCGGTTCAAAACTCGAAAAGCTGCCTGCCGTCCGGGCAATCACGCGCGGGCCGAAATTCCACTGGTTCAGCTACTACGACAAGCTCCAGTTCGATCCTTCCTGTAGATATGTGCTCGGGATGGAAGTTGACTTCGAGCATCGCAGCCCGAAGCCCGATGACGTCATCAAAATCGGGATGGTGGACCTGAACAATGGCGACCGATGGAAGGAACTGGGCGAGAGCCGTGCATGGTGCTGGCAGCAGGGTTGTATGCTCCAGTGGCGGCCTGGCTCGAAGAGCGAGGTCATCTGGAATGACCGGCAGGATGACCGGTTCGTATGCCATATCCTTGACGTTCACAGCGGCAGGAAACGAACTCTGCCGCACCCTGTTTATACGCTCAGCCCGGATGGCCGCACCGCGATAGCGCCGGACTTTCGCCGGGTCCAGGATATGCGCCCCGGCTACGGATACACCGGACTACCCGATCCGCACGCAGACGACCCGGCTCCGAAGGATTCGGGGATTTTCCGGATCAATCTCGATGCGGGTAGCCGGGATTTGATTATATCTCTCGCGGATATCGCAAAGTTCGGCAATATCCCGGGCGATCCCAAGGACGCCAAGCACTATTTCAATCATTTGCTCTTCAATACCGACGGCTCTCGATTTATATTTCTCCATCGCTGGCGCGCCGCGGGCCTGCGCAGCTTTGGCACGCGGATGCTCACCGCCCGAGCCGATGGCGGCGATGTTCGCGTGGTCGATCCCCACGGCAAGACGTCGCATTTTATCTGGCGCGATCCCAAACATATTCTCGCCTGGGCCTGGCACCCATCGCACGGCAATGCGTTCTATCTTTACGAGGATGACACGGGCAAAGCCGAAGTCGTCGGCAAGGGCATTATGACAAAAAACGGACACTGCACGTACCTGCCCGGCAACAAGTGGATTCTCAACGATACCTATCCGGACAGAGAACGAAAACAGAATCCCTATCTTTACGACGTAGCGACCGGCCAAACGGTCCCATTAGGTCATTTCTATTTGCCGCCGAAGTACACGGGCGAATGGCGCTGCGACACGCACCCGCGTTTTAGCCCGGATGGTCGAAGCGTTGTGATCGACTCGCCCCACGGCGGCGAAGGCCGGCAGATGTATCTTATCGATATAGGCGGAATTGTCAGTTGAATTTGCTTGTGAGCAGACTGTAAATGCGAAATGACGAAAGAACAAAGGAATACAAGAGCATGAGCAACCTGTGCACTTATGCCCTTATGACTTGTGCACTTGTATTGGCAGGTTGTGCTCCGCAGCAGCGGCAGGCGCCAACCAGGCAAATCTACGTGCCGGAGATCAGCAATGCTGAAACTATGGCGATAGCCGAGGATGTGCTGGCTGCAATGCACTTTCCCATAGAAAAAGCCGACGTCGAGAGCGGTTATATAAAAACGAGGCCGCTGCCGGGAGCCCAATTCTTCGAATTTTGGCGGAGCGACAATGTCGGGGGCGAGAATTCGCTCCAGGCAAATCTCCACACGATTCGCAGGACCGTAGAATTGGATATAAACCGGCGAAGTGGCCGAGTGCGCATAGGCTGCAATGTGCGGGTACAGAGACTTTCACTGCCTGAGCGTGACGTCAGCAGCAGTGCCCGGGCGTACGGGATGTTCACAAGAAGCAGCCCGTCGTTGCAAAAGCTCAAATTTGACGCTACGCAAAAGAAAGGCATGGCCTGGATCGATTTGGACAACGATATACTGCTTGCAGAAGAGATTCTAAGACGGATTGAAAAGCAGATCGAGGACGGGAACCTGTCCTCTGCGCCCCGGCCCGGCGACGAATCACAACCGGCGGAGAACGAAACATGAGAGTGCTGGTCTGCGGCGGAGCAGGATATATCGGCAGCAACATGACGGCCATGTTAGCCGCCGAAGGGCATGAGCCGATTGTTTTTGACGATCTGAGCAAGGGCCACAGGTCGGCAGTGCAAAAGGCCGAGTTCATACAGGGCAACCTGGCCGATTACGATTTGCTCGTCAGCACGCTCACGCAGCGCGATGTCGAGGCTGTAATGCACTTCGCGGCCTTTATCGAAGTCGCCGAATCGGTTGAGCTTCCGCTGAAATACTACCGCAACAATCTTTGCTGCACGGAGAACCTTCTGTCGGCCATGGAAACCGCCGGCGTGGGAAAGCTCGTTTTCAGCAGCACGGCGGCAGTCTATGGCGTCCCCAAAGATGTACCGATCACCGAGGATTCGCCGACCGAGCCGATCAATCCCTACGGCCAGACAAAGCTGGCGGTCGAGAAGATGTGCCGGTATCAAAGCCGGGCGGGAAAGCTCGCGTATGCCTCCCTTAGATATTTCAACGCCTGCGGCGCCGGCAATAACGCCACTCTCGGCGAGGACCATCGGCCTGAATCGCATCTGATCCCGCTGATAATCCGGGCTGCGATGGGAAAACGCGACGACATAAAGATTTACGGTGCCGACTACGATACGCTCGACGGAACCTGCGTCCGGGATTACATACACATCGACGATTTGTGCAGGGCCCACTTGCTGGCGCTGGACAAACTGGACCAAAGCTGCGAGCTGATATGCAACCTCGGCAACGAAAGGGGCCATTCCGTAAGAGAGGTGATCGAAACGGTTAAGAAGGTTTCGGGTAAGGATTTTAAGGTTGTTGAGACAGACCGCCGGGCGGGCGATCCCCCGATATTGACCGCTGACGCCACAAGAGCAAAGGATGAACTCGGCTGGAAGATTGACAAGCCGGAGTTGGAAGAGATGGTCTCTACCGCCTGGAAGTGGCACAACGATAACCCGGACGGCTACCCGGATTGACTGAACGCCAGGACTACAGAACGAGAGGTACACGAAATGAGTGAAACGTTTGTTGGAATTGATCTGGGTGGGACGAACATCAAGATCGGCTTGTTTGACGCTGAATTGAAGCTTGTGTGCAAGACATCGGTTACGACCGATGCGGACATGGGACCGGAGATTGTTATCGACAAGATGGCCCAGACCGTTAAAGACCTGGTTGCCGAAGCCGGTCTTTCTCCGGAGAACGTCGTTGCCGTCGGTATAGGCACTCCCGGACCGGCTAAATACACTGAGGGCATCATCATAAAATCCACCAACATGCCGAAATTCAAGAACGTCCCCATCTGCCAAATGCTCGTCGACAGACTCGGGGTGCCGGTTGTCTTCGATAATGACGCAAACGTCGCCTGCTGGGGTGAATATGTCGTCGGGGCCGGCAAAGGTGTTCAGGATATGGTCTTCTTCACGCTCGGCACAGGGATCGGCGGCGGAGTTGTCAGCAACGGCGAGCTGGTGCACGGATGCGATGAAAACGCCGCGGAATTGGGACACACGATCATATACCCCAACGGCAGAAAGTGCAATTGCGGACAGAGAGGCTGTGTCGAGGCCTATGCGTCCGCCGATTCGACGGCCAGAAGGGCCGCCGAGGCGATTGAGGCCGGAGCCGAATCCACCCTCAAAAAAGTGTTCGACGAAAAGGGCAGGATAACCAGCAAGGACGTTTACGAGCACCTGGCAGCCGGCGACAAACTGGCCGGAGAGATAACCGACGGCACGGCCGAGGCGCTCGCGCTGACCTGTATAAACATGCTGCACACTACCGAGCCGAAGCGAATCGTCTTCGTGGGTGGAATGATCGCCGCCGGAGATGCGCTGCTGAAGCGGATACGAGATTTCTTTGAAGAGCATATTTGGACCATCAAGAAGGAAGAAGTCGAGATATGTTTTGCCACGCTCGGAGAAGATGCCGGCATAATCGGCGCCGGCGCCCTCGCCCGGCACACCTATGGACAGCAGGAATCGTGATCGATATGTGTATGAAAAACAGGACCTGGGGATAAACGAATGCAGGAGGAATTTGAATTCGTACGCCTGGTCGGAAATGAACGGCGGGCAGGCTCAAAGCTTGCCGACGTATCGCGGCACTGGCAGGATGCCGAGGAGCGCTTCCTGATGATAAGCCCGCACGATGACGATGCCGTGCTGGGGGCGGGCCTGCTCATTCAACTGGCCAAACGGGAGAACGTGCCTGTACACATAATGATCGTGACCGACGGCAGCATGGGCTATTGCAGCATCGACGAGAAAGACAGCATCGCCGAGATCCGGCGGAACGAGACTTTCGAGTGCTACCAGAGCCTGGGCGTACCGAAAGAAAACATAGTCTGGCTCGGTTTTGCAGATTGCCAACTGAGCAACCACCGGGGCCGAAGCGCCGCCAAACCCGACGATCCGGAAGCAATAGAAGGTTTTACGGGCCTGCAGAACGCTTTCACGTACCATCTGCGAAAGATAAAGCCCACACAGTGCTTTCTGCCCACTTCCAACGACCTGCACCCCGACCACCGCATCATCTACGATGAGTTCCTTATCAGCCTTTTTCATGCCGCCGGCAATATATGGCCCGAGCTGGGCAAGCCTCTGGAAAAGGTGCCCTATGTTCACACGTTTGCGGTCTATTGCGATTTCGCCGCACCTCCGACGCTGCGCATGCGCACCCCGATATCGTATCTTGAGAACAAACTCGATGCCATCGCCGCCTTTCGCTCTCAGAAGCAGATATCTTCGCTGATCGAAAACGTTCGCCACTGCGGGCCAGAAGAATATACTCGGGCCATAGATTTCAGACTGTACCGCCCGGCAAGTTATCGCGACCGGTTCGAGGAGAAAGAGGCCATCAGGATGGTACGTTGACTTTCCGGCACGTTTAACGTGGGTACATAGCCGTGAACAGGCGAAGCCGGGCCGTAACCGGGTAGTGGTCGGAAGGATAGCGCCCCTCAACGTTGTCATATAGTATCTGCGCTTCGAGCACTTTTGCGCCCGGCGGCGCCAGCACATAATCAATCTTATGGCCCTGACGGCCGCCCCTGAACGCATGGCCGGTCCTGACGTCCTTCACATCAGCGTGCAGAACACGAAACGTGTCGATCATCGGAACGGGAGTTTTCGCGCTGTCGGCGGCGGTTTTGCCCTTGAGGTACGTTACGACCGGATTGTTCTCGCCTGCATTGAAATCGCCCGTAACCACAAACGGGTCCCTGTGATTTCGGCTCCGGATGCGCTGAGCGATCAAGACGGCACTTTTCTCTCTGGAAGGCTGGGACACGTGATCCAGGTGAGTATTGAAGATGTAGAACGTCTTGCCCGATTTATTCTCGATGAGCCTGGCCCAGGTGCAGATGCGCACACAGTCGTTGCCCCAAGTGTTTGAGCCGGCGACCTCGGGCGTATCGGACAGCCAGAAGGTCCCCGCTTCGGCCACCCCGAAACGGTCGGCGCGATACAGAATTGCCGAGTATTCGCCGTCTATCCTGCCGTCCTCGCGGGCGACGCCGATTTCGCCGTACACGCCCACGGCCTTGCGAATCTCGTCGATCTGGAAACGCAGGGCCTCCTGCAAGCCCACTACGTCGCTCTGCTGATCGCGGATAACGTCAAAGACCATCTCACGGCGCTTCTTCCAGTGATTATCGCCGTCGTTGGCTGAGCCGTAGCGAATATTGAAACTCATCACTCGCAGCTCCAGCTCGCCAGCCCCCGCCCGGCCTGCATCGGCGCCTCCGGCGTAGCCGCAGAAACAAAAGGCCAGAAGCATTGCTAGTATCGCATAACATGTGAACTTATGGATTGATTGAGAAAGGGTGGCAGCCTCAAGCGCAGCTTGGGGATGGCTTTTCCCCACCATCCCCAAAGCCTGCGGCTTTGAGGATGCCACCCAGTCGCGGGTAGAGAATTGAATGTTACGAAGTACTAGGGAGAACAACACCTTCGACGCAGTGGAAATTTTTGTGCGATACATAGCTCACTCCTAAAATGCGAATCTTATTTTGAGAACCTTCCGCTCGGCGTTTAGAGGTTCTTTCGCTTTTCTTCTGCCGAGAGCGACTCGTTCAGCGCCCCCGAACGAAAGCCCTGCAAATCTACTGTCACAAACTTAAAGCCGAGCGATTTGAGCTTTTCGACTATCTGCGAACGGACCGGCTCGGCTACAACTTGTTCTATATCCTGTGGATTGACTTCGATCCGGGCGACGGTATCGTGATGGCGAACACGAAATTCCACTAATCCCAGGCTCCTGAGAAAATCCTCGGCCTCCTCAACTTGCTTTAGACGCTGTTCGGTGACTTCCAGACCGTAAACCACTCTCGAAGCTAAGCACGGCGAGGCGGGCATATCAGCCGTAGGCAAATCCACCTGCCTGCTCAACTCGCGTATGTCCGGCTTGGTCAACTGGGCGTCCATCAGGGGACAGTGGACGCCAAAGACTTGGGCGGCACGATTGCCCGGCCGAAAATCGTCTTTGTCGTCGAAATTGCTGCCGCAGACCACGCAGTCGTACCCCTTCTCTTTGGCGATATTGACAAGCAGCCCGTACAGGTGCGACTTGCAGTGAAAACAACGGTCGGCTTTGTTGGCCGCGTAGTTGTTGTCCTCAACCTCATCGACCTGCGTCTCCAGGACCTTTACCCCGATGATCTTAGCGCTCTCAATCGCCCTGTCGTACTGCGACTGCGCCAAAGATGCGCTCACACCTATACAAGCTAAGACATTTTCAGCTCCAAGCGTATCGACCGCGGCCTTCAAAAGGTACGTACTATCAACCCCCCCGGAGTAAGCGACGACAACTCTGCCCAATCCCTTGAGGATCTGCCGGAGCGAATCATATTTTTCGTTCAAACTCATACAGCCGATGGAGGGAGTCGAACCCTCAACCTCAGCTTTACGAAAGCTGTGCTCTTCCATTGAGCTACATCGGCAATCAATCGATTATAATACCGGTCACTACCCGGTTTGTAAAGAGGCTTCGTCGGGATAATAAGCGGGCGCCCCGGACGATTATTTTGTTGCCGTCCTCCGTAAGGAGTCCCCAGGACGGCCTATTTAGACCTGCCGATTAGCCGAAAGTGACTGTCTATCCGGCGGCTTCAGGGCCGGATGACACTTGCAGGCACGCTTTTGTCCTTCC
>NJBM01000027.1 GCA_005223045.1 Planctomycetes bacterium B3_Pla | reverse complement strand
TCAGTCTGAATATGGATCCGAGGAATCCCTCTGTCTGACGCAATGGAAGCTCAAAGACCAGTCTCAGGGAAAGTGAAGTTTCGATGGTAATGTCCGAATAAACCGGTTGGCCGCCCCGCTTTCCATTGTTTTGGGGTGTCCACGCCTCAATGGCGTCTTGGCTAAACCAGATAGTAATATCCCCTCGGTCTCGGAGAGATTTATCATATTCTGGCCAATTCCTGACACGATATGCTGTTTTGTATTTCGGATGCCTATAGGCTACCTTATGCGGCTCGAACATGGTAGGATCTCCATTGAAATCAGCGTTTCACAAGGTTATACTCTGATTGATGGATGATTTGTTGTCAAGACAGGAATTGATTCATGCACCAACGCCGCTGTGGAGGATACATTACCAAGGGCAGGAGCATCTGTGAAATGAACGCCATTGGCCAGAAAGTCCTGGAGGAAACGGTTATCAAGATGGTTCTGGATTTCTATAGGCCATTACTAGGCAAGGGGGGACGAACGAAATTGGCTGAGGCTGTGAAGGCTCAGATTGGCTCAGAAGCAGAAGAATTCGTTGCTGCTCGCAAACGAAGCCAGCGCGAACTCAATAAGATCAGCAAAACTATCAACAACCTGCTGGACAACATAACCTCAGCCAACCGCGAGTTCGTGGATCGGCGATTGGGCGAATTGAAACAGCAGAAACATCAACTCGAAGCCAGGCTCGAAGAACTGGATCGGCTTTCACTCTCGCGGGATGAAATCAATAGCATAGTATCGGATTCGATGAAGTTCTTGGCTGGTCTCGAATTCGTACTCCGCGAGGGTGTGCCCCAGGAGAAGCTCGTTGCTCTGCGACAATGTGTCGAGAAGATAAGTGTCGACAAGCCCAAAGGAAAAATCAAACTTGCCACATATCTTGTACCGGTGGGGAATCTTCAAGCGACTCGAGCGGCGACAGCCTCTATTTGAAAAGCGTCTCCAACGCGCCCAGATTATCGCTGCAACTGGCAGACTATCCGCCTTCTGCCTACCCCCGACTTTGGCCAGAAAACGCCGTTTTTTTCGTATCGTTTTCAATGAACTTGTCAAAGGAATGGAGGGGCCTACAATCCTATCAGGCTGCGAGACCTCTGGCTATATTGCGAGTCTTGTCTCTTGGGTGAGTGGTCTGTCGCAATTGTCATTTCGTGCGTTTGAGTTCTTGCGTCGAGGAATGTTGGACCTGTCCGAAAGCCCGTGAGATTAAGATGAAATCTTGGTATTATAGTACTTGAAGTATACGGGATTCTTCAGCGAAATGTATGCGCAAAATCCCAGATCATGTAGTATAGGAATGTAATGCCTAATTCGCGTCCAAAATCGTCATGGCGGATGTTTGTTTCGCCATCTTGTTCACAAGACACAATGAAGCAACATTCAAGCCAAGGCCTAGAGCGGTTGCTGCAAAGTGCTCTCTTTTTTATTCTTTTCTATCTGTATCTCTGGCTCTATGTTGATTTGAAACTCATATATCATGGTGCAGGTGTTATCACAAATTTTCCGGTCTTCTATAGAACCTGGTCTTTCTTCCTACAATTTCCGTCGTACCCCGGCGGCCCCGTCGAATATCTATCAGCCTTTCTGTCACAGTTCTTCTATTATTCCTGGGCGGGGGCCTTGATCGTAACAGCCCAGGCATGGCTGATGTGCTTGTGTTTAGAGTACCTGCTTAAAGCTGCAACCCTACTGAGAAGCCGTTCGATCTGTTTTGCCTTCCCGATTCTTCTGCTTGTTCTGTATACACAGTATACCTATCACTTTGTCACAACAATGGCCCTTCTAACCACTCTGCTTGCAGCGTGTTTGTACCTGAAGACGGCCATGTCACACAACAGGGTCTCCAGTTGTGTGAGCGTGTTTCTAGTCATGTCCGTCATACTTTATTATCTTGCAGGCGGGGCTTTTCTGTTTTTCGCGCTTGTCTGCGTAATTTATGAGCTGATTTTCAGATTCCGGTGGGTGATGAGTCTGTTTTATCTGTTATGCGCAGCTGTTATTCCATGCGTAGTGGGCCTTCTTGTCTTTCGCGTCAGTATTATCGATGCCTACAGTAATTCATTGCCTTTCTCATGGAAGATTCTCAACTATGAAGCTCGTAAGAGATTAGTAGCGATAGTCTATGTGCTCTATTTGATTCCTCCTGTGACGCTTCTTGTATTCGGCTTGTGGGGAAGATTCAGGGCAAGACTGCATCTCGCAAAGAAGCCCGCCGGCAGAAAGTCAGGCAAAAAGCACCGAAACAAAATTCCCAGCTTGCCGGCAAAGGCTCTTTCTTGGTATGACCGCTCACCAAAACTGAGATTCTCCGTCAACTCATTACTATTGCTTGCAATTGCCGGCAGCGCCGGTTTCTTTTGCCGTAATGAAGATCTCAGAACCCGGTTTAAAGTTGATTACTACGCCTACCACAAGATGTGGCCGGAATTGCTCACGTCCGCTCAACATAATCCTGACAATCCCTTTATAGCTCACGCAGTCAATAGGGCTTTGTATCATGTCGGCCGACTCGGCTATGACATGTTCTCCTGGCCCCAACATTCAGATTACCTGTTTCTATCTGATAAGAAATATAAATGGATGTACTGGCAAATCTTCGACGTTTTCTTGGACATCGGTGTTGTAAACATGGCTGAAAATGCCCTGACTGAATGTCTCGAAGGGCTCGGTAGTCGTCCCATGATTTTACAGCGATTGGCCCTGATAAATATGGTAAAGGGTAATTTAGGCTCCGCCAAAATATATCTCGGCGCGCTTAGTAGAACTCTTTTTCATACCGAGTGGGCAAATAACTATCTCGAGCGTCTGGAAGCCGACCCAGACCTCTCCGAGGACAAGCACATTCAGCATCTGCGCTCTTTGTGCCTGGACAAGGATTGCCCCATGTATTCCCTTTTCAAGGAGAAGACTCTTTTATGGCTTCTGGGGAGGAACAGTCAAAATCGCATGGCGTTCGAATATCTGATGGCTTGGTACATGTTGAACAAGCATTTGAGCAAACTCGTCGAGAATCTTGGGCGTCTACAGGATTTCGATTATCCCGAACTACCCACACATTATGAAGAGGCAGCTCTCATCCATGTGTACCAGAGAGGAAAACCTCCCAGTCTGAGCCGTTACTTGCCGAGTGTTCGTAAGCGTCGACAGATCGAGGACTTCACCCGGATTCTTGGTGGTTACGGTGGAGATAAGAAAGCTGCCTCCAAAGAGTTGTCAAAGAAATTTCGCAACACCTATTTCTTCTATTATATGTATGCACCTTCAGACCGGAATTAATGACTCAATCGCATATAAGTATGACGGCAAAACTATATCAAACCAGAAAAGCCAAACTCATTTGGGCAATGATCGTATGTGCCCTTGTAGTTGTTTCGTTGCTTTATGCTTGTCGCGATAAGAGAGTTACGATTACACAATACAATTCCATCGACCGGCCTGCAAGAGTACAGCCGGATCATGCCGGCAGTGTCATCCCGCCAAACATTGCTCCCCTGAACTTCGTCGTAAAAGAGGATGGTTCAGGCTATTTCGTCAGAATACACTCTCGAAAAGGAAATCCAATTGAGATACTCAGCAAGAAACCCGCGATTTTGATTCCAAAGAAGGCCTGGCATGAACTCCTGGATTTGAACCGGGATCAGCAGCTCAGCATGGATATTTTTGTCAAATCAAAAGCCGCAACATCATCTTCCGACGGAAAAAATGAATCGTGGTCCCGTTATCAAACTCTCACAAGTAAAATTGCCCATGACGACATTGATGCTTTCCTCGTATATAGAAAGATTCGGCCGGGCCATCGCACCTGGAGGGATATGGGCATATATCAGCGTAACCTCAACAGTTTTGATGAATCAGTAGTGTTGAACAACGGGTATTTCAAGCGTGGTTGTGTGAATTGCCATGCTTTTTGCGGAAACCGTACAGAAAAAATGCTGATCGGCATCCGAAGCGCAGATTACGGTAGCTCGGCTCTGCTGGTCGAGGGTAACAAAATACACAAGATTGGAACTAAGTTTGGATACACATCCTGGCACCCAAGCGGACAGATTGTGGCATTCTCTGTCAACAAAGTCAGGCAGATCTTTCATTCGGCCGCAAGCGAGGTCCGAGACGTGATGGACTTTGACTCTCTGATGGCCTATTACCTGGTTGACTCAAAAACTGTGAAGACCACACCGAATCTTTTCCGAAAAGATCGACTCGAAACATACCCGGCTTGGTCCCCCGACGGCCGATACCTGTACTTCTGCAGCGCGCCGGTGACCTGGTCGGATAAGACTATCGTTCCCGAATCCTATGATCAAATCAGGTATGATCTTGTCCGCATCGGCTACGACATTGACCGCGATCAATGGGGCCCGCTGGAATCGGTGCTTTCAGCCGAGGATACTGGCCTCAGCATCCTTCTGCCGCGAATCAGCCCGGATGGCCGCTGGCTGCTGTTCTGCATGTGCAATTACGGCTGCTTCCCGGTTTATCAGCACAGCAGCGATCTGTATATGATGGACCTCGAAGCGGCGAAACAAACGGGAGAGTACAAGTACAGCCGGCTCAATATTAACAGCAGCGAAAGTGAAAGCTGGCATAGCTTCTCGAGTAACAGCCGATGGATCGTATTCAGCAGCAAAAGAGGCAGCGGAGTATTCACCAGAGTATACATCGCGTACGTAGATGAAAGCGGCAAAGTACACAAACCGATACGGCTGCCCCAGAAAGATCCGACATATTATGATTCATGCCTTTGGACCTACAGCGTCCCCGAACTTATCACTGGGCCCGTTCGAGCAACAAAAGAAAAGCTGGGCAGAGTCGTCCGCAGTTCCGAAAAAATATCCGTCAAGATACCCATTACCATGGCCACGCCCAAAACCGGCGAGCCTCCAGAATATCAGGAGCCCTGGCAGACCGAACGCGAGTGAGAGAGAAGATATATAGTGAACTTGCTTCTAAATAACCACAAGCCAAAGAAGGCATCAGGGCAATTCCGTATTCCTAACATAAGACATCCAATCTGAAATCACTATGATTAAGTAGGCTTCTATGGTCTTCCGAAGTTGCCGAAAATTATTGACATTGAGAAGAAATTGTGTTATTATGAGCCGTTGAGCTTTCAGGAGTGATTTTGTGAAATGTAAATAGGGAATCCCTGCATAATCTGGTTCTTCGTCCCGATCACGATCAAGAGTAGGAAACCGGAGATCTCCCTTGACGGGAAGGTGGGTAGTTTGATTCAAATAAACTCAATGAGGCTCATGTCGCATGTCCCTACATCTGTTGATTCTGGCCTTCAAGCACTGGTGTTAAATACTTTTCTGTATTTCAGGTCATTTTGCTGAGATTCTTGTTAAGGCAGGCACAGAGTTGTGGGCGGCAACTTTGTACCTGATAGTGGCTGTTTTTACTCTTAGTCAATGGTTAGCTTTCCAAGGAAAGGAGGTGGTAGCAAAACGCGAGCAGTCATCCTGAACAAGAACGGATTGAATGTGACGCAGCTGAAACTACTATCAATCATTATATTGAAGGAGGCGTATTATGTTTAGAAGACTCATTTGTTTATTTGCTCTTGTTCTTGTGCTGGGTCTAGCCAGTGGAGTTCCGGCTCAAGACGTGGTCATCCCCAGCCCAGGAACCATGCCGAAGCTTGATGGTAGAATCGATGAGGCATGGCTCTTTTCAACAGAACAGACGATAGGCACCAGTCAAGTAGGAGTCGCCCCCAGTTCACCTGTAGATTGCTCCGGTACCTGGCGGGCCCTCTGGAACTGGGAAGGTCTGTATGTGCTGGTCGAGGTGAACGATGAAGCTCTGACGAGCGACTCTGGGGGAGGGGGCAATAAATGGAACGATGACAGTGTCGAAGTCTATGTCGATGGTGACAATAGCAAAGCAACTAGCCCAGACACAAATGACCACCAGTATACCTTTTGGTGGGGCAACGAAGCATATGAAGAACCCAGTGCACTCCACAATGGAGCTCCAAGCTTAGTGGACGTGGAATACGCTATCAAGACAACCGATGAAGGCTATATGTTGGAAATCAAGCTGCCGTGGATGAGTATAATGGGTGCCTCACCAACGCCTGGCCAACAGATTGGTTTCGATGTATGGATTAACGATGATGACGATGGTGGCGATCGAGATTCGCAGGTTTCCTGGTATTCAACAGATGGAAATGGTTGGCAAGATCCGAGTGTGTGGGCCGTTGCCGTACTCGAGGCAAGCGACAAAGCGGCAAATCCCAACCCGCCCGACGGTGCCATCCATACGGATACATGGGCAACTCTTAGCTGGCTGGCGGCGCCGGATGCTGTCTCGCAAGATGTGTACTTCGGTGAAAGTCATGCTGATGTGGAGGCTGGAACTGGTGGTGCATTCCAGGGTAACCAAACAACGACGCTCTACGTGATTGGCTTTCCCGGTTTTCCCTATCCTGAAGGTCTTGTTCAGGGTACAAGGTATTATTGGCGGATCGATGAAGTGAGCGCCGATGGTACAAAATTCAAAGGTGATGTGTGGAGTTTTCTCGTTCCCCCCAGAAAGGCTTATGAACCTATCCCGGCTGACGACAGCAAATTTGTGGACCCGGGTGTGACTCTTAGCTGGACACCGGGTCATAGTGCAAAATTGCACACTGTTTACTTCGGAGACAGTTTCGACGACGTAAGCAATGCCACCGGTGGATCGGCCCAGAGCGACAGCACCTTTAATCCGGGATCTCTCGAAAACGATAAGGTCTACTACTGGCGGGTGGATGAGTTTGATGCCTTCGCTACACATACAGGCAATGTTTGGAGCTTTAGGACTGCAAAAGCCGGTGGAGGTCTGCGAGCAGATTACTACAAAGGGGCGGACTTTACGACATTGGTTCTGTCCCGCACAGATCCTCAAATTGACTTTACTTGGATGGATACTGACGCGCCGGATCCGGAGGTCGGCGATAATGACTTCTCAATCAGATGGACGGGTGAAGTAGAGGCCGGATATACCGAGACCTACACCTTCTACCCCAAGACCGATGATGGTGTACGACTATGGGTAGATGGTAGACAGCTTGTTGATTCCTGGGAAACGGTTCCAATATACCCAATCGAGCACAGTGGAACGATTGACCTTGTCGCCGGAAATACCTACACCATTGTCATGGAGTATTTTGAGGACACGAGCAATGCGATAGCAGAGCTGCGATGGGAAAGTCCTTCCACGCCAAAGCAGATCGTTCCGCAGGCTGCATTGGCGCTGCCTATAAAAGCCGGCAGCCCGAATCCACGTAATGGCGCTACCGGTGTAAGGCACACACCTGTGCTCAGTTGGGGAGCTGGAGATTATGCCGCCTCACACGAGGTGTATTTCGGCGCCGATGAAGAAGCAGTGAAGAATGCCACCATAGCCTCGCCTGAGTATAAAGGCACAAAGGCACTTGGTGATGAGAGCTATGATGCGGGCAAACTCGCTTGGCATACCACCTACTACTGGCGCATTGATGAAGTCAATAGCGTCAACCCCGACAGTCCGTGGATTGGCAGCGTCTGGAGCTTTACGACAGCTGATTTCCTTGTCGTTGACGACTTTGAGTCCTACAACGACATTGACCCGCCCGATGATGCAAGCAACAGGATATTCGACATGTGGATAGACGGCTTCGGAACCACGACCAATGGAGCTTTGGTGGGTAATGACCTTCCCCCCTACGCCGAGCAGACTACAGTCCACGGCGGTAACCAGTCCATGCCCTATATCTACGACACCGCCAACAAGATTTCCGAAGCAACTCTGACACTGGTCAATACGCGTGACTGGACCGAAGAAGGCGTTGCGGAATTGTCTCTGTCGTTCAGAGGCTATCCGGCGTCCACCGGCAACTTTGTCGAAGGCCCGGTCGGCACTTACACAATGACCGGCTCCGGCGCAGACATCTGGGACGAGGCAGATGAGTTCCACTTTGCCTATAAGTCACTCACCGGTGTCGGCTCGATTGTAGCAAAGGTCCAGAGCGTTGAGAACACCCACAACTGGGCGAAGGCCGGTGTAATGATTCGCCAGAGTCTCGAACCTGGCTCCGTGCACGCAACGATGGTTGTGACCCCTGCTCAAGGTGTTTCCTTCCAGCGACGTCCCGGCACGGGCCAGGCCAGCCTTGATACGACAACAGGCGGGATAACCGCGCCGTACTGGGTCAAGATCGAGCGTGACCTTGCCGGCAACTTTACGGCATCCAGTTCGGCCGACGGCACAACGTGGACGATGCAGGGTTCGCCGGAGAACATTCAGATGGGTGCGGATGTCTATATCGGGTTGGCGGTGACCAGCCATGATGCTGCTCAGACGTGTCAGGCCGTATTCACAAACGTTATGACGACCGGCAATGTCAGCCCACAGTGGGCGAATCAGGATGTCGGCATACTCGCCAATGATGCCGAGCCGCTGTATGTAGCGATTTCTAACAGTGCCGGGAGCCCGGTAGTGGTGGTCCACGATGATCCGGCCGCGGCGCAGATCGACACCTGGACCGAATGGATTATCCCGCTCCAGACCTTCGCAGATCAGGGCATAGTCCTGACCAACGTGGATAAGATCGCGATTGGTCTGGGTAGTAGAAGTGATCCGGCGGCAACCGGTGGTTCAGGTAAGATGTTCTTTGACGATATCCGGCTGTATCGACCACGATAGGAACCGGAACCACAGCCATCAGATACGGTGTGGCAGGTAACAATTTAGCATCAGTTCGGGGCCCGTATCGATCTGCGGTACGGGCCCCGGTTGTCTCTAACCAGATGCGCGCCAATTCCATTTGGCCGGAAGATCCAGCCAATGGGATGTTGAGTTGGGAGATCATATGTTCTCATACGGCAAGTCACTTTCTTAATGAGCTCAAGAACGCCATGATTTTCGCGTGACACGTTGTCTCCGTTTTGTCTCCACACACCCCCATTTTTCGCGAGGTGAGTCCGAAAAAATGTTCTTTGTTTGCTGAAATGGGCATTGGTGCATGAATCAAACATAAATTGCAATGCGCCCTCTGACAACTGATTTAACAAACCTGATATGATACCGGCCTGCCTATTTCCAGCATCTTATTCAAAATTGCACAACCAATCAAGGCCTCCCGTTCCTGAGCTTCACCACGCTTGGATCTCAGTCGCCCTCCAATGATTCTCTTAAAGCGATAGATGACGTTTTCAACATGACTCTGCAAATAGTATCCCGATCGACGGCGCCAATTGGACCTCCCCATCCTCTCTATCTTCGAAATGTGCTGGTTCCGCTGAGAGAGAACACCAGTCGAACAGTTAGACAGCACAGCATCTTTTCTCGGAGGTACAACTATTGAGGCTCCTGATGAGTGCTGCTGTACCGCCTCGCAGACCGGCTCCCTGTCATAGATGCCGTCTCCCACGAAACATTCTATTTCTCGATCAACCTGATCCAGGAGATCAGGCACCTGGGAAGGATCTTGCTCGTATCCCTCAGTAACCTTAGAAGCCATAATCCAGCCATTCTTGTCCACTCCAATATGCAGTTTCTTCCAACGTTTATACCGTTTCTCTCCGTATTTCCGAGAATGCCATTCTCCCTGACCACATACCTTGAGGCCTGTGCTGTCCACGATGAAACACACGGGACCGTCTGGGAGTCTATCGATGTTCCTCTGCACATCCACGGTTCGAGTCCGGCGGGACAAGGTCGTGTGATCCGGACAAGGGAGATCCAAACTCATCAGTCTGAATATGGATCCGAGGAATCCCTCTGTCTGACGCAATGGAAGCTGAAAGACCAGTCTCAGGGACAGTGAAGTTTCGATGGCAATGTCCGAATAAACCGGTTGGCCGCCCCGTTTTCCATTCTGTTGGGGTGTCCAAGCCTCGATGGCGTCTTGGCTAAACCAGACCGTAATATCACCTCGGTCGCGGAGAGATTTCTCATATTCTGGCCAATTCTTTACACGGTATGCTGTTTTGTATTTCGGATGCCTATAGGCTACTTTATGAGGCTCGAACATGGTGGGCTCTCCATTGCATTCGGGGGCTTAACATGCTTATAATGTGATTGATAGAAGATTTTTTGTCAAGACAGGAATTGATTCATGCACCAACGCCTCTCATGCTTCAATCCGAAACAAGAGAAGATATTCAACCGTCGTTTCAGTCAATACAGATGGACCAAGATACGTGAGAAGCTTGGTTTGTGTGATTTCAAGTTTCACGATCTGCGAAAGACCTTCGGTTCTGTCCTTGCTCAGAACGGTGTTTTCACTGCTGTCGTACAAAGATTGCTGGAACATTCATCTCCGGATCTAACCAACTAGGTTTATATGAATGTTGATCCTGTCTTGCGCCACGCGGTGGATCAAATACCGGCTGCTGACTGGCTGTAATCCCAGCATCACGGTCGGGAGACCCCTTTGCAGTTCAAAGACTTCTCGGTTACGTTGATCTCACGATGGCTACAAGATACGTCCAGGATGTGTCCGAGCGGACTGACAGGGTTATTGAGAATAGTAGGAAGTATGCGCTTCGAAGAGAAGATGTGGCGTGATCGAAGCTCGATCTTGCAGATGCATTCTCCTATTTGATTCGACGAGATAGCTTGTGAGAGTAAAGGCCTTTGCGTTCCAAGTCTCTACAATCCGATAGTCCTCTTCGGCGGCTGTCGTCCAGAAAGCCTGCATCGTGCGCATTGACAGATTGACAGGCGGCCGTAAGGCGAGATATAATCATACCATAGGAAGACGAAGCAGAGGTGCTTCACTCTGCGGTTTTCCAGATGTATGGAGACTCTGATGGCAAAAGGCCAATTGTCTTACTCCGAGAGGCTGGCACTACGCGAGCGTGTTAAAGAGCTAACTTGCCTTTACGGCATTGCGCAGATTGCGGGGCGGCCAGGAATGTCCTTGGATGAAGTCCTCCAGGGCGTTGTTGAACTGTTGCCTTCCGCTTGGCAGTATCCTGAAATAGCCTCGGCCCGAATCACGCGGGACGGCACTGTGTACCACACAGTGGGATTCCGAGAGGCCGGTCAAAAACAGGCTGCGGATATAGTAGTGGGCGGCCGGCCAAGGGGGGGTGTTGAAATAGTCTATGCAGAACAAAAGCTTGAACTTGACGAAGGGCCGTTCTTCAGGGAAGAGCGGAATTTGATTGACGAGGTATCCCGACAGATAGCACTAATTATCGAGCATCGAGAGGCAGAAGAAGACAGACTGAAGTTACACAATCAACTTCTGCATGCTGATCGGTTGGCGACCATTGGGATGCTTGCCGCAGGGGTAGCTCATGAACTGAACGAACCGCTGGGAAATATTCTCGGATTTGCGCAGTTGGCAAAGAAGTGTCCTGGGATACCGGACTCGGCACAGCAGGACATTGGAAAAATCGAAGCTGCTTCTCTGCACGCACGGGAGATTATCCAGAAGCTCCTGGTCTTTGCTCGTGAAAAGCCTCCCGAAAAGACACAAGTCAACCTTAATCAGCTGGTGGAAGACGGGCTTTACTTCTTTGAAGCCAGGTGCGCCAAGTCCGGAATCGAACTTGTGTGTTCGCTTACGCCAGACCTGCCTGTAATCACTGCCGATCCTGCACAGTTGAATCAGGTTTTGGTGAATCTTGTTGTCAATGCCTTGCAGTCGATGCCGGGAGCAGGCAAGATCACGGTTCAGACACGATTCTGTGACCATAGCGTTTATCTGGTTGTTGAAGATACGGGCACTGGTATGAGCAAGGACGGTCTTGATAAAGTATTTGTGCCATTCTACACGACGAAAGAGATTGGTCAGGGAACGGGCCTTGGCCTGCCGGTAGTACATGGAATCGTTACCGCACACGATGGGTCAATTGAAGTTGAGAGCAAGATCGGCTCCGGCACTCGTTTTGAAGTCCGGTTACCTATAGGGAAACCGGAGGATACAGAGGAACACACTTGATATGTCATCTTCGCCGGCGAAGGAACGCATTCTCATTGTTGACGACTCCGGAGCAACGCTGGAGGTGCTGCAGCGAAATCTGACGGCGGCCGGATACCGGGTTTTCACGGCACCGGGCGTGGCTGAGGCAGTCGAAATCTTGGGAGGGACGGCGTTGGATCTGGTCATCACGGACCTCAAAATGCCAAAGGTTGGCGGTCTGGATTTGGTGCGGCACGTTCGGGAGAACTTCAAAGACACTGAAGCGATGATGATCACAGGTTATCCATCGATCGAAGGGGCCGTCAACGCGATCAAGACCGGTGCAGAAGAGTTTCTTGCCAAACCTTTCACTGATGAGGAACTTCTTTCTGCTGTTCAACGTGCTCTCGACAAACTCAAGGTCCGAAGGTCGGGGCGCACGACCCTAGCCCAAGTGGTTCCCGCGCACAAGGGTTTCATCGGGGACTCAAGAGTAATGCAGAATGTTTTTGTCGCGATAGGTAAGGCTTCGTCCACCTCGGCCACCGTGCTGATAACAGGTGAAAGTGGAACGGGCAAAGAGCTTGCAGCGCGAGCCATACACTACGGCAGTGCCCGGTCTTCGGCGCCCTTCGTGCCCGTTAACTGCGGTGGAATCCCCGAAGCGTTGCTTGAGAGCGAGTTATTTGGACATGTAAAGGGAGCCTTCACCGGAGCAGACGAATCCCAGGCCGGCTTTTTTCATGCCGCGGATGGTGGCACCATTTTTCTTGACGAGGTCAGCGATATGAGTCTGGCCATGCAAGTCAAGCTCCTCCGGGTACTGCAAGATAGGGAAGTCTGTATGGTCGGGTCGAACCGATTGCGAAAAGTAGACGTGCGAATTCTGGCCGCGACCAACAGAGACCTGCAGGGCTTGGTGAGAAAGGGGCTTTTCCGCGAGGATCTATTCTACCGCCTCAATGTCATCACCATATTTATTCCGCCTCTCAGAGAGAGGGACGACGATATACTGTTATTGGCCCATCACTTCGTGACTGAGTTTGCAGCCGAATCAGACCAATCGCCTCGGCATTTTTCCGACAAGGCTCTGCAAAGTCTGAGGAGTTACAATTGGCCGGGTAACGTCAGAGAACTTGAGAACGTGATTCAGCGCCTGGTAGTAATGACTGACGGGGATGCTATCGACGTTCCTGACTTGCCTACTCTTATGCGTTTCTCAGCCCTGCGCAAAACGGGATTCACCAGAACTCTCGCGGAAGTGGAGGCCGAATACATTAGCAACGTTCTGGCAAGCGTGGACGGCAACAAGACCCGTGCCGCAGAACTCTTAGGTATAAATCGCAAAACCCTGCGAGAGAAGCTCAGGAGAATTGAAAAACCTTCTTCCTGAAGCCTTGAGTGCCGAGCAGATCCTCCCCGCTGGTTCAAAATGCCCCGCCGCTTTCTTCTGCCTACTTAGACGCGGCGACGCCAATAGGCAACCTCAACGAAAAGACTATTTCGCGGGAACTCTTCATTTTCTGCCAATTAGGGGTGCATTTTCTTTTTTGCGTCCGGAGTCGGGGCACATGGAGACATCTGTCCTTCTGCGTTGCGAACCGGCTGGCATGTCCTTTGCATGTATGCGGGCCATAAGACGGCAGATTTTAAGGAATAGGTCATGCTAGGCAATACTATATACCCGCGTTTATGCTCCACATGCAAGCATGCTTCGACGTGTACTTTTCCAAGGGATCCTCAAAGACCATCGTTTTACTGTGAGGAATTTGAGATTGAGAGTATCCCTGCCAAGAGAAAGGCTGAAGAGGACAGACCGCAACCGACTGCATCGTTCGTTACGGCTGAAGAGTCAGGCAGTTTGATCGGGCTGTGCCGCGACTGTGAAAACCGCCAAACGTGTATCTTTCCAAAAGCCGAAGGCGGTGTCTGGCATTGTGAGGAGTACCAGTGAAATGAAGCAAGAAGCCTTTGCCTCAAGCAGCGACCGCGTCGAAGTGTGCGAAGACGTGGATGTGACGAACATTCTGAGAATACTCGAGAAACACAATGAAGACAGAGGCGGGCTTATTGCCATCCTCGAAGAAATCCAGGGTGAATACGGCTATCTTCCTGAAGAGGCGCTTAGAATAGTGAGCGATAGAAGCCGTCGTTCTCTGGTCGACGTATATGGTGTCGCCACGTTCTATCGCTCCTTTAGCCTAAAACCAAGGGGCAAGCACCTTGTCTGTGCGTGCCTTGGGACAGCCTGCCACGTGCGGGGCGCGCCAAGAATTGTCGAAGAGTTGAAGCAACAACTCGGAATCAAGCCCGGAGAAACGACTCCCGACAAGGAATTTACTTTGGAGACGGTGAACTGCTTAGGTGCCTGTGCGTTGGGTCCGGTTGTTGTTATCGACGGCCATTATTTTTCGAAGGTGAGAAAGTCGAGGATTGGTCAGTTACTGGACGAGGCCCGCAAGGGATTCGACGGCGCCGAGATAGGCAAGGATAAACGCATCTTCCCGATCAGTGTTAGTTGTCCCCACTGCAACCGTAGCTTCATGGACGAGACTTCCGCCATCGATGGCTATCCATCGATTAAGGTGAATATTTCCCATAACCATGAAGAAGGTTGGCTGAGGCTTTCATGTTTATATGGGAGTCATAATATCTCAACGGACTTGGACATCCCAGACAGTACCGTGGTAAGATTCCACTGTCCGCACTGTGGGGTGGAAATACCGTGTACATCAGATTGTTCGATGTGCAGGGCGCCAATGGTGCCAATGCTCGTCCACGGTGGCGGTGTAGTGAAGATATGTTCACGCCGCGGATGCAAGAACCATATGTTGGATGTGGTTTAATGCACATTCAGTTGGGAACTCTGTTTGTGTAATGATTTGTACGAGGTGGTAGTGTGCTAAGATTATCTTCTATAGACGAACTGAGAGAACTGCGCAGCGTGCTTTCTGGCGCTATCGACAAGAACAAACCCTGTATAGTAGTCTGCGCAGGTACGGCCTGCCAGGCGAGCGGCTCGAACGGTGTCATTAGAGTCGTGAAGCGAAATATTATTGAAAAGGGCTTAGTAGGCAAGGTTGCGCTTCGGGTCACAGGATGCCACGGCTTCTGCGAGATGGGCCCGTTTATTCTTACCGAGCCGCAACAGGCATTCTACACCCAGGTGAGTCTTGATGATATTCCGCGGATAATTGAGGCTTTGCTTTCGGATGAGTACGTAGAGGAGTTGCTTTATAAAGATCCAACAACCGGAGAGAAGTACTATAAGCGCGACGATATTCCGTTTTTCAGGAATCAGCAGCGCAGTATTCTGAGCCTTAATCAGAAGATAGACCCTATTCGGATTTACGACTATATTTCTCAAAACGGCTACAGCGCTCTCGGGTCCGTCTTGTCAAAACGAGATCCTCAATGGGTGGTGCAGGAGGTGAAACGTTCGGGTTTGCGCGGTCGTGGGGGAGGCGGTTTTCCAACAGGTCTGAAGTGGCAACTATTGGCCAAGCAGCGGGGCAGCAACGGCAGATTCCTTGTGTGCAATGCTGATGAGGGCGACCCCGGCGCCTACATGGACCGCAGCGTCCTGGAAGGGAACCCACACAGCATCATCGAGGGAATGGTCATAGGCGCTTATGGAACCGGTGCATCCGAAGGGATAGTCTATGTTCGCAATGAATATCCCGTTGCTGTCAAGCATCTGAACATCGCGTTGGAGCAAGCACACCAGTTAGGACTTCTGGGCGAGAATATTCTCGGAAGCGGTTTTTCGTTTGATATTGAGATGGTCAAAGGAGCCGGAGCATTTGTCTGCGGCGAGGAGACAGCTTTGATCCGGTCCGTTGAAGGGAAGATGGGAGAGCCACGTCAGCGGCCACCCTTCCCCGTACAGAAAGGTATCGAAGGTAAGCCCACGGCAATTAACAATGTTGAAACTTGGGCGAACATTCCGCTTATCTTCGGACTTGGAGCTGAGAAGTTTGCGAACATAGGCACTGAGGGCAATAAGGGGACGAAAATATTCAGTCTTGTCGGCAAGATCAAGAATACCGGCCTTGTCGAAGTACCGATGGGAATGAGCATCAAGAAGATCGTCTATGACATCGGCGGCGGCCCGGCGGACAAGGCCAAGATAAAGGCGGTTCAAACGGGTGGGCCATCCGGGGGTTGTATTCCTGCCGACATGTTTGATTTGCCGGTAGACTACGACAGCTTAACCAAGGCCGGCTCAATCATGGGCTCAGGTGGCATGATTGTCATGGATGAAAATACGTGTATGGTGGATGTCGCCCGATACTTCATGGCTTTTCTCAAGGAAGAATCCTGCGGCAAGTGTTTCACCTGCCGCAAGGGTACGCAACGGATGTACGAGATTCTCGACGACATCTCGAAAGGTAACGGGACGCCTGAGCACTTAGACCTTCTGGAAGAATTAGCGGAGGCGGTCAAGGATACGACGATGTGTGGCCTCGGGCAGACGGCTTCAAATCCTGTCCTAAGCACCCTGCGTTACTTCCGCGATGAATACCACCGGCACGTGATTGACAAGAAGTGCGGCGCCTTCGTGTGCAAAGACCTGGTGGGCGCCTCCTGCCAGGCCGGCTGCCCGCTGGACACCGAAGTTTGGCGCTATGTCGCCTTAATAGAGAAGGGTAAGTACGAAGAGGCCTACAAAGTTATCAGGGAGGTCAACCCGTTCCCATCGGTTTGCGCGCGAGTTTGTGGTCGCAAGTGCGAAACAAGATGCAACCTCGCTGTCAGCGGGGGGCAAGCTATTGCCATCCGAGCGTTGAAGAGATTTATCACAGACCGCGTTGACCCGGGAGTTTATAAACCTGTCAGAGTCCCACGCCGGACCAAGGATTCTCACAGAGTAGCCGTTGTGGGCTCAGGGCCTGCCGGTCTTTCGGCGGCCCATTATCTTTCTCTGCTTGGCCACAAGGTGACGCTTGTTGAGGCGGCCGAGAAGCCGGGGGGAATGCTCATGAGCTGCATTCCGGCTTATCGGCTCCCTCGGGATGTGGCAGAAAAGGAGATAGAATCACTGCTCGATGAAAACATCACGCTCAGGTGCCGGACCGCCTTGGGCCGTGACATTACCATCGACGGGCTTTTCAAGGATGGTTTCGATGCGGTTTTCCTGGCAATAGGGGCGGATAGGAGCTGGCGGCTGGGGCTTGAAGGAGAAGATACCGAAGGAATCTTCTCATCAATGGAATTCCTCAAGGCCTTTAATCTGAGGGGCGAGGAGATGGCAAGGGGGCACGTTGGTATCGTTGGCGGCGGCAATTCCGCCGTGGATGCCGCAAGAGTGGCTATCCGTCAGAAAAAAGTCAGAAGTGTAACGCTCCTCTACCGGCGTACTTCCCAGGAGATGCCTGCTTACGCCGAAGAGGTCGAGGCAGCTATAGAGGAAGGCATAAGGCTTGAAACACTGGTCTCGCCGACAAGCATACGTTATATCAGAGCTGCCGAGGCCGAGGGAGTGAAAGTCGAAACATTTGTGCAGCCGGTAAAGATTGATGCGAAAGATGGACGCTTGGCCGATATCAAGTGCGTCAGAAACAGGCTGGGCGATGTTGACTCGAGCGGACGACTTAGACCTGTTCCCATACCTGGCACTGAGTTTACTATTCCCTTGGATACCCTGATAGTAGCCATCGGTGAGCGCCCAGATAGCGATTGCCTTGCTTCTATGGGTTTGAAGCTTGATAAGGGCGGCAGATTGCGTGTTGACGGGAGGACTCTTGCTACCAATCGCCAAGGAGTGTTCGCCGGAGGAGACTTAGTGACGGGTCCTGATACTGTTGTTGACGCTATTGCAGCTGGCAGAAAGGCAGCGAAGGTTATAGACCACTATCTTCGCGGCGAAGAGCTTGTTGAGCCACCCAGGGTAAAACTGCCTGCGGCTTTCATAGAACCTGCTGGTCTCAGCGATGAAGAGCTTGAAGATGCGGCAAGAGTGGAACCCCATACGCTCAGCGCCAAGTCAAGGAAGCAGAGTTGCGCAGAAGTGGAGATGGCATTGTCTGTCGAACAAGCAATCCATGAAGCCCGAAGGTGTCTGAGGTGCGACTTGGAATTCACCCAGCCCACGCAAAATGGAGAAGCCGAATGTGCCGCCGTTGAGGAGAAATCAGCATGATTACTTTGAGAATAAACGGTTTGGATGTTTCGGTTGAGAAAGGCACTACCCTGCTGGAGGCCGCGAGGTTCTTGGGCTTTGCGATTCCAACCCTATGTCATATGGACGGACTGTCACCCTACGGGGCGTGCCGGCTGTGCGTTGTTGAGATCGGCGAGGCGCCGAAAGCAAAGTTGGTTTCCTCGTGTACTTACCCGGCGGAGGAAGGGCTCAAGGTACGTACTACATCATCGCGAGTGCTAAGGGCGCGCAGGATGATTCTGGAACTCTTGCTCGCATCGTGTCCCCAGTCAAAGACAATTCAGGATCTCGCTTCTAAACACGGCATTCGTCGGCAGCGCTTCAAGCAGGAATACGAGGATTGCATCCTTTGTGGCTTGTGTGTACGTATGTGTGAGGAGCAAATGATGGCCAAGGCCATCGGCTTTCGCAACCGCGGTGAAAAGAGAGAAATCGGCAGTCCGTTTGATGTTAAATCGGATGTCTGTCGGCTCTGCGGCGGCTGCATATATGTATGTCCGGCCTGTCAGCTTCGTTGCACATACAGCGAGCCGGAAAAAGCAATCTGTGGAGGTTGTGCGAATCTAACACCGCCTTGTATCGAGAAAGAACACTTTGACGATATGATGTGCTACATGGATCCATGTGTAGCTTGTGAGATAAAGAAAGACTAAAAGATAACAAATAGGAGCAAACGCAAATGTCACTTACGCTCTCCAAGGTAAATGCTTCGGCTGCAACTTTAACGAAGAACAGAACGGAAGAGTCGGTTGTGCCCGCCTCGGGTATGTGTGTTACGTGTGTGGACGGCTGCATCGGAATGTGTGAAATAGGCAAAAGTGCCTACCGCGGCCACGAAGTTATTTATCCACAACCCTTCGGTGTGGTAACCACCGCCGCGGAGAAAACCTATCCGGTAGACTATTCACACTTCAACATCATGGGGACCGCCGTTGGTGCACATGGCATTGAAGCCGACAGTGACAAGGCCGTCTTTCCCGCCGTTAATTTGGAGGTGGCATTTGGCCATGATAATGGGATAAAGTTCCGCTATCCGTGGGGTATTCCTGGGATTGGTTCGACAAACATCGCCAAGAATAACTGGGAGGGGCTGGCTATTGGCTCTGCCTTAGCAGGGACCGGCCTGACTATTGGTGAGAACGTCGTTGGAATGGACCCCGAGTCTGTCATAAAAAATGGTCGCGTGGTTGATACAGCTGATCTCAAACGTCGTGTGAATCTCTATAAAGACCATCAGCGAGACGAATACGGCGCCATCATCGTACAGGGAAATGTTGAGGATACGCGATTAGGTACACAGGAATACGCCATTGAGAAACTCGGTGTAGAATGCGTCGAACTCAAGTGGGGCCAGGGCGCCAAGGATATCGGCGGAGAAGTGAAAATCACAGATGTCAAAAAGGCTCAACTGTTGTACGAGCGTGGTTACATAGTCCTGCCGAACCCGACCGATCCGAATGTGATCAAAGCTTTCGAGCGAGGAGCTTTCAAGGAGTTTGAGCGACATTCGCGGGTAGGAATGGTGACTGAGGAATCATTTGCCAAACGGGTTGAAGAATTACGCAGAGCCGGAGCCAAGTACGTGTTTCTGAAAACGGGTGCTTACAGGCCCGCTGACCTTGCAAGAGCCGTTTTGTTTTCCTCCCGTTACAAGATTGACCTGCTGACGGTTGACGGGGCGGGCGGCGGCACCGGAATGAGCCCCTGGCGCATGATGAATGAGTGGGGCATCCCCCCAGTGCACTTGCATTCGCTTCTGCATCAGTATGCCAAGCGTATTGCCGACAAAGGTGAGCATTTGCCGGCGTTGGCCGTGGCCGGCGGATTCGCCTTCGAGGACCAAATCTTCAAGGGACTTGCACTGGTTGCGCCGTTTGTCAAGCTGGTAGGTATGGCTCGAGCTCCCATTGCCGCGGCTATGGTTGGAAAGACCATCGGGCGCACCATAGACGAGAACCAGATTCCCGTGTACATCGAGCGGTTCGGGAATTCAAAGGACGAAATCTTCGTTACCGCAAGCGCCTTGCGGCAAGAGATCGGCGATGAGGAATTCGAGAGACTGCCGACGGGTGCTCTGGGACTCTACACGTATTATGAACGTCTTGCCCAAGGTCTGCGACAACTGATGGCGGGTAGTCGCAAGTTCTCTCTGGAACACATCGCCAGGGACGATATCGCGGCTCTGACGCATGAGGCACAACAAGTTAGCGGAATTCAGTATGTGATGGACGTGGATCAGGGAAAGGTCGAGAGAATACTCTCCAGTTAGAAGCGTACTGTTCTAAGCTCAATTCTCGTAGAATCGCTATGGGATAACGCCTACGCGACCGTACCCACTAGTAAGCATGTCATTTGTGTATTGTGCAGCATCAATCAAATCTTGTGCGTCCAATGGCGGAATATCTCCTCTGTCACGCTGCCTTATAACAGCATCGATGAAATTCCCAAGAGTGTTTATGTCACCCACCTACACGCACGATGAAAATCGTCAATACCTAGCTCCACGAACTTCTTGCCTACGCAACCAGAATCTTTGATTTCCTTGTTTGGAAGTTGTTTGATCTCATTCATAGGTCAATACAATCCTATTTTCGGTTTCCTGAATAGAAATAATGAAATTCTGTGTCCCATCCATCCAAGCTGGCAAATTTCTTAGGACATTCACCGAGAGAGAGAAGCTCTTCAGATTTGTCTTTATGATTATAGTAAAGCACCCGTAAACGCTTTCTTCTTTCGTCTTGGTTAAGGAATAAGGAAAACTCCGTCATATTAAGAGGTCCTTCCTGACCCAAATATGCACCAAGAACATTGTAGGTCTGGTCTATCCATATCCACTGGTTCAACTTCTCGTCAAATATTTCTGTCGTGGAGTGCATCCCTCCCATCCTAACGCTGACCTTGTCAGACCTGGAATGAACCTTTTCCAGATGTATCCTACGGGCAGGAATTCCCAGAGAATTGCAGGCATGGATATATATGTTCGCCAGATTTGTGCAGAAGCCCTTGTCTTTTCCCGAAACCATCCTCTCGTACTGCTCGAATGGCGGCGCCTTCATCGCATCGGAGGGTACACCGATGTGCGGCTTCAGATCATCCATCAGGGCCTTTGCCAACAACTTGGCCTTCTCGTAGTTCGAATCGGCATCCTTGATAAGATCGCCCCATTTCTGTTCGGCAAATCTCCTTTCTCGGCTTGTTGGTATCCTATATATCCAGTTCTCCACCGTGTGCGATGGGGTGAAGTCCAAGAAGGGATAGGTCTTTACGGTGATCCAGTTTGGGTACCCCTTCGCACCTTTCGAGGCCCAATACTCACTTGCATTACAGATCAGATCAAGTGTATAGGATTCCGAGATTCCGCCGTCGTTGGAAACCATCGTCACGATGATACTGGTTGTCCGAGCAGAACTATCATCTATTCTGAAATCAGCCACTATGCTGCCATCGAGAGATTTCTGAAATTCTGATCCATTGGTGGAAATAAGAAAGTAAGAGAACTCCTTCAAATGTGATTGCAAGGTCAATTTGATCCTGATTCCGTCACTGGCAAGCTCCTCGATTGATATTATCGTAAGCTCTTCTCGTCCCTGGTAGAAATTGCCGTACTGATTCTTCAATTCTGTTCTTACCTTTTCTCTTCTTACGATTTTCTCTTTATTATCTGATGCCGCAGTCATGGAATGTTGGCTGCTGCAGGAAACCGCAAAGCACATGCAGATGGCCAGAATTGTCTGACAGAAGATGCGATGGCCCATGATTGTACCTCCCAGGAATTTCGCCTTTGTTCAACCACGATAGCTTACATATAACCCAAGTCTACCATTCCAGGTAGTACCATACAAGGCGGAAACAATATATCCGGCTGCGTTGGCTACCATGCGTGGCTGGCTGGCGTATTGCCCTCTACGTTAAACCTGATTTTTTCCCTGCCTCCTTTGACATCTTGTGTCTATAATAGTGGGTGGCGACCTAATGGATCTAATAAGGAGTAAGCAAGATGCTCAAGAACGCTAGGAATCTGCTGGTTGTTATCTTCTTCCTTTCAACAACTGTCTCCCTTGCGGTCTTGTGGATTTCTTTCGACCAATGTACTTTCCTTTCCTTGCAGCGTAGTCGTAATGATCTGCTAATTCATGTAGATAAATCCTTCAGCTTGTTTCTTCATAAAGAACCACGTCCTGTGGTCGTGGTCAGAGTCGAGGCTCTCCTTCAGAAGACCGTAGAAATTCTCAAGAAATGTTTTGACTAGTCGTGAACACCCTATTAATATATGAGTATATGGACACATGAGTACATCATCGCATATACACGTAAGTTGGATTGAGGTATGATAGGGAAAAGCGATCAACTGCGTTATGAGAAACAGGCCGAGATAGCCAAGGCGATAAGCCACCCTTTGCGCGTCGCGATCGTGGACTTCCTGAAGGATGGCGAGCAATGCGTTTGTGATATCGCTGAGGAAGTTGGCTCCGAGCGATCAAATGTGTCCCGACATCTCTCAATGATGGTCCGTACGGGCATACTGGACTACCGCAAGGAAGGCCCTAAGGTCATTTATCGATTGGAGACGCCGTGCATTCTTGAGTTCTTCTCCTGTGTAACTCGTATGTTGAAACATCAGGTCAGAGAAAACGACAAACTCCTGCGAGCACTGTAATATCCTTCGACTGACTGGCGGATGATTGCGAGTCTTGAGTCAAAACAGACATGAGGATGACATCAAATCATACAATTGAAGTTGTTATTGCTTTTCGCAGATATGTGAATAAATGGTCACATATACACAGGATTTCCGGAGAAGCCTTTTCGTGAAACGTGAATTAAAAACATTTGCAGCTCTGACAGCCATCTTCGTTGTTGCGTATATCTTACCTTTGGGCAATCCGAAGATTCAACAGGCAATTCAGGAGGCTTTTCGGTTACTCCAATGGTATGCCCGAAATCACACGTTGGCCTGCGTCGTCCCGGCCCTGTTCATTGCCGGAGCGATTATCACTTTCCTATCAAAGGACTCGGTCATGCGCTATCTGGGGCCGAACGCAAACAAACCCTTGGCCTATGCTGTAGCATCGGTATCAGGGTGTGTACTTGCAGTTTGCTCGTGCAGCGTACTGCCTATGTTTGCTGGCATTTACGGCCTTGGTGCCGGTCTTGGACCTGCGACGGCCTTTTTGTACTCCGGACCGGGCATAAACGTCCTTGCCATCTTCTTAAGCGCCCGCGTTCTAGGCTTCGACATTGGAGCAGGCAGATTCATCGGGGCTGTGGTCTTCTCGGTGGTTGTCGGCCTGCTGATGGCCACTGTCTTCCGCAGAGGCGAGAGGGCAAAGGCAAAGGTTGCCATGCAGATGCCCGAGCCTGAGAAACATCGCCGTCACATCGGTAAGACAGCCCTCTATCTTGCTTGCATGATGTTGTTTCTGGTGTTCAGTGACTGGTACAATCCCGGCAATGTGGTTGTGAAGACAGGTGATGGACGCCAGTTCAAGGCCGTGGTCATCCATGATACGAAGGATGCGGTTCGATTCCAGCTCGAAGAGGACCTCGCAGACGGCAAAGTAGGTGACAAGATTACCCTTAACAAGAGCGAGATTACCGACATGCAGGAACAGAAGACCTGGGTCATCCGCCTGCACCACATCAGATGGTATCTGGCCGGTCTTTGTGGCCTTGCGGTGGCAATCATGGCCTGGCGGTGGTTCGAACGTGATGAGTTATCCGAATGGATGCATAACACGTGGGAATTTGCCAAGCTGCTCGTTCCTCTTCTGTTCGGTGGCGTGTTCGTCGTTGGATTTGTTAGCGTGCTGCTACCGGAGAAACAGGTGGCGCAATACGTGGGCGATAATTCGCTTCGCAGTAACCTCGTTGCCAGTGTGATTGGCGCCTTTTGGTATTTTGCCACATTGACCGAAATTCCGATTACCCAAGCTCTTATGAAGCTCGGGATGCACAAGGGGCCTGTTCTGACGCTGCTTCTGGCCGGCCCTGCACTGTCACTGCCCAGCATTCTGGTCATCCGAAAAGTGATGGGGAACACAAAAACAATCGTGTTCATCTTATTGGTTGTTGTGATGTCAACAATCGTTGGAATGCTGTTCGGTGCTATCTGCGGATAGATGAGCAGCTAAGGTTAGAAGAACTCGTTCAGAAAGACAAGGCTCAAAGTCTGATCGAGCGTACAAGGAAATCTGGCCAAGACGGCAGGAGTAATAATACGAAAGCGTGAAGATCAACTGAATACGGGAGGCAGAACATATGAAGAAAATTCAAATTCTAGGCACCGGTTGTCCGAAGTGCAAAAAACTTGCAGAGAATGCCGAAGCTGCTGCAAAAGAATTGGAAGTTGAGCATCAAGTTGAGAAGGTTACAGAGATCACCGAGATAATGAAATTTGGCGTGATGGTAACGCCTGCTCTGGTAATAGATGGGCAAGTCAAAGTCACGGGAAAGGTCGCGGATGTAGGCGCAATCAAAGAGATGTTGTCGTAACGACGTTGCATTGGAGATCCGGGGCGCCTAATAGGACATGATGCTACCCCGAAAGATTTCATGGAAAGGGATGATAGATGTGTGGAGAAAGCAAATGCAGTAGCGGTGGTCCGAGATTGATATTTGCCTGTTCGGGCGCCGCAGATGTGGGCGAAATAGCCGACCGTGCAGCCAGAGAGCTGACTAAGAACGGGCTGGGCAAAATGTTCTGCCTCGCCGGTGTCGGCGGGCGTGTTGCCGGCATCATGAAGAAAACCGGGGAGGCGTCGGACATCCTGGCCATCGACGGCTGTGATCTGGACTGCACGAAGAACTGTCTGGAGCAGGCTGGATTCACTCGATTCAAGCATATGCGCATTACTGATCTGGGCATGGAGAAAGGTCATACCCATGTGACTGAAGAAAACATTGTCAAAGTCCTAGCCAAGGGCAGGGAGACGCTCGCTTAGTAACTGCTGACGAGTTGGATGGGACGGTTTCAAGAAAGGAAGGTACTTCGAACATGAACAAGATTGGAAAGATCGCAACTGTTGTAGTTCTCATGGTCGCGGTGGCAGTCGTAATTGCCGTCAAGCAGAATCGGTCGAACGGGGGTGTGAAGGCGACTGTGGACGCTGTGTCGGACCGAAAGACAATTGTGTCCCAATCTCGGATGGAAAACCAGGCGGACCAACCTGTCGGCAAAGGTCTGCCTGCTCTGATTGACCTTGGGGCAGGCGAGTGTATCCCGTGCAAGATGATGGCCCCGATACTCGAAGAACTCAAGAAGGAGTACGCCGGGCGGTTGGAAGTGCGATTCATCGACGTCTGGAAAAAGCCGGATGAGGCGGGAAAGTACGGGATTAAACTCATACCAACACAGATCTTCTATGACACTTCCGGCAGAGAGCTGTTCCGCCACGAAGGCTTCTACTCGAAAGAGGACATCCTCGCCAAGTGGAAGGAATTCGGCGTTGACCTTACCACTACGGAACCACCCGCTTTCGAGCGACTTACCCCGGCCAAAGTCGATAGCCGACCCAAGGAGAGCGTCTGCTACATGTGTGACGGCGACATGAAGCCAGGAACGCAGGTGACGGTCCAGACCGTCAAGGGACCGGTGCGACTATGCAGTCCCCATTGTTACTTCATCATGTACTCGTGTCTGACCGAGGACAAAGCTGGTTTTGAAAGAAAAGTCTCAGTGGCGGACTGGGGCACGGGCGACCTCGTGCCTGCTACGGAGACTGTATTCCTTTCTGGCCAGGATGAGACTACGGGCAGGCCCTGGATTAAAGCCTTTGGCAGTCGGACTGAGGCCCTCAAGGAACGTGTTGCCGCCGGAGGCGGCATACTTGCACATACAGCCCTTCAGGAGAAGGAACTGTCTCATCGCTGCGGGTTCTGCGACCGGGCGTGTTATCCGCAGGATGCAGCCAAGGTCATCGTGGAAGGCGGTCTACAAACGTGGGGCTGTTGTTCTCACTGTGCCTTAGGCGTTGCTGCGAGGACAGGCAAGAACATCGAGGTTCACGAGAAGGACCGTCTTACGGGTCAGGAGATTGTCGTCAAGACTTTCGATGGCAAAGTTGCTTCGCTGAAGCCTGAGACAGCCATCGCATGGTTCGGGCAGCGCAAGAAGCCGGATGGCACTTGGGGCTCGGCCGGATGTTTTCATCAAGGATTCTTTGTGACTGCCGAAAGTCTCAAGAAGTGGGTCGCGCAGAATCCATATGAAACGGGTAGGATGATTTCTATCAGCCAGGCGCTGGCAGCTAAGATGAAACTCTCGCCCGAGCAGATCAAGAAGGCCTGCAAGATCGGCGAGTGCTCGCCCAAGTAAGGTCCTCATGGAGTAATTTGATGGAACGGATATTTACTTGCCTGACACATGCAGTTGAGGGAACGCCGGTTATTGCGATAGTGGCTGCCTTTGTCTGGGGTATCCTTAGCATTCTTTTGAGCCCGTGTCACTTGGCCAGCATTCCTCTTATCGTTGGTTTCATCGACAATCAGGGGCGAATGTCAACCAAGAGAGCATTCTTCATTTCTACGCTCTTCGCCATCGGTATCCTCGTCACCATTGCTGCAATCGGGGCAGTCACTGCCGGAGCAGGTAGAATGATGGGCGATGTGGGACGCTACGGCAACTACATGGTGGCCGTAATCTTCTTCGTTGTCGGACTCCATCTGCTGGACGTTATCCCGATGCCTTTTTCAGGACCGGCTCAGGTCGGGATGAAACGCAAAGGCATGCTGGCTGCGCTCATTCTCGGCCTTGTTTTTGGAATCGCATTGGGTCCGTGCACATTCGCCTATATGGCCCCAATACTGGCTGTAACGTTCAGAGTTGCATCAACGGCTTTGCTTTATGGAATTGTGCTGCTATTGGCTTACGGAATAGGCCACTGTTCCGTGATCATCTTCGCCGGCACTTGCACTGAACTTGTCCAGCGATATATGAACTGGAACGAGAAATCCAGAGGGGCCGTCATCTTAAAGAAGATTTGTGGTGTCTTGGTTCTGCTTGGAGGTCTGTATCTGATCTACATTGCACAGTAGGGGGCACAAATGAAGAAGTCGAGTCTAAACTTTTGGGTGGACGTTATTACATTGTCGGCTCTTCTGGCCAAAATATGGACAGGTTTGCTGATTCATTTTGTTCTACCGCCAGGTCAGGGGCGCGCCAAATGGCAGCTCTTGTGGGGTATGAACCGACACGACTACGGCAACATACACTTCTATCTTGCCATAAGTATGGGCGTGCTGGTTCTTGTCCACATATGGCTGCACTGGTCGTGGATTTGTTCAGTATTCTGCGACATGGTTCAACGCCCACCTCCACATAAGAAGACACAGATTGTATGGGGGATTTGTGCTTTACTCTTCATATCGGCGGGATGTGCCGGTAGCCTATTATGGGCCAATACGCAAGTGACCGTCGCAGATATCTCAGGGGAAGATTATACCAGGGAGCCACTGTCAGATATGCGAAGTCATGATCGAATATCCGGACAAATGACACTATCAGAAGCAGCGGAACTGGCTGGCATGTCGTTAGATGAGTTCTCACAGAAGCTGGGACTCCCTTTGGGTGTGAATCCCCATGAGCAGTTGGGAAGGCTCAGAAAGGTACATGATTTTAACATCCATGATGTACGACAGATCGTATCGCAACAGAGTGCTCCCCAGAATACACCTCAACAATAAGGAATTGGACCCGTCTTGGGATTCCTGACTGCGATCAACCAGTATGTACGATCGGTTGAAGCCCGACTACGGGTTTACACCCGTAGGATCGCGACAGAATGATCTGAAAAAATAAAAGAAAGACTGTTGATACGATTATAATGTATATTATAATATGTGGACATGCACATATATACAGATAAGGTAATTGGGGACAAACATGGAAAATGAAGCTGCGTTTTTCAAAGTATTGGCTGACCCGATTCGCCTCAGATTGGCAGTCTTACTATCGATCCGGGGTGAAACTTGTGTCTGTCAGCTGGTCGAAGCTTTGGAGACGCCACAATACACGATCTCACGCCATTTGGGGATAATGCGTTTGGCAGGTTTGGTTGAGCAAAGGCGTCAAGGCACCTGGATGTATTACAAACTCGCCAAAGCCCGAAACCGATTGGAAGAATGTCTGCAGGAATGCTTTCGAGACTGTCTTGCGGATCACAAGACAGTCAAGAGGGATACGAAGAGACTATCGAAGGCAACGTGTCAAAATAACTAATGGACAAACAGATTATCAATTGGATGCATATCAGGGAGTCTATTGCCATGGGGGCGGCAGGGACAGATGTAGCTATTGAAACAGCAGATGTGACTTTAATGAATGACGATCTGTCGCGGGTCGTAAATTTCATGGACATGACCCGAAAGGTCATGCTACGCATCAAGCTCAATATCTTCTTTTCCATCATGTACAATATAGTAGGGTTTATTCTTGCCGGTTTTGGGATGCTCACCCCTGTGTTGGCAGTCATTTTCCAGGAGGCAGGCTGCATTACCGTAGTCTTCAGTTCGACACTGCTATTGTGGTCTAAGACAGGATCACGGCTGAAGAACGAAGACACCGGCGATCTTTCTGTCGAGGCCCTGACCGTTGAAAACGTCCGACGAGACAATGTTTCCCAGTGTGCATAACAATTACAGGATACGATTCAATTCCGATCTCTTTTAGAAAGGATGTTAAAATGAATGACAAGAAAGAACAGGCTGGTGGCCAGCAAAGCGAGAGTGACCTCCAACCGTGCTGCGAAGGTGGCGGTTGCTGCCCATCAGGCTCTGATGGCGGGGGCAAGAACTGGAAGATTGCGGTGTTTATTCTCATTGTGCTTGCGGCAGGCATAGTCTTGGCACGTTCGATTATCAGAAAGTCGGATTTGGCAACAGAGCAAGGACAGGGTACATTCGCCGTAATCGCCCCTGCGGTCATAGGGGATACTCCTGCGCCTCAAAACGCCAACACCACGACACAAAATCTTACAGCGTCAAAGGGCGAAACAGAGATTCCTGCAGTAGCGAATGAAAAGGCAGAGAAGGACATTCCTGACGAAGCTTCACCCGCTTTGTGGGGGCCAGAACTGGATTCTTTGGCTTCACTCAACAAGGTAGCGGCAGACAGTGATGCAGTCTATATCCTTCTTGCCGCCGACGATCAGGAACGCAACCAGGCTGCGACCGAACAGATTGAAGCGGCGGCCAAGGCCATCCAGTCTAACGGTGTCCGCATTTCAGCTTTCAGACTCAAGCAAGACGCACCCAATTATGCGAACTTTGCGAAGCAATTGTCCACTCCATGTGTGCTTGCCATGGTAAAGGGTGGCAGTGTTAGCGGAGTTTCGGCGGATCAGATTGCCGAGACGAAGCTGGTCCAGGCCTATGTGACCGCATTGAGGCCGAGTTCAGGCTGTTGCCCTCCCGGCAGCGGCGTTACATGCCAGTAGTTGGAGCCTGAAGCAGAAATGGAATGGATTCAGTCGATGATGCAGTGGGCCAAGACCCTGCTTGAACAGGTCGGATTCCAGCCTGTGGCTCTTGCGCTGCTCATTGTCGCAGGCTTCTACTTACTCGGGACATTCTGAAGATATGAAGGGCAAGACCAGCAAACTGAGAGTGTTGTTTCTCTGCACGGGCAACTCGTGCCGAAGGCTGGGCCCGCCATCTCAAGTCCGATGTCCTTGAAGCGTATTCAGCGGGAATTGAAACTCACGGCCTGAATCCCTATGCCGTCAGGGTCATGTCCGAAGCAGGCGTTGATATCTCCGGCCATCGCTCAAAGCATTTTGACGAAGTCAGAGATATCCCTTTCGACTACATACTCACTGTATGCGACCACGCCCATGAGTCTTGTCCACTCTTTCCCGAAAAGACCAAAACTATGCACGTTGGCTTCGATGATCCCCCAAGGCTGGCGAGAAATGCCAAGAGCGAAAAGGAAGTCATGGACTGCTATAGACAATTCCGCGATGAGATAAGGGCCTTCGTAGAAAAAATGCCCGCATCGGCGATAACCAGGACGCGTAGTCTATTCTTAGGAGTAGCACATTGCCTCTCTTTTTCACCAAGTGTGCTCATAATTTCAGAGTTCTGCCTTTCACAGTTATTTGCCCCAGTCCTGGGTTCAAGCTGGCAATTTCATTGGCCAGCACGTTCACCAAAAGAAGAGGCCGAAAGAGCCACCCCGCATACGACATCGTACATCCGCTCTTGCCCGTTTAAGAACCATCCAAATCATAGTCACCCTTTTCTCAAGAGCGGCATTGTCCAGCATCTTGCTAGGCAGGTAATGCCGGTTGTTTTGCACCCCAACATTCCGGCCCATTAATGTTGAATTGGTCTGCTTGTTCTTCTTATGGTTGTACCCTCTTCAACAACTCAAAATTGCATATTCTGATATCCGGTATTCCGTTGCGATCTTTCACCAACTGACCTGAATTATCCACAGAAAGCAGAATGTGATTGCCCTTTAGATTAAGATCCTCAATTCCTAATGACGCCAATTTCTTCCTCGCTATTTCCATAAGACGCAGGTGTGTGTGTTTAGCCAACAATCCTTTCCTATAGCACAAGAGAGCATCGATTCCTTGATAGGGGCTCTCGTCTCTTAAGGCTAATAACTCATCGGGACCATTCCAATGACCCCAAAAGATTATGTAATCATGTCCTCGTCTCAGGATGGGCATACCCTCTGGAGTCAGCAGGTACGCGTGACTACAATATCTGCTGTCATCGCGGAGAGACTCATCCATATCCGACTTCTTTGCTGCCATGTATATTGCCCGCGGATAAGTTGTGGGTACACCCTGATTATTGAGTTCGAGTGCCAGTGCAAATTCTTCAAATGGGCTGTGATATCCATGCTCTATTATTCTATTCTCGGCATCTGTGAATGGGTCCAGATCTGGGAGCTCTCCCACTCTTGAGACTTTCCAAACAAGATGTATGTCGTCTTTGGTTGTTGTGCGGTATACTTGGTCAAATACAGACAGCCGAATTCTCGGTGTGTCCCTCCACTTCTCAGGCAGAAAGTAGTCGAACAAAGTTGGGTCCTTCCCAACCACCCAAAGAACTCCGCCAGTACCTTCAACCGGACCACAGACGTAATCCACCCCCATGATCTGTACAGGCTTCAGACTGGAGGAAAAGGGCACGAGTTCTCTATCCTCAAATCTGTGCATCTGTTTCTTCAGATACATTTTGCGTTTGGAAGCTCTTATCAGTTTCTCACGTTCAGCAGTTCGTCTTAGCAATTCAAAGTCAACCACTGCGTACAGGATCTCGCCACTTCGATCTCTTGCGACTGTTCCCCTTTCTCTCGGCCTTACAATAACATGGTGCGGCTTCGGATCACCAACGATGAATCCTTTTTCTCTGATGTCACTGACATATCTCAAAGTCAGTTGGGTCATTTCTTGTTTTCCAAGGGTCCCCTGCTCAAACGCCTGAACGGTGTCGATGCCTTTTATCCATTCGTAAATCACCGCGTAGCTTCTGAACATATGTAATTGTATTTCATTGTGACGGGACAGAATGTCCTTCATCTTGTAGTCCCTCCTTCCGAGCCTATCCAAGTCTACACGGCCCTTGGGTACATAGATCGCCAGAGGCTTGTGAGTAAAGACACAGCCTCCAGATTCATGTTGTGTGTTCCGAAGCTCCATCAATAGTGCAAACTCTTCGAAGGGACTGTTAAATTCAATGTCCAGCTCATCCAAATCAAACGAGCCTGGTATGTCCTGTCCCATGCGATTCCACTTTATGACGATGTCCTTGCTCCTGCCATGGAATTTCTTGGTGGTGATCTTGTAGAGTGTGCTGGTACCTCTGAGCTTTTCAGAATGATTCTTGAACCAGTCGCTGTCTGTCCAGAAATTGGCCGGTAACAAATTTTCCAGAAAAGGTAGGCCATGTTCAGTTAGATATAGATCGTCCCCGCCCGGAAGGGCTATGTGGTGATAATCTACTCCAAGAACTCGAGTCCTGGCAATTCGATTTGCCTGACGATAAGTACCTTCTACACCCAAGATTTCATAGTCCTTAGACGCTATAGATTAAGTCCGGGCTTCCTGCCTCTTATTGTGTCTGACGGGGCGACCAAGAAGTCACAATACTTGTCCTCAATGTCTATTCATTCGCAGATAGATGAGCACGGTTCGCCAAAGCGAGGCTCTCTCTTTCTCTCTTGCAGTCAATGCATGAAAGAGCTAATTCACTCAAATTGCCAAGCTTCCTGCTTACGAAGCCCACAAATGCCTCTGAGGCTAAATCCTTGCCGCATGAGACACATTGACTTAACTTCACAATTGTGTTGAAAGGCCGAATTTCAACTTCATCCTTCGTGTAATTTAACTTGATCATACCGGTGGGACACACTGTAGCACATGCTCCACATCCTACGCACACGTCTGACGACAAATGGAATGGCGTATCGATCCTTGCATCAGCACCACGCCCAACAAGGCTGATAGCACTCACCCCTATAACCTCCTTGCAGACTCTGACGCACAGACCGCACAGGATGCATGTCTGATCTTCTATTTCAAATCTTGGCTCATCAATATCATAAGATTTCGCCAAGGTTCTTATCATCTCGACATCGTGACATTTTGCCGACAATAATTCAAGTATCATTCTGCGCAGTTCTGTCACGTCAAGCGAGGCGGTCTTGACATCGATATCGTCACTAACAACATAGTTGCATGCGGTTACGAACCGCCTTTTCCTTCCCACAGTTACTTCTACCGTACACAACCGGCAGGCACCATATGGTTCGAGAGCGTCATGGTGGCACAATGTTGGGATATCGATATTGTTCTGCTTTGCAACCTGCAGTATTGTTAAATCCTCTTGAGCCTCGATCTTTCTTCCATCAATAGTTAAGTTTATCACCGTCTAACCCCTTCCACACTGCCCTTTTTCACGGCTTCGAATTTACATACTTCAAAACACAAACCGCACTTAATGCAGTCATTTGAGTCTATCGTGTGAAGTTCCTTTTTCATGCCGGAGATCGCGCCAGTCGGACATTCTTTCTTGCACCTACCGCAGCCTGTGCATAGCACATCATCTATAAAGTATTCAAATAAATCTGTGCATACGCCCGCTGGGCAAGCTTTGTCTCTTATGTGAGCTTCATATTCATCACGAAAATATTCTATGGTACTCAAAACTGGATTTGGTGCGCTTGTTCCAAGTGCGCAAAGAGCGCTGTTCATAATTGAATGTGACAATTGTTCAAGAAGCTCAATGTCTCCATCTGTTCCTTCGCCGTGGCATATACGGTCTAGTATCTCGAGCATTCGTTTTATGCCCTCTGGGCAGGGAATACACTTTCCACATGACTCCTCCTTGAGAAAACTCAGAAAATACCTTGCGATATCAACCATGCACGTATCTTCATCCATCACGATCATGCCGCCTGACCCCATCATCGAGCCCACTTTCGTTAGTTCGTCAAAGTCAACCGGCAAATCGATCAAACGCTCAGGGATACAACCGCCGGATGGGCCACCTGTCTGAACGGCTTTGAATCTTCTGTTATTTGGTATTCCTCCTCCTATGTCATAGATGATCTCTCTCAAGCTTATGCCCATAGGAACTTCTACCAGTCCGGTGTTGTTGATCTTACCGACCAGTGAGAATATCTTCGTTCCTTTACTACCCTCAGTTCCAATCCTTGAATACCACTCAGCCCCTTTGTTGATAATGGGAGGAACATTTGCCCATGTCTCGACATTGTTCAGATTGCTGGGTCTATCATGAAGCCCCTTTTCCACCGTGTGAACATATTTGGCCCGAGGTCTACCGACTCTGCCTTCAAGGGATGCCATCAAAGCAGTAGACTCTCCACATACGAAAGCCCCACCGCCTTTTGAGATCTTCACGTCAAAGTCAAAACCAGAGCCCAGTATATTTTCCCCCAAGAGGCCGTACGATCTTGCCTGATGTATAGCAGTTCTCACATTATTTACAGCCAGTGGGTATTCGTTTCTGACGTAGATAAAACCATTATGGCTTCCAATGGCATAGGCACCTATTGCCATCCCCTCCAGGACACTATGCGGATTGCCTTCAAGGATGGATCTATCCATATAGGCACCGGGGTCACCTTCGTCAGCATTGCAGATTATATATCTCGTGCCATCCTGGGACTCAGCGTTTCTGCAGGAGTCCCATTTCCAACCGGTTGGAAAACCACCACCTCCCCTACCTCTAAGCCTTGACTGAATCACCTGGGTTATTACTTGCTCAGGGTCCCTGTGAAACAGCGTCTTACTCAAAGCAGAATAACCACCGATCGCAACATAATCATCAAGGCTTTCAGGATTAATCAGGCCATTGTTGCCAAGTATTAGCCTTGTCTGCCTGGCATAGAATGGAACATCCTTTTCATACGTAATTAGCTTGCCTGTGGCGGGATCAATATAGAGAAGTCGTTCCAAAATTCTGTTATTTACGATTGTCTCTGAGACAATATCTTCCACATCCTCTACCCCTACCCTCTGATAGAATATGCCTTTTGGGCGAATAACTGTGATAGGTCCTCTTTCACAGAAGCCATGACAGCCTGTTGTTTTTATGTCAACTTTGTTATCGATCTTCTTCTTTTTAAACTCTTTCGTAAAAGCTTGTACAAGAGCTTCACATCCGCACGCGTGACAGCCTGTTCCGGAACATACTACTATGCCACATCTATCCGGGTCTCCGACGTTAACTATTGACTTTCTTAGACTTTCCAATTCTTCAGGACTTGTCAGTTTCATTGCTTCCTCGACGGGCTTTAGTATATTTCTCAAGCAGTTTCTTAACCTTTTCCTGTGTCATCTGACCGTGATATTGACCATCTATTACGACTACAGGACCCAGGGCGCAGGCACCGACACAGTTCACAGTTTCCAATGTGAACATGAGGTTATTTGAAGTCTGTCCTGCCTTTATGTTTAGTGTTCTTTCAATTCCATCCAACACCTGAGGGACACCTCTCACATGACACGCTGTCCCTAGACACACATGTATCAGATGCTTTCCCCTCGGCTCCAAACTGAAAGCTTTATAGAATGTTGTAACCTCAAAAACCTCACTCAATGAGACATTGAGTCTTTGGCTGATCTGTCTTAAACAAGGTTCCGGAAGATAGTTGTATTCAGATGTTATATCCTGCAATATCTGTATTAGAGATTCTTTATCAGCATCGTAGCTGTCGACAATCTCATCTATTTTTTCCAATGAAATATCGCTGGTCGCCTGCACTGGTTTCTCCTTTATTCCGAAGTTCATCATCAAAACGATTCCTTCTTATCCATGGACTCTCAGGACAACCTTGAACTCTCACTTCATTCTTGTGGTCTAGCCTTTAACACTTCCGCCAGTACGGAAGCGCTAGTCTGCCGTGCTCTGGTGGTGACTTCATCAAGGGTCGTCAGTTGCGTGGCTCCCGTTGGGCAGCTTGCCACACAAACGGGCCATTGGCCTTCTTTGAGCCTCGCGATACACATATCGCACTTCTGAACGGCCTTGCCTTCAGGACCCAAAGAAATGGCTCCTATGGGACAGGCGAGCATACAACTCTTGCATCCGATACAAAGATTCTTGTCAATCAAGACTGGTTCATCTAACGATCTTCTATACAGAGCACTGGTTGGGCATACTGTTATACAGGGAGCATCTTCGCACTGCATACAGCGAAGCGGGACTGCAAGATCGCCGGCAGCTTCTACAGAAACGCGAGACGCAGAAAGTACCCGGCTTATAGGTACATGTTTTGGCAAACCAAGTCTCGCATAAGCACATTCCACAACGCACGTGAGACATGCGTAGCATTTCTTAACATCAACTGTAATGATTTGCCCGGGTTTTGCTCTGACCTCTGGCAGTGGAGCTTCTCGAGTCTTCTCTTCTGGCAGTAATCGTGCTGTCTTCAGCGCTCTTTCGACGACAAGTGTTATATCATCTGGCTTGAATGGTTTAGTAATATAATCAAAAGCACCTAATCTCATGGACTCAACAGCGGATGTGACTGTTCCATAACCGGTGATTATGATCACCGCTATTGAACGATCTATATCCTTTGCTCTCTGGAGCACACCGATCCCGTCCATCCCGGGCATCTTGAGGTCTGCAACAATGACTTGGAAGGACCTCTGTTTTATCTTCTCCACCGCCTTTAACCCATCCGCTGCGGTATCAACACCGTAACCTCTTCGGGAGAGTATCTTTTTCAAGCCATTCCGCATATCTCCCTCATCCTCGACAATTAAAATCCTGTTCTTGCCTGCATTTACCATTGTTGTTCACTCCCTACTTTAGGTCGATTCTCCGTATGATAGAACGGACCGGATCAGAGACACCTTCCTGGTTAGATAAAACCGACGACTGTTCAACAAAGCGCTCAAGAGTACATAAGCAACTTCCATGCCAAATCTCTGGGCCACGAAAGGCAACTCTGAGAATCTGTTCTAAATGCTTTATTTACAAGATGATAGGGTCTTGGGTGGGAGTCGTTTGCATATGGGCAGAATTATCGAGATGTGTCAATAATGACCTATGCAAATTTAGTGGGTCTTTGTAAGTAGCTATGATACAAGGAGTTGCAAGTAGGTCATTCTTGACCATGTCGATTTTACTTATGCTCTTCTGCGTGGATACCGTATTTTCTCATGAGTCTTCGGAAATTTGCACCATCCATCTCAGCTTGCTTTGCTGCCTGGCTGATATTGCCTTTGCTCATCTGTAAAAGTCTCTCCACAAACTCCTTGCTGAATGAATCTACTACTTGTTGTTTTGCCTTTTTGTAAGAAAGCCCCTGCAAAACTGGTCCGCTGTCAATATGTGCTTCCAGAAGCTCGTCGGGTAAATGTGAAACTTCGATGGTGCTTTCTGTTGCCAGAACTACAGCTCTTTCTATAACGTTTTCAAGTTCGCGAACATTTCCGGGCCAGTCGTAGCCCATAAGGACTCCCAGAACATCTTGTGGGATTTCACAAATATCTCTTGCCATCTTCTTATTAAACCTTCTCAAGAAGAACTGCGCCAAAGGTAGAATGTCATCTTTGCGTTCTCTCAAGGGCGGAAGGCGAACCGAGACAACATTTAACCGATAATATAGATCCTCCCTGAATGTTCTTTCTTTGATGCATTGTTCCAAGTTCTTATTTGTTGCGGCAATTAGTCGTATATCCGCAACAATAGTATCGGTGCCGCCAACCCGCATGAACTCACGCTCCTGCAATACTCTTAACAGTTTTCCCTGTATTGGTGGGCTCACATCTCCGATCTCATCAAAGAAGAAGGTGCCCCCAGATGCGATTTCTATAAGTCCTCGCTTGGTAGAAATTGCCCCGGTAAACGAGCCTTTTTCATGGCCGAATAATTCGCTTTCCAGTAGTGTCTCCGTCAACGCACTACAATTCACAGGGACAAATACTTTGTCTCTTCTTGGGCTATTATAATGAATGTAGCGTGCAACAAGTTCCTTTCCTGTGCCGCTCTCTCCAAGGATCAAGGCCGTTGCATTAGTCTTCGCAACTTTGTCAGCTATCTCAAATACATCCTGCATCCTCCGGCTCTTGCCTATTATGTTCTGAAAATCCTTCCCTTCTCTAACCTGTTGCTTGAGGTATTTATTTTCATTTGTCAGCGCTATCTGCTTCAATGCTTTTCGGACGACCATTCTTATATGTTCAGCGTCAAATGGCTTGGTGATATAATCATAAGCCCCCAGTTTCATTGCTTCTACCGCACTCTCTACTGTACCATATCCTGTAATCACAATAACCATTGCTTCGGAGCGGACCTCTTTGACCTTATGCAAGAGTTCTATCCCATCCACACCTGGCATCTTTAGATCAGTAATAACTATATCAAAAAAAGACTCTTCAACTTTTTTTACACCGATAGAACCTGTTTCAGCTATTTCGACAATGTTTCCCTGTTTTGACAGAATCTTTCGCAAGCCAAAAAGCATGTCTTGTTCGTCTTCAACGATCAGGATACGGCCTTTGTCTTCCATTTTTCTAATTTACTCCTGCGGCCAATCTGATAATGAATATGCTTCCTTCGCCAACCTTACTTTTCACATTAATAGTGCCATTGTGCTTTTGGACAATTCCGAGACTAACTGATAAGCCCAAGCCTGTGCCTTTCCCAGTTTCCTTGGTGCTAAAGAAAGGATCAAAGAGCTTGCTCAGATGTTCCTGCGGAATGCCACATCCTGTATCAGAAATCTCAATCTCTATAAACTCACTAGCATTCGCAATGCTTGTAGCAAAACCTAATTCTCCCCCTTTTGGCATGGCTTGTAGCGCATTTACTATAATATTGACAAAAACCTGCTGGAGCTTGTTGCTATCTCCTTGAATTTTAGGTAGTTCCGGAGCCAGATTGGTAGCTAATCTGATGTTCTGCAATTCTGCCGGATGGGTTGTCATTGCAATGGCTTTTCTTAGAACATCATTGATGTTCAACATTGTCATTTCAGATTCGGACTGACGAGCAAACTCCAAAAGATCCTTCACAATCCTGCCAGCCCTGTTTGTTTGTTTCATCACAACCGCCAGGCTCTCCCTGCAACTGTCATTGTCTTTTCCCAGTTCATCGAGGACCATTTGGGCATAAATGGAGATTGTGCCCAAAGGGTTATTTATTTCATGGGCTACTCCTGCGGCCAACTGCCCGATAGTGGCCAGCCTTTCCGATTTCATTATCTGTTGACCAGAATATTCGGTTAACTTGTCGTTTCTTTCCTTTAGTGAAGAAGCCATGAGGTTGAATGTTTTCGCAAGTTCCGCTATCTCGTCGTTTCGAGCAATCTCAACACGGTAATCTAGCTCGCCCTCTGCCCACCGACCGGATGCAGACACCAAATGTTTGATTGGCTGCAAAACGCTTCTGGCTAAAAAACTTGAAATGATTAGGGCCAAAATCATTCCGCCAATCGTTATTCCTAAAAATATTGCAGCGGTTCTTTTCCGCATATCCATAAATTTGTCTTCCAGAATGCCAACAGATAGCACACCGATTATATCTCCCTTTGTATTGCTTATTGGCTCATAGGCGGCTATATACCAATTATTCACTACAAATGCTCTGTGGATCCAGGGCAGTCCCTTTTCTAACACCTGCTCGTAAACATCTTCAGATAGCTGTGTCCCAATTGCGCGGTTTCCATCCTCTCCCATGACATTTGTTGAGACGCGCAGGTCCCCTTGGAAGATAGTCGATGTGCCGATGTCCTCCCCCTTATACTTCACTCCCCGATATGCTATCTCCTTGACTTTGTCAACAAGGGAGTAGTCTTTATTGAGCAAAATGCCACCATACAGTATGCCAAGCAGACTACCATCCTTCCTGACAACAGGTGCCGCAGCTTTGATGCACATTGCTGAAGTCTGTACGGTTTGCCGACTTGGCTTGGCCTTTGGAGTAGGGACAATTCTTGTATGAGCTTGCTCGACAAGGTCTGTTCCTTCTTTTAGCAATTCCTCCCTCGGTATGATCACTGTCCCGGCAATCACTTCCCCGGTCGATAACACATGGCCCACGAACTCATCATCTGTTTGACTGTCCCCACTAACAGATGGATCTCGTGACCTGACAAGGACCCTTCCATTTTCATCCGTAAGAGTCAATATGTCCAAAGACTCTGCTTTTCTGACCTCCTCTAGTTCCTTTCTGAGAGTGTCATTGTCGTTATCTGAAATAGCGTCATTTATGAAAAACCTCAAAGCTGTGAAACGCACCGTATCTCTTAGGTTCTCCGTTTCCTCGCGATATACCTCTCGACCAGAGTTTAGATCGTGTCTTACTTTGTCTTGAGCCTGATTGACTATTCCCGTGCCAATCAGTCGCATGCCGACTACAGTGGCAACCAGGCCGCACATAATAATGACTGCCAAAAAACTCACAACCAGTTTTGACCTTAACAACATTTTAGTAGCTTTCGCTGAAGAACTGTGGAATCCCTAAAGACATTCGCGCCTTCTGCAACAAGTTTCAGGCACCTAAATCGCGTTCTTCGTGTTTGCGTTATATCTTAATGATACTCCGACTGATGAGCAAGCTTCGCTCAAAGGCCGGACCTACTCTTGTTTTGTATCGATATAGGCCGCAGCCTTTTGCTTCATATGATCGCTGTAGCAATCCATAGCTAATTCTGAGAGAGAATCAAAGACGTAATATCCTCCTCGGCCAGCCCGACTAATTGCTTCATGGATTTTGCCAATAAATATTTCGAATCCTGCTTCGGGATCAAGCTGGTATATTTGTGCACCTGAGTCTTTCGGAACGAGCTCCCTGTGTTTGGCAAAACGGAAATAGACAAGCTTTTCATTTCTGCCCTTGACGTTTGTAACCAGTGGTTCTATGAAGGGGGCGTAATCATCAATGGAATCCACCTGCCATACAATGTTATCTCCTGGTCTGATGCCGTGGAGCATTCCATCCAGCGATGGTAGCCCTGTGCTTACTTGAATACTCTTTTCGTCTGTCATCAATTCCAACTCAGCAGGAGAAACTCCGACGAGAGCCCGACTTCCTTATCAAGGACAAAGTCAGTCAATCCTTGTCCGAGTCATCCTTCTACTTGATCATATGGTCTTACTTTGCCATGTCTACGTGGTGTATTGTATCCAAGGGATTAGACCTTTTCAATGGGCTCGACAATCCATAATTTTCCGATTATTTCTATGCTTGCTTATCTTGTGGATTTCTTTCGCCCAATGTACTTTCCTGTCTTTGCAGCGTAGTCGTAATGATCTGCTAATTCATGTAGATGAATCTTTCAGCTTGTTTCTTCATAAAGAACCGCGTCCTGTGGTCGTGGTCAGAGTCGAAGCTCTATCTGGTCCTGATCAGAGGGACCAGACACATGAACTTCTCGGATTTCTCTCTTTATGGATATGGAAGTATTGCACGGCTTGCAGGTGTCATAGGAAAAATAGAGGGTAAACGCTGCACGAGAATTCTGAGCGACTATGTCCTGGCGTTCTTCAACAAACACCGCAAGGGGCAGAGTTCAGGTCTCCTGGATGGCTCTTCTCAAGAACTATCCGGAAGTGGAAATACACGTCCGAGAAGGCTGAATGTTGAAGCTGATATGGTCTGCGACTCCGGTACGCCGCTAGCACACTCGCCGTTGACACAACCGCCAAAGGTGTAGAAGAAAAGTGTACAGCGGCAACCAGATCCACCCCGACCGCGGGGACATAAATCTTGTTCAGTCCCCCCAGCATGAACACCGGCAAAGAAGAGACCCCACTAATCCTGGGAATCCCTGTTGATGAGATACTTTGCAGCCACGACATCGAGATTCGGGCCAGCCGACGCATCCCGACTTCGCAAACGCAGAAGCTCCAAATCAGACCGCCAGACTACGTCCCCAGGGGCAAGTAGACAGACACCGCCTGGCTGGTAGGTGCTGCAAAGCTTCCCATGTCTGAGATAATAGTGGTCTTCACATACGTCTGTGGGATAGGCGCGCATCAGAGGCGGGATATCGCACGGCACAAACCAGAGCTTGATCTCTCGCTCGGCATCAGCATGCGTGGCCGAGGTGTGGATAACATTGTCCAGACGCTCGCTGATCACACGTCCTTCCGCATCCCTTATGGGAACCACTGTGCCCAAGGCACGAATACATCCCGGCTTTTCCTCCCGTGCGATATGAGGATTAGTCGGGCCGGCAACATTTCGTATTCTCTGCAAAACCTGGACACCACGGTAGACAATAGCGATCACCCTACGTTTACTGGCGTCATCAGGGTAGTGAGCACGGCCCATGATATAATCTATGAGTGCAGGGTAGAACGCCTTGCCTCGGTGTTCGGTATAGTGTTGTTCAGCAAGCATCCTGCTGACTTGGATTATCTTGGTCGCCGCAAATCGTGAACCCGTATGGAACTCTGACAGCTGGGAGAGAAGGAAGCCCGTCACGGAGTTCTTCAATGCGTCTGGCTTTATTAGTACCAGCGTTTGTTCAACTTCTTCTTGGTGCATTCATCAGTTCCTTTGCCACGCTATACTCCGGTGGAGCGTCTTTAGCACGTACGACCACACATGAAGCAGTATATGCATAACCTTCTGGCTTGGCAAGCGGGCAGAGAATCCGTTTGCAGATAGAGGATATGGAACAAGCTGAGAGCAGAACAGAAGAAGGTGAACAGTGGCGAGCAAAACTACCGCCAACAGAAGCTATCGACCAGTGATATGTCACCCAAAACGCCGCCAATTCTTTTGACCTACAAGACGTCAGATTTCCTTGAAACGTCGTGTCTCCGAAATGTCTCCACAGACCTTGATTTTGCCCAAATTTAAGCCCCACATAGGCCACATTTACGCCGAACAACACACTTTTTCGGATTTGAATCGTTTTCAATGAACTGTGCCAAAAAGGAGGCTCTGACAACAATCGTTGGGCTCAAACGATCTGGGCATCGAATTTACATAGCTGACAGAAATCTTTCACCTGGTGTTTGTGGTCACCGTAGAAGAATATCTGGTGGAAGCCCGGGAAGCTGAGCACTTCTTGGTTGCCGTCGAATTTTACCTTCACCGAAACGACGCATCCACCGGAAGGCGGCACGTCTAGATTCTCAAGGACCGAGCCAGCCGAAATCAGCACGTTTGAGGGGATCGTACCGTCAGCCTTGCCCGGCAGCAGGTCGATGCTAGTCACCCGCTGGCCTCTGCGCCAGAGCGTACGCGGCACTGCGTCTCGGTTGCCGTGGTGATGCAATAAGTCAAACGGTTCGGGACCGCGGTCAAAGCCATTGAGCCTTGTCGGGCACGAACAGTGCGCGCCAATGATCGAATCATCGGCCGTATCGGCCACGGGGTCCTGCTGAAAGCCTGGCCTCTCGAACAGATACTGTGTCATAATGTGCGAAGCCACAGCGCCATAGTCGGCTTCACATGCTGCGGGTATGCCATCGTCGTTCATCCGCGACCACGCGATGCACGGCAGGCTCACTTTGATCTTGCCCAGCGCTCCGAGGCAGTCCATCGTTATCGCATCGGCCTGCTCAGCTTCGAGAATCTTGCCGGCCACGTAGTAGCTTTTGACGCCATTTATAACGTCCCGGCGAGTCGCCCCTGTGCGACGATGAGCCCGGCGCATGTAGTCATCGGCCATTGCCAGGATATCCTCGTTGTCGGGAGTCTCGTTGTAGTATTCGATGAATGTGGTCGCCGGTACGACCTGCATCGTGATTCCTGTGTCGGCAAGCGGCGCTTCGGCACGACGCCGACCTTTTATCACTACGCATCGCGTCCGGCGCATCTTGGCTTCCGCACAGAGCATCCTCATGCCGTAAGCTGCCTGACTGAAGTCATCGGTGGAGTAGACCACGCAGCCGGGAGTATCAGCAAGGTTCATTGTGTTGGTCGTGAATGCAGATCCCAACGGAGAATAGATAATCGACGGAATCACGCTTTGAGCGACCTTCTGTGCGCTTGGCCAAGAGTGTTCCTGGCGATCCAGCATGACCAGCATCAGCCCGTCAGCACTTACCTTTTGTGCCCGCGAAATCCAGCCTTCGGCTTCAGCAAGACTGTAGATAGGCTCGCTGCGAAGATCGAGTTTTGCTCCAAGATTCCTAGCCGTTTCCGTGATTTTGTCGGTGTACATTTTCCGCGCAGCTTCGCCGTTATATACGGCCCCAGGCCAGCGCATCCCGTACTCTCCTTTTCGCCGGACGAACGCTGCCTTGATGGTCGGGACATATTTAGACGCCGGGCCACAGGCTCGGATGGGATTCTGTGTCACCATAGGCTCAGTAGTAAGTGTATTGCAGCCGTGCAACAGGACGGAACCGGCCACTACTGAGGCGGAGCTGCGTATGAATTGCCTGCGACTAAGGGTATGATTGGACTTACATTTCAGGGGGCATCTTCCAGAGTTCATGGCGGTCTCCTACAAGAAGATTATGCTGACCTGTTTACATCCGGATCTACAGAACGGACACTCCTAGGCTATTGGCTGTACATCGATGCCGGCCAGCTTTCCATAGGCTCTCAGGTCGTGATCCAGCTTGCCATAGACAAACAATTGATGGAAGCCCTTGGTGTCCATCACGTCGGATACGTTGTCCATCGCCAACTCTACAGACGTACGGCAGCCGCCCTCGGGCGGAGTGTCGAAATTTCGTGTTACCCGGCCTGTTCCCACAATTATCTTGCCCGGTCCGTCAAACTCCATAACTGTAGCTTCCTGCCCCTCGCGCCAGAGCACTTGAGGAGAGACTCCCGTCTCCGACTCGTGGTGGTTGCGGAGGATGAACGGCTCAGGATCGGTGTCGAAACCACCCAGCTTGGTGGGGCAAGAGCAGTGGGCACCCATGAGCGTATTCTTGGCGGTATTAGGTGCGGGGTCCTGTATGAAGCCCGGTCTCTCAAACAGCAAGCTGACCAGGCGCATCGATATGGCCGCATTCCAGTCGGCCTCACAAACGCCGACACCGCCTTCGTCGTTGATCTTCATCCAGGCAATACATGGGGCGCAGGCGATTCTGCGATGTCTGACCAGGTCGAGGCAGTTGAGTGATATGCCATCGCAGTCCTCGGCTGCCATGATACGTTTAGCGACGAAGTAGTTCTTGGCTGCGTTGAGCATGTCTTTCGGTTTCGGCTCGCGCACCTCTTTGGCATTCTTGGCGTAATAATTCGCCAGCGCACGCATCTCATCGGTAGTCTCAGCATTGTCGACCTCATCGACCCAGCGATCCAGGGGAATATAGTGAAGCGTCGTGCCGATCACGTCCAATTTTCGATCATAGGCTTTGTCGCCGGTGATAATGCACAGACGAGACTGTTTCATGTCCGCCATCGTTTTGAACATGCGCATTCCGTAGTCAAGCCAGTCCAGACCGTCGGTAGCGGCGACGCACACATTGGGAAGCTTCCGGGCTGTTTGGAGGTGGCCGGTAAACGAAGTGCCCAGCCGGCTGAAGACGATCGTGGGGATGTTGCCGCGGTTATTCAGCAGATGGTCTGTCGCAGCCTTCCAGTAGGACAAGTGCATCTGTATGACTAGGATACCGTCTGGGGGCGACTGCTTCATCCTCTCAAGGGCAGCGGCTACGGTAGCAGCATCCTCCAGGGCGGCAGGATCCACCTCAAGCCGGATGTCCAATCTACGGGCGATCTTCCTGAGTCTACTGATGAAGTCGGCCTGACGTTCATCCGCATTGTAGTCATTGCCCGGCCAGCTCATCCAGTACTTGGCCTGATCTTTGGGGCGGATGAAGAATACTCTGACCCTCGGTTTCGATTTGGGCCTCGTCTCGTCTGCAGCCAGCGTGGAGGTGAACTCCAACAGGCCCATTTGCATCGCTACGGCCGAGACGCCGGCGGCTGCTAGGAAACCTCGACGACTGACTCCAGAAGAAAGGTAACCACCACAATGACGAGCGTGTGTGCACATGACAGTTCTCCTATAATGATTGGCCAATATACGGTACGTGTTTCTGGGACGCTAAACTCTATGATAGTAGCCAAAACACGGTAGTCAATGCTAATCGGAGCTTCTTCTTGAAACGATTGCGCATTCGGCTATACTCTACGGCGCGGCGATCGTGGGTCGGTCCCACGAGTGCCGCGTGGGGAGGAACCGACCGACGAAAGGAGTAGTCCAATGTGCCAATGTCATGCTCATTATGTTTGTCATAGTTGCCAGACGTCCATTGATCGCCGGAGTTTCCTTAGAGGTCTTGGGGCGGCTGCGGCAACGACTCTTGGCGGTCTCACATCTTTCGCTGGGGCTGCCGATGACGAAACAAGAAGGATTCGCGTGGCGATGGTATTTTTGGCAAATACGAAGATCAGAGAGATCTGGCCGTATCCGGGGCATCATATCAAGACCTTGAGATACTGCTCAGTACCTGCAAAAATGGTCTTAGTGAATGTCGGAGTTGTCGGTCGACAGGAGGCTTTGGTTTTCATAACTCTTTAACTACCAAAGACTTACGGTGTGTCGGTCGTATTAACCCCGACACACAGATTTGCTACTGCCGGCGCCGACTTTCCTCATTCAATCGTCTTCTGGCGCTGCATCTCTCATCGAGCAACTCCCTTCTCTTGCTCCAAATAACATAGGCTTCCCCTCGAGACTAAAGCTGCGGATCGTCTCATCTGACAACCAGCCTGGTGACCAGAGTGAAAAGATACTCAAGAATTATATTCAGGGTGATACGATCGTAGCTTATGCCAAAAGATGTGTGGAGCCGTTAGGTGGGGCACAATAAAGGATCCCGCTTCATACAGACTGCTGGAGGCTAGTTGCACCGAAGACATAAGTGTGGGTCGCCATGAATCGGCTCCAGCAAAGGCACAAGCCGGAATCTGACAATCCCAAACCCTATGTCTTGACAACGAAGCGCTCTTTGTTACAGTAGACCGACGGTTATTTGCGTAAAGCTTATGAGCAGCGACTTGGTTGAGCAAGGTCGGGCTCACCCGCAGACCTACTCAGCCAAGTCACACATTAAATGCAGGCGACAAGGATGGCACAAACAAAGAGCAGGCCTATAACCGACGTCAAGATGAAGAAACGCAGCAAGTATAGAGCCGAACTAATGAAGCAATACGCAGGCAGGAACCCAGCCAGGCTACCGACCAACTTCAAGAAAATCCTTGCTGAAGAAATCAAGATTCTTCACCTGCCACTGTCAACGCCGAAGTACCCGTTTAAGTCAGTGCGTCCGCCGGCTGTGGACAGTGAATATGTTCAAACGGGCCTTAGCGACTATCTGTTCAACGATGTAGATTATGCCATTGTCAGATTTCTTTTTTGTATTAACGACCCGAGTAAATTGAATAAGTCAAGATTGAAGGCTTGGTTGGTCAATAAATGCAACGTGCAGCATTCTGAATTAGGAAAGTGTTCTTGGCCCGACATCCGTGAGTCTTCATTGTTCGGTATTGAAGCAGAATACGCCACGCAACAAAGCAGGAAAGCCAAACATCCCAAGAGAAAAGACGGACAGAGCAGAAGCGATGATGACCGCGAGATAGACTCAAAAACAAAAGAGCACGCGTGGAGGAAAGAAGCACCCGAATATATACCTAACGCCGATGCAGTTAGAATGAATAACAGCAAAATATCTATGCCTGCCTTGAGCAAACTTCTGCGAAAATCGGACAACACTATCCGCTGGATGCATAATAAAAAAACCCACAGGTCTATGGTTCACGCTTGGGATTTTAAGAAATACATAAGAAATCGGAAATCCGCGGACGGATTTAGCGAAGCAGCTTTCAAACAACAACAAGAGAGAAAAGAAGAAATAGACTCTCGCAAGAGAAACATGGGCGAATAGCAACCAAAACAACTCCTCTGATATTTGTCCCATATTTGCCAGCCACTTTTTTGTTGTCATTTTTTCCCCGTTTTTCAGCCGCAATAGACAGTTTAAGAGTTTTTTTCAAGTTTCTTTAACACTTATATTTGCCTCAATTTTGTATGCCGATTTGTTTGTTACGATGCTCGTATGAAATACAAAAAGACAAAACAAAAGGCCGTCGAAGCGATTGCACAGTTCGTCTTTGAATAGACGACGGAACGCACGCACGCAAAAAACAGGACTCTATTGCAGAAAGGAATCGCAAAATGATGATCAAGAGAATATCAGTCAACAAGGTTACCCCCGCTTTTTACAATCCGAGACGGGATCTCAAACCTGATGACAAGGAATACACGCAACTTGTCAAAAGTATGGATGAATTCGGATGTGTCCAGCTACTCGTCTGGAACAAACGCACGGGGAATCTGGTCGGAGGTCATCAGCGCTTCAAGGTTCTCTTGGCACAGGGGGCTAAAGAGGTTGAAGTCAGCGTTGTGGACCTGCCTTTAGAGAAGGAAAAAGCACTGAATGTAGCTCTCAATAAGATAAGCGGCGACTGGGACAAGGCCAAGCTCGCCGAACTTATCGATGAGCTGGTCAAGACCCCTCAAATCGATATCGAATCGGTCGGATTTGACCTGCCGGAGGCCGAGCAGTTAATTGCTGATATTCTGGGCGATACTGAATGTGATGAGGCTGCAAATGTACTCGATCAGCTTGATGCAGGCCTTCCTGCAATCACTAAGCCTGGAGATTGGATTGCACTGGGACTCGACGGTGAACATCGCGTTTTGTGTGGTGATGTGACAAAGCCGGCTGATGTAGCAAAGCTAATGGGTGATAGTCGTGCAAAATTGTGTCATACAGATCCACCCTATAACGTCAACTATGACAGAAACAACCGTCCTGTTTCCACAAAGGCCAAAAGATCATCCGCCGAAGCAGAACACATCCGAAATGATGGTTTAACTCCAAAAAGATATGAAGCTTGGTTTATCAAGGTGGTAAAAGCTCTTTCAGAAGCGATGACACCGGGTGCACCCTTTTATATTTGGAACAGTCACAGAAACTTCGGTTTAATGCATGATTTATTAACCAACCACAAGTTCAAAGTCTCATCAGTCATTACATGGGCCAAGGAGAGCTTCGCTCCCGGTTTCGGCGACTATAACGAACAGACCGAATTCTGCCTTTATGGTTTTAAAGGCGGGGCAAGACACAGTTGGTATGGTCCCAAGAATGCAAGCACGCTTTGGCGCATACGGCGAGATCGAACGGACCTCTACCGCCACCCGACGCAGAAGGCGCTGGAACTGGCAGAAAGGGCCATTCGCAACTCTTCAAAACGCGGTGATATCGTACTTGATCCTTTTCTCGGTAGCGGAACAACTCTAATCGCTGCGGCAAGGCTTGGCAGAAGGTGTTTTGGAATGGAGATAGAGCCTAAGTATTGTGACTGCATAGTTCATCGCTATATTGCTCTTGCTGGCCACAAAGCCGTCTCACCTGAAATTCTTGAGCGATTTCTACCAGAGGAGGTACAGGCATGAGTAATGAGAAACAAACATCAAGAAAAGATGCGGAAAACAACGATGGCAAGGATCAGGTATCTGAATCTCAGACCCTGACTCTTTTGCAGGGTATCAAAGACAGATCAGTGGATCCCAGATCCCTCTGTCCTGCCGATCGCCGCCTGCTGGTATCCTTTCTCATGGCCGAAGGTCAGTCAACCGCTGAGATTGCACTTTTGTTGAAGACTTCGGACAGAACCATTGAACGTGACAGGAAGGCGATACGAGACGAAAACGCGATGGCTAAGGATCCCAAGCTTGCAGAAAAGATGGCAGGAATGCTCTGCGTGGAGGCCGGACGATGCACCCAGAGAATCCGCAAGTTCCAACGAGACAACGACGCTTCTGCGGCTGCTAAGATGGATGGCGAACATCGCTGCTTTCAGATCCTATGTGCGCTTAGCGAGAGGCTGCAGAGCTTCGGATATCTACCGATTGTCACTCAAAGAATCGAGGCGGATATTAGACACTCAGCAGCTCTTTCACTTTCCCTTGAGGAAATCCTAGATGAGGCTGGGCGACTAAAGCAGATCCAAGAGATGTTGCCTGACGATGGAACTGAGCATTCCGATTCCTCCGTCGAAGCAAATGAAACCGTAGCAGAATTCGAGGACAACTCGCCTCGACAGGATAATAAAGGAGAAAACCATGAAACAGCCAAATGATGCCATAAATGTGCTATCAACTGAACTCAGTCGTCATCGCCGCAGGCTAGGCTCTCAGTCACCTCGAGCGTTTGCCGAAGTCTACATGAAGAAAAACTGTAATGAGCCCTTTTCTCAAATGCACGAGCAGATATTTGGCCTGCTGCTTGAGATGACTGATAAGAGAAAGGCAAGGCATGCTATAGCAGCGCCTCGCGGTCATGCGAAAAGCACTATTGTCAGTCTGGTTTACGCGCTCTGGTGCGTTCTTTATCTTAAGGAAAGGTTGATTCTGATTGCATCCAATACACAGGAGCAGGCTGTAACCCTGCTCAAAGATATCAAACATCAATTGAAAAACAATTCACTCATAGTCCTTGATTTCCCGGAAATCTGCAGAGGCAAGAAGCCCAAGCCGTGGCGAGACAACAAAATACAGCTGCCTAATGGCGCGATGATCTGTGTATACGGTGTAGGCCAAAACCCGCGCGGCATAAAGCATGACAAGGACAGGCCCGGCCTTATCATAGCAGATGATCTGGAAAATGTAGAACAGGCCGAATCCGAAGAACAAAGAGACAAACTAAGCTCTTGGTTCAGCAAAACTCTGTTAAATACCGGCCATCCGCACACAAATGTTGTGGTAATCGGTACTATCCTTCATCAGGATTCTTTGTTGGCTACCCTTGTCGATCGCTTGCGCAGAGCCGGCTGGCGTGGCAGGAAATACAAAGCGGTCAAACAGTTCAGCAGCAATCCGCAGCTCTGGGAGAAATGGACATCCATCTTCAGAACTCATGAAGATTACGAAGGGGCCTGCGGTCGGGATGCAGCTAAGTCGTTTTTTGAGGCCAATCGCCAACAAATGCTGGAAGGGACTGAGGTGCTGTGGGCTGACCGGGAGAGTTACTACGATCTTATGTTTATACGGGAGACCGAGGGCCTGCGGAGTTTCCAGAGCGAAAAGCAAAATGAACCTATTGATCCACAGCTATGCATGTTCAAAGAAGAAGACTTCACGTTCTGGGATGATAAATACCGGGACCTCCAGCATCTGATCCAATGTATGGGCTCACAAGCTCGGTTCTATGGAGCATGTGATCCCAGTATGGGTAAGAACAAAAGAGGTGATTACACGGCGATAGTCATACTGCTTAGGAACTATATCACAAAGATCAATTATGTCATTGCCGCCAATCTCTCGCATCTCGCTCCCAGCGGGGCAATAGACAAAATAACAGACTACGCCAGGATATATGAGTTCCAGAAATTCGCAATCGAAAGCAACAACTTCCAGCAGCTTATGGTCGATGACCTCAAGCGAAGCATTGTCGCATATGGAAGACGACTGATCGTTCATGAAATCACCAGCAGGTCAAACAAACAGTCTAGAATAGCGTGTCTGGAACCCTACGTGAAACAGGGCAACTTGCGTTTCTGTCGAAAACACACGTTGCTGCTGAGCCAGCTCACTCAGTTCCCCCTGGCCAAAAACGACGACGGCCCTGATGCTCTGGAAATGGCGATGCAGGTTGCGGGAATGAAAGAGATTCGTGTGGGGAGATTCTAGATTTGGTTGAACGCAACTGTGGGACCACGATTGCTGCCGAGCTATTTGACACTTGACAAATTGTGTGTGATATCGCATATAGAAAGTGTGCCCGACCATCGTGGCCGGATGCAAATATTGACAGATTATAATAGGAGAATTTGAGAACTTCAGGCGGGTACCAACCCGCATTTGACAATTTGAAAGATGCGCGAGCATCAGGTAGCTGCTTCCTCTAAAACACCACATTAGCGTTCGGGCTTTTAACGACAAAAGCAGTACTTGGGTCGCGCTCCCGAAACGGGAGCGTCGGCTGAGTGCTATTCTGTCGTACCCTGTGGTGGGGTTAGAGGAGTGGCCTTGGTTTGGCGCTCCTTTTTTTGGTCCCTGCGGGGAACGCTCTCGAACCATTGTTTAAATCACAACCAGGGACCGGTTAGGAGATGTGATGTTACGAATTGACAGAAACCAGAAATCGCTGACACCAATGACAAACCAGTCACTTAGTGAGGCGGGCCTAACGGAACGCTATGACCTGCAGCAGCTGATCCGGCAGAACGCTGAGGCGTTCTTTGCCGAGATGGGCGAAAAGCTCTTATTGGTAGGTGAGGAGGTCTGCCCCACCGATGTTGTCGATGACCGCATTGACCTACTTTCTGTGGATAAGGATGCGGCGGCTGTGATCATCGAAATCAAACGCGGTAATGACCGGCTTCAATTGCTGCAGGCTCTGAGTTACGCAGCCATGGTCTCGAAGTGGGAGCCACAACAATTGATCGACGGTTTAAGTATCCTTAGTGGCGTGTCCGCCGAAGAGGCACAAGAGCAGATTGAGGAATTCCTTGACACAGATATGTCGGCACTGAATCAACGGCAGCGAATCGTGCTCCTGGCCGAAGCCTTTGACTTTGAAGTGCTTGCCACGGCTGAATGGTTGAGCGAACAGTACGACCTGGATATCCGATGCTATCAACTGAAATTGGCTGCTGACAGCAAGTTGGAATACTTGAGCTGCACCTGCATTTACCCTGCCCCCGAATTACGGGAGTATGCGAAGCGCCGCAGCCGTCGCGGCAAGTCGCGCAAGCGCTGGAGCGATTGGGAGGCCGCGCTGGTAACGATAGTTAATGCGGCATTGAAAGCGTTCTTTCTTGCAGAGGTAAACTCAGGTTGTGAGAACAACCTTAACAGGCGAACTCTGGTTTACCGGTTGGCTGGAAAACGCCGCTTCTCTGTAAGAGCCCGCAAAAACAAAGCCTACGTCTGGCAGAGAGGACGGTTTGCCGATGACCTCTCATTATGGAGAAAGAAACTAGGTCCAGAGCTTGAAATCGAACAGGTCGACGATGATAGATGTCTGCGTTTTTACATGACTACCGAGGAAGATTTTCAACAGTTCAAGCAGTGCATCGTGAGCGAACTGGCACAGGTTGAGTTCATCAGCGCCGATAGTCTTGAGGACATTCCGCAGCGGGATTAACAGACGGGATTAACAGAAAAGCGGAAACACGGCCCAGTTAGCCGAAAGCAGTCTCCCTTTCGCCCACAATTCCAAGATCTGCCTAAAAATCGCAAATATCCGGGCAAATAAGCCAATATTGTCTTGATATACCCGCCCATATAAGCCTCTATAGGACTGATTGTAACTCTTTTCATAGGCGATATTTACATGATTCGACAGAACGCAAATACCCACCAGAAAAACCGGGCAGTAGGCTACGTCCGCCGCTCCACGGACCGCCAGGAGCAATCCATCCCGGACCAGAAGAAAGCTCTCGAACAATACGCTGTTGAGCACGGTCTTAAACTTGCCAAGTTCTATGTCGACGACGCCATTAGCGGCACAAGCACGCTTGGAAGAAGGGCCTTTCTTCAGATGATCGATGATGCCCAGAGTCCCAAGCACAGATTCGATATCATCGTGGTTTATGATGTGAAGAGGTTCGGAAGAGTCGATAACGATGAGGCTGGATATTACCGCCACATCCTCCGGGCCAATGGTGTGGAGGTTCGTTACGTTAGTGAGAACTTCAACGGAGACACCACAGACGATCTTCTAAGGCCAGTGAAACAATGGCAGGCCAGGCAGGAATCCAAAGACCTTTCAAAGGTGACTATCAGAGGGCTTCTTTCAAAATCCGACACCGGCTGCTGGATGGGCGGAGTGCCGCCCCATGGATATGATCTAAGATATGAGAACTGTGAGGGAAAGTTCCTGTTGATTCTTAGGTATATGCCAGATGGTTCCAAAGAAGTCTTGGATGAGAACGGAAAGGCAATCAGGACTCTGGCCCGGGGAGAATCGCTTAGCATCTCAAAACGCGATTACGCCAAACTCACGCTGAGCGAGCCCGAACGGGTAAAAGTCATCAAGAACATCTTCAAAATGTATGCCGACCAAGGCAAAGGCTACAGATCGGTCGCCGATACTCTCAATCGCCAAAGCATCCCGACGCCTCGCGGTCCAAAGTGGTCACACATCTACAGTGGCAAATGGACCGACACTACCATAAGAGCTATCCTGCTTAATCCCATCTACGTGGGCGATATGGTCTGGAATCGCCGCAGGGATGGCAGATTCCACAAGATCATTCATGGACAGGCGGTAGACCGAGAGAATGTACATGGAGCACGATTAGTGCCCAATCAGAAGGAAGACTGGATTGTCGTTCGTGATGCTCATCCACCATTGATAAGCCGGCGGCTGTTTGAGCAGATCAGGCAAAGGCTTGAAAGTCATCCCAATTCAATAGAGCAGTGCCAGCGCTTCTCAAGAGCTAATACTCATGGAAAAACCTGGAATGGCCAACGCAGTCGGTTCATTCTTTCGGGTCTGATGAAATGCAGTCTCTGCGGTAGTCGGTATCAGGGCGTCACCAAAGCCAAAGGCAAGAAGCGATTAGATGGCACGCGGGTGAAGACGTTCTATTATGGCTGTGGAGGATACATTGCTAAGGGCAGGAGCATCTGTGAAATGAATCTTGTCCCGCAGAAGGTCCTGGAGGAAACGGTTATCAAGATGGTCTTGGATTCCTATAGGCCATTACTGGGCAAGGGGGGGCGAACGAAATTGGCTGAAGCTGTGAAGGCTCAGATCGGCTCAGAAGCAGAAGAATTCGTTGCTGCTCGCAAACGAGCCCAGCGAAAACTCGATAAGATCAGCAAGACCATCAACAACCTGCTGGACAACATAACCTCGGCCAATAGAGAGTTCGTGGATCGGCGATTGGGCGAACTGAAACAGCAGAAACATCAACTCGAAGCCAGGCTCGAAGAACTGGATCAGCTTTCACTCTCGCGGGATGAAATCAATAGCATAGTGTCGGATTCGATGAGGTTCTTAGCCGGTCTCGAATTCGTTCTCCGTGAGGGTGTGCCCCAGGAAAAACTTGTTGCCCTTAGACAATGTGTCGAGAAGATAAGCGTCGACAAGCCCAACGGAAAAATCACACTTGCTATCTATCTTGTACCAGTGGGGAATCTTCAAGCTATTCGAGAGTCCACAGCTTCCGTTTGAGTCGCGTCCCCAAGAGTGCTGTTCCTAACAATCCAGAGGCTCATAGTTTTCAGGCCAGAAAAGCCAGGCTTTCTACTCCTTTCCTCAACTCGCAGGAGTTTCTCCAGCCAATCAAGTCTCCCCAGTCGCAGGTAGGATAGCGAAGTTTGGGGCGTGCTGGTTGCGGATCACTCGACTCCACGCCGTTCCAATGGTATTATGAAGGGTCAAACATGGAAAACGGATTGCGATCACCCCTTGAGGTCATGAAGGAGCACAGTTATGAATGTTGTCAATAAGAGATCCGGGAGATTCATCGTCGTGATTGGGCTTATAGGATCGCTTGCCTGGACGCCCCGGGAGATCTTCGCATGCTCGACCATTCTGGTCGGCAAAGAGGCGACGTCCGATGGCTCGGTTCTGATGAGCAGCTCGTGTGACGGCGACATCATGGGTTTGATTTATGTGATGCCTGCGCAGAAGTACCCCCAAGGCACCAGGCTCCCCATGTATTGGAATCTCCCCAGGCCCAAGACACATCAGGAATACCTGTCCAATCTGCGTAAGGGCTATGAACATGTGGGCTATCTGCCTGTGGAGCAGACCTATCGCAGCATCATTCTGGCTGGCAATGTCGAGAATATGACCACAGGCGGCATGAACGAACATGGCCTGACCATCGCTATAGAATTCCTGCCCATGCGGTCTGGCCTGGCGTGTACGCACGGCGTCGTGGGTCCTAACAGCAATCACTGGACGACCTCGTTGATAGCGAACGGTTTGATGCGGGCCAAAACCGCAAGGCAGGCAATCGGGACAATCGGCGACATGGTCGAGCGGTACGGATTTCAGTACTACCGCGCTCCCCACGCCGGCGTGGCCCTGCCGATTGCCGACGACAAAGAGGCCTGGCTCATGGAGATATTCGGTCCGGGCCAGCAATGGACACCCGACAGCGGCAAACCCGGCGGTGTCTGGTGCGCCCAGCGCATACCGGACGGGGAGGTTGGTTGCAGCGCCAATCGCAGCAGAATCGGCAAGGTTGATCTGGAAGACCGCGAGATGTTTGTGGCGTCCCCCAACATCCACTCGCTGGCGGAGGAACTCGGAATCTGGAGAAGGGGCGATCCCTTCGTATGGCATGACGTCTATGGCGGTCCGGGCGGCACGTACAACTCCCTGCGTGAGTGGCGGGCCTTGAGTCTGGCTGCTCCGTCAATGAGTTTGAAGGCCACAGGCAATCCTGTAGTGGATCGTTACCCATTCTCCGTAAAGCCGGACAAGCCGCTCACCGTCCAGAGACTCATGGCTGTTATGCGGGATGGCTACGAAGGAACCGAGTTCGATCTTACGGAGCACCCGGCGTTCAATCCCAACGGCAAGAAGAGCCCTCTGGCACGTCCCTGGGGACCAACGGAGCTGTTTGACCTGTTGGAGATCGAGCCAAAGCGCGCCCTTTGTACGCCGACCAGCGGATACGTCTTTGTCGCACAACTGCGAGATTGGCTGCCGGATTCTTTTGGGAACTGCCTGTGGTTCGCCTATGGACCGGCTTATACGAGCTGCTTTGCCCCCGTCTATGCCGGAGTGACCGATCTGCCGGATGCGTGGGATCAGGGCCCGGACTATACCCGGATCAGGAGGGACCAGACGCCGTGGAACTTCCGACTGGTTTTCAGCCTGGCTAACAACCTGAGATATCAAGACGCGATGCAGGATATTCGACGGATGTTTAGACCTGCCGAAGCAGCGTTCTTCGATATCCAGGCGCATGTGGAAAGAACAGCCGCTGAGGTTGCCGCCAAAGAGGGCACCAAAGGTGTCGAACGGTTCTTAAATGCTTATGCCGAGCATTGTCTGAAACAAGTAGGCTACGCCTATCATGAACTGGTAGACTACCTGATGTTTCGGTATTTGGTGGACCATTCGGAGGTAGCGCCGCCGAAGCTGCCTGCCATCGGTGCGCCCGTCATTCCCGCGGCGCCAGACGATGGATGATCCGAGGCTGTGTCGGACAAATCGCAACAGGATTTGGACAAGGAGTTCAAGTGATACGTAGAGAACAATATTTGAGCCGTCGGAGGTTTATCGCTAAATCGACGGCATTGGCCACGGCGAGCATTGTTCCGAGGCACGTCCTGGGCGGACCCGGGCACATATCACCGAGTGACCAGTTGAATGTCGCGCTGATTGGCACGGGGGGCCAGGGGATCGCCAACATCAAGAAGCTACTGCAACACAGTGACGTGAAGATCACGGCGATCTGCGATGTGGCCCAATTTTGGGACAACAGCGATCTCTATTATCGACACAACGGCGGGCGTGGGCCGGCGATGAAGGCAATCGAGGACCACTATAGCCAAGCCGGATCCGAGGGACATCACGGCTGCAAGGTGTATGTCGATTTTCGCTTGATGCTGGAGAGATCCGACAAGGACATTGACGCCGTCGTAGTGGCCACACCGAACCACGTGCACGCCGTGGCCAGCATGGCGGCGATCCGCGCCGGCAAGGGCGTGTACTGCGAGAAGCCTCTCACGTATTCTGTGTACGAGGCCCGCAGGATCGCCCAGGCAGCGCGGCAGGCCAAGGTCGCCACGCAATTGGGCAATCAGGGCCATTCAACCGACGACATTCGGCGGGCCGTGGAGTGGGTCCGTGACGGAGCCATCGGTAAGATACGCGAGGTTCACGCGTGGGCCGGCGAAAACCGCATACCGGCGTTTACCGAACGCCCCAAAGAGACGCCGCCCGTGCCGGAAGGATTGAATTGGGATCTCTGGCTGGGGCCCGCCAGGGAGCGGCCGTACCATCCCGCATACGCGCCGCTGATCTGGCACTACTGGTGGGACTTCGGCGGCGGTAAGCTCGGCAATTTCGGATGTCACACGCTGGACACTGCCGTATGGGCTCTGGACTTGGAGCACCCTACTCTGATCGAGGCCAGTTCGACGCAACTCAGCAAGGAGACAACTCCCATAGCGTCCACGTGTCACTACAAGTTCCCGGCACGCGGCGTGCAGCCGCCGGTCGATCTCTTCTGGTACGACGGCGGAATACGACCACCGCGACCGGATTTCCTGGAGCCCGGACGGAACCTGCCGCGCAGCGGCGGATCGCTGCTGGTTGGGGATGACGGCGCCATTCTCTCGGGCACCTGGAGCGCATCTCCGCGGATCATCCCGGAGAAAAGAATGCGGGACTACGAGCAGCCCAAGCCGACAATCCCTCGCTCTCGGGGCCATCGTCGCGACTGGATCGACGCGTGCAAAGGCGGCCCACTAGCCAGCTCCAACTTTGAGTATGGCGCGCGCCTGACCGAGATCGTCCTGCTCGGAGTAGTCGCCCTGCGAACCGGCGTCACACTCCACTGGGACGGACCCAACATGAAGGCAACCAGCGCACCGCAAATCGAGCCAGTCATCCACGGGCATTTTCGCAAGGGATGGGAGATCTGAACCGAAGAAGTTGCAACTTCCTCCCAATCACATGGCAATTGATCATTGCGTGCTATCCACAAAGATCACCTTCCCAATCCCGTAGAAGTTGCTGTCATCCAAGAGTCGTGGATCCAGGGCTAGGAACACATCTCGCTTTTCCTCCCTCGAGTAAAGCTTCAGCCTAAGCTCGTACCGACCGGGTTTAAGCGTTCTGGGAATGTCGATTTCGTAGTCCTTGCTGTAGGTCTTTCCTTCCGATTCGGGAATCCATCTTCGGTTGCCGGAATCCAATTCCATATCGATTGTCTCAGGGCCTTGGAGTCGCAGGACCAAGTGATACAAATGATATGCTGGGGCAACTCCTCGGTTTTCCCAAACCGTCTTGACTGTCTGTGATGTGCCAACTTTCCATACGTCCGCAACTTCCAGCCGGTGGAGGAAATACCAGTAGCCGCATCGGTTCAAGAGCTCAACTGTCAAATCCGGGTTCTCGGCGAGCCACTCGTGCGCATAGCCGTGATAACCAATGTACGTCGCATGCAGAAGACCCAAGGCACCCCGAAAGAAATCCGCTCCTGTTTTGCCCTTTCCATACTTCTCCAGCGACGATCCCGACCGACCCAACCAGTTGCCATGCCGCTTAACAGATCCATAATGCTCTAACTCGAACACGGTCGGCGTCACACGCCAGACATCGGCAAAAAACTCGGGGCTACGAACAGTGTAGGTATCGCTGTAGCCCCTCAAGTAGCCATTGACCAGAATGCTGTCGTCCCGGTAGGTGATTCCATTCTTCAGAATATACCGATGCATCTTCTGTCGATCCTGAAGATCTCGGATACAGTAGACAAAGTCATCTGAAATTGCGATCTGTGTCTTTTGAAAGTACTTGCAGTACAAATCCACATGAACCTTTCGTTGGTCATAGCCGTACTCTGTTTGGCTGCCTGATGACGTGTGTCCCTCTCCCCAGTCACCGATACTTCCAACATCCACATAACGCAGCCATGGTTTGCCGTCGTAGCGACCGGCAAAGGCCCCCAAAAAGTTCTCCAGTTTCTCCAGGAAGACCGGATCGTTGAATGCAGGCTCCCAGGGGCCATCGGGACCGATCTGTTTGCCTTTGAGATAGTATCCACCTTTTGCTCCAGCCTCCATGACCCACCGGGGTGTTGCATACTGTTGCTCGATGCGATCGGTACTGGTCTCTCGGCAACTGATTCGAAACGCGATGCCGAGTCCCCTGGTAGTCCACTTGTTAATGGTTCGGTCGATGACAGGCCACTCAAACTGGCCTTCCTCTGGTTCCAGGTAAGCCCAGGCTAACCGCATATAGAGATGATCCATTCCTGGGAAATCCAACA
>NJBM01000038.1 GCA_005223045.1 Planctomycetes bacterium B3_Pla | reverse complement strand
TCCGTTTGATCTTTAGCAAAGCGGAAGTAAGGGACGCGACCTTCCATGATCTGAGACGGACTTGCATCACAGAGTGGCTAGAAAACGGCTTGTATCCACACGAGGTTATGAAATTGGCCGGACACTCGAACATCAACACCACGATGGACTATTACGTGAGTGTGCGGCGTAACGTTGTGGACCGGGCTCGCAGAGCAAGCGAGGCCGGCTTACATGGTAAGTCTGACGCGCTTTTGACGCGCGCCCCTAATTTGGCGGGTGTTCAGCGTAAAAGGACTTACGGAAACGTCTCGTAACCTCTTGAAACATCTACAGCTATGATTAGCCAACTCAGAGAGATGTCACTGACGACATCTTGCTTGATAGTTAACAGGTCCAGATGGGCGTCTCAAATTGAAAGCTGACGGGCGTTGTGTGAGATTCTACAGGCTAAAGTCTTTTTAGTGTGAACCCCTCTAATTCTCTGTTCGCCAGCGGTCCTGGCAATGGCTTGTGAGGACCAGAGCCGCCGGCAAGCCTCGAAACAGAAATCAATTACTTGGACCGATTTTGCCAGTGACCAACCTTAGGTGCGTGCCAGGTGCGTGCCAAACTGCGTGCCAAACATGCACTTTTGACCTTCATCTGGCCTTCGCCCAGTCTTCGGTTGGTGTCATAAGTCTTTTATTGACAGTCATAAACAATTTTACCACAAGTACTTACAAAACCCTGATTTCGGACTGAAAATCCGTGTGTCGGTGGTTCAAATCCACTCCTGCCCATTAAGTTAAGCCTTTGGCTGTCAAACACTTACATTTGACAGCCTTTTTGATATGTCACGCCGAGAGTATTTACGAGGGGAAACACTGGATAAGATATCTTCCAGATACTGTCATTTTACGACATTTTCTCTAAATATTCTTGCCGGACTTGCCGATAAGTAGTATGATTTTCCAGATACTGTCATTTATTGACAGTATTCTGAAAAAAAGCGCAGAAATGAACAAGTTGACTGAACAAGTTCTCGGATCACTACCTTACGGTCAGTTTACCAGCCAAGAGGTGGCAACTTTATTTCCAGGGAGTGACGATCGCAGATATAGCCTCGTGAGACGTGCGATTGCTAGCGGCGAGATCATTCGTGTTCGCAGGGGGTTGTACTGTCTGGCCCCGAAATACCGGAAGAAGGGTATGAATCTCTATGCTTTGGCTCAGCAAGTCTACGGGCCGTCATATATCAGCCTGGAATCAGCCCTGAGTTGGCATGGCTGGATTCCCGAGGCCGTCCATATCATCACCAACGTATCCTTCAGGAAGTCAAAGGAATTCAAAACCCCTCTTGGACTATTTAGCTATGATCGTATTCCTCAAGAGCTGTTCTATAGCGAAGTGAAGCGGTTTACCGATGAATCAGGAAACGTGTTCTTAATGGCGAGTCCTTTGAAGGCTTTGGCGGATTATGTCTACATTCGAAAGAAAGACTGGACGGGGATTGAGCCGGTTGTTGGTAGCCTGCGTGTTGAAGCTGAGGAATTCGAGCAAGTAAGCAAGGACAACATCGAAGGTCTCATCAACAACTACTCCAATTCTCGAGTAAAGAGATTCCTTAAAGGGCTCAGGAAGGACTTGAATTTATGAGTATTAAACTGGTTCAGAATAGATTAGACTCATATAACTGCAAGTCAAGCATCGAAGAAGAACATGCCATCAGAGAAATCACACAGGAAATGGCATTAGCTGCGCTGGGCAGGACGGATTTCTTCAAACATGCCATGTTTCAGGGTGGCACATGTTTACGCATCTTCTACGGTTTGAATCGATTCTCTGAGGACATGGATTTCATCCTTAAGGGGACGAACAAGGACTTCACCCTTCAACCGCACATCCAGGCGGTCTCTGACGAACTGAAGGCTTATGGCTACGACATCGAAATCACGGATCGATCAAAAGCCGATATTGCAGTTAGGAAGGTCTTCTTGAAGGATGATTCCTTGGGGCAGGTTCTTCAATTACAATATGTGGGTAAATCGGAACCTTCCAAGAAGATCCGTATCAAGCTTGAAGTCGATGCGAATCCCCCTTTGGGTAGTGGCATGGAAATCAAGTATGTAGATTTTCCGTTTGTCTCTTCTGTTACTGTCCAAGATAAGCCGAGTCTGTTTGCGGGAAAGATCCACGCATTGCTGTGCAGGGAATACGTCAAGGGTAGGGACTGGTATGATTTCCTATGGTATACAAGTCAAGATATTGGAATTAACTACGACTTCCTTTCGTCGGCCCTGAGACAACATGGTCCTTGGCAGGATGAAGATATTCATGTCGATCTAAGATGGTGCGTTAAGCATCTTGAGAATAAAATCGGTTCAATTGACTGGGTAGCGGCCCGAGAAGATGTTCGAAGGTTTGTCAGGATAACCGAACAGCCATCGCTTGGACTGTGGAGCAGAGAATTGTTCCTATCTCAGGTAAGAAAGGTCAAAGGGTAAGCAACAATATAGATACCCATTCATTGGCTACCTTACGGAGAACACAGATTTGAAGCCCGTTGATTCGGCTTACCAGCTCGTAAAAGACCAACGGACAACAAATACTGACATATGTCAGGAAGGGAAATCCGTGTGTCGGTGGTTCGAATCCACTCCTGCCCATTTCGTAATTCATCTGTAATATTCAACCCCTCTGTTTTTCCATGGGACGAGCAGACTACCAGCGGTTCGACAGGTTCTTGAGCAGCTCGGCAGGTGTCGGACCGTCATGAACGACGAGACGATAGCGCAGCCGCAGCGTCCTGCCCTTGTTTACCTTAACAGGCTCGTCGGCGACGATGCATGGATTGACCATCCAGACGTAACGCGGATTGTGCCAGGTCGAGTGCGGGTTGTCCGGATGATTGATGACGCCGACGCCGATTGTCTCGCCGTTTTCGAGCTTGATCGTGTAGTCGTACCATTTCCTGGCGGGCCAGTTCAGCTCGGCGGCGGAATAGTGCGGGTCGGGCAATTGCACCTTTCCCTCAGCGGTCGCGTAATAGGAATCGCCGTCATTTCGGGCGCGCACGCAGAACCCGCCGAAAGCGGTGTGGTCCAATGTCAGATCGGCTGCCGGTTTGAGTTTGTAATCGAGATCGACGACATAGACTCCATTCTGCTGCCGCACCGTGGCCAGAGTCACCTCGGTCATCATCGTTCTGCCTTTGATTATCCAGTCGTTTTGAATCTCCAGCTCGGCTTGTTCGGCATCCGCCCGGACCAAATCTACTGTGCGGTTTTTAATGATTCTGCCTTGCGTCGGTGCGAATTCTCCCCAGCCCCAGAAATCGGCCCGGCTGATGTTCCAGCCATAAGGCGGGCCGGTCGGACCGAACGCCGAGAAGTCGGCTTTCTCACGAAAAGCCATTGTGTGCCAGGCGAGAAAGACGCCCCGGTGATGGTGATGATCGCCCGGCGCCAGGTCCGTCAGTCGCTGCCCGGAAGGCGTGTTGAGCGGATGAAAACAGCAGACACTACTGGCCGCCAGGTTGGTCTTTTTGGGTTTTTTGGTCATGTAGCGAAATACCGTCTTTCCGTCCGGGGCCTTGAGAATAACGCCATGTTTGTCGGGCGCAAGGCTGTAACCGGCCTTACTTTTTCCGGCGGCTTCAAGAGAACCGGCATAGCCCGAAACGATAGTGGAGACCACTGCTATTGTCGTTAGCGTTATTAATATCTTTCGCATAGTGGACTACTCCTTTCATACACGTACATCATCCCTTGAACGTTATATTTAGAGACGTTTGACCCGCACGTTGCGGTACCAGACGGGCCTTCCGTGGTCCTGCAAACCGATGTGGCCGACCCGGGTGAAGTCCTTCAGAGCGCGACCGAATTTGTTTTCAGTCTCATCTGGATTCCTGTGTGCCGTTGCCCAGCGGTCCAGATCCATGTCAATGACCTGCTCGTCGTTGAGCACAACTGTAACGCTGCTGCCTTTGCACGTGAGCACGCAGCGGTTCCACTCGCCGGGTTTGTTGATCGCGTTCTTGGTCGGTTCGAGGCAATCGTATATCGCTCCGGCGGTACCCGTTTTGTTGACCTTGTTTCTTCCATACGAGTTGCACACCTGCACTTCGATGCCCGTATAAACGGGGTCCTTTAGATCCGACGTGCGGAAGAAGATGCCGCTGTTGGTGCCTTCGATGACTTTGAATTCCAGATCGAGAATGAAATCCCCATAAGTGTCCTTCGTCCAGAGATAATCGAAGTTGTGCTCCTTGCCGTCCATAACATCCCGCTTGACAGTAAGGATACCGTCTTCAACGACCCACGCATTGTCCTCGCCCTGCGTCACCCAGCCGTTCAGGTCCTCGCCGTTGAACAGCCGGACAAATCCCCGCTTATCGCTCGGCCCCGCGCAGCCGGAAGCAGCAACACAGACCATAGTTATCATCAGCATCATTATGACGTTTCGCATGGCTATCTTCTCCTTTAAAACATGCGTTCTGTCATTCCCGCGAAAGCGGGAATCCACTAAAACCGATACGTTCCTGGATCCCTGCTTTCGCAGGGATGACAGTGCGAACCGGTCAGTTTGACTTCATTAATTTTGTATTTTCTCGAGTTACAGACGCTTAATCCAGATATTGCGAAACTGGATCAGGCTAACCGGATTTATTCTCTCGTTAACGCACCCGGCGTCCTGCAAACCTATGGGACCTTCCTCTGCAATGCCGGGTATTTGGGCATTCTCAATCACGATCTTACCGTTGAGCATGATTGTCACGCGATCGCCCACCAGCGTTATATCCATCGAGTTCCACTGGCCTACCGGATTGTCGGCTCTCACTTTTGGTACCGCCGCGGCGCGAACCTCAGGTGCCACGTTCATGTTCTTTCGCACCGACCAAAGTTCGCCCGATCCTATCGGCCAACACCACAAGTTTGCCTGGCCGCCTGTGGTTCCGCGAAGGAGTATCCCGGAGTCGGTATTCGGCGTCGGTGTCGTTATTACTTTGCCGTCGGCGTCGGTCTTGAGCGAGCCGTCGGGCAGAATCGTGGGCATTGGATACAGGCGCGACGTGCGCGTAAAGCGCCACTCCACGTGCAGAGAATAATCGCCAAAGGACTCTTCGGTCCACAGACTTCTGTCTTTCCTGGATTCGGACATCGCATCGTAGTCAATTACCCCGTCGATTACCTTCCAATGCCCATTGTCGGCTTCCGGCACCTTCCAGCCCGTAAAGTCCTTAGTATTAAATAAGACCTCGTATTGCGGCCACGTCCTCCACGTGGGATATTTCTCATGGGCGGGGAGCTTATGCGCATTGCGCGGCGTCGGCGGTTCGCCGCGGTTGTAGAATACATAGAGTCCCCCCTTTCCGGCAATAATCACATCCTCACGGCCATCTTTGTCCATATCGGCGACATTGAGCTTCATCCCGACGCTCACGACGTAATTCGGCGGTGGATTCATTCCGCCCTCATCGGGGTAATACGGCAGATGGTTGAACGACAGAACGTGCCGTTCGAATTGGCCGCCCTTGATGTCGTACCAGAAGGCGTACAGCGGCTCAAAAGCGCCGATGTCGCTGCCGTGGTGAGCGAAAAGACGCTTGCCGGTGACAAGGTCGTCCTTGCCGTCGCCGTTCAGATCGCCCAAAGCGAGCGTGTGAAACTGGCTGAATTCGGTGTCGGCCCAGTGTGTCTTGAAGGTGCGCTTGCCGCCGTCAACGACCTGTTCCAGCCATGCCAGGCCGTATGCGTGGGAAGAGCCAATGATGATATCGTTCAGGCCGTCTTGGTCAACGTCTTGTACGAGGACAGGATGTGAGGCGCCACCGCCCTTGCTTTTGGCAGGCTCGAACCGATAGTCGTCATGAAACTTCCACGGCGTGTCCGTCGCGCGCCCGGGCTGCTCGTACCAACCAATCGGTGTGACAATATCGATTCTGTCGTCGCCGTTTATGTCGCCCAGGCCGTTGCCGTGCACGTCGCCCTGCGTGCCCACGACGTGCTCGACGAACCAGGGGTCCTTGTCTATGTGTTCGAGCCACGTCATGCCCTGGCCCTTGACCAGGGACCAGTGGTTGCAGAGGATGTCTTCGTCGCCGTCGCCGTCGATATCTCCGTGGATGACACCTTCCATATTCAGGGCAAAGTGAATCCTACGGGATTTCCAAACGACGTCCTTTTTGCCGGGATTCTCATACCAGAAGGCCCCCTTCATAAACATCCAGCCGGAGCTGACGATGTCCATTCGCCCGTCGAAGTTGACGTCCATTGCAAACTCGCTGTTGTCGTCGGTCTCGGGACCGTTGGTCTCGGCCCCGTCACGGAAGTTCGCATGTTTGACCCAATTGGGGGCCTCGTACCAGTTCCTGCCGGAGGCGATATCGAGGTCGCCGTCATTATCGACGTCCAGAACCGAAGCACATTCACAAAACGGGCCGAACCAGTAAGTGTGGTTAGCCGGATCGTGAGCAGGGCCGTCGATCTTGACGGGAATGAAAATCGGCTCGCCGGCGTGAAGGGCAAGAGGGGCTGTCGCCAGCAATACGACCAGAAAGTAACGGTAGCTTTTCATAATTAAGATCTCCTTAGCAATGTCAATTCGTCAGACCCGCGATAGCGGCTCCGATCAACGTGGCATTTTCCACGCTTACTAACTCAATGTGCCGGCCGTGCTTGTCCTGAAGGAAGCTCTTCAAGTGACGCTCAACTCCTTCCTTGAGGCCTTTCAATTCATAGAACGTCGTACCCTCGGCTGTGATGCAAACGGGCATACAGGGATTCTCACCCTTGCTGGTCGCCAGAACGACGGCAGACAGCAGCGCCGCTACCAGCCTGGCGGCCCTTTCTATTATGCCGTCTAAAACGTACCATACGGTGGCGCAGTCCTGCTCGGCTGCCTTTGCGCATATCACGGCCAGCGGATTGTCCCCGCGAGGGTCTCGCATGAAGCTGTTGACGTCTTTCGTCTGCAATTCTTCGGCGGCGAGTAACTCATCGGCCACCGCCCGGGAAACGAGTTCCTGTTTGCCTGCCTGCTGAAGGGCTTTCAGGCAAAGCGCACCCAGGTAGGCCCCTGAGAACATCTTTTCAAACGTGTATTTGCCCGGATCGAGCGTTGTTTCGTCCAACTGCAGGTCTATGCCGCCGCGCGGGGCCTTTCCGAACGAGCCGGACTCGATGTTCACGATTTGTTCTTTGTCCGGATTCAGATCACTCTTTTTCAGGATATTGCGATTGGACTCGATATAGCAGCAATTCGATCCGGTGCCGAGGATGAATCCGACATAGCTGCCGAAATCCCTCTTGCCAAAGGCGGACATGCCGGCCAGCAAGGTAGCGACAGTATCATTGAGGATCACAACTCGCTTGCCGCCTTTATAGCCGGCTGCTTCGATGGCCTCGGCCAGGTTCTCGCCAATCAGTTCGCCCTCTACCTCTTTGGCCTTCACCTCTTTGCAGAATCGGATCAATCTGCCGTCTTTATTCGGCAGTATCTCGGTCGGATACGAGAAGCAGAATCCGATGTTGCCGCTAACGTCTGCAACACCGGCCATATACTCGGCTATAGCGGCAAAGAATTCTTCCCTGCCAACTTCCTTGTCCAGTCCCGGCATGGGTCTCTGAGCGAAATTCTCAACAACAGGCTTTCCTGATTCGTCAAAGCAAACGGCGGCAACTCGAAAGTGCGTGCCGCCCGCATCCAATACGATGACAGGCTTGCCTGCCGGGATTTTTTTGCCGACTTCAATATAGGTCGGGATCATTGCGAGCGAGCTGTCCTTGCCGGCAAGACCTGTGCGCATCTCTTCGCTGAAGACATCGCACAAGGCGTCCATGTCGATGTCTTCATGGTACATCGCATTGTCTTTGAGGAACCGCCGGACCTTGTCTTTTATTTCCCTCATGAGCGGACAACTCTATCAAGCCAGAAATTGCTTGAGATACTCGCGGCTTTGCACTAATGATTTCTTCCGCGTCCGCAGCGAACCCTCGAACGAGCGGTCCTCCACCTCGACGCATGCGGCGCCTTTATATCCTATATCCGTCAGGGCCGAGATGAACTTGCCCCAGTCCACGTCTCCCATGCCGGGGAGTTTAGGCCGGTGAAAGGAAAGCGGCGTAGCTAAAATCCCCACGTTATTGAGCCGGTCGCGCAACACCTTGGCGTCCTTGATGTGTACGTGGAATATCTTGTCCTTGAACTCGTAGATGGGGCTGATGTAATCCATAAACTGCCACACGAGATGAGAAGGGTCGTAGTTCAGGCCGAAATTGGCGGACGGAATCTCCTTGAACATTCTTCGCCAGATTGCGGGCGACGACGCCAGGTTTTTGCCGCCGGGCCACTCGTCATTCGTGAAGAACATCGGGCAGTTCTCGATGCCGATCTTAACTCCCTGCTTCTCGGCATGTTTGACGATTGGAGGCCAGACCTTCTTGAATCGTTTGAAATTGTCTTCAATGCTGCCGCGATGATCCTTGCCGATGAAAGTGTTGACGTTCTTCAAGCCCAGCTTCTTAGCGGCATTGATAACCTTTTTAAGGTGCGCTATGTAACGGCCGGCATTCTTCCTGTCGGCCTCGAGCGGATTCGGGTAATACCCGAGGCCCGAGATAGTAACGCCTTTTTGCACAAGAATATCGTGAATTTCACCTATTCTCTGCTTCGACAGTTCCCCCACATCGATGTGCGTGATTCCCGCGTAGCGCCTCTCGGCCTTACCGACAGGCCAGCACATAATCTCTACGCAGGAGTACCCTGCCTGTGCGGCAAAGGATATTACCTGCTTGAACGTCTGATCCGCTAATATCGCGCTTACAAAACCGAGTTTAATCATCTCTGTTACTCCTGTTACTAAACTTCAATCCATGCCTTATTCTTATTGCTCTGCATGATTTTCTCACACAGTACAAGCTCGCGCAACCCGTCCCGGAAGGTCGGATACCGGGCAGGCCCTGACTTGCCGCCGGAGATGCAGCCGTACACCTCCTTGAATAGTTGTTTGAAAGTGTCGGGGAATCCTTCGTTATGGCCCCCCGGATAGTCAATCAAATCCATACACTCGGGATAGACCAGGGACGGGTCTCTCATCATGATCTCGTTGTTGCCGTCGCGCTTGCCGATCCAGATTTGGTTCGGCGCTTCGGACTCCCATGCGACGGCCTGCTTCGAGCCGTCCATCTCGAAATACAGCCTGTTCTTGCGTCCGGCGGCGACCTGGTTGACCGTCATTACACCCCGCCCGTCGTTTTCAAACCTAAAGAGGACCGTTGCATAGTCCTCTGTATTTATAGGCATGTCCTGGTAGTCTTCGGGTTTCAGAACCTTGCCGGCATAGGTTTCGACAGGCTTTAGCGGCTTCTTCCTGATTTTGTGAAATGTCGCAAAGTCGGCGCAGACCTCAGTGATCTTGAGCCCCGTGACAAATTCGATCAGGTCCATCCAGTGAGAACCGATATCGGCGATGGCCCTGGACCGGCCGGATTGATCGGGCTCCAGCCGCCAGTTGTAGTCCGTCGGATGGAAGAGCCAGTCCTGCAGATAAGAGCCCTGCACGGCAAGAATTTCGCCGACGTCGCCTTTATCGACCATCAATCGGAGTTGCCTCATTAGCGGATAGTAGCGAATGTTGAAGTTGACGGCATTGACGACGCCTTTCTTTTCGGCCAGTTCGACAAGCTCCTCTGCCTCTGCCGCGCTGATAGCAAGAGGTTTTTCGCAGATAACATGCTTTCCGGTCTCCAGGGCGCCTTTAGCCATTTCGTAATGCAGGTAATTAGGCGAGCAGATATGAACCGACTGTATCAAACTGTCTTTGAGAAGCTCTCTGTAATCGCCGTAATACTTTTCAATTCCGAGCGCCTTAGCCTTTGATTTGGCAACGTCGTCGGAACATTCCGCCAGAGCGACAATGTCGATATTACCCAGCCGCCTCAGCGCCTCGACGTGGGCCGGGCCAATAAAACCCGTGCCTATGACACCGACCTTAATTCTCTCCATATTCTCAATCCTCGTATCTCGTATCTCGTATTGCGTATTGCGTATCGAGTATCGCGTATCACGCAATACGCATCACGCATCACGCACGACGAAATCAATGCCGGTCGGCAGATTCGAGATAAGCTCGTTGTTGGCATTCAGCGCTGCATCCTTTTCGATTGCAAGCGCAACGTTCGCACCATCGGTCACCGCTCCGCGGACGTTTCTGACGTTCTTCGAATCCCCGATCTTGACCACGGTAAGACCTGCTTCCAGGAAGCTTTCGTATGCACCGTCATTAGGCTCGACTTTTGCAAGAACGACCGTATCTGTTTTCACTTCAGAGCGCTCGAAAGTGCTGTTGACGATGAGGACCGTGCCGTCCTTTTTGATCTTCAGTATCGAAGAGCTGGGGATAATCCTGACGGGGTGTTTGTAGGTTTTGCTTTTCAGCCCTTCGCCGTTGCCGCAGGCAAAGCGCTTGAGCATCACGTCCCGGTGGACCGGCTCCATCCATTCGGCAAAGTCGCGATTCTCCGTGACAACCGTAACTTTCTTACCGGCACTGCCGAGTCTTTCAGCGGCGTCGGCGGCGCCAAAGTGGTCGCCCCAGATAAGCACGTTGTCGCCACACTCGACCGGCTCTATCTTGCCGGCGGGATAGTATTCACACTTCGTACTCTTGCAGCGCAGAACATCTTCGAATGTGGTGACAATCGGCAAATCGATTCCGGGAATGTCGGGCTTTACCACCCTGCCTCCCGCTGCAAGCAATACAACGTCGAATCCTTCGAGGTCTTTGGCTTTCGGCTCTGTACGATACTTCACTTCGATGCCGAGTTTCTCGACCTGCTGCCTGAGCCAGTCGGCGTGCCAGCGCATCTTGCTCTTACCGGGCACAGTGCAGCAGCACAGCATGGCGCCGCCCAACTCTCCGGTCTTCTCAAAAATGGTGACTTTGTGCCCGCGCAGCGCCGAGATTCGGGCGGCTTCCATTCCTGCGGGTCCGCCGCCTATGACCGCAACTTTGCAGGCTTTCCCGGCGGGCTGCAAGTGTATGAACCTCTCATCACCAACCGCCGGGTTGATCGCACATCTCATATCACGCCTTATCATCAGCGATTCCTGCCAGCAGCCGACCAGGCACGAAATGCACCGTCGGATATCCCGCTTATTGCCGGCCCGGGCCTTGTTTGCCCAGTACGGATCGGCTATCAGTTGCCGGCACATCCCGACCATATCGGTCTTGCCCTCGGCTACTATTTTCTCGCAATAATCCGGATTTCTCAAAGAATGGCTCGTGATGACGGGAATCTTGACGTGTTTCTTGACCTCCTCGGCCGTGTATGTATTCCATCCTTCGGGATAGTACATCGGGTCCATCACCGCTCCGGGCGACTCGAATATGCCTGCACTGATATCGACGTAGGCCAGACCCATATCTTCCATAAGCTTGGCCACTTTGACGGTTTCATCGAGCGTTCGTCCGCCTTCAATCCACTCATCGCCCGAGTAGCGAATGCCCAGAGGATAATCTTTGCCGCATTTCATCTGCATCCGGCTGACGATTTCCATCGTGAAACGCATCCGGCCCATGAAACTGCCGCCGAAACGGTCATTTCGCTTGTTCACAAACGGGCTCATAAACTGCGAGATCAGGTAGCCGTGCGCGCCGTGAAGCTCGACCGAATCGAAGCCCGCCTGCTGAACCCGCCAGGCGGCTTCACCGAACTTCTCGATCAGGTCGTATATTTCCTCGACTGTCATCGCACGTATCGATTTTCCCTGGGCGATGCTCTCGGCATAAATGACCTCATGGCCGGCCGAGCCCGGGACATCCAGCACGTGGTCGCTGGCGGACATCAGGTTCTTGCGGGGCCAGGCCGCCTGACGGCCCGGATGCTGAATCTGGACGGCACATTTCGCCCCGTGACGGTGCATCGCCTCGGCAAGATGGGCAAGCCCCGGAATCAGAGGATCTTCGTCCGCGGCAAGGCAAGTCACAGTCGGTCTGCCCGTAACTTTGTCGGGCGTGGTCGCGCCAACGATAATGAACCCGCAACCTCCCTTGGCTATTTCTTCATGATAAGTGACTACCCTCGGATTCACGGAACCGTCGGCGTTGGCCGAGCTTATGTCTGTCGGCACCATCGTGACCCGGTTGGGAATTGTCATACTGCCGATCTGAATCGGACTAAACAGTGTTGGGTAATGTTCGTTTTTCATGATTCGTCTCTCGTCACTCGTCTCTCATCACTCGTCTCTCGTCTCTCGTGGCATTGTTCCATAATAGTCTCTGTTCGAGTTGCTCCGAATCTCGTACAGCCGACCTGGCGGACCTTCAAAGCCATCTCCAAATCGCGCACGCCGCCGGCCGCTTTGACCTGCACCTTCTCGGACACGTTGTCCCGCATAAGCTGCAGGTCCTCCAGCGTTGCGCCGCCGTCTGCAAAACCCGTGGAGGTCTTGACAAAATCGACACCGGCTTCTTCCGAGAGCCGGCAGGCGACCTTCTTCTGCTCATCCGTGAGGTAGTAATTCTCGAAAATCACCTTGACGAGAATCCGTCGCTCGTCTTTCGTCTCTCGTCTCTCGTATTTACGGTGGGCCGCCTCAACGACCGCCTGGATGTCATTTTTCACGTAGTCGTAATCGCCGTCCAGAAGCCTGCCGATATTGATCACCATATCCAGCTCGACCGCGCCGTCGGCGATGGCCTGCTCTGCCTCGAAGACTTTCGTCTCGGTCTTGTTGCAGCCGTGCGGAAAGCCGATAACGGTAGTCGTTTTGACATCCGATCCCTGCAACAGTTGTTTGACCAGCGCTACCTCGGACGGACGGCAGCAGACGGTGGCAACCTTATGCTTCTTTGCGACCTCACAGCCTTTGCGAACGTCTTGCTCGGTCAATTCAGGCCGCAGCAGAGAGTGGTCGATCATTTGTGCAATATCGTGACAAGTGTAGTCCATTTTCGTTCCTCGTATTTCGTTCCTCGTCAATAGTAAATAGTCAATAGTAAATAGTCAATCGTAAATGAGCGTGCCGAACTTGTCAAACTCGTGAAAACTGGACCCTACCCGTGCCCAGTCCCAGCTTGTGGTTTTCCCGTCGTCGTAATCAACACGATAGAAATTTGCCCGCCACCGCGTCCCGGGCTGAGGCGGCACGTTTTGCAGCGGCTTGAGCAGGTCGTAAGGAACAAAAACCTCGGCTTTCCAACCCGACACGCGAGCGTCCGGCTGCTTTGAACCGCCCACGACAGTAGTGGCTTTTTGCGTCTTGCGTTTGCCTTCGTAGTGCCAGGGTCGCCAGCCGAGGAAGTCACCGCCGAAATTGGGTATGATAATCGGCAGCTCGAAACCAAGCGGCGAAATCTCGTACTCGAAATAAACCGGCTGCCGCTCGTCCGGCCACAAGAAGAACTCGAACACGTCTTCGTTCCACAGATCGAGGAAATCCTCGTTCATCGCGGCGGTAATTGTGCGGTCCTCGGCATCCATCAACACGTACAGACCGGCCGCCGAGTAGAGCATCTTAACGCGAGTCCGGTACTGATGCCTGTCGGCGGTACGCAAATTAAGCGGTTCCCACGCGGCCTTTTCCCAGGCGGGCGCATCGCCTTTGCCGTTTACGACGAAATCTTCCGTGCGCCGGATCCGGAGCACCCTGGCAGCCGGCCCGCCGAAGAACAGTCGTTCGGCGTTCTTGAGATAGACCTTCTCCAGCACGTTTTCGGGCAGGAACAGCCCGTAGATCATCCAGAACCCCTGCCTTTGGTGCCCTTCCGCGCAGTCGAAATATTCATCGTCTGTTTCCAGAAAGCGGTAATACATCCGATAGGCGTCGCGGCGGGGCGTGGTATCTGTGCCGAACATGATGCGGTCCTGATATTTCAGAAAGAACTTCCGTGCCGTGTAGGGTTGCCGGCCCAGCTCCGAAATTCGTGCATCGACGTCGATGACCATGTTAGGATACGTCTCCAGCCACTTTCCGACGGTCGCCAGGTCTTCCGGGTTATTGGCGAAGTGGGCGCAGATGAAAGTTGTCTTCGGATGCCTGGCGATGGCGCGATTGCGCTGGGCAAGGATTTCGTCTCGGGAGGGGAACTTCTCGCCGTGAAACAGCCAGTTCGGATGATCGCCGAGTTCGTGCCAGCGTTCGTTGAAGCGATCCAGCGGCGTAAAGAAGGCGGCCGGATCGGCTACGTGAATCACCACGGGCCGGCCGTACTTGGTGCACATCCGCCAGACAGGGTCCAGCTTGGGATCGTCAACCGGCATGAGCCTGCCGTTCTTGTAGCGGTAGTGTAAGCCGAGCGTCTTGTGGAATTTCAGTCCCTTCGCGCCGGCCCGGAAGCTCTCTTCGAGCCGCTCTGCTTCGCGCCGACCCCAGTTCTCGTCATCGATGCCGCTAAAATCCAGCAGCGCGAACGTCAGGAAGCGGCCGGGGTGGGCCTCGTCCAGTGCGGCAAGCGTCTCGTTTAGGCGCCGGCCCCATCCGCCGTCGAGGTTGACGACGGTGCGTACCCCCGCGGCATCCATCTCGGCAAGATAATGTTTCACTCGCTCGGGCGTGAGCCGGTCTTTGCCCCCGCCCAGGTGATTGTGAACGTCGATCACCGGGTGTGCCGGCGTCTCGACCACGCTCTGCTTAGTCTTGAGCATCGAACGCGGCTGCCAATCACGAAGCTTCAGCTCACGAATATCGCCGCCGGGCTGGGCAAATCCCAATGAACCCAAGCCGGCAGCCGCGGTCAGAACCAACCCCACAAACAGATGTGCCTTCATGATGATTTCTCCTTTTCGCTTGATAGTGACCATAAAAGCTTAATAGGAATTCGCGCACTGAGCAAAAGTATAATTCAGGATCAGGGAGAAAGAAAGGAATGATTGTATTGAGCGGGAGAAGACAATAGAAGTTTTGGGTTGAATTACCCATTCCAGATCATTAACCTTGGTTGATTAGAAATATTAAACATATTTGAGTAAGGAGCGGTTAAAATGACTCAGAAGCAGCTTACGAACAAGCATCTCTCCCTGAGCATGACCAATTCACAGGGCGCCATGTGGCTCATTTTTCTTGCCCTGATGAGCGTACTTGCCGGTTGCGCAGTGGAACAAGACAACGCAGGAAATAGCGGTTGGATCAGCCTCTTTAACGGCAGGAACCTCGATGGGTGGAAGGTCAAGATCACGGGCCATGAACTGAATGACAATTACGGCAACACCTTTCGCGTGGAGAACGGAATCTTGAAGGTCTCTTACGATCAGTACGAGAAGTTCGACGGAAAATTCGGGCACCTTTTCTACAAGGACAAGTTTTCATATTACATCCTGCGACTGGAATACCGGTTTGTGGGAAACCAGACTCCCGGCGGTCCGGGATGGGCCTATCGAAACAGCGGAGTCATGTTGCACTGCCAGTCGCCGGAGAGTATGAGAAAGGACCAGGATTTTCCGGTCTCCGTGGAAGTTCAACTTCTTGGGGGCAATAGCACGGATGAACGTTCAACCGGCAATGTGTGCACGCCGGGTACGCATATCGTGATGGACGGCAAACTTGTTACCCGCCACTGTATCCCATCCAGCTCCAAAACGTATCACGGCGACCAATGGGTGACAATGGAGATCGAGGTCCGTGGCAACTCTATTATCAAGCACATTGTCAACGGGCAGGTAGTGCTGGAATATGAAAAGCCCCAGCTTGACGACAAGGATCCTGACGCCCGGAAACTTATCGGCAGCGAGGGCAAGCCTGTCCCGAGCGAAGCCGAAAGGATGCTGCATGAAGGCTACATATCCCTTCAGGCTGAGAGCCATCCCGTTGAGTTCCGAAAGGTTGAGATACTAATGATTGGCGATTGACGATCCTTCGGCTCCGCTCAGAGCCTGCTCTGAGCTTGTCGAACGGGGCAGGCTGTGCCTTCGTGGCGAATCCAAGTTCCAAAAGTTCATTTCAGACAGGATTTACACAGGTTTTGTAGGGGCGACCCTGTGTGGTCGCCCTTTCGGCCCTCGTCAACAGCAAAAAGATAAACCTGACCCCTTCCGGTATTCAGGCCTGAATCGGTGATAGCTGATGCACGCCTTGCGAAACTCTCGA
>NJBM01000011.1 GCA_005223045.1 Planctomycetes bacterium B3_Pla | reverse complement strand
CAAAATAACTCCAGAATTCGCCCCCCTATAGGGGGGCCTCCCAGAGGGGCTTACGCCATAAGAAAGATGTTACTGATAACGGTAAGAATAATTGTCGTCAGAGGGAATTTATAGTTGACGTCAGACAACGGGCTTTGGCACCGAGAATCTGGTTGATTTTGTGTCCCTGGGATGTTATATCTGAGTGTTTGAGAGGTCCGCGCCGCGTAGAGATAGTTTAGGGATTGGCGATATGGCGGAAAAATTGCAGTTTTTAGTAGTGTATAGCAAAGAGCTGCGATAAGAATAGTAGAATGAGAAAGAAGAAGCCAAGAGCGATTGACCTATTTTGCGGTTGTGGAGGACTGACGCTTGGGCTGAAACAGGCCGGGTTTCAAGTTGTCGGAGCGGTGGAGATAGATCGGCTTGCGGTTGAGACATACCAGGCGAATCATCCTGAGGTTGAGGTTTGGGAGGAGGATATTCAGGGGCTTACTGTGGCGAGAGTCAAACGAAAGCTCACCCTGAAGAAAGGCGAACTTGACTTGTTGGCGGGGTGTCCGCCGTGCCAGGGATTTTCGACGATGACAACGCTCAACGGAGGTTACGAAATCTGCGATGAGCGGAATGATTTGATTAGTCAGTTTATGAAATTCGTGGAAGGGCTGGCGCCGAAAACGATAATGATGGAAAATGTGCCGGGGCTGGCTAAGGACAAAAGATTTAGGACGTTCTGCAGGAAGTTAAAAAATCTTGGGTACGTTATTAATCATGCGATCTTGGACGCGGCGGATTACGGAGTTCCGCAGCGCCGGAAAAGGTTGATTTTGTTAGCCGGCAAGGGCAAGAGAATAGAGTTTGCCAAGAAGGCGGCAAGAAGAACTGTTGCAGATGCTATTTCGAGAATGGGCCCGGCGGGTGAGAGCGGAGATGCTTTGCACGATTTGCCGGAGCGAAGGACAGCGAAGGTCAAGAAGTTGATACGGATGATACCGAAGAACGGGGGCAGCAGGAAAGATCTGGGCAAGCGGTGGCAATTGGAATGTCACAAGAAGTGTGACGGATTTAAGGATGTTTATGGGAGGATGGCCTGGGATAAGGTTGCACCGACGATTACCAGCGGGTGCACGAATCCGTCGAAGGGAAGGTTTTTGCATCCGGTGGAGAACCGGGCGATTACGTTGCGTGAAGCTGCGTTACTACAAACATTTCCAGAAGACTATTATTTCCCTCACAAAAAGGGCAAAGGAAAAAATGCGTTGATGATAGGGAATGCGTTGCCAGTAAGTTTCATAAAAACACACGCAACAAGTGTGTCTAATTTCCTTTGTTCAAAAAGGGAGAGTTGATAGGGGCAGCAACTGATGGAAGAAACAAAGTGTTTAGTCCTGGCTCAAAATAGACAGGGGTCGGAATACAATGACTTCATCGGAAAATACTACCATTTCCCGAAGAAGTACAAGAAGATTCTAAGTCAAAGCGGCTTAGAGTTTGTTTACTACGAACCTCCCAAAAAAGGCAAGGGTGTGTATTTTGGGCATGGTAAGATTGGCAAGGTGTTCGCAGATAAAAAGGAAGCGGAGCACTATTTTGCGGAAATACTAGAATATAAGCCTTTTACAGAGGGTGTGCCACTTAAAAACAGCAACGGTGATGTAAGAGAAAGCGGGCCTGGGTATAACCCACGCAATTCTGTCAGGATAATCACACATGAAATACTGGATGGCATATGTTTGGATGGCGGGATTTTACTAAGCTTCAACGCAGATGCACATCTAATAAAGGTTTTAGGTGAAGAATTAATTGCATCTGAAGTTGTTGGTGTCCTTGAACTTGTTAAAAATGCTTATGATGCAAATGCATCAGTGTGTAAAGTACGAATTGAAAATATACCAAATCTATTGCCTTTCAACCGCGATGAGTACACCTATCAGGAACTTCAAGGCCCTGTTATCGTAATCGAAGATGATGGCGTAGGGATGAATAGAGAGACAATAGAAAACGGTTGGCTTCGTCCTGCATCTACAATAAAAACAGAATCAAAAGATTTGCTGAAACTTCAAAAAGAGAAAGCAGCAAGAGAGGGGAAATTAAAAGTATATGAATCATTGGTTTCAGAATTGAAGAAAAAGTACGGAGGGAGGATTCCTCTTGGAGAAAAGGGGGTTGGTCGATTTGCGACGCATCGATTGGGTAGAAGTGTTATTATAAAGACAAAAACAAAAGACGTAGATTATGAATACATACTCAAGATTGACTGGGACAAGTTCGAAAACCATGAAGACAGGCACGTCGATTTGGATGAAATAGGATTCGGCCTTTATAGACAAAAACCTTCAAGGAATTACGGTAAAAGAAACTCAGGCACTCAAATCATCATCTATGGTGGGAGAACTAACTACGAATTGACCAAAGATCGAATTGCCGAGATAAACAGATCACTTCTTAAGCTTAAATCGCCTTCGTCTGGAAAAGCTCCAAAAAGTTTTGAAGTACTTTTTGAATGCCCTCAAGTGGTAGATTTAGAACAGTCCATTGAACAAGAATTTAATGCAATTTTTTCTTTGGATGCTTTGGTTGATGAAAATGGCAAGGCGGAAATAACACTAGATTTCACCCCGCCGAAATCTGTTCCGCTGCCCGATGAAACGATTGAAAAAAACAACTATGATTTACGGCAATTAAATAATCACTACTGGGCAGACAATACGGATGTCAGGAAGCCAAGATGTGGCCCTTTCTTTCTCCATATTGATATTTGGTATCGAGCTAAGCCGTGGATTGACGGCCTACATATAAAAGAATTCACTAAATACTTGGATAATTTTGGTGGCATTTCAATCTTTCGGGACGGCTTAAATGTTTTCCCGGCAGAATGGGGAGCACAAGTTGACTGGCTTACTTTATCGAAACGTCACATCAAAAAAGGGAAGAATCTATCATATTATAATATGATAGGCAACTTAGAAATTGAGCAAACAAAGAATCTTGAGTTGATTGACAAGACAGACAGGCAAGGGCTGTTGGATAATGCAGCCTTTCGTGACCTACAAGATCTTGTCAGAACAATAGTCCGTACTGCCGAAATTGAATTTATCGGGAAACGTGAAAAATATGAACAACTCACCAAAGGCCTTATAAGAGAGCCGAGAGTATTAGGGAGTGCAGCTCAAAAAGGAGCTTTATTGGTGGACAATATCATAAAGAGATATGATGTTGCCGAAGACGCGTTAGAAATTCTTTCTGATTTCGGAAAATCCAACGAAAGAGAAGAGAATCTTGTAAATCTAAAAGATTCGCTTAAGAATTTAAGGAAGAGCTTGGATGTTATGCAAGGCGTTCAGGACACGCTGACTGAACAAGCTGGATTTGGGCTGGCAATTGCTGTTTCTGTTCATGAAATTGCAAAAATAACATCTAACTTTTACAATGGTGTTACGCATTTATTAAAGAGTGGTAAAATTGACACGGAGAAACTTGAAGAGCTACAATCATCTTCGCGATCCCTCAATACAGAGATGAAACGCTTCGGGCCACTAAGGGCAATCCGTAATGAAAAGCCCACAAAGTTTCCTATTCTGAAATGTATTCGTTTTTGTAAACGGGTATTTGAGAACAAACTTAGCGAGGCACAAATAGAATTGCTTGTTTTGTCTAAATCAAAAGTCAAAGTTTTCGCAAGATATGGAGCGGTCAACCAGGTAATATCCAATCTCATAGATAATAGTGTTTATTGGCTTGATGACAAACACATTAAAGAGCGAGTCATACTTATAAAAATATTTGAAAATGAGCGTCGTATCTTAATTGCAGACAGCGGTCCGGATATAGATTCTTCAATACGCCCTTACTTGTTTGAACCTGGTTACAGCTTAAAGGTGCCCCAAAGCGGCCTGGGTTTATATATCTGCAAGTACTATATGCGAGGTATGGGCGGCGACATTTATGAGGCATCTGTAAGAGATAGAACACATGAATTACATGGCGCCCAATTTATATTGGATTTCTCAAGGGTTAAAGAAGGAGGGTAGTATATGACTTGGGACATATGTGTAATTGACGATAGCATTCCAGTTACAGGTGAGTTAGAAGTTGATGACACTGCAAGCCTGAATATTTCTACTTTAAAACTTTTACTTGAAAAAAACAAGTGGGCAGAAGACCCAGTTAGAAATTTATTCAACGATTTGTGCTCTGGCTCCGGCAATTGGAATGTTGTGGCTTTCACGAATCCCAGTCTCTATCTACAAGCATCAGAGGACCTAAACTACAAGCCGGACATAATTATATTCGATTGGGATTATCCAGTTGTCGTTGGCGATATAACTCAAATATTACTTAAAGTTGTACGAAACAGTTTTTCGCTAGTATATGTATATACCCATGAAGACACAGAAGGAGAGGTGGCTGAAGAGTTATCAAAGGATTGTTTTGATGAGTTTCGAGATAGACGGCTTTTCTTATTGCATAAATGGGATCCAGAGCCAGAGCAAACTTTGTTACAAATCGCTCAGCAGAAATATGAAGAGAATTTTGCATTTCGTTTTGGGCGAGCACTTCGTCTTTCAACCGGAAATGCAATTGAAGAAATTCTTGTAGGATTAGGAAAAGGCAGTATTGACTTTGTTCTAACCTTGTTAAATGATGAGGCAACGCAGGAAACAGATGTCAAGCAACTAATTTCGCAGCAAGTGGGAGCTTATCTGTCAGGTGACAGCGGTCTTATTGAAGAATTGAGAACCAGAGGCCTAGTTGAAGATAAAAATGCACAAGCATTGATTGAGTTGATCCGGGGAAGAGTTGAAAGCCACATCTCTTCACTAAACTTTGGATTCCCAATGACTGAAGAACGTGCAGATGGAGACACTTCTTTCCCAAAAGAATTCTGGTCTAACAGATTATACTATAAACCCTCAGATTGCGTCGTCAGACAAGCTGATATAGTCAAAAATCAAGAAGGCAACAAATTCTATTTGGTTTTCACCCCCAATTGCCAACTAAGAGCCTTGTGGGATAAATGTTTCGGGTATATTAGCTTAATACCTGCAATTGATGTTTCTGGTGACCATAGTTTTCTTAAAGATCTATTTTCTCTAACTAGAAACCCCCAAAGAGTGAATAAGATATTTCAAGAGTTCAATCAACATTCGATAACAGAGCAAAACACGCGTTATCTGCCAAAAGAGCCAATACTTTTGCCATTTGTTGATATTGATGGCACACACAATTACTTTCTCTTATTACCACAAGCTATTCTTAGCATGGAAATACCAGCATCAACGATAGATCCTGAAGATGATCCCGGGATTAGAAAGAATCACTTTGTGACATATGATGCATGGGAAGGCTTTGAGCGTATCGCTACGATCTCGGAACCATTTGCTTCATCGATTGTAGATCATTGTACAAAATCGATATCAGGTCATGGCACACCCAACTATCCGAAAGTTATCAAAGATGAAATTACGCAATTCATGTCAAACACAATAGATGGATAACCTGAGCGAAAAGCAGCGTAGTTATTGCATGTCTCGTGTTAAGGGTAAGGACACGGGTTTGGAGCGTGTTGTTCGTTCTGCGTTGCATAAGCGTGGTTATCGGTTTCGTAAGCATGTTAAAGGTTTGCCGGGGAAGCCTGATATTGTATTTGTTAAGGCGAGGTTGGTTGTTTTTCTGGACGGGGATTTCTGGCACGGGTATAGGTTTCCGCAATGGGAGAAGACGCTGGCGAAGTTTTGGCGAAAAAAGATCGGTGAGACGCGGAAGAGGGATCAGCGGAATTTTGCGAAGTTGCGGCGTATGGGTTGGCGGGTCCTAAGAATCTGGGAGCACAGTATAGAGCGTGATCTCGATGGAGTCATCAGGAAGATATGCGCTGAGCATCGAGCGTCCAGAAGCCAGCAGATTCGCTGAGCGGAGGTAAGAGAGAATAATGAAAGAAACAATCGACACCCACGGTTGGCTAATTGAATATTGGAAGTATGAGAATGAAACAAATCTTTAAGATGCCTACTCAGATGAAGATAACCGGTCGTACTTCTACGATGACTCATGCGTTCATAACATCAATTATTCCACATATAGAACCGACAGAGAAGCAAGTTAAGAGAAGTTTAGAAATCTTGCACATATCGCCTCACAACATAACGTGTGCTTATTGTGGTGATGCTACTACAGAATGGGATCATTTGAGGCCTCTTGTTAAAGATAGAAAGCCGACTGGTTTCATCTCTGAAATACATAATCTTGTTCCCTCTTGTGGGAAGTGTAATCAATCTAAGGGTAATAAATACTGGAGAGACTGGATAGAAAGCAAAGCTAAGCTCTCCCCAAAGTCCAGGAATATAGATAATCTTGACGAGCTTACAGAACATTTGGAGAAGTATGAAAAGTGGGGCGAGGCACACTTTATCGACTTCGAAAAAATTGTGAACCCAGTTCTATGGGAGCAACACTGGAAGAATAGACAAAGACTATTTGACCTGATGGAAGAGAGCCAGAAATTGGCTACTGAGATTAAGAAGTTGATTGGATCCAAATTCGCATGATTATGAACTTAGAATTTGCAGCGACTGGCCAATAGAGTGAAGGTCATGTTCAAGACTGTACGAAATCGAGTTTGGGCATTTGATGCAGAATGGATACCTGATCCGGTTGCAGGGAGACTTTTGTATGATTTGCCGGATGAAGCACCAGATGTTGATGTCCTAAAGCACATGTGGAGAGAAGGTGGAGCCACTGATGAAGACCCCACGCCGTATTTGAAGACGGTGGTATGCAGGATAGTGTCCGTTGCTGCTGTAGAGAGGTCGGTTTCAGGTGGCAATGCCAAGTTGCATTTGCTGTCACTGCCCCGCGATTTGAATGATCCTGAGCAAGTCTCGGAAAAGGGTGTTGTCAGCACTTTCTTAGATAAGGTCGGCCAGTATAAACCACAGTTGGTGGGTTTCAACTCCGCTTCTGCCGACTTGAAAGCATTCATTCAAAGAGCTATAGTCTTAGGTATTCAGGCCAAGGGCTTCTGTAGTCGTCCAAACAAACCGTGGGAGGGGGATGACTATTTTGACAGTCGCAATAGTGAAGCGAGTATTGACATAAAAGATGTTGTCGGAGGCTGGGGCAAGGCCACGCCGTCATTGAACAAAATTGCCACTCTGTCAGGTATTCCGGGGAAGATTGACGTTGATGGAGAAAAGGTTGCGTTTCTATGGTTGGACGGCAGATTAGATGAGATTGTGGCTTACAACGAATTCGATGCTTTGACTACATACTTGGTCTGGTTGAGGGTGGCACATTTTGGCGGGCACTTTACAGATCAGGAGTACGAAGTTGAGCAACAGTTGGTCAGAGAGCTTATCTCATCAGAAATAGAAAATGGCAAAATGCACCTGAAGAAATATCTTGAAGAGTGGGATCGGTTGAAAACAAAAATCAAATAAATTGACGAGGTAATCGAAGCCAACGGCGGCTGGCCAATATCGCCGTGGGTTCGCGTATAACTAGGCGTATAACTCTCGGGTTTTTTTTGCGTCTTTTGTAGGCGTGCGGTGGCACACACAACTCGAAGATAGGAAAAAGCTTGCGCTCAGAAGTGTTTGTTTATGAATGGCTTATAAGGAGACATGTTTTGCTTTACACGCAGGAAGTCTTATTCGCAAACTCACGAAGCTGCGCAGATTCCTTCCGTGGGTGCTCTCGACAATTCTTCAGTATCCCGATGCTTGACTCAAGCCCTTGGCGCAAAACAGGACGTTTGGCTAACCGAGTCGGCAGTCAAGGCAGAATAAATGCGGCACAATGACGGACTTACAGAAGATAGTGAATCGATACGTACTTGGCATACGTACCATGAAGGTTCATATTTGATGCGTTTTCTGAATCTTTTTATTTACGCCCCAGCCATTTTTTCGCCCCAGTTTATTTTCATAACCATTTACTATTGTCGATGTTATTCTCCAGGAACAAACTCTTCGTAAACGTAAAGCGTTCCCGGCCAGTCCTTGAATACCTGTTCGATAATAGGACGTACCTTCTTCCAGGACAGACCGCCGTACTCCGCACCGATTAAGGGCATGGCAATGCTACTGATGCCTTCTTCGTCAGCCTGCTTCCTCATCGTTTCCAGGGTTTTCTCGATGGCGTCATAGCTTGCACGGCGGTGGCAGTAATCCTCCTACGTTCCAAGGTTGAATACACTGGGTTTGTCGTTATCTCTCCACAGGAAGGAATCACCGGGATTGAAGTCACGTGGTTTAGCTTTGCAGCGTCGTCGATACTCTTCATATATGTCCGGATACCGTTCGTGAAAGCCTTTTACAACTCCGGCTCCCATGTCGGCGGCTACCCTGGTCCTCGAGTTCGCAGCGGTGTCGATGATCCTGCAGGTGATCGTCCCAGTCCCAGGACCATGGAATTTCAGGCCGGCCGCTATGCGACCGGACAAATGTAAGTGACCTGCCATACTTAACTTAAGGCAGTTTTCGATTATGTTTATCAGTTGTTTTCTAATAATTAATGGGTCCTACCTGGTCATAAGTCCTTTGCGGGTAAGGGCATGCACTTCCGGCCGTCCTTATATATTTTTTTAAATATTCCGGACGGACATTGTAAATCACTACTATTTATGAAGTTATGAAAAAGCCCAAAATGAAAGCAAAAAAGTCAATTACCATACCGGCATCGCCGGCTCCGATGGTTCTTTTGTCAAACAACTTGCTGGTAATGGTACCAGCAAGTTTCAATCCCATGATGCCAGCGCCGGTTATCCTGCAGATCAAATCATGCGGGTGTTTTTACCCGCATGGTTCCAGTCATCATCGAGAAATTTGAGGATTGTTATCTGGTCTACGCCTCGTGTTTTAAGTGATTGAAACTCAAGACCAATGGTTTTTTGAAAAATCTACCCAAACTTGAGCTGCCGGGTCGTCGCGGCGAAGGACAGGACCACGTCGTTAATTATACACCAACCCGCTGCCCGTCCTGTGGTAGTCACAGGACCCCGGTGCAAAATACCAAGCCGCTGGCCGGCTCGTCACCGCCGCCGGGAATTGCAGGGAATTTGGTGCAAAAAGCGGCAGAACTGAAAAATGGGGTGTATTGGTCGCAGATGGCCGATAAAATCGAATACAGGGCGTCCTGGGGGCCTTGACGGGGCGAATATGGGGTTGGTTTGCGGATAGAGACAAATATTCTTGAAAAAGGGACTTGCTTCCTTAAGGCCATTATATTAAATTGCGAAGTATGGATTTGGGGCATGGCGAATTCATAATACTTCGCGAGGAAAAGCTTTGCCTTTCAAGGCCAAGCGAGGCGTCGCGTAATTCAACACAGCATGCCATTGCGGAGCAAATTTCCGTTTCTTTTGTTCCGCTTTTTTTTCGACTTGATGGCACATCGCAGGCAGAGAAGTCAATTGAAAATTGAATAAAGTAAGTACTGAGTTTTAGCTTTCCTACTAAAATCACCAATTTTAGATGCACAGAAATGCTGAAAGGTCAGTGCCCCGATATGGGGCACTGTTTGTATTTTCTGTGCGGGCTTTGGTGAGCCTTAGTGGGAATATAGCAGTGCCCTTTTTTATTGCGCTGAAATCTGGAAAGTGGTTGTGGGATGTTTGCATTATGAGAAGTGAACAGGAAGTCAGAGAGCTCATGGAAAAACTTTCAAAGCTAAGCAGCTTTGTAGGTGAGTTCGGTACGTTGAAGGAACTCTACAATAAAGATGTTCAATTCGCCTGTAATGCAAGTGATGTTTTGGATTGGGTGCTGGGTGAGATAACAAGTGAAAGCTTTATAAGTGATGCCTACGTGAACCTCACGCATCTTGAAGAAATTGCTCTCATGGTAGAAAGAAGAACAGGTAAGAAATCAGAAGATATGTGATGTCTTATTTTTTTAATCCATTTTGAAAGGGGCCTATCATGAAATTCTCATTCTATCTGTTTAATGTGGTGGTGATTTGTCTGTTGAGCAGCCAGGCTGTTGGCTTAGCGCCTATCGGGCCGGCGGCAAGCGATCTCGAAAAAGGACAGGTCGCAATCGGCTTTGATTACAGTGATGGCGAAGCCGAATTGGTTGGCAAATTGTTGGGCCTCGAAATTGAGGCTGAATCGGAATTCGATAGTTATCTCGGCAAAATCCGCTTTGGTGTTTTGGATGGACTGGAGATATTTGGGCGGATCGGAAGCGCTGAGGTTGACGGTTCATCGGGAATCGCCGGCGGTATCGGTATGAAAGCCAGGCTTGCTGAATCGGAGAATATCGACTGGGGTTTTGCCGGCCAGATAACCTGGGCCGGATACGAGGACGATGGGTACGAGCCCGCATTTGGCTATTTGTGGCACGAGGAAGCCGACTTTTATACAGTCCAGCTTGCGCTCGGGCCGGTGTTCAAAGGCGGGGGCTTTCGCTTCTATGGCGGGCCTATGCTCGTATGGCTCGAAGGGGATGGTGACTTGGACGTGATCGGCGGGCCTTTGCCCGGCCGCTTCCCTTTTGAGCTGGAGAAAGAACTGGAAGTTGGCGGCTACGTGGGTTTGAGTGTTGACCTTTTCGACGGGTCCGGCGAAGATCAAGCCGCAAGCTGTGATTTGAATGTCGAATACCAGTTTGGCAAAGACTGGGATCTCTTGGGCTTGGGCGTCAGTCTTAAATTTTAGCCTGTAAGTTTCAGGGCTGACCCTGGACCTGGGCACGGACAACGAGAATTAAGGGCGGCCGGCTCCAAAATAACTGGCTGGAGGCGCCTCCAGCCAGTTATTCAAGGGACAATGGGAATAAGAGTGACCGGCTCCAAACGAGACAGACGGGATTCTGTACGTTGGGCCGGTTGCTCTACTTACAGGGCTACTATGAAAAGGGGTGCGATATGGGTAACGATTCAGCACAAAACAGAGAACGTCCGGAAAGCCGGCAGCGGCGCAAAGATAAGTTGCAAGCAATTCGGAACATGACCGAAGCGGTCAAAGAGGGTGACAAAGAATATGTAAAGCAGCTCAGAGCTTTCGCCGGGTTACTTGCTGATTTGAACAGAACGGGTGAACGGCTGATTGACGTGGCGATTCAAAGCATAATGCGTGATATGTCCAACGCAGGAAAACAAGGGCTGTTTCCCCTGGGCCGTCCGTGCCGGGAGGAGACGGGGAAGTTTTATTTTTTTCGACTCCCTGTTGTCGAGGGCGATCCCGTTCAGGATTTCGCCAGCGCCGTCGAGGCTGCGCGTAACGCAATGCGGGACGCGGGCCTTTCAGAAGAAATGCTGCAAAAGGTGGACGTGAGGGTTGTTGGATGTTTCATCGTAGTGGCAGGGGCCGAAGAAGTTATCGCCGAGCTTGAAATATTACATGAGCAGTTTCCGACAGTGTTGTGGTGACATTGCATCGTTATTGATTTCGAGGGTAGTTTACTGCCGGCCGGCCGGTGATCGTCCATCCTGGGCGATCCTCGAGGGCAGGATTTCCGAGAAAAGGCCCAAAACCGGACGTTTTGTCAAAATACTGAAAAACCGAGTAACATGGAGCGGCCGCCGAATCGAGCCCAGGTCCGGGGACCGTGGAGCCGAACTAATGTCACCCCCTAAGATCGAATGTATGCGCTGCAAGGAACGCAAGGACCCTCGCTGTTTCTGTAGCCCCTGGCTCGCTATTCGTTGTTGGGCCGAGGCTAATACCTACTTGACACCGCCCAATGAACACAAACCCTCACAGCCCGTTGTGCTTTGTCGATCCTGCCTGAGAATTTTGGACAAGAAGATAACTAAAAAAAGGTATAACCGGAAGCCCAAAAACAAGCTCTGCAATAATGTCAGGACCGGAATTCGCAAGAGTCTCAGGACCGGCAAGCCTGGCCTGTGGGAACAACGTGTCGGTTATACAATAGCCGAGCTCAGGCGGCATCTGGAGAGCCTGTTCAAGCCGGGTATGACCTGGCAGAACTACGGCCTTTGGCATATCGACCACCGCCGGCCGATCGCCATGTTCTATTTTACCACCATCGAGGATCCCGCTTTCAGGGAATGCTGGGCACTCGATAACCTACAGCCCCTCTGGGCCAGCGACAACTGGGCGAAAAAGAAATCTTACGAGAGCGGCAATTGGTGAAGGTAATCACGGCCGGTGACTTTAGGGAGAGGACAGCCAGTGACATTATTAGTTTCTGAAAGGTTGCAATTATGGAACCCGGCAAAAAACCGCGCTATACGCTCACGACAGAGCACAGCCAGTCATCATACGGACAGCCGGTCCTGGTCGACCTGGATACAGGCCAGGCCTACGGAGTCGCCGATGTTCTGCCGGATGGCAGACCGGCCATTGAGCTTTATGAAGAGCTTGGCCTGTATAGCGATCGTAACGGCAGGTAGTGACATCTTCTTGTTGAGGTTTGACATGGGCATATTGTTCAAAGACGAATGGCTCGTGGCTGAAGGCTCCGAGTCCGGACGCGAGTACATCGTGCATACTCAACACCCCAGGTTCGTGATGGAAATGTGTCGTTATCCCGACGGCACCTACGAATCCGGCCAATTCGAATACTTCGATGAATGTCTCGATGTTGTGCTGCTTGCAAGGCTTGCCAGGCAAGCCGGGCTTGTGTTTGCCCGGTACGATGATGAATCCGGCTAAAGTGGTGAGCCCGTCGAACCAAAGTGGCATGAATCGTCTCGCCGGCGGCCGGCGTCCCGGGGGCTTTACATTGAAAACTGAAGACATGGCCGGCTGCCGTGGTAAGATGGAGATCTCGAGGAGGCCTATAAACAAATGGATAAACTCCATGACCTGCTCGTTGAAGAATTTGTACCGATGGAGCATCCGTAAAGAGAATCGGCCGAACTGGCCTGATACCGGGCAATTTTGAGCCGACGTGAAAAATACTTGGTGTTTCGGGTGAGTGTTTTATACTTGTGTAGACTTGTGATTTTTGTTTTTTCGGGTTGCTGTCAAGCTAACGGCAAAGCGGCTGGGTCTAACTGATATTCATGCCTTCCAATCAGTCAGGCCTGGCCGGCCCGCAGAGGAAGGCAAAAATGGGATCAGAAAAATGTCCACGTTGTGAGGTTTGTGGTGGATTACATGGTGTCCATCGCAGAGCCATTCCCAGACCCCGCAAATCCATTGAGTATCTTACTAAGCAAGCAGAGGCCAAGGGGCTGTTAAGACCGGTCGATTGTGATGATAAATCGATAGACAAAATAAGAACCGATGACAATAAAGTCCCATGGGATGAAAAAGACTCCAATTTCTACTCGAATAAAAAAGCCATTGAGGAAGCCACAAAAGTGGATAATGAATATGATGTTGATGAACTGAAGAATCTCGATTACGACAAACTCAAAAAATTACTTCGGAAGCCGACATGCACGATAAGGTTTATGTCTGTGAAATCACCGCGGCCTCGGGGTAAAGTACATAAGATTGATTGGCAAAAATACTTAAAGAACCAAATCGAACGATCCCAAAAAGTCGAAAACATTGCTGAGCAAAAAGTATTAGAACGGATGCAATAATTCGCACAAACGTTCTCTTTTTCAAAGCATTATACTGGCCAGCCAGTAGATTTTTTCAAAAAATATCCTGAGTTTTTAGCATAGCACAGCGGATTTTATAAATATTCTACTGGCTGTTACTGGCCGCCAGTAAATCCACACATTCTTCTCAAGTTACAATCCCACCATGAATAAAAAAGTTTCGAATGCGAAAAGAAAGGCTGGGCGAGCACTCAGGAAAATCATTGATGAGGCTAGAAGATATATCGAGGCGGAGGACGAATTGGAAAAGGAGCTGCGTTCTGTGCGCGAAAGTGAGAAGAGAAAGGCGGGGAGATGATGATTGACGACGTGGAGCGGGCCTCCTGGCAACTGTTGGGCAGACCATACAAACCTCAAGGGGAAGGAGTAACCTGCAATGACACGAACCGACGCGGATGAAATGTTTACTAAAAGTCAGAACGCTGACACCCGAGAGACGCCAGGGAAGTGAGAGATTATGCCAAGAAGATTCACAGTTACCGAGAAATGGACACAGGACAAGTGGTTTATGGAATTGAACGCGTCCGCTAAATTGATGTTTTTTTTCCTTTGTGAGAATTGCGATTGTGCTGGTTTTTGGGAGATAAACATCAAAGAAGCCGCATATCGGATGGCTTTGAATGAAGAAACTGTATATCAAGCGTTCAGGGATATTGAGAAATGTTACGTTAGGGACGATCGATTTTGTGCTATTGTGAGTTTCCTGCATCACCAGAGAAATCTGCCATTGAACCCCGAAAACAAGGCTCATATTGGTATATTAAATCGTCTGATTTCACATCCCGGGCTGTATGAAGCCTTGAAAATTAGATGGGAATCGAAAGGATACATTCAGTCAGAAAGAACTCTTTGGAATCAAGCCCCTTCCAAGCCCCTTCAAAGGGGCTATGGTAAAGGTAGAGGTTTAGGTGATAAGGGGAGTCTGAGGGGAAAACCGCATTTATATCCAATACCAGGCCGGAACTGCTCAGTACCCGGCTGTGGGATGCCGGCAGTGTATCGTAACTCAAGCGGAACATACGATACTTTCAAGTGCTTGGAGCATTTGCCTGAAAAGGTGAAGGCTGTTTATTGTTAATGTGTGAGCAGAGGTTAGATAAGTCTATGATTTGCAAGAAGATAGGGATAAGCAAAGAAGAAAAAGAGTATCGAATACTTATTCGGCCGGGCCCCGCTCGAAGGCCGGGACGGCCGCCGGCAGGGTCATCGGCTTCGCTCCTGGCTCGATGGTTAGAAAAAGCAATGGGTCCTCCCCGAGTCTTGGGCCTTGTGGGTAAATGCATGCACTTCCGGCCGTCCTTTTATATTTTTTTAAATCAAGGTAACACCCATCCGTAAATCACTATTGTTTATGGAATTATGAAAAGGCCAAAAATGAAAGCAAAGAAGTCAGTTAAGAAAGCTCGAGCAAAGTCAAAGGCATACTATGACGGGAATCGTGAAAAGCTTAACGCACGGTCAAAGGCATACTTTAAAAAGAATCGTGTAAAGATTTTAGCAAAGGCATGCTATGACAAGAATCGTGCAAAGGCGTACTATGACAAGAATCATGAAAAGATTAAAGCACAGAGAAGGGCTCAATATGCCCAGAATCCTGAAAAGCGTCGAGCATACATAAGAGCGTACCAAGCCAAAGATCCTGAAAAGTATCGAGCCCGGGCAAGGGCATACTATGACAAAAATCGTGAAAAGATTAACGCACAGAGAAGGGCTCAACATGCCCAGAATCCTGAAAAGCGTCGAGCACAGCAAAGGGCCAAACGAGCAAAGAATCCTGAAAAGTATAAAGCAACGGATAGGGCGTACTATGCCAAGAACTGCGAAAAGATGAACGCACAGGCAAAGGCTCGACGAGCCGAGAACCGTGAGAGGTATCGAGCATATGATAGGGCGTACAAAGATAAAAATCGTGAAAAGATTAATGCAAAAGCAAAGGCACGACGAGCAAAGGACCCTGCAAAGTATCGGGCACAGGCAAAGGCGCGCAGAGCCAAGAATCCTGAAAAATATCGAGCGCAGGCAAAGGCATACTATGACAAGAATCGTGAAAAGCTTAACGCAGAGAAAAACGCACGACGAGCCAAGGACCCTGAAAAGCGTCGGGCATATGATAGGGCGCGCCGAGCCGGCAACGAAGGCTGCACTTGAGAGTTACCTCGTTCGGGCGGGCGGTGACACGGAGAGAACTTTCGATATAAAAGTCGCGATGCGGCGCTAAAAGTAAGTTTTGTTTTTTGAATATGGAAAAAGAGAAATCTCAAATTGATGGCTTTCCGGAAATCATGGTTCAAAGCGAGCTAATCGAATATCTGCGCATTCCCGAGGTCAGCAAGGCAGACAACTACGACAATGTGGTCGGTAACCTCAAAAGGATGCATGATTTGCCTTGTATTCACATCTGTAAACAGCCGCTTTATCCCATCGATGCTGTCCGCCGCTGGGTCGAGGAGAAGGCAGAAAAAGAGCAAAGAAAGTGATTGTAGACTGGAAATCGGTGTAGGGAAGAGTTATATTGTAACCGGACCGATTTTTGCCAGTCATTTAGAAAGGAGGTCGATTTATGAGAGAACTGGCAAGATTAAGGACAAAGCCATCGCGTGATGGCAGGACATTCACATATTTCTTGGACTACATGGATGAGCAGGGTAAGCGAAGGAGGTTTTCCTTAGGACATGCTGACAGGCGTAAAGCTGAGCGGCAAAAGGCGCAGAAGGAACGGGAATTACGAATGGGCATAGTCGCACCAGAATCAATGAAGTTTAGTGATTTTGTAAAAGACAGCTTGATCAGAACTGGCGGGCAGATAAGAGAAAGCACTCGTGAGGAGTATGCATCGGCCATGAGGGACTTCATCGGCGTTATCGGTGATATTGATTACCGGCGGGTAACCCTCAGGCATGGTGAACTGTTTCGGCAGCGGTGTTTGGACCGCGGAAACACTCCGGCAACCGTTGCTAAGAAGCTGCGACACCTAAAGAGGTTTTTTCAATTGGGAGTCAATCGGAAACAATTGGATGAGAACGTGCTCAGGCAAGTCGAGCTGCCGAGATGTCCTAAGAAGAAAGTTGAGGTGTACACTGATGAAGAGTGTCAGCGTGTTCTAATGTTTGCGAGAGTTTGCCGCATCGAGAACTCCGTTGACTGGGAATTACTTATCCTTGTTGCCGTATCAACTGGAATGAGGAGAGCTGAATTGCTGAATTTGACGTGGAGAGACGTGAACTTCGATGCTATGACTATTGAGGTCAATCCCAAGGAAGACACGAAAGAGACCTGGATGTGGTATATCAAAGATAATGATCGCCGGATTCTGCCCTTGACCGAGGAAATCACGTTAATGCTGGTAGACCATCAGAGTCGACAACCTGAAGGTTATCCGTACATCTTTATTCCGCCGTGTCGTTATGACCATATTCAGCAGCTCCGCCAACATGGCAAATGGACCTATTCTGATTCCCGGCTGAAGGTCATCAGCAATTTCGGTCGTCAGTTCGGGAAGATTCTCAGAAGGGCGAGTGTCCGGAAACTGAAGTTCCACGATTTTCGGAACACGGCCTTGAGTAATTGGTTTGCCGGCGGGATGAAAGAGTACGATGTGATGAACCTTGCTGGCCATTCAAGTTTTTCTACGACTCACAAGTTTTACCTTGCTGTAGCGGACGATTTGGTGGACCGTGCACGGCAAGTCACGGCCAAAATCCTCGGTAAGAATTTGGCACGCACTTGGCACGCACCCCCCCAAGTAAGTGACACGGAAAAAACTGGCGGCCATAAACAACTGCCAGCAAAACACTTAAGAATGGGCAGGAGTGGATTTGAACCACCGACACACGGATTTTCAGTCCGTTGCTCTACCAACTGAGCTACCTGCCCTCAAGGAATTGATCCAACCGTCAGATCATATCGCCTTGCGGCAAATTCCGGCGTACTTTACATCGGACAAGCCGGTCTTGCAAGAAAATTGCGGAAAAGTTTGCCATTTTCGGCTGTGATCGGATTCGCCTTCGGCGACACTCTTAAAATCAGCCTGCGAAACGGCTCATCAATTTTGATATTTGCACTTCGTTGCCGGTAAGCCCGAAAGGATTTAAGATTTGCGATTGCCGATTGTTGCACCGTAAGGCGTCCCTTAGAGACAAATCGAAAATCGGCAATCGGCATTCGACAATTGACTTCGGTGTTATTCACCCTTTAACAGTTCGACTACTTCCTGAGCGTTGTCTGCGCGAACCAGCGCCTTGCAAAAAGAATTTGAGCGGGCCAATTTCGCTATCTCAGCGAGGGCTTCCACGTGAGGGCCCGACTGATCGGGTGCGGCCACCAAAAGAAAAAAGAGCGTGGCTGCCTCCCCGTCAAGTGAATCGAAGTCGATACCGTCAGGAGCTATGCCGATGGCAATTTTCAGGCTGGAGACCGCAGCACTCTTGGCATGAGGGATGGCGATACCCTTCTCCAATCCCGTGCTCTGTTTATCTTCCCGCTCCTGAATTGCTGTCAGCACCGTATCAAAATCGTCGATTTCACCGGCATCTTTCAGTATCTGGACAAGCTCTCGCAGAACATCCGGTTTGTCTTTCGACTCCAGAGGTATTTTTACAATTTCTTCTACCACCATGTCAATTAACGCCATGACCTACTTCTCCTATAAGAAAATGCAAAGATCAAAATGCAAAATGCAAAATTTTTGAAGTTATGCCGGCTTGCCGGCATTCCGCTATTTTGATTTTTAATATTTGATATTTGATTTTACTTGTTACATTATGACAGCGATTCATACATTTCCCAGACCCTGTCCTCGTCTTTGACAATCAGGACGGAACAGGGAACGGTACGCATCGCCCGTTCGGCCTCGTCGTAAAACTCGTCTCTTCTGCTCCTGATTCGCGATAACTCGCCGATAACGAGAAGGTCAACATCCTCCTCCTTTATGGCATTGACTATTTCCTTATGAACATTACCTTTACTGCGTCTGGTAATTATTGACAATCCTTTTTTCACGGCAAGCTCGTTTACATGATTAAGATACCGCTCGGCATCAGATTCCATATCATGCTCATAGTCTTCCTGCTCGTCTTTGAGGAATATCCTTGCCCTCAAGAGGTCTTCCATCGCCCTGGTGTTGATAACATAGTGAGCGATAAGTTCGGCACCGGAAAATGACGCAAGGCATATCGCATACTGAACGGCGGTAATAGACTGCTCGGTTCCGTCCACATAAACCATTATTTTCCTTACAGGATTACTCACGATTTGCCTCCGTCGTTTTTGCGCCTCTTTTTCTCAAGGTTCTCTTTAACCAACTTCATGAGGATAACCATGTCCCGTTCATTCTCTTCGAGCCTGCTTTCAATATAATGTACGGTCTCATTCAGGTCGGGGATTGCGATTTTTTCGAGAGCATTGACCTTTCTAATTGTTTTTTTTACCTCATTGGCAAGCCGCAGTACAGATATTTTCAGCTCGGAGAGTTTTCCGAGCAGCTTTAGAACTTCCTTGAAGAAATGCAAAGAGCTGTCGATCCAGAAACTGGTCCCCATGGGGCTGTAGTGAGGGGAATGTTCCTTGAATTCCGTATCAATTACGGGCAGCGCGACACCCATCACCCTTCTGGAACGCACGGTAATGTCCGTGGTAATGTGAACGGCGCCGGTCAGATATTGCACTTTGAGTTTCCCCATGTCAAAGACCGTCTCTTCCAGGGCTTTATATGCTTTCGCCAGCGCGTTTTCGACCCGGCTCTGAAAATCCACGGTTTGGTCAACCAATGCCAAAAGCTCGATAATCAGAATGTTTCTTTTCTGGTCTAAAAGCTCATACCCCTGCCGGGCAAACTTCAGATCATTTCTGAGCTTGAGAAGATTCGTTTTCGTCGGTGCATAATTCAGTTGCGCCATTACGGATGCCTGCTAATCTCCATAGTATTTCTCTATTTCCTCTTCGGTGATCCTGTGCAGTTCTTCAACGGGTAGAGTTCTCAGCACCTCCCACCCAAGGTCCAGGGTCTGCTCGATGCTTCTGTCCTCGTCCGGACGCTGGGAAACAAACTTCTGCTCGAACTCCTTTCCGAATTCAAGGTAGTTGTGATCCAAAGGGGTCAGCTCTTCCTCGCCGATGACCGAGGCCAGGTTGCGAACGTCTTTTACATAGCTGTACGCGGCAAAGAGCTGGCTTGCCAGGTGGGGGTGGTCCTCTCTGGTCATGCCCTCGCCGATGCCGTCCTTCATCAATCGCGAAAGTGACGGAAGGCCCGCAACCGGCGGGAAAATCCCCCTGCCGTCCATTTCTCTCTCGAACACGATCTGGCCTTCGGTGATATACCCGGAAAGATCGGGCACCGGATGGGATATGTCGTCATTCGGCATCGTCAGTATGGGCAGCGACGTAATCGAGCCTTTATATCCTTTAATCATTCCCGAGCGTTCATACAGTTCGGCAAGGTCCGAATAGAGGTATCCCGGATAGCCCTTTCGTGAAGGTATTTCACCGCGGATGGTAGATATTTCGCGCAGAGATTCGCAATAATTGGTCATGTCGGTCATTATGACGAGTACGTGCATATCCTCATGGAATGCCAGGTGCTCGGCGAGGGTAAGGGCGGTCCTTGGCGTAATCAGCCGCTCGATCGAAGGGTCATCCGCAAGAGACAGAAAGAGGGCGACGTTTTCGAGCACTCCGCTTTCCTCGAACGAGCGGGTGAAGAACCTCGCCACATCATGCTTTACCCCCATCGCGGCGAAGACGACGGCGAACTCGGTATTTGTTCCGCGTATTTTCGCCTGCCTTGCGATCTGTGCCGCAAGTTCGTTATGGGGCAGGCCGTTGCCGGAAAAAATAGGCAGCTTCTGGCCGCGGATGAGTGTGTTCATTCCGTCAATAACGGAAATCCCGGTCTGTATGAAATCGCGGGGGTATTGCCGGGCGGTCGGATTGATCGCCATTCCATTGACGTCAAGCTCAAGGTCGCTTCTCTGAGGAGGCCCTCCGTCGATGGGATGTCCCAGGCCGTTAAATACGCGTCCCAGCATCTCTTTTGAAACAGAGATGGTAAGCGGTTCTCCGGAAAACCGTATTCGTGTGCTCGGAAGATCCAGACCTGCGGTCCCTTCGAACACCTGGACTACGACGGCATTAGTTGATGATTCCAGCACGATCCCCAGCCGGACGTTGCCCTGCTTGTCAACACACTCAATTAGCTCTCTGTATCCTATCGGGTGTGTTTTGCTGATAAAAATGAGGGGGCCGTCGATTTTATCGACGCCGATATACTCACGTCCGGATAGCAGACTTCTGTTTTCATTTTCAGGCATACAAAGCCTCCATCTGATCCATCGAACGCTCCAGGCGGGCTTCGATCTTGTCCATGCCGGAAAGGTCGTCATTGGATATGGAGAATTTCATCTTCACTATATCCTGATATACTTTCATTTTTCTCAATTTAGCAAGAATTGCGCCGTTCTTTATCGCCTCGGAGCCGCGTTTCCAGTAAGTGACGATGATGTGCAACATTTTCGCCTGCTTCTCGATGGTAGAGAACGTATCGATTTTATCGTAAGCATTTTGTTGAAGGAATGCGTTCTTGAACAGCGTGCAAACTTCCAGGACGAATCGCTGCGTATCAGGCAGTGCATCGGGGCCGACTAGTTTTACAACCTGTTGAAGCCGCACTTCCCTGTGCAGCAGGTCCATAATCTCCGTCCGGTCGGCAAGCCACTCGGCACTGACCTGCTGCTCCCACCATGAAGCCATGTCGTTGAGGTATTCGCTGTAACTATCAAGCCACGATATGGCGGGATAGTGCCGGGCGTTGGCAAGGTGCCGGTCGAGGGCCCAAAAGCAGCGGATAAATCGTTTTGTATGCTGGGTCACAGGCTCTGAGAAGTCGCCGCCCGGCGGAGACACGGCGCCGATTATTGTCACAGAGCCGCTCTGACCGTTCAATGCTTCCATCGCGCCGGCGCGTTCATAGAACTCGGCTATTTTTGTCGGCAGGTAGGCGGGAAATCCCTCTTCGGCGGGCATCTCTTCCATGCGGCCTGAGAGTTCGCGGAGCGCTTCGGCCCAACGCGACGTTGAATCCGCCATCACTGCAACGTGATATCCCTGGTCTCTGAAGTATTCGGCCATAGTTATACCGGTGTAGATGCTCGCTTCTCTTGCCGAGACGGGCATGTTGGACGTATTGGCAATTAGAATTGTTCGTTCCATTAGCGACCGGCCGCTTCTCGGATCAATCAGCTTTGGAAACTCTGTAAGTACGTCCGTAATCTCATTGCCTCGTTCGCCGCAGCCGATATACACAATCAGATCGGCGTCACACCATTTCGCCACCGCCTGCTGCGTCATTGTCTTTCCGGTGCCGAACCCGCCGGGAATCGACACAGTCCCTCCCTTGGCGACGGGAAAGAGCGTGTCGATCACACGCTGGCCGGTAATGAGCGGGAGGTCAAGAGCAAGACGGCTCTGTGTCGGCCTTTGAACGCGGATAGGCCAGCGGTGCATGAGAAAAAGGTCTTTCTTCTGCAAATCATCTGTCGTTAAGACTGCAATTACGTCTTCCACGGTGTAATCGCCTTCAGGCACAATAGACTCAAGAATGCCTCTATCGTTCGGCGAAACCAGAATCTTGTGAAGAAGGTTTTTCGTCTCTTGAACAGTGCCGAGGACCATTCCGCCCGAGATACGGTCGCCTTTTTTCACCGAAGGAACAAAGTGCCATTTCTTTTCTCTATCTAATGACGGCACGGTAATTCCCCGCTTGATATAAATATCCGACATTTCCCGGATAGACTCAAGCGGTCTCTGGATGCCGTCATAAATCGTGCCGATCATTCCCGGGCCCAGTTCCACGGAAAGCTGCATCCCCGCCCCATAAACCGGATCATAGGGAGCGATTCCCGTCGTGTCCTCGTAAACCTGAACGACTGCGTTGTCGGTTTCGAGTTTGATAAGCTCGCCGATGAGATTCTCCTCACCTACACGGACCAGCTCGAACATCTCTGCATCGGTAATCCCCATCACCTCTATTACGGGGCCGTTGACCCGTTTTACATGTCCTATAATCCTGTCGCTCATAATTATTCTTTTTGATCGTAGTTGAATAAAGTGTCGTAGATCAACATTCGAATTTCTCGCTGCTTGCGCAACATTCGCGTTCTGACCTGATTGTTGAAGGCGGTGCGCCCGTCGGCGGCGGTCAGGACAACGCCTTGAGATTGCAGAGGCCTTGCATCAGACAAAGCCAGTGATGTCTGTCTGCCGGTTTGCTTTTGGATTCTTCTTGCGATCTCTGAAAGCATACGGTCATCTATCAATGCCCGCTCTTTTTCCGAGGCGTTGACCACGGCGGACTCGACGCCCAGACCAATGGCTGCCTCTGTGATCCAGCTTACCAGAACAGACCTGTAGTTTTCGTCGCCGGTTATTGTACTGAGTTTCTTTTCCGCCCGGTCCATGATGTCCTGCACTACAGAGTCCCGGACACGCATGGAACAACGTTTTACCTCACGCTCGGCTGCGGAAATAATCTTCTTTTTTCCATTTTCCGCCTGCTCTTTTGCCTTTTCCCGCGCTTCGTCCAAAAGAGATGCGATTTTCTTCTCAGAGTATTTTCTTTTTTCGGCCGCCTGAGTTTCCGCTTCGGCCACAATTCTTTTCTCTTCAGAACGGGCGTCTGCTTCAATACCTGCAATCAACGCGGCCTTTTCTTTGTCAACCGATTCCATAAACAGCTATGCCTTCTTCAAATATATGCTCTTGCCCACATCACAATTTCAAACCGATGGCTGTATTCACCATCTCTCTTACTCCAGGCCTGCCGGCTTTTGTGCCCTTTCTGTCGGGGATTTCCACTATAAGCGGAAAACTCACTGTAAACAGATATCTGTCAACCGTCGGGCGTATCATGTCAGCAACGTTTTCGGTAATAATGATGATGCAGGTTTCCTTGTCCTCGAGTATTGCCTGAAAAGCACGCTGTGCTTCGTCCGTAGAAGTCGCGACCTTTCCCGAGACGCCTACCATCCCGAACCCGAGCACCGTGTCCTCATCGCCTATAATCGAGTACTTCATTGGACAGTTACACCTTGTTGAGAATGAGATAAGCCGTGATAAAACCAAATACAACAAGTCCTTCGGCAAGTGCCACGAAAATCAGGGCCTGGCCCGCAATCTCTGGTTTCTCAGCGACGGCACCCATTGCCGCAGCACCAACATGTGAAATCGCAATCCCGGCACCTATAGCTCCGAGGCCAAAAGCGATAGCAGCGGCGATAAGGCCGTACTTCATCACGTCGGCTTTTGTCGACGACATTTCTGATTCTATGACTTCTTCATCAGGGGATACCTCTGCAAACGCACTGGCACAAAACAGTGTCCCAATAATCCCCATCACGGTAAAAAGCACCACAATGCTCTGGGTTATGCGTGATTTCAGTTTTCTTTCAGATTCGCTCATGACATTTTCTTCCTTTCCTATTTGTGCGTGCTACTTAACGAAATTGGTGTGTAAAGATTTCCGGTTCCATGAAAGAACTTTGCAAAGAATTCATAATAATTCAGCCTCAACGCCTGTATTCCGGCGGTAAGACCCTCAAGGCCAATGACCAGCATGTTTCCGAGTATAAGAATGACGACAGAACGAATACCTGAAGTCATGCCGGCAATCTTGAAGAAGGAGATCATTAGAGAAGCGTGGGCAATGCCAAGAGCAGCTACTCGCATAAAGGACAATGTATTGGAGAGATACCCACTGAAAATCTCAAGAAGCTCAACAGTCCATCCCATCAAGAAATTGAGGATCGCAAAAGAACTGAATTTCTTGCCGGCCTGCCCTCTCTCATGTTTGAAATAGTGATAAGGCTCTTTAATGAAGAGCAATAGCGAGGGAAGCCCCACCAGTAGAAACAGCACCATCCCCGGAGGGAATTCCTTGGAATTGTGTGATATCATATAGGAAACAACATAGATACCTCCGGCGTAAATCCACCCGCCGCAGATGCCGCCTTTGTCAAAAAACAGCTCCATCCATTTCTTTGCTCGGATCATATTTATCCAGTTGAAGAGCAGCCCGAGTAGTATAACGGATATGCCGAAATATATCGTGATCGAAAGTATATCAATAACGTCGTTGACCATTGAGTTATGAACACTGTGGCCTGCTATTATGCCGTGGAAATCAAACCAGAGCGGCGGGAAAAGGCCTGTGCCGAAATAGGACCCGAAAAGAATACCGAAGAGCATTGAGGAGCAGCCGCACCATATAACAAGCCATGAAAGATGGCAAAAGCCTTCTTTGCCCTCTTTTTTCTTGAAATGAGACACACCCAGAGCACCGAGAATTGCCAGCACGAAACCCTGCCCGACATCTCCGAACATGAGCCCGAACATGGCCAGGTACAAGGGCATAACAAAAGGAGTAGGGTCGATAGTGCCATATTTCGGGACGCCGAAATTCTTGACCAGCATCTGGAATGGCGCCAGCGTCCTGGGGTTGTTGAAGCTTACGGGAACCTCATCACCGATAGTACCTTTGCCGCCTGCTTCGTTCCATTCCAGGTAACAGCGATCTTCACATGCCTGCTTTATCTTTCTCGTCAGAGTCTCTTTTTTCGACGATGGAAGCCATCCCGTAAAAATTACCGTCCGGGAAGACGACTTGAAATTGGCCTGAATCTTCAGGAAGAGTTCATTGACGCGAAGGCTGACCCATGTCTCGGCTAAGTGCTTCTCCTCTTTTTTAACCAGATCGTTGACCTTGCTTTCCACTTTCTTCTGTTCTTGAGCCAATGTTTCGAGTTTCGCAGAAAGTTCCTTGAAAACATCCTTCTTCACCGACCGCAACTCGCCCGGAAGTTCGACTCTGGTCCATCCGACTCTCCCCAGAATCTTGTTGATCTGCTCATTGTCTCTTTTCATTGATATCAAGAGATGATGAGCCATATTGTCTTCCTGCCCCATAGGAATGTTTAACGAAGGCAGATCCCTTAGCCCGCCTTCAAGCTGTTTCACGTTCAACGCGGGGAGTTTTCCAATCTGCATGGAAATAAAGGAATGTTTTGCCGGCAGTGTTACATCGGAAATACCTATGCCGTAGAGTTCCACCTGCCGCCTGATATCTTCGAGCTTTAGTATCTCCTGCTGGATTACTCGCTGCCTTTCCCTGATGCTGTCTCGCTCTGAGGCCATTTTATCCAGACGAACGTTCTCTTTTTCAATGTTGACGGCGGCACGGTTGTTCAGGTCCGTCTCTCTTGGCGCCGAAGGAACAACGCCGCCTGTGTACAGGAATCCTTCGATCCGCTTTCTTAGATCCGATATTTTCGTCAGAGAGATTTCCGATTTGATTTCCGACAGACTTTCCGGTTTCTCGCCCTCAAGTTCCGATATGTTGATGAACTGCATTACTCCTTCGCGAAGAAGCGCTTCGGTGACCGGCTCACAATCCTTGCCGAGCACTACTGCGAATAGCTGTATCATCTCGGTGGTAAACATCATATCATGCTCTCAATACGTTCCTGTTCTATGCGATAGTATTTTGCATTCATTATTACCCTGATTTTTTTCAGCTCGTTGCGTTTGAGCACAAAATATGAAAGTATAATTCCTATCGTAAACGGATATCCGCTCAGGATGCGCTGGACCTCATGCTTCATGATTTCTTCCAATATCCTTCGGATAAGGAGGAGTCGTGACGTGCTGTCGGACGTTTGAGCGGACAGCAGCGCCGACAATCCCGGGTACTTGTGCTTGACAAATCCCTGAAGCACGGACGTGACGTTCTGAGCGCCGTACAACTGCTCCATGACGGCCCTGTCGAGATTGAATCCCCCCGGTACGATAGCAGCCAGAACAGCCTCAAGCGGCAGATCATAAAAATTCCTGAACCGGATGATCCAGTTGATGTTCTGCAAGTCGATCTCCACGCCTGCAAGTCTCAGCGCTGTGGTGCGGTCTCTGCGGTCCAGCTTGTCGATGGAAGCCAGAAGGTTTTCATAATAGTAGTGGTCGAAGGCAATTTCCATCCGGAAAAGAGAACCTTCCGATTCGACGGTGTGATAGTATTTCTTGACAATCTGACTGTACGGGGTCCCTTCACATACGCCTGCAATCTCATCGAAGCTCTCCGCATTAACAATAATGTCAACCGGGATATCATGAATAATGCGGTCGTACAATATGTAATGTACACCGGTGTCAGCGGGGCGTTTCCGGATTTTTCTGTCGAAATAGATCCTTATAGCATTCTTGAGGTTGTCGATCTCGAACTGGCTCAACAGTGCGTCAACGAGCGCCGCGGGATCATGATGAAGGTACTGTCTGATATTGGTGTAGAGTTCAATTTCATTTTTGAGAAGTTCAAGCTCCGCCTGTTTAAGATCGCCGGTCGCCGAGTATATCTCTTCAAGACCGGCAAAGGGTGTATCCCGCAAAAAGGCAAACGCCGCTTCAAGAGACGCTGCTTTTGCCATTTCGTTGAACGTTTCCTCGGGAAGGATCTTGCTGATCCTCGCACGGAGCTTTGCGTTGATGAACGAGTATTTTGATAATGTACCGGCCATAATAGCGTATTGCGTATTGCGTATCGCGCACGATGCAATACGCATCACGAAGATTTTATTATGCTGCAAATATTGCCAACCAGATTGTCTATAGCGTCCGTTTTATCGTTTAGTAAAGCGTCTTTTTGTTTTTCCGCTTGTTTGACTTTTTCATCGGCGATTAGTTCGGCCTCTTTTTTTGCATCCTCAACTGTAGCCTGCACTATTTCCCGGGCCTGCTGCTTCGCAGCACTCATTTTTTCCGAGATCTCTTTTTCCGCCGAACGTCTTATTTCGCCGGCTTTTTCACGAGCCTGCCTGAGAATTGCGCCGACCCTCTCCTCAGCTTGAAGCACGTCTTCGATTATCTGTTTCATAATTCTCGTCTCTCGTGTCTCGTCTCTCGACGAGCGACTAATCTTGCATCATGCAAAAACAGGAATTGTCTCAGATTCAGGATATCTCCGCAATACATAATTCTCAAAATAGCATTAATAGGCGTTGCAATAGATGTCTTTGATTTGGCCTGCGGTCGGTATTATGGGATTGTTGTCGGTACTACCGGCTGCCGCCGCATCGTTTGTCATCTTCTCGATACATTCATCGTAGGAGGCCCTGTCAATACCGAAAGCCTCCGGAGAGGGAATCTCAAGTTCTCGATTTAGCCCGATCAGCCGGTCGATCAGCATTTGACAGCATTCGGCGTCGGGCGTGGAACTGTCGGCTAAGTCCATACAACGAGCTATCGCCGCATATCGCGAGGCCGCCCCCTGGGCGGAGAACCTCGTAACAACCGGCAGCAGCATGGCGTTGCTCAAGCCGTGCGGAACGCCAAAGCAGGCGCCAAGCGGCTCGCTCATGCTGTGCACCAGCCCGACCGAAGCGTTGGAAAAGGCAATTCCGGCGTAGAATGAGCCCATCAGCATGTTTTGCCGGGCATCTTCATCGCAGCCGTCATCCCAGGCCCGTCTTATCGAGCCATAGATAAGTTTCACTGCACTGAGGGCCGGCATATCCGAGAAATCATTGGCTTGCCTTGAAACGTAGGCTTCAATCGCATGGGTCAGTGCATCGACGCCTGCCGCGGCAGTCAGCGGTTTCGGCATACTCATCGTCAACTTGTAATCGAGGATGGCAACACTCGGCACATACGCCCGGCCCCGGCCGGACATCTTGAGCTTTGTTTGTGAATCGGCAATTACCACCACCCTCGTTGCTTCCGACCCCGTGCCCGATGTTGTCGGCAGTGCAATCACTCCTGCGCCCGGCTCAGGTACGGTATCAGTCCCCATGAATTGCCTGACGGTCCCGTCATTGACGGCCAACACCGATATGGTCTTGGCTGTGTCGATGGGGCTGCCGCCGCCCAAGGCGACAATGCCGTCACATTTTTCGGCTTTGAATTGCTGCAAGCCGCGCTCGACCATTTCGGTGTCGGGCTCGGCGGTGACGCCGGTATAGACAGACACCCCCAGGCCGGCTTCGCCCAGTAGTTGTGCAATTTCGCTCGTGCGCCCGGCTTTCTCGTGGAACGGGTCGGACACCACCAGGACGCGTGACCATCCGAGCTTCGCGGCTTCCGGCCCCACTTCGCTGCGAGCATCGGCTCCGATGATGACTCGGGGTGTAATGTTCAACTCATAGTGCATCATACGGTCTTAGGATCAGGGTGAACCCAAGGCTTTCGGTACGGGCGGCGCAGCAGGCGGTTGGCCTGCTCGTCGTCGATTACCCGGCCTGTCTCCGGGTCCCAGGCGAGCGTCCGGCCCAGCTCACACGCGATGTTGGCCAGGATGCAGGCGGTAGCGGTAATGTAGCCTTCTTTGATGTCGGATATGGGTCTGCCGCGAGAATCAACCGCCGCCAGGAAGTTCTTCCAATGCTGCCGCACAGCCGAGGCGACGTGGCGTTCCAGGTCCTTCTCGGTTTCGTCCTCGGGGTACTTATCGTACTCGTAGAGAGCTTTGCCGCTCGCCGGCTCGCCTTTGCCGCGGGGAATGAATTCGTACTTGTTGACGTCGGCTTTGAGCGTTCCTTTGTCGCCGTAGATGAAAGCGGCCCAGGGATAGTCTGGATCGGGCGCGTTGCCCCACGTGCGATGGGTCCAGACAACCGGCATCTCGCCGAAGTCAAACGTTGCCGTCTGCGTGTCGGTGATATTTGCTTTGCTGTTCTTGTCAACCAGGATGCCGCCGGACGAGCTGACGGATTTGGGCCAGCCCAGGTCGAGCATCCAGCGCACCATATCGAGCATGTGTACGCACATGTCGCCGACGATGCCGTTACCGTATTCCATAAAAGCCCGCCAGCTACGCGGGTGTACCAACGAGTTGTACGGCCGCATTGGCGCCGGCCCCGTCCACATATCATAATTGAAATGCCCGGGCGGAGCCGTATCGGGCGGGTTCTGCCGGGCGCGCATGTGATAATAGCAGCAGATTTCGACGTAGCTGACCTTGCCGAGCTTGCCGGTTTTGATGACTTTTTCGCGGGCTTCGACCAGGTGCGGCGTGCTGCGCCGCTGCATGTCCACCTGCACTACCCGTTTGTACTTCCGGGCCGCAGCGAGCATGGCCTGGCCCTCGACGACGTCGGTGCTGATCGGTTTCTCGACATAGACATCGGCTCCGGCCTTGACGGCGGCAATCATCGCCAGCGCGTGCCAATGGTCCGGCGTAGCGACGTGCACGATATCAAGTTTTTCCCGCTTGAGCATTTCGCGGTAGTCGCCGTAGGTTTGCGGTGTCTTCTTCGACGCCTGGCGAGTGGCCACCATCCCGGCAGCTTCGGTGAGCATCTTGCTGTCCACGTCACACAACGACACAATCTCAACGGGCGCGACCTGAAGCAGTCGGAACATAGCGCTCTTGCCGTACCAGCCACAGCCGATCAGTCCGACGCGTCTGCGCTTCTGGTTAGCCGGCTCGGCGACATAATTGCCAACAGTTGACAAAGCCATCCCGGCAACTCCGGCCTTTAGAAATTCACGACGATCCATAGTATTCCTCCTGGAAAAAATCCAAAGACAAACTCAAAATCACGGTGGATTATACTTGGCCGCGAAACGGCCTGCAAGCGTTTACTACCTGCGGGCAATCACGATATATCTGTAGGGGCAACCCTGCGTGGTTGCCCAGAGCTTGCCCTGAGCCCGCCGAAGGGGCAGGCATCCCGGTGCGCCGGGACCCCTACGGGAATTCGTGATGAACATTTTAGCCTCCTGCGATTGAGTTCTCGGTCATTAAAACAACAAACGCGCCGGCCGTCAGAAAATCCCGGCCAAATTACTTGCCGATAACAATCAGTATGATATGATGGTATCGTTAATCTGAAATCTGTAGGGGCAACCATGTGTGGTTGCCCAGGGAAGGCACATAGGCCTGCCCCTACGGGAATTCGTGAGGAACCTTTAAGCCTGTTCTGAGCAAGATCGAAGATATGGACGATATGACGACTGGAATACTCAAGCGTGTAAACAAACAGCAGTTTGTGGTCAGATCCGCCAAACGGTCTTACAGGCCGGCCGGGGGCGAAGTGATGGTCAATCCGGATGTGACTCGCGGCCTTGCCCTGACCGAGGGAGCAGCCGTTGCCGGTCAGACCGAGCGTAAGAAAGGCAAAACCAGGCTGGTATCCATCGAGTCGGTGGGGGGTATGCCGCCGGAAGCGTTCGGCAAGCGCCCACGGTTTACGGATCTGGTAGCGGTCGATCCTCACGAGCGATTTGACTTAGGCGCTTGCGGCCAGCAGAGCATGCGCATAGTTGACCTGATCGCGCCGATAGGCAAGGGCACACGCCAGTTGATCGTCTCGCCGCCCAAGGCGGGCAAAACCGTTCTCCTCGAACAGATCGTCCATGCGATCGGCCACTGTTCGCCTCAAAGCCGTATCATCGTGCTGCTGCTGGACGAGCGCCCCGAGGAAGTTACACACTTTCGCAGGGCGGTGGAGGGAGCCGAAGTGGTGGCCAGTACCAGCGACCACACCGCCGATGAACACGCCGAGCTTGCCGAACTGATGCTCGCCCACGTGCAGACGGAGCTGGAATGCGGGCGCGAGGTGGTCCTGATGATCGACAGTCTCACCCGGCTGGGAAGGGCGTTCAATAACAAGACGCGGGGCCGGCGCGCGCCTCGCCGCCAAACGATGAGCGGCGGGCTGGAAGCGGGCATCCTGGAAGTGCCCCGACGCCTGTTCGGACTGGCGCGCAATATCGAAAACGGAGGCTCGGTCACCATTATTGCCACATGCCTGATCAACACAGGCTCTCGAATGGACCAACTGATCTTCGAGGAATTCAAGGGGACGGGCAACAGCGAGATTGTTCTGGACCGGTCGTTGGCTGAGGCCCGAATCTTCCCGGCGATTGACATCCCGGCCAGCGGCACAAGAAAGGAAGCCAAGCTCTATAACGATGACCACACGAGGGGCCTGGACACATTGCGGCGTGTATTGCACAATTACGGGGCCCGGGAGGCAATAGGCTCTTTGTTCAAGCTGCTCGATAAATATCCTGAAAACGCCGAATTTTTAGAGAGTATGTGTTCCGGGCATAATAGCGTATAGCGTACAGCGTATAGCGTTTAAGCCCTTATCCGCTATCCGCTATCGATATTCGGAAATCGGCATTCGGCAATCGGAAATTTCTTGACGCACGCCTCGCCGATGTGGTATCATAATTCGTATGTCGTATTGCGTATTGCGTGATTCGTCGTGCGTCGTGCGTGATACGACATACGCAATACGATATACGACATACGCACGACGAAATTTGTAGGAGGATTATCATGTCTGGGAAATTCATTTGTTTGGTTTGTTCAATTCTTGTACTGGCCGCAGCGGGCAGCGCTTCGGCCGATCTGGTGGGCCACTGGACCCTCGATGACGGTTCCGGCACCACCGTTGCCGATTCGAGCGGCAATGGTAACGATGGGACCATCTTTAACAATCCCACGTGGATTCCCGGCCGCGCGGGGATGGCCCTGGAGTTCCACGGCCTGGGCGCGCCCGGTGGCGGCGGGGACTACATCGATTGCGGCAATGACGCCAGCCTGGACATCACCACTAACATCTCCATCGCTCTTTGGCTAAAACCCGGCGCCGATGATCCTGAGGGACAGGGCACAGAGACGGCGCCGATGGCCAAGGCGATGGCCGGGATGAGTCCCAGTTGGAGCTTTCAGGTTCGATACGGGTGGGGCGGTGCTCCTTCGCCCAACATGGCGTTTACGTTCAATACTTCGCCCAGGGCCTGGGCCTTCGTCGGCAGAAAGCTGGAGCGCGAGGAGTGGGTCCACATCGCATGCTCGCATGACGGCGCGACGCTCAAATGCTTTGTCAATGGCGAGGAGACCGACTCGACCCCGATGGGCGCAATTACCAGCAGTCAAACTCCTGTCCTGATCGGCACGGACGGGTGGGGCTGTGACTGGATTGGCGTAATCGACGATGTCAGGATGTACGACCATACCTTGTCGGAACCCGAAATATTCGCCGCCATGGAAGGCGAGATGTCGCCGCAGGCATGGGGCCCGACCCCGAAGGATGGGACTCTGCTCCCGGAAACATGGGCAAACCTTTCGTGGAAGCCCGGCCCCTTCGCGGTCTCGCACGATGTGTATATCGGCGATAATTTCGACGACGTAGACAACGGCGCCGCCGAGACGTTCATAGGCAATCAAGGGGCGCCGAACATCGTTGTCGGCTTCCCCGGATTTCCATATCCGGACGGTCTTGTACCGGGCACGACATACTATTGGCGAATCGACGAGGTCAACGAAGCGGACCCGAACAGTCCGTGGAAAGGTGATATCTGGAGCTTATCGATTCCGCCCAAGACCGCTTATTATCCCGATCCGGCCGATGGCGCCGAATTTGTAGACCTGGATGCAACCTTCACATGGACGGGAGGATACGGCGCCAAGTTGCACACCGTTTATATAGGAACCAGTTTCGACGACGTAAACGATGCCGTCACGGGAGCACCGCAGGGCACTACGACCTTCAGTCCCGGCCCGCTCGAATCTGAGAAGGTCTATTACTGGCGCGTCGATGAGTTCGACGCCTTCGATACGTTCAAGGGCGACGTCTGGAGTTTCACGACTCCGGGCGCGGTGGGCAATCCGCAACCGGCGAACGGCGCGGCCGATGTGCAGATGATCGCAACGCTGAACTGGACTGCGGCCGACAATGCCGCTTCGCACGAGCTGTACTTAGGCACGGACAAAGATGCCGTGAACAATGCCACCACGGCCTCGCCTGAGTACGTAGGCCCCAAAGCGCTTGGCGCCGAGAGTTACGATCCCGGCAAACTCGCCTGGAACACGGCATACCACTGGCGTGTGGATGAAGTCTATCCGGCCGAAACAGTGAAGGGTCTTGTCTGGAGCTTTACGTCCGCCGACTTTATTCTCGTAGATGGTATCGAGTCCTACAATGATATTGATCCGCCCGACGAGGCGAGCAACAGGATATTTGATAAGTGGATAGACGGCTTTGGAACTACGGACAACGGAGCACTGGTCGGTAATGACCTGCCGCCTTACGCCGAGCAGACAATTGTCCACAGCGGCGCCCAGTCGATGCCATATCGCTATGACAACGCCAACAAGACCTCCGAGGCGACGCTGACGCTGGTTTATCCGCGTGACTGGACCGAAGAGGGCGTTACAAAGTTGTCGCTGTGGTTCCGCGGTGGCTCGGCTAATGCCGCAGAGAGAATGTATGTCGCTCTAAACGGCAACGCTGTGGTGTATCACGAAGACCCGGCTGCAACGCAGTTGGGCGGGTGGCGCGAGTGGGTCATAGACCTGCAGGCGTTCGCAGACCAGGGCGTGGACCTTGCCAATGTCAATACGATTACCATTGGCTTCGGCACGAAGGGCAGCCCGGCAGCAGACGGCGGCACAGGGACGATGTACTTCGACGACATTCGGCTGGTTCGGTAATAAGGAAAAATTTACCCCTTAGGGGTGAAATATCAAAGATTAAATATCAAAACTGATGAGCCGCTTCGCGGGCTATTTTAAATTAAGGCTCGCCGGAGGCGAAACCGAAATTTTGCATTTTGCACTTTGATTTTTAATTTTGAAGAAGGAGGATTATCATGTCTGGAAAATTGATTTGTTTGGTTTGTTCTATTTTTGTACTGGTCTCGGCCGGTGAAGTTCAGGCGGAACTCGTAGGCTGGTGGAGGTTCGACGAGGGTTCCGGGACCGTTGTGGCCGATTCCAGCGCCTATGGCAACGATGGCACCCTGAACGGCGACCCCAAGTGGATCGACGGGCAAGTGGGCGGCGCCCTGGATTTCGACGGCAGTACGAATTTCGTGGAAATTCCCCATAGCGAAAGTCTCGCAATGACGGAACAAATCACAATTGCGGCCTGGACCAATATGAGAACAGACGCCAGCGGGGAAATGCTCATAGTAAGCAAGGGAGGATGGCAGGCAAACACACCTTATGAATTATCGGAGGAAGCCGGAAGCGTGATTTATTGGCAATTCTTCGATGACGCAGGCAGAGATGACTGTGCTCCGGATTCGCCGCCGGTGGACGAGTGGCACCATATTGCCGCAACCTACGATGGGACCGTTTTCAAATGTTACATCGATGGGGAACTGGCAGATGAGTGGGGGTATGTCGGAACGATACCGGAGAACGAACTTCAAGTTATGATCGGAAGGAGAAGCACAGGCGGGCGCTTCTTCAATGGTATGATCGATGAAGTTATGATCTACAATCAAGCCCTCGGAGAAGATGAGGTCCGAAAGATCATGATGGGTGTGAGCGGCTTCGGATCTGCCCGAGCACCCGATCCTGCGAACGGCGCCCTGCATGAGGACACGTGGATCACCATTGGCTGGAAGCCGGGAGATTTTGCGGTTTCGCACGATATGTATTTCGGTGACAATTTTGACGACGTGAACGACGGCGCTGGTGATACGTTCATAGGCAATCAGGTGGCGACATATTTTGTGGCCGGCTTCCCCGGATTCGCCTATCCGGACGGTCTTGTCCCGGGTACGACCTACTTCTGGCGAATTGACGAGGTCAATGACGCCGACCCGAACAGTCCATGGAAGGGGGACGTCTGGAGCTTTTCGATTCCACCCAAGACTGCTTATAATCCCGATCCCGCCGACGCCGCTGGATTTGTCGATCCGAATGTCGAGCTAAGCTGGACACAAGGTTTCGGCTCTAAATTGCACACTGTATATTTCGGCGACAATTTTGACGATGTGAACAACGCCGCCGGCGGCCCCCCACAGGGTGCTACGACCTACAGCCCCGGCCCGCTCGAATTAGAAAAAATCTATTACTGGCGGGTCGATGAGTTTGACGCGGCGACCACGCACAAAGGCGACGTCTGGGGCTTTACGACACCTGGCGCCGTAGGCAATCCGCAGCCGGCTAACGGCGCGACGGACGTGCAGATGATCGCAACGCTCAACTGGACTGCGGCGGATAATGCCGCTTCGCACGAGCTGTACTTCGGAACCGATAAAGACGCCGTGAAGAACGCCGCAGCAGCCTCGCCTGAGTATGTCGGCGCACGGGCGCTCGGCTCTGAGAGCTACGATCCCGGCAAGCTCGCCTGGGATGCCGCGTACTACTGGCGTGTGGATGAGGTCTATCCGGCTGAAACGATAAAAGGCCTCGTCTGGGGCTTTACGACGGCCGATTTCATTCTCGTGGACGATTTCGAATCCTACAATGATATTGACCCGCCCGACGAAGCGAGCAACAGGATTTTTGACAAGTGGAAAGACGGCTTCGGGACTACGGACAACGGGGCGCTTATTGGCAATGACCTGCCGCCTTACGCCGAGCAGATTATTGTTCACGGCGGCGCCCAGTCGATGGTATATCGCTACGATAACGCCAATAAGACCTCAGAGGCGACGATGACGCTGGTTTATCCGCGTGACTGGACCGACGAAGGGGTCACGAAACTCGTCCTGTGGTTCCGCGGTGGTTCGGCAAATGCCGCCGAGCGGATGTTTGTTGCTCTCGGTGGGAATGCGGTTGTCTATCACGATGATCCTGCTGTAACGCAGGCAACCGGATGGACCGCATGGGTCATCGACCTGACGCTCTTTGCAGACCAGGGCGTGGACCTTGCCAATGTCGATACAATTACCATCGGCTTCGGCACCAAAAACAGTCCGGCCGCCGGTGGCTCAGGTCAGATGTACTTCGACGACATCCGGCTGGCTCGGTAGCAGGGAAAAATTTACCCCTTAGGGGTGAAATATCAAAGATTAAATATCAATCCCGACGCGTCGGGAGATGAGCCGCTTCGCGGGCTGTTTTAAAAAGGCTCACCGGAGGCGAATCCGATATAATGATGGCACAGGTTTCCTGCGATACTGGACAGGTTTGAACAAGGATCATTATATCGATGCAATGGACAAAAAGGCCCATTGGATGTGCCGTTCTGATGATCGTGCTGGCCGGCTGCAATCTGCCTCCGACGGCAAGCGACGAGCTGCCGCCCGGCATGGCGCATCTCAGGCAGGCCCCCGCCGGCAGCGACTTCGACGCGTTTTTCAAAGAGGCAACCGCAGAGAGTGAACTGTTTCGGCGACGGTTGCTTGCCGGCAGTGAGTCTGATTTTGTCAGTGCGGACCTGCTCGCAGAAGCGATACTGAAATTCCGGCGGCAGGCGCCGCAACATCTGAAGGGGCGCAAGGGCATCGACGGTTTTAAACTGTCCGGAGAAATGATTGTCGAAGCCATCGCCGGCAGGAAACGTGTCTCAAGCCGCCGGGCTTACGGCGGATTCGAGGGCAAATGGTACGGGCTGTGGGACAAGATGAGTGTGGATCACCACTGGAGCGAGATTGCCGAGCCGGACAAGCCGCTGCGCGTAGAAATCAATGGCGATGAATCCGTATGGATTCGAAGCCATCAATACTGCTGGGTCGGCGACGGCTACGGCCTAAACATGATCGCAACCGGGAATCCGAATTCGCAATCCGGCGACTTCCTGCTCGGCTACGTAGTCCACGTGGAAAACGGCGACCTCACCAGGCCGACGAAGCGGCGACCCCACGTGGGAGTATTCGTCGACGAAGGCAAACTAATATGGATCACGGCGGGCGAAGTATTTCTCGAAGAGAGCTATGAAATTTCTGCCAGCCTCGAAGCCTACGCGATAACCGGTTTCTTCTACAAAGTCAAAGATAACATTCTGCGGACTACACAATGCTTCCAGGCTGTTTATACACGCGAGCCGGACAAGCGTCCGGAGTGGTTTTCTTTCCCGCTTGAGTTGCAAGTATCCCGTTGAGTCGATCTTTCAGAAATGCAACGGATGCTTTATGTGCTTCGCAAGCTCTTTCCAAATCTGCCGGTCTTTGTCGGAGTCGATCACTGGAGTAAATCCGAATCCGGCATAGAGATTGATCGCTGGTATTCTGCACGTCTGAGTAGTGAGGTGGGTCCTGCTGTGCCCGAGCTTCTTGAGTCTGTCGCATACCGCAGCAAGAAGCGGCCTGGCCAGGCCCTTGCCTTGCTCTGCCGGCACTATCGCCACCCAGTGAATCCTGCCGAGGAGTTGTCCGTGGCGGTTGTCGAACCATGCCGACGCTGTGCCAATTACGTTGTTCTCGCTGTCACAGAGAAAACACTGACGCCTGGAAAGCACCTGTGCATCTGTTCCAAACTCCTTGCCGAAAAGTCCCGGTGTCACTTTGTTGTACTGATCGGCGAGCGACTGGATTTTCTGCCAGAGTTTTTCGTCTCCAGGCTGGTACCATCGGATTGAATACCCGGCTGGCAGGGCGTAATCCGGAATATCGTCGAGATCCTCCCGAATCATTCTAACGTCAATGTAATCTCGGATAACATCCATTCTGTCTGGTTACTATGATTTCATCGGGCGGGCAAATCGTAAATCTCTCTCAAGGAAGACAGCGTCTTTTTAAGCTCCTGGTCGCTCAGTGGACGCTCCCATACGAGCAGGCGCGCCAATTCGCCGTCGAAGGACTCGTGGCCCGGATGGTTGGTCGCATCGCGTTCCTGCCCGATTGCCATTTTGGACGGATTACCTTTCGGATTAACGGGATAAGGTTCGGACGCCACTGGTTTTATCCCGTCCACGAAAAGCTCGATAGTGACTTGACCGCTGCCTGCGCCCATCCGACCGGCGATTACATAGTACCGATTCTCATCTAATTTTGGGCCGAGGACCTGAGGATTGTTATGGTCCCACCGGCCGAAAGTGATGCCGTTTCGAGAGCCCATCCACAGCGTGTTGTCGTCCTTTAGCCCGGCCCAGAAGCCTTCGTACTTACCGCCGTTTTTCAAGTTACCGAAGAATGAATTGACGTCTTTGAGACCCGATACCTGGGGGTAAACCGACATCACCGCAAACCAGGTGTAGCCGCTGCCGGTAGTCAGATGGTCAAAGGCGTCTTCCTCGAAGTTGATAAGTTCCTGCCTCTTGAACACGACGGCGTTATGGCCGCCGATGGCTGCAATTTCTTCTTTTAGCACAGGGTGCCCCGTGCCATTCTTATGGCTTGCATCTCTGGTCGCTACGAACATTTTGGCCTTTGAGTCCGCCTGATTTTTCCACGATTCGACACGCCCGTCAGCAACTTTGACTCCACGGTCCGCGTCCAGATCCAGGATGAGGCCTTTGCGTACAAGGTTAGCCTTTTCTTTCGGATGCGCCTGAGCGCCGGCCCAAACGCCGCCGGGAAGCGTCACTACGAGTACAACCGCTACAATAACCTGGGATTTCGCAATCATTTTTCGCCTCCTTTTGCCTTTTTCATTAAATTGTACCGCCGGTCTTCGCTGATGCAAGCATTGTTCTGACTCCGGTGACTTGCGGCCGCCGCATCGCGGGGGTAGAATGGTCCCTATGTCGTACTCACGAAAGCTCACGTTGCTGGTATGCCTCTGTGCCTGTCTGCAAAGCGTCGTCGCAGAGAACTCATCGGGTCCCTACGCCCGGCAGGTTGCAGAGCAGGTGGCTAAGCTGCGCTCCGACTCGTCGCAAACTCGCGCCGGCGCCGCCGAGGCACTTGGGTTTCTCAGGGCCTACGATGCCGAGCAAACTCTTGTTGACCGGCTGGGCGACAGATCGGCGGATGTTCGTCGCCGGGCCGCGATGGCTCTGGGGTGGTGCGGCAGTCGCAGTGCAATTGGCCCGCTGCTCGACGCTCTCGACGATGCCGATGAAGTAACAAGACAGTCCGCGCACGTTGCTCTGACAAATCTTACCGGCATGGAGTTCCCGTTCGATACGATGGCGCCGACACGACAACGCACGGCCCAGATCGGAGCATGGCGCGACTGGTGGGCTACGGTCCCGTCTGACCAGGCGCCGGCGGAAGTTCTCCGGCTCCTCGAAGGCTTCAGGCGCCGGCCTCACGGCGGATCGGTGACGGCATCCTCAACCTACAAAGGATCGCCGGACGTTCTGACCGATGGTCTCATCGGGCCGGGTTTCTGGCAAACCAAGAACGTTCCCATCCCGCAATGGTGCACGGTCGATCTGGGGCGGCCTCAGATGATTTCCCAGGTCACCATCCACCAGTACGGCCCTCGTTTTGTGATGACCGGGTATGAACTTGCGATCAGTCTGGATAACAAAACATTCGAGGTTGTTGAGAGAAAGAAGGAAAGGACGCCGGTGGCGCTGGTGATTGATTTCTCGCCGCAGCTCGTTCGCTGCCTCCGCATCACCAGCTACGGCTCAGCCAATCCAACCTATCCAACCACATTCTTCGAGATCCAGGTCGGTGGTGGCGCCGGTGTCGAGACTACATCGCCCGATTCGGCTGTCTGGCGGTGTGAGCGTGGTCTCCGTGCTTTGGGTGTGCTGGGCGGCGCAGGCGCGACCGAAGCGATACTGCGATGTTTGGGACCGATTCCTCCAGCCGGCACGGAGTATCGTCCGATGGTTCGCGCCGGCATCCGTTCTCTGGGGCGATTGCGGGACGAAGCGGGATTCCAATATCTGCTCGGGCTGCTCGACAACACCTACTGGGCGCGCTACGCGGCCGATGCCTTGGGCGATTTCGGAGATCCCCGCGCCATCCCAGCTTTGATCGCCGCGTATCGTAGGTACGCAAAACGCTTAGACGGCAGCGATCCACCCGATCTGCCGAGGGACGATAAGATGGGCTTTCCGTCCGAAGATCGGATGCTTGAGACGCCATACCACGCAGCCTTCGCGCTGTGCCGTTTGCTTGCGGACTCTCCAGCGGACCGAACCGCCGTGCGTGAGATAGCCCCTTTGATAATGGCGAATCTGCCCGGCGACCACGACACATTTCTAATTTACGAACCAGAGGTGGGCCACCTGCTGACACGGCATCTGCTTGAACTATCAGGTTTGCGCCAGCAGGCGTGTGAGCACACGTTCGAGCTGCTGGGTCAACCCCGAAGAATCCCAGGATTGCGCCAGGCCCGGCAATGGCCTCGATTCTACGCCGGCAGGATGGCGACCTGGCTGCCCGCCGTCTGCACCGAGGCCGAAGACCTGCCGCGGTTGATATCTCTGCTCGGGCACGAAGACGGCTGGGTGCGGCTCAACGCAGCCAAGACGCTCGCATGGATCGGCGACAAGCGCGCTATCGGGCCGATTGCGAAGATCTTGGCAGAGGCGAAGAACGAAGCCAAGTACGGTTACAGCGGCATCTTCAAGGATGAGGAATACGCCGACCCGGCCCCGCGATGGCGGCAGGGCCTCATACGCGCTCTCGGATTGCTGGGCGCCAACGAGCACACGGACCTGATCGTTGGGATACTCGATGACGAAGGCTCGGTGATGGAAATTCGGCACGCCGCAGCCGAAGCGCTGGCGGATCTGGGTAACGAGACGGCACAACTTGCCCTTGAGCGAGCGGCCCGAAATCACCCGTTTCACAGCACTCGAGTTGTGGCGAAAGACGCTCTGAGCATTCTTGGAAACCAGCCAGGCAAAACGGGGACATACGACGAACCGATCCCAGCGCCTGTGAGCACATCCGGTAATTCGGGATTCGAGGCCGTTGTTTTCATAAAAGGTGACAATAATATCCCCAACACAATAGGCACGGTCGAACAGGCTGATCGCTGGCGGCAGACCTACGTGGTAACCGATTCTGGTCCGGCTTACCGGCCCGGGAGAAACCTTTACGTCCTGCGCCCGGCCCGGCCCGACGGAGTAGTAACACCCCTGACTCGCTTCGTGGACGGTTATGTCGCCGAGCCTGAACTTTCATGGGACGGCAGGTATGTCGTCTTCACATATCGCAGCCGGCACAATCCATGGTGGCACATCTTTCGCATCAAGGTGGACGGCTCGGGGCTTGAGCAGCTCACCCGCGGTCCGTACCACGACGTCGGACCGGCTTACCTGCCGGACGGTCGAATCGTTTTTACTTCGAGTCGCGCCGGTATCCGCGATGAGTATCACGGCTATCCATGCACTTCCCTGCACGTTATGAATCCCGACGGCGCGGACATTCATACGATTGCCACGAACATCGGCCGGGACAACGAGCCGGCGGTCCTGCTCGACGGGCGCATCGTTTTCAGCCGGCTGGAGGTCTTTTATTCGCGCAACAAGACCGAACTGACGCTGCACGCGGCCAATCCCGACGGTACGCGTGACATGGTGCTTTACGGCCCTGAGCGGCGCGTGTTCTGGCGCGATCTCGACCACGGCCCCAGGACTCCCTCTGACGGGCAGGAAGCCCCGCTGACGCATCGCGTTCTGCGGATGACTCAGCCGCAACCGATGCCGGACGGCCAGAACGTTGTGGTGGTGACACAGGGAGGATTGGCGCTCGTCGGGCCGAGCCGCTATTTAGAACACATCATTACGCCCGACAACAAAACGCGCTCGTACACAACGCCTTTTCCCCTGCCCGACGGGCGGATACTGTGCGCCTCGACGCTAAAGACACCTGACCGCGAGAAAGTCGATTTGGGTCTGTACGTGTTCGATTCGCAGATAAACGATGGTGGGGCAACCCATTCGGCTTCGCTCAGGGCAAGCCCCACCCTACAATTGCTTTACAACGACCCTTGCACCGCCGATTTCGAAGCTCGGCCCATATTTGCGCGCAGCCGTCCCCCGATACTGGTGAGCAAGAAGCGGCATCAGGGATACAGCGGGCACTTCGTATGCGCCTCGGTCTTCACATCTCAGGAAAAGGACGTTGCGACGCGCGGCCGGTACATCCGGTTGATAGAGGGCGTGCCTGTCATTGCCCGGCACAGCACGCAGACCAACGAACACGAAGTCTGGAAGAATCACGGCGGGACATTCGCCCGAGTGCTCGGCACCGCGCCGCTCGCTCCGGACGGGTCATTTTTTGTAAAAGTCCCCGCCGACAGGCTGCTTCAATTCCAGGTGCTCGACAGCAACCGGCGCGTGGTGGGCAACCAGTTGACGTGGATGTACACCCGGGCCGATGAGACCAAGTCCTGTGTGGGCTGTCACGAAGTCCCGAATACCGCCCCGCCGAGTCCCGGCGCGCCGGGACCGATGGCGATGCGTCTCGGCCCGCTCGACTTTTTGCCGAGGGGCGATGAACTCAGGTATCGCGCCAAGGCATGGTTCAAAGGTTCTCTGCCGCCCGAGATCGAGCATCGGACCCGGACGGTCCGGGCCGTGAATCTGCTGGCGCGGTAGAAGAGTGGAAACGAAAATGTAAAGATCAAAGATTAAATATCAAAAATGCGGAATCATCGCGAAGCGATGATGACTTCATCAATTTTGCTTTTTACATTTTGCTTTTTGATTTTCTTTTCTCGCATCGCATGAAACGGGCCACAAACTCACTGTTCGGTTTGCTCACCAATTCATCCATAGGACCGATCTGTTGCAGAACGCCCTGATGCAATATGGCGGCCCGGTCGGCGACGGAGAACGCTTCTTCCAGATTGTGGCTTACGTGGATGGTGGTCAGGCCGAGCTTGCGCTGAATAGCCAGCAGTTGCGCGCAGACCTCCTGCCGGGTGACTTCGTCAAGGGCGCAGACCGGCTCATCCAGTAGCAAAATCTTAGGTTGCAGGACCAATGCCCGCGCAAGAGCAACACGTTGTTTCTCGCCGCCGCTAAGACCGCTTATTGAACGTGACATTAGTTGCCTGATACCGAGCATGTCTGCGGTCTCGGCGATTTTCTCTTCCGTGCGGCCTCGGACGCGCAGGCCAAACGTAATATTTTGCTCGACGGTAAGATGCGGAAAGAGGGCGTAATCCTGGGGAACGTACCCGATGCCTCGAAGACGGGGTTCGAGGCCGGTCACGTCACGGTCGTCGATGTATATCCGGCCCGATTCGAGTCGCTTTAGGCCGCATATACATTCGAGGAAAACGGTCTTGCCAGAGCCTGGTGGCCCTAAAAGGATAAGATACTCACCCTTTGCGATCTCGATACTAAGCCGCTGCAATTGAAACGTGCCGACGCTAAAAGAGATTTCTTCGGTGCGAATCATAATTTCACCAGGGCGGAACCTCCGACGAGGCGGATCCCTGTTACTGCGATCAGGGCCACACCGATTAGCAGCAATGCTATCGCCAGCGAGACTTCGAGATTACCCACCGATTGTTCGAGGTAGATGGTAGTGCTCAAGACTTCGGTCCGACCGCGGAAAGAGCCGACGAGGATCATCAGCGGACCAAAAAGCCCGAACGCGCGTGCCCAGGTCAGGATGCAGCCTGCGATGATGCCGTTGCGCGCTAATGGGAGTGAGACCCGATGGAAGCTGCCCCATTGGGTGCAGCCTAAGGTTAGTGCCACGTTTTCATAGCGCCGGTCCACGTCGTCGAAGGCGGTCTTGGCAGAGCGGATTGCGAAGCTGGCCGCGACGAAGAACTGGCACAGCACGATGCCCTTGGGCTGGAAAACGAATTCGATTCCAAGGTCGTCTTCTATCCATCGGCCTGCGGGCGTTGATGAAAAGAACACCAGCAAGGTTAGGCCGGCGACCAGCGGAGGAAACACTATGGGTAAATCCACAAGGGCCTCGGCCAGGATTTGCCCGGGAAATCTAAAGCGGCTAAGAGCGTATCCCATAGGAACGGCAAAGAGCAACGCTATGAAGGTCGCAACAAAGCTGGTCCATATACTCATCCAGAGCGCATGGCGGATGAACCTGGACGTGAGGACCGTCATGACGGCTTTCTTATCGACGTAGAAGGCATCCGTGACAATCAGCACGAGCACAAAGAGGATGAAAACCGACACGAAGAAGAACGCTATAGCGGAGAAGATGCGGTCGCGCCAACCTCTTACAGGAGTGTTCATAGCTGTTTTCATTGCCGTTCGACAAGCTCAGGGCAGGACCGCCGGCTAATCGTCTTCAACGACCCATCCATATTCCTGATAGAAGGCGCGCGATTCGGGCGTCGTCAGGAAGTCCATAAACTTTCTCGCGGACTCGATATTCTTGGCAAAGGACAACATGCCTACGCCTGTTCCTCTGAGCACCTGTTGTTCTTTGGGCAGCTCAATGATTTCGATTCTTCCCGGCTCCAAATGGTGAAACGACGTCCAGCCGAACGCCGCGTCGAACTCGCCCGTTGCGGCGGCCTCGACGATGGCAATGCATCCATTGGCGTAATATGTGATGTTATTTCGGATCTTGCTCACAAGGCCCAATCGGCCGCTGATGTCTTCCCAGAGTCCCTTGAGACAATCCAGAACCGACACACCCACTCGCACGCCCGGCTGGGCCATATCTGCGACGGTGCGTATATTCTTGGGGTTGCCCGCGGGCACGATTATAGCAGAAGCACGGCTGGCAATGGTCCGCCGCTCGCCTTTTTGCACAATTCCTCTGACCTCTCCGTCATCGAGCAGGTACTCGGCCCCACCTATCGCAAGGTCGTGGATACCGGCATCGGAAATTTCCAACAGAAAATCATCGCCGCCGGTTTCTCCTGTGGCCTCTTCGGCGACCGGCTCGGCACAATGCCGGCTGCATACGTCGATAGCCACATGGATGCCCGTCTTTTCCTCGAACAGCTTGGCGGCTTTTTCCAAAGGTTCTGCACAGGCCCTTGCACTGAAAATGCGTACAAGCCCATTATTGCTCTCTTGACTCATTATTTTGACCTCCAGGTTCAACTACATTCACATTGTTCTGATCTATCAAACTCTCGCCGGGGACTTGTTGCCGCGGTTTCGGCGAGGCAGTAAACATTTTCACGGCTACTATCGCAAGGACGATCGCGAATATCTTGCGCAGTGCATGGCTCGGCAGCCGGATTGCCAGCTCGGTCCCGGCCAGAACGCCGGGCAAAGCGCCAAGCACAACCAACACGACGATAGCCAGATTCACTTCGATTTGAGGATTCTTCCAGTACCGGAACGCACCGAGAAGCGCCATCGGCACCATCAGGGCCAGGGCCGTTCCCTGGGCGGACTTCTGCTGAAAGCCAAAAATCAGAACGAGCGCCGGCACGACTATCGCCCCGCTGCCTAATCCCAGCGTGCCGCTGACGACGCCGGCAAAGACACCCAGCAACATAAAAGCCCACCAGTAATTGGGCAATTGACCTAACATGCGAGAACTCCAATAAGCCCCTTCATCATTTTGCGAACATGACATTATAAGGGCCATACAACCATTCACAAGGAAAATACTTGCCGGCAAGGGCGTAAACCGCCTCGCTGCAGCGCAGTCGCTTGAAGATTCAGCGCTATTCGACAGGCTCGATACGGTAGTTGTGTTCGGCGAAAATGGCCTGTCCTGCCTCGGAAACGGCGAATTCGACAAACTTTTCAGCCAACGGGCGGTTGCCGGTAAAACTGAGCAGACCGATGTTCACGGTGGAGATCACATTTTTTTCGACAGGGATCATTACTTCCGTTCCGTGCTCGGTGTAGTATCCGGCAATTGCGTCCCAGACAATTACCGCATCGAGCGAGCCGGTCTGGATTTGCATCCCCAATTCATTGACGGTCAGTGACTGAAAAACCAGGTTCTTCTCGACGTCCTCCCATGCAATATTATTCTTAGCGAAAATCTGCTTGGTCTTTCTGCCGATGGCGCAGGCTTTTGCGTCCCCGAGTCCCAGTTTCAAGCCGGGCAGAAGCAAGTCCTGCAATCCGCGGATATTCTTTGGATTGTCCTTTCGCACCAGAATGGTCGGTACGAAGTAGCAGACAGACTTCTGCGAGAGGATCATGCCCTCCTGTGCCGCCTGGTCAACATAATGCTTGTCGCCCGGCATGTAGAGATCACCCTTGCGGGTCAGTTTTATCTTCGACAGAAGCATCTCGCTGCCGGCATAGTCCGTAACAATCTTCACCCCGTGCGCATTCTCGAAGGCCTGGGAAATCTGCGCCACAGGCGGGCGGATGCCGGCGCCGCAGTAGAGCAGCAGCTCTTTCGGTGCTGACTTGGATTCTTCGGGCTTCTCCGCTTTGCAGCCGCACAGGAGAACGGCTGCGACAATAATCGTGGACGACAACAGCTTTCTCATTTTCTTCTTCCGTCCTGCTATTTCACATAGCCGTGCTCGGCGAAAACTTCAGGGCCTCTGGTTTGGGCAAACTCGATGAACTGTTTGAGCGACTCGGCTTGCTTGGTATAGCTCAGACCAATGATATGCACGCGAATTTCATTGTCGTATTCATAAGGTGTGGGGACAATTTCCAGGCTGTCTTTGAATGTATTGGCCACGCCGTTCCACATAATGCCCGCATCAACAGCCTTAGTTTTGAGGAAGTTCCCGATATTGCTGTGTCCCTTGGTCAGCCGGTTTTCGACGTTTTTCATGACGGCGTCTTTTATGCCCTTCTTGTCTAAGAGGGCAAAGACCATCTCCCCGGCCGTGGAATACTGCGGGTCGGTCAGAGCGACCTTCAAGCCGGCCTGCGTCAGGTCCTCTATGCTTTTAATACCTTTGGGATTGCCCTTCTGCACGACCAGCACAGGAGCGACAAAGCCCACCTGTGCATGGTCCGCTAAGGCGTTGGCATCGCGGACATAATCAAGGTACGGATCGTGGGTTACGAGAATATCCCCCTTTTGGCCGGTCTTGACCAAAGGCAGAAAATCCTCACTGCCGGCGGTAGTGCTGACAATTTTGATACCCGTTTTGGCGCTGAACTCCGAGTGCAACTGCACGGTCGGCGGAACAAAAGAGCTGCCGCAAAGAACCACCAGTTCCACAGATTCACCCTGCGTCTCTTTCCTGCCGCAACCGGCCAATAACCCGCACGCGGCAACAATCACAAACACTACTGCAATTCTGTAAGTTCTCATAGTTCTCATTGCAAGAGTCTCCATTTCTAATATACTCAATATAGTACCGAAAAAACTGAAATTGTCAAAAACTCCATCCTGTGCCATTTCTGCTGACGGGAAACACCGTTGGCTAAGGCACTCTAACAAAACTTAACCTGTCATTCCGAGCGCAGTCGAGGAATCTATTTAAATAGCCTCGCGGAGCGGTTCCTTATTTTTTCAAGTTTGGTTTTGTTAGAACCTCAAAGTCAGAATCACTGTATTGAGCCAAGAGAAACTCACCTATTTGGCTGCAATTTTACCTCTTGACAGATCAAAGTCACTTTGTATCTTGCAGGGACACGGTAGCGGCATGGACATCTTCTGAATGACGAGAGGTCGGGATGTTATACGGAAACCATATATACATAGTAATATTCTAAGGTTCGGCGTCTTTATGTATTTGAATAAGCAGAGAATCCTTCGATTAGTTACAGGCAATTGCTTCGCTGTGAGTATTTCACAAGTGGCGTATAAGGAGAAAAGAATGACCTAACCTGGGGAAATCATGAAGAAACTTACAAAGGAAGAATTTGATAGGGCAATAAATAAAGGTTTGGGCCGTGCATTTCTAGATGTGAAGGAATATGGAGATAAAGACGTCAAAAGCTTACTATTAAATGCAATTCTCCGTAATCTTGTATATGATAATCAAAGTGAAGGCGGAAGAGCCAAATGGCTTTTTTCGGTATTGGAATATACGGACGATATTTCATATTACGAAAGAGCGTTACTCGAAAACCTTTCGAATTGTGAGAGCATCTGGGATACAGACCAAGCTCTTGATTTGCTGTTAGAGTTTGCTAAGCGTGGAAGTGACAGAGCAAGAAAAGAACTTTACAGAAAGTTTGATGCTCAAAAATTCAACGAATCGTGGATTGGTAGCGAACAAATCATTGAGCTTGATGGTATTGACGGTTTCCTTCATGTTGCTGAAACAATTGGAAGGCGATTGAGAGAAGACGAAGGCTATTGGGAAGACGATTTTCTGCTTAATAAAGTGAAAGACCGTTTTGGCGATGAGGCGATTAGAAAAACAATAGATATTAAATTGCAGACCTCCAAAAACTTGAGAGCATACATTGAAAGGATTACCAGATTTGAAAGTGGAAAATCTGGTTCAAAGGAAGAAATTGATGAGCGAATACGAAAACAGTTTACTCTTGAGAGAATACTCGCCGACATCGAAAACGCAAAAGGTGAATTTCCAGGTCGCTATGCAATATTCGGCAAAAGTGCTCTTGACGATGATATCCAAAGGGTATTTGATGAGTTTAGAAGAGAAGAAAGAACGCCACAGTTAATCAGATTTCTCTGGATTTTCAGTAGAAGGAAACTTCCAGAACTACTTCCAAAGGTTTTTGAATTAGCCCTCAATGAAGATAATGAGCTAAGTTTCGCTGCAATCTCAGCACTGTCTAATTCGATTGATAGCAAGATTCATAATGTGGGAGAAAAGGTGTTGCGACAAAAGGATTGGGAGAGGGCAGCTTCCGGATTCGAGTTGCTGATACGTAACTACCGAAATGGTGATAATGAAGAAATTGAAAAGATTCTCAAGAGAATTCCGGCAACTGCAGTCAGAGACAAGATACACCGTGTTGTTTCTGATTTGGTAGAGCTTTGTAGGAATAACGATTCGGAACAGTTGAATGATGTTATGGAATGGATTTACGAGAATTCACCATGCATGAACTGCAGAGGTGAAGCAGTCAAATTGCTCATAGCCAATAAAGCATTATCAGATTGTATTCTAAATGAATGCCTTGTTGATGGAAGTGAGAAAATCAGAGAAATCGCAGAGCGAGAAAAATCTTTCAAGCAATCAATTTCTTGAAGATGAAAGGACGTGCCCTACAGGAAGAGGGAAAGATATGTTAAGCAGCGGGGCAACAGCTACAGCTTCGATGAGATTGAATGGTACGTATGAAGTTCGCTTCTGATTACGAGGAAATGCGGGTTTCAAAACAGTACGAATCGGCATTGGCTCTGAAGAAATGCCAACCGAGAGTTCCGGCTCTATGCTATTAGCCGTCCCTTGCTCATTTGGAGGGTTCGGGTGGCGTGTTCGGCGGCCCTTACGTCGTGAGTGACCAGCAGGACGCATCCGCCGTCGGTGACGTATTGGCTTAGGTAGCCCAGTACAGTCTTTGCGTTGTCCTCATCAAGATTGCCCGTGGGTTCGTCGGCGAGGATGACCTTTGGTTTGTTCAGCAGGGCGCGGGCTAAGGCCGTGCGCTGCCTCTCGCCCGTGCTGAGCTGGGCCGGCACGTGGCCGGCGCGGTCGTCCAGTCCGAAATGGGTGATTAGTCCCTGCGTCCGCTCGGCAGCCTCATTTGCGGGCACAGCAAGCGAAGCTACCTGGATATTCTGCCGAACGGTCAGGTATGGAATCAAATGGAACTGCTGAAATACGAACCCAATCATCTGTGCCCGCAGCTTGTTTCGCATCTCCGGAGACAATTCGTAGGGGTCCCGGCCATCGAGGTCAATTTGTCCGGAGTCGGGGCTTAGGAGACCGCCGGCGATTAGCAACAGAGTAGTCTTTCCACAGCCGCTCGGGCCGCGTACGGCTAACAATTCCCCAGGTTGAACCGAAAACGAGATTTCGCTTAGAGCCGTTACCTTCCCCTCGGCGCCATCGAACAACTTAGTGACATCTTTGAACTCAAGCATTTGTCAAAGGAAAAAATCAAATATCAAACATTAAATATCAAAATTGCGGAATCCCGGCGAGCCGGGATGACTTCATCAATTTTACATTTTGCACTTTGATTTTTAATCTTCTTTTACTCTTCGTGCAGAACCACCGCCGGGTCCTGGCGGGTTGCCACCAGGGTCGGAATCCAGCCTGCGAGGACCGCCAACGCGGCGGCTCCCCCTACGGAGGCCAGAAGCAAGCCGGCCAATGAGAAATCCGCGCCGATTATTTGCACATCGGCGCCTTCGCGAGCGGCGCTGAAATAGACGGCCGAAAGCACGCCGGCGCCGAAGCCCAGCGCACCGCCGAGTACACCGAGAAGAACATGCCTCGACATGAACATTACCATAATGTTTTTGGCCGAGACTCCGAGAGTTCGGAGAATGCCGATCTCGTCGCGACGCGTGCGGACGTTAGTGAAGCCGAGCACGGCGACCCAGACGGCACAGGCCGTGACTACCACCGGTATCAGGACAGACGCAAAACGTTCGCGGTTCTGCCGCAGTGTTAACCGGGCGGTCTTTTCGTTTTCTACCGCCAGCCGGGCTTGTTTCTTGGCTGCCTCACGAGCCTCACGTCGCGCCACGACGCTGGAGCCCAGTTCTTTGACCTGTGTATCCGGCAAGACGGCGGCGATTTCCTTACGTATCATGGGCAACGCGTCACCGGCACAATGACATTCCAGCGCCAGGATGGCGTTGATCTTGCCCGGCTTGTCGAGCAGCTCCTGGGCTTCGGCTAACCATATCCATGCCGTGATATCGTTCTTGTCACCGCGCTCCTTGTAGCAGGTATTAACCTTGAACGATCTTCCCATCAGCTCAATATCGTCGCCGACTTTGATGTCCATGCTTCGATGCAGCTCGTGTCCCAGGGTTATCGTACCGGGAGGAACGGGCTGCACGAGCGGCTTGACCAGGCTCTTGTGCAAATTGGGAACCTCGCCGCGAGTGCCGACCAGGATGATTTTGCGTTTGCGTTCGGGCCATTCGATCATCTGCTGGAGGCTGGGCAGAAAATGCCGGACTGTGACGATGCCGGAATTGGCCAGTTTGTCCACGTAATCCTCGGGCATGTACTTCGATGCGTAACCTTTGGAATACCACTCGGTGAGATTCTGATCTTTGGGCAGGATGCGGACATTGAAGCCGAGCTTAAGCGTGGCCTTTCGTGCATCGTCCTCTCCCTGGGCCGTAATCTTGTTCAACTCATCTTTCTTGACATCAAGTATCCGGACTGTCTGGATATCGTGAATTCGCAACAGCGTGACAGCGCCGATAAGCGAGCCGCTGGCCACCATAACCGACAGCACACCCAGCACGAAGTTCAGCTTACGATGCAGTATTTCGCGTAGCAGCAAACTCCAGATCGTCATGAACATCCCAAAAAAATGCAAAGATTAAATATCAAAAATCAAAATTTCGGAATTGCCGCGTTGCGGCAATGATTTCCTTAATTTTACATTTTAATTTTTTATTTTTGCTTCCGACTTACCGCCAGCGTGCCCAGAACCACCGCTAACATGAGCCCACCCAGAGATACAGCCGCCGTTCCCATGAGGCCGAAACCACGAGTTCTTTGCTCTTCAACCCCGACTACCTGGGATTCCGCCTGCTCAAGGACGGTCAGTTCGTTGCCCGAATCATTCTTCACCACCTGGGCAGCCACGTTGAGCTGCGGCTGGGCCGGCTCAGGCTCATCCGGGAACACACTGGTCAGTTCCGGCAGCTCCTCCTCTTCGGTCGCGTAGAATTCCTCGTAGAACTGCATCACGGCCCCGTCCCAGTTGACGGCCATCAGCAGATCCACACCGGGATTCATCATTTTGATTTCGCAGCCGCAGGGCCCGGTCAAAAACGCAGCGGCTTCTCGAATGTTGTCGGCGTTGATGCCTTCGCCTATGAGCGTGTAAAGGGCACGGCCTCGCCCAAAGACGGGGATCGCCATCGGCTCATTCACGTACTCGTCGAGGTCCGGCTCACTGTTCATGAACATCGACAGCAGAACACGCTCGTTCGGATCGGTGCGCGAAAGAGATATAGTCGAGAACTCAAAGGTCAGTCCGGGCGTGTCCGATTCCTCGACCGGCGGCGCCATTTCCGTCAATTCTTCAGTTACTGTTTTCAGCTCCTTTTTGAGCAGCTCCAGCGCCGCTTTGTCCTTGGCGGGGTTGCCCGATTCGACAAAGACCCACACGCCCGCCTGGCCTTCGGTCAGACGCCTGGCCACTTCCTTGCGCGTCGGCGATTGCATCAGTACCGCCACCGTCTCCGGCGTAAACTCGCCCGTCCAGAAAGGCGCCGCCCGGCCTTTTTGCCAGGGATACCACAGCGCCAGCGCCGGCAGCTTCTCCGGAACATGCTCGCCCAGGAGTCCTTTGACCTCTTCATCAGTGGCGGATTCGAGGTCCATCCTGGAAAGGCGAAGATTCAGGAATTCGCCCGTTTCGCCCTGAAATAGCAAAGCTGCGGGATGATCGTCCGCAATCGCACCCCGATGGACCAATACGCCGTCATAAAAGTCCGCCGGCCACCTTTCCAGAGCGTACCGAAAAACCGGCGTGGAGCAGGCATGAGCCGTCAGCGGCAGAAATGCAAAGATTAAAATGCAAAGTATCGCGTATCTCGTCGCTCGTCTCCTGTATTCTGTCTCCTGTCTCCTGTATTCTGACTTTTGTCTCATATCTACCCCACCAGTTATTTGTCGTTGCTTTTTCATTTTCTCACGTTCCCTACGACGCCGGATAGCTTCTTGTTTGCCAAAACACAGTATTCTACCATCTTTTATGGCCGGGTACAATCGATCTTTCGGAAAGAATAGCGGGTGCGTTTTGCGGTTACGCGCTCAATTCTCGGCGGGAACTTCTGATTCGGAATCAGGCGTGGATCGATGTGCAGGCCTGTCTTGAGCCTGCCGAACGGAGATGACTCTCGCTAATGCAAACGCGACCCAAACGCCGCTGGCAATGACGAACAGGGCCCCAATTACCACGAGAGCTAACAGAAGCATTTCCATCTTTCACGCTCCGGAGTTGTTTTTTTGCATACAGTGCCCTACGACGTACGCCAGCAGCGCCGCTGCAAGGGCTGGGATGATGATACGGGCTATTTCGGTCTCGGCTCTCCAATCGAGGATGAACTCGAATGTAACCCAAAGCGCTACGGCGACAAACGAGCCGACTCCCATCGATAAGATTCCCGCCAGCGGCCGGGGGTGTTTGACCCACAAGCCGATTATAAGGGCCGGCAGGATCGCAGGAGCCCATATAGCATAGCAGATGAGCAGGCCGTTTATGATGCTGTCAACCGCAACCGCGCCGGCCGCGGCGGTCAGAGCTATGATAATAGTCGCAGAGCGACCGACGCTCAAGGCAGCCCTGTCCGGCAGGTCTGCGAACGGCTTGACAATGTCCTGGGTGAACGCCACGGCGCCGGCGTTGAGCAGCGAATCGAGGCTCGACATGATTATCGAAATCAGCACCACAAGCAATAAGGCATAGCCGGCCGCCGGCATGGTCGATCTGAAAAGGGTTATAAGGACGAGGTCTTCTATTTCCTTTCCTCCTGCTCCCATCGCCTTTATTTCAGCCGCAGGGATCACATCACGCGCCACAATTCCCAGCGCCGCCATCACCGCGAACCAGGCCACACTGAAACAGCCGGCAAGTACGAATCCATTTCGTGAGATTCGCGTTGTCTTCGAGGCCAGTGCCCGGTTTGCATAAGGCGGTATGAGCGTCTCGCCCAACAGAAACGCGGCCAACAAAGCAACTATCTCTATCACGGGTGTTGCTGCGATCCCTTCGTCGGTTGCAAGTGAGGCCTGCTCGGCAAAAGCGCCGGCCCCGCCGTCGAAATGGAAGCACAATATCCACAGCAGGGTGAGCGGCAACAATATTGCGAAGGCAGAGAATTGAAAGGCGTCGGTTATTACGCTGGCCCGCAGCCCCCCGAAAGTGGTGTACAGCGCTGTTACGGCGACAACTATAAAGACGGACGACCAGTGGGGCAGGCCGAAGATGTCCTGCAAAACATCGCCGCCGGCCTTGGCCATGACCGCGGCAAAGCCCGCACACAGGCCGACTGAGATTACACCGGCGAGGACCTGGCATTTCTGGTCGTATTTCTGGCCTATGGCGTCGCCCAACGTGTGGCATTCCTTCAAGCGTCTAAGGCGAGGGGCAACAAACAGGCCGACCAGGATGTTCTGGATCGAATAGGCGAGTCCTATTACGAGAAAGAGCAAGCCGCTCTTGAACCCCCTGCCGACAAAGCCGATTGAAAACGCGGGTCCGACATAAGTGGCGGCGAGGCTCCCAAAGACCAACGCCAGCGGAAGCGCTCTTTTTGCCAACGAAAACTCCGAGAACTCACGGGCGGCCCTCGCGCGCACGGCTACAAATGAAAGTAGCGCCCCGTAAGCTACGACAACAACCACAGACGAAACCGTGTGCACGGCGCTGACCCTAACAGCAAGATAAGATTAAAAATTAAAGTTCAAAATGCAAAATTGCAGAAGTCATCCCGGCCCGCCGGGATTCCACAATTTTAATTTTTGATCTTTGATATTCTACAAATGTTATCTTTTGCGTTCGGACTCCCTGGATTTATCCTGGAACATTTCCTCTTCCAGCTCATTGATAATCGTATTTAGCTCGGACTCCGTGCGAATCCATCCGAATCGCGCATCGACCATAAAAGCACGGTACCATTGAATCAGGTTCTTCGCGAAGTCTTTATTCTTGCAATAGATACCGAACGAAATTTCTCCCGCGTGCGACCCGGCTTGTCTGGGTATCTGTGGAAATGCAAGCAGAACGGCCCCCCGGGTCAACAGAAACTCGATATCGGATACCTGGCTGTTGTAAATCCTAAGCCTGCCTGACTCGATGGCATCGGGGTACTTGCGGAAAAGATGGCGTGCGGCGTTGGAAAAACCGGGCACGCTCAGGTTCATCGCCCGGTGCACCCTGACGTCCGGATAGTCCTCGATAATCTCATAGAGAGCACCGAGATAGTCGTCCACAGGCTGTCTTTCGCCCTCGAACAACATACACGTCCAAAGCTCGCTGCGGCCCGTTGAATCGAGCTGGTCCTTGAGCATGTTTTTCGCTGCTTTGTAAGTCTCCCGTCGGCTGCCCATAACCTCCAATCGTCGCTCCGTGAGCATACTGGCCCAGGCCGGCATATTGTCCGGCGGCGAGTCGGGCGGGCAAACGCCGAGCCGGGTCAGGAGCCTCAAGAATTGTTTCTGCTCGGAGCCGTAGAACCTCCTGCCGACCACGCTGCCCACGTTGCCGTTGCATTCGATGCCGTACTGCTTGTGATACCCAAACGACAGGCAGTGAACGTCGTAGCCCCTTTCAATCAGCATTCTTTCCAGCTCGGCAATCATCCATGCCGCCTGCTTCTCGGGCGCCCTGTCCATCGACAAGTGAACGTTCGGGCAAAGAACGATAGGCCTCTTGCCGATCAGGTCGGACATCGCCTCGAATTCATCTGCGGCTTGTTTCAATTCCTGCCTGTCGTCATAAATCTCCACACAGACAAATATCACCAGCACGTTCCTGAAGTCCACCCTGGACTGCTGAGCCGAAATCGTCGCAGGGTCTATCCTCGACGACCGCTCTTTATCCTCGAAATAGCAGGACGAACACTGGTAACAGTCCAGGATCATATAGTTTCCTCAAATCTTCGCATCTTCGCCATGGACTTCGTCCCGTTGGTGCGTTTTCGCTTTGGGGCGCTCCTGGTCTTTTTCAGCCGGGATGCAATGTTGGCATCCACGCGAGACATGAACAGCCCCACGTCGGCGGTCACGGCTTTATCGGCGAATCCGACGCCGTTGAGAATCCGCACGACCTCGGTGGCGTCCCAGAAATCGCCGGAGGCGGCTATCATCCTTCCCTCATGGCGGGTCAGTGATTTGAGAAAAACCGGCACGCAACCGTCCCGCAGCGCTCCTGCGTAGTCACTCAACAACTCTTGAATTGTCCGGTTTGTATCAGCCATTTTCTCGCTCCTTTATATAATCCGCTGTCACTGGTCGTGACAGTATTCACTCATCATTTTTTTCAGTTTCAAAATAGTCCTGAATTTCAGCATTTTCACTGCTCCGACCGTAGTTTTCAGCTCATTGGCGATAGCCCTGCTGGAGAAGCCGTCCATCCAGAGTTCTATCGCCCTTCGCTCGCGGGCCTTGAGCCTTCCCAGCGCCCGGCCCAGGGCTTGCTCAAGCTCGGCCTGAGACAAAGTCTCCAGGCTGCCCAATTCCGGGGCGACCAGGCTCTCAAGGTCCTTCTGCGGCAGGAACAGGTGTCGGTTCATTCTTCTATACACCCTTCTGAGTCGTTTGCGCATGTAATACAGATATACGGTCCGCAGCAGCTTTCTTTCGCTGGTAATATTAGCCAGCCGCTCCGGGTTTTCCCATATATCGGCGTAAACATCTTCTAAAACGTCCTCACATTCAACTTCATTGCCAAGATATCGGTATAAGTACCGAATAAAACTGTCAAATGTGGCCCTGACGAAAGGTTCCATGGCCCTGCGCCGGCGCTCGGCGTCCGGGGCAGTGAGTCCTTTCAAGGCATTTCGAAGCCGCCTGTTCATGGTTCGTCGCTCGTCATTCGTCGCTCGTCGTGCGTATTGAACACCGCGCCAAACGCACGACGCAGTACGCACGACTATAATATAAAGGCAATAACTCTACGATTAGTAACAACAATTGTAAGCCAAATCAAAAAATCCTTCAATAGTCAATAAAAGTGGATAACGTACAGCGTATAGTTTACGGGCCGGCCGCTAACCGCTACACGCTAAGAAATCCCCCTCTTCCGCGAGATTCCCGGACCCGGCCCATCCAATGCGAATTCCCAGCCCCCAAAACAATACAATATGGGACGAGGCCCTCACGGAATCAAAGAAGCCCGCGCTCGTCCCCAATAATCAATAGTCAATCATCAATAATCAATTGGGAGGTCCTGCCCTTCGAGAATCCACCAGATATCTTCGGTGCCGTTTGCTGTTTCGTCCACGAAGTCCCAGCCGGTTTCCAGGAATGTGCCGGCGGTCTGCATTTCGGAGGTGGTCTTGCCATTTGGATTATCGCCTCCTAACACATAGAATCGTGGATGGTTAAGGGGCAGGCACCCATTCCACTTTGTCCACCCAGCCGCAGTCGCTACGAGAATCCGTGCCTACATCTTTAGTATATCGCCATTCCAATGTATGTAAATCCGAATCAGTGATCTCGTATGTCATCTGGCGCCAGTCCACTGACCCGCTGATTCTGTCCTGAACTGAGCCATCAATGTAAAACACGAGAACGTCACACAATGTCTCCGAAGATACTTTCCAGTAGAAGTTCACCGTTCCTGCCCCGCTCACCGTCGTCTGCACCCACGATTCCTGGTTGTGCGAGATATCCCCGCTCTGTGCCGCATCTGCCCCGTATTGAGATGTAGTGGTCTGGGAGAACCAATCCGCATCGCCGCCCGTCGTGAAACTCAAAGCCGTGTCCAACGCCTCGGACAGAGGGTATCTGCCAGGTTCGATGTCGATGACAACCTCTGCATTTTGAAGGTGCTCTCCGTTTAGGGTGATCTCAATGCCAGAGTGGATATTTAGCCTCTCTATGTATTTTACTGTGATCGTATGGTATCCCGCCTGTGCAGCAGTGACGGTCATCGAGTCGGTGTCGAAGAAGGAAATGGACGGAACTGAGAGTACCTCCTGGCCCCACTTCGTGTCGTCATCCAAGAAGACATAAACATCATCATCGCTTGCCACCCATAAAACGTCTCCTTCCTCCAAGTAGATCAAGCCCTTGAACAGGGCCGCAAATACATGATGAGCAGACTGCCCACTCACATTATCCCCAATGCTCTGTAGGGGATTCCAATCTTCGCCTGTTGCGTGTCCGTCCTTCGAGAAGAGGCTACCTCTGAGATTAAACACGGCTATGCTCGTGAAAGCATGATCGGTGTACACCGTGTTCCCCGACAAGCCATTGGCCAGGTACTTATCGTCCCAGGCATCTCGGGGTGTCGCGTCACTTTGCCATGCGTCCCATTGATCCGTATCATAGTTGTAGTTATCGTAGTAAGTGATTTCAAAGTGCTTAGGTGTATAGGCAGTCTTGGATGGAATCGAGAAACTCCAGACATCTCCTATCCACGGACTGTCCGGGTGCAGATTATTGACCTCATCTATTCGCCAGTAATATGTTGTGTCTGGAACAAGGCCATTCGGATAAGGAAATCCGGGAAGGCCCGCAATAAAAAAAGTCTCGGCCTGGTTTCCTCGGAACGTGCCTTCGGTGCCATCGTTCACACCGTCGAAATTCGCACCGAAGTACACATCGTGTGAGACTGCAAAATCTCCCGCCCGCCATCTAAGGTTCACCCATGCATAGGCATGCATGTCACCATCAGCGGGTGTGGGGCTCAAGGCCCGTGGATATTCGCCAGAACTTCTCTGCATAATAATCTGAACTTCCTCCTGGCTCAATGCTCGGTTGTATATTTGAACATCGTCAATCAGGCCGTTCCAGCAGCCTCCCTGGAATTGAGAATTTTCTCCTATCCAAAGAGGATGGCTGCTGACATTAATCTGTCCGGTGGAAGGTTCTGATGCGTCCAGCTCACCATCTAGATACAAATAGTTCCTCTTGCCATCGTACACAAATCCGACGTGGTGCCACTGTCTATCGTCCACGGGGGTGACCCCGTAGGTATAGTCCCCAGTCGTACCGGTAACAGCGGCCTCCATGAAGTTATTCCTGGCTGCCCTCGACGACCGCCAAGAGTCGTCACCCTTGGAAAGGACTGTGTTCCAGCCCTTGTCGAATTCGACAACCTTGATCCAGTATGTAAAAGTGATAAAGTCGGTAATGTCGAACTCTGGAGCGAGCCCACAATCCACATAGTCGCCGTCACCGTCGAGGCTTATTGCCTGGCCAAAAACGCCGGCCTCATAGGTGGGGTTGCCCATTTCCGTGCCGTGGAGGTTATTGCCGGAAATGTCCGAGGCGTCGCCATCAAAGCGATACCAGGCGACAAGATTGGGATCGGTAACAGCTATATCGGGAAGGATTGGTGGAGGTGGAGGCAGCCAACCGTCTTGACGAGCCCATGGAAGATAATCCACGCCGCCGGTGAAGACGTAGGGGGAATCGACAAAGCCATCGCCGTCGGCATCGGGGGTCGTCCGGTCGCTCCAGTAGTTGCCACCTATTGGCTTTTCCAGGTTGAAGATGTTGCCGCCGCGGCCAGTATTAGCATAAATCTGTATTGTGTTGTCGATGAAGCTGTTGTTGTAGATTTGGTTATCGCTGGAAGACAGGAGCTGGATTCCATAGTCGTGGTTCGAGATGACATTCCCCGGCCCGATAGTGTTGTGGTTGGCTCCTTCATAGATTAACACGCCATTATCTCCGTTTCCAAGAGCGGTGGCGCCCGTGGCATCAGTGCCGATGTAGTTGCCCAGGATCTGGTTCCCTGCCGCATCGGGCAGGAGGATTGCAATGCCTTCACGCTCGTGACCTGATATCACGTTGCGGGCCTCTGGCGTGGCGCCGCCGATCCTATTGTCGGGTGTGTCCCAGATGCGCACCCCAACACCGAAGTTGCCCCGGCCGAGGGCGCCCGTGACATCGGTGCCGATGTAGTTGCCTTCGATTATGTTTCCCCCCACGTGGTCTTCTATGTGGATCCCTGCATCACCGAAGCGATTGATAACCAAACCTCGCACGGTGCTGTTGCGGGTATAAATGGTCAGCCCGGTGTCCCAGTGGGGGGCCATCACATTGATCCCATCCAGCTCGATAAGCAACGCGGCCGGACTGCTGTGGGTGGCTGGCATAGCCCCGGGCTGAGTATACCCGTCGATGGTCACCGGGTCGGTGATTTTCGGCGAGGGTGTGAGCCGTTGAATGGTGTGTGGCCCCGAGCCGGGGATATTGAAGGCAATCAGATCCAGCCCCGGATTGGCGTTGGCCAACTCGATTGCCTCCCTTAGAGAGCCAGTCCCCCTGTCGTTTGTGTTATTCACAGTAAAGGTTTGCCTGGCAAGAACGCCCTGAGTAACCAGCATCAAGATCGCCCCAGCAAAAATCACTGGAAGGCTTTTATATAAGTTTTTATTTGTCATGCTTTTTATTTTCTGTTCTCCTTTCTTTTGATCGTTCTTTGTCCGCAAAATACGTCTGATTAATTCGCTTACTAAATTTGGTTTTGTCCACATTTTTCGTTTCCCTTTCATCCCAGCTAATTAGCCACCCACTCCACCTTGTCCACCCAGCCACAGTCGCTGCCAGAGTCAGTGTCCTTATCCTTCACGTATCGCCATTCCAACGTGTGCGAACCCGAAGTAGCGATTGTGTACGTCATCTGCTGCCAGTTTACCGAACCGCTGATCTGGTCCTCCAGAGAGCCGTCAATGTAAAACCCCAGGAAGTCATAGTTGTCCTCAGACGATACATTCCAGTAGAACGTCACCGTTCCTGGCCCGCTCACCGTCGTCTGCATCCACGAGTCCTGACTGTGCGAGATATCCCCACTTTGTGCGGCATCTGCCGCGTAGTAGGACGTCGTGGTCTGACCAATCCAACTCTCATTGCCACCCGTGGTGAAGCTCAAATCTGTGTCCAGCGCCTCGGACAGGATTGGTGGAGGGGGAGCCATACCAAGTTCATAGGCGCCCATGTCCACAATACCGTTTATAATGCGTGGGTTACCATCCAGGTCCACAACCATTGATGCCGGAATTGCTGAGTTATCACCCGCGTCAATACAAGGAGAGCCTGGCGATAAACGCAGATCATCATCTTCTGTGCCAACCAGATCATCGGCTCCATCAGCGTCGACAAACAGCGGTTCGGCGTCAATGTTACCTTCGCCCAGCCAGCCGCCTTGAACATCGCTATAAGTTATCAACGGTGTGCCACCATATATTTCCTCGGGCGTATCACCCCAAAGAATGCAGTTGGTCAGGGTTGGGCTACTATTTTGGTTAGCCATAGCACCACCGCCGACAATGTCGCCTGGTCGCCGGCTTTCCACCCAGTTACCCATAAACACGCAGTTGGTTAGCGTGGGATTGCTGTTCCGCATGTTACGCATACCACCGCCGCGTTGGGCTGAGTTGCCCGTGAAGATACAGTTGGCCACAGTCGGGCTGCTCTGTTTATTGTACATACCTCCCCCGGAGATATCAGTTGAGTTGCCGCTGAAGGTGCAGTGGGTGACAGTAGGTCTGCTATTTATATTGAACATACCCCCACCATCGCGGGCCGAGTTGTTCTCGGTGAACGTGCACTGTGTTAACGCCGGATTCCCATCAGCGTTGTATATAGCTCCTCCACCGTCCGCGGGACCGGAATATACGGGTGTCGAATTATTACTCTGGAATATGCACCGGATCAGCGTCGGGCTGCCACCTTGATTGTACATCCCGCCTCCACGTTTGTCTGCAGTAGTTAGCCCATTAGCATTGCCAGCAGTTATAGTGAAACCGTCGAGAACAGCCATCTCATCAGTCCAACTGCCCGTCACGACGTGAAAACTGTTCTCAGCCCTGGTGGGTTCGTCCAGCAAATCTGAAGGATTGGCAACTGGTATGTCATCGCCATTCAAATCCCCGCTAAGAATAGTCTCGTACGCCTCGATATCTCGTGCATCAGGGTCCGGTTCACTAATCCCGGCGTAACCGCCCTTAATAACCACGCCATTGATAAGCTGAAACGTTTCTGTTCGATCGCCGGAACTGCCTATCATTTGGAGCCCTCCCCGTCCTATCATTGCCCTTTGGTCGGGCTTATAACTGCCCTGGGCTACCCGAATTACGTCACCGTATTGGACAGCCGCCAGAGCATCCTGCAGGCACCAGTATGCATCGGCCCAGCTTGAACCATCATTTGCACCGGTGGCATCATCATCGACGTAATAGACAATCGGCTCAGGCATGTAAGGATATTCCGCTACACGTTGAACGTCGTTGATGTTGGGCTCGCCGGGTCGGTCAAACAGTCTGACAAATCCTCGGTAGTTATCGCCCGGAACATAATGCTTCACCCACGCCGCGGCATATCCTCTATTGTCTTCGGCCAACACGCGAAGACCGCCACCGGATGTCGGCCGTTCGGATTGCCATGTTTCGGTCAATCCCCAATTGACGCCATTAACAGTAAAAGTCACCTCGTCTTGGGTGTCCCACGGGCCGCTGGCGGCATCGAATCCCAATATGTTGATCGAACCATTATTCCCCCAAACGGTCCGAGTACCGTCTGAGTGTCCCTGGTGGAACATGGGAATATCTGCGTACCACACAATCTTGCCGCCTGCATCAAGATATCGTCGAAGCGTACATATAGACGACATCGACTCTGCCACGGTGTCCGGTGCGATGCAATGGCAGAACACAACCACACTTGGCGTGCCGTCGGTGACGCGAGCATCCATCCACGTCTTGAGTTGGTCGGCGTCGAGAATCTTATACCCAGCAAACTCCAGAGCATCTCGCATGACCTCGCCGCCTCCAGCCCAACCCGATGGATATCGCCCATCCCAGTAAGCAGCGCGGTCCCACGTAAAATTTGGATCAGCGTATGAAGGCGGAGCCATACCAACTTCAGAGGGAATCAAGCTGGCCTGACCGTGCAGGATGGCATCATTGCTGTTGGGAGATAAGTCGGCAACGGCTCCGTCAACCAGTTCATCAAAATCCCAGTACGCCGCCAAACCCTGTTCGTTACCGCTCAGTTTCTCGTGCATGGCCGCTACAATCTCGCTCTGACTGCGGGGATGGTTCCAGATACGCAGCTCGTCGATGCTGCCGTGAAGGCCGAGGTAGGCGTCGGGATAACCGAGGAATTCGCCGATGCGCAAAGGAGAACGGGTATTGGCTGCATATTGGTTTTCGCCTGAGCCAGAGTAATTGGGTAACACCCCATCAAAATACATTTTCAACGAGTCGCTATCCTGTACCACAGCCAGATGATACCATATATTCGACTCAATGCGATCTCCGGTCCAGACAGCACCGGGCTGGGCTAGCGCGTGAACAGAAATCGGAAACTGCGTTCCTACCAAGCGGATATTGTAACCGTCACTCAATCCCCATCCGCCTCGCTTGTCAAGCAACGTTTGTTCGCCCCAGGCAGCAAGTGGATCACCCAGACCGTGCACTTTGAACCAAAATTCAATTGTAAATTCGGAAGGCGCTATCGTTGCCGAGTGCGGCACTTCCAGAAAATCACCTGGCGCGTCGAACTTCACGGCTTTCTGCGATAAGGAAAAAGTGCCCTCATTCTCTAAGAATAGCGGTGTCGGTTCTAAATAAACATAAGCCGAAACAATGTTCATTTGGAACGTAACTTCACACCAGAGGCGTAAGTCTGATTTCAGATTTTGTGCATTCCTGAAATCGGCGTTTGTCAACTCAAATACCGCCGTTCGTTCCCGCCCCGTCCCCAGCACATGGTTTTCATAACCCGTCTCAGCCATTTGGTAATTCGTGGTCGTTGAGTTGTATTCCACCCCGAAAATACCGTAGCCGATATCTTTATAGGTCACTTCCAGGTAAACGGTTTGTTGATGTATTTCTTCCGAACATCTGAAATACATGTATGGGTGGTACGAATCTCTAGTTGCGAAGCTGCGGTACACTGTAACGCCGTCAATAATGACGGTTTGAAAAACACCATCAGCTCCTGAAATCGGTTGTAAACGATATCCATCCTGCGCCTGTCCTTCAGCTAATCCTAACATTGATATAAAGAAAATTGAATAAATCAATTTCTTAGACATAATAGTCCTCCTTCAAATAAAATTACCGTTAAAGACTACCACATTCACTAAATTTAACTTTGTCATCCATAATTAAATTCAAAGCAGTGTCCAGCTTGAGCCGTCATTGGCCACGTTGGCATCGTCGTCCACGTAGATGACCTTGGCACGTGCAAATGGGAAGAGCAAGGCCATGATGAGCAGTAAAGGGATTGTCCGCAAAACTCGTGTATTACTCGGCGTCGTCATGTTTCGACCTCCTCCCCCCCAATTCTCTTGGGCACAAGGAGACTCGCCTGCTTTTCCGGCTGCCCCTGTGTACGGATCGAATTGACCTGACAGGATGTTTCCTCTAAGTTTGTCAAAATGTAGTATACCAGATGAGGATTGTCCACGTCAAGTCAAAAGGCACGGAATCTCTAACGGGGCGGGCAGGCTTGTTGGGGTTCAAGGTGGCATTCGAGCCAGTTGGAGGCCATCAGGGCGAAATCGGCGATGTCAACCTTGCAGTCGTTGTTGATGTCGCCCGGTAGTCTGGTTCGGCAGTATGCGACCTCGGGGCCGTCGAGTGTGACGGCGTATATCTGGGAATTGCCGTCGCGATTGTCTTGCCAGACTACCGTGTTGCCGCTTATGGCCGGGTTGGTCTGATCGTGAGGGTTGTTGGTGATTTGAAATTCTTGCCGCGTTGTGAGATTGTAGCCGAAGATGTCCCAGTTGCCGGCCCTATCATCCTGCCAGACGATAATATTGCCGTCGATGGCGGGATTAGTCTGTGACGAGTCGCCCGTTGCGATTGGGAACCCGGCCGGATTGTTAGGCTCGGAAATGCGTGCGGCGTAAATGTCCCAATTACCCCGGAAGTTGTCCTGCCAGACGATAGTCTCGCCAGAGATGGCGGGATTTGTCTGCTCGTGTTCGAGAAGCGAGACGCCGAAATCCGCGGGCTTGTTTCTCTGCCATATATCGGCGGCGAGAATGTCCCAATCGCCGAAATACATGTCCTGCCATACGACCGTTGTTCTATACACGGCGGGACTTTGCTGGTCGAACTCAAAGTTGGCGATAGGAAATTCCATCGGGTAGTCCGGGTCGGTAATGTCGGCGCCAAAAATGTCGGCGTCCCCGGCGGGGCCGTCCTCCCAGACGACGATGTTGCCGTGAATCGCAGGGTTCCGCTCGTCGTTATCGACGATATCGCTGACCACAAACATCAGCGCTTCGTTCGGATCGCTGATATCCGCTGCGCGGATGTCGAAGTCTCCCGGGCCGTCCACGACTATGAAATCCTGCCACACTACGACGTTCTCGTATATGGCCGGGTTGGTCTGGTCATTGGCATCGCCTATGATAAACAAAAGGGGATCATCGAGGTTGTTCACATCCGCGATGTAGATGTCGTAATCTCCGAATTCGGCTACGAATTGCTGCCAGACGACTATGTCGCCGTGTATAGCGGGCATTTCCTGCTCATCGGTCGTGGGCCAGACGGCAAATTCCTGCCAGTCGCCGCTCGCCCTCACAAAGCAAGGCGTCAGTATAATCGAGAGTACCAACAGCCACGTGACAGGTTTCATCGTTAGCACCTCCATTGTCTGACGCATACGTATCGGCGCTGGGCCGCTCAGCATCGCATGAAATGACCGATGCCCACGCTTGCCCCCAAAGCACACAGCGTTGCTACGAAAGTCCCCCCTTTGAATCTTGCCGAATTACCCTTAATGATCGCCTTGCTCTGCGGCGGCGCTATGCTCTTGCCGGCGCCTTCGGCTTCGCTGTTAGAGGTCTTGATCTTTTCAAGAAGCTGGAGCAGTACCGAGGCGGCGTTCGCATTAACCATGTCCTTGCTGGCGAACATCAAAGGCGCCACTGCCTGATCGGCATGGCCAAGCCCGAGCAGTTGATAGCCCAACAGCAGTTGCAGGTCGGCGTCGGAGCTAAACAGATCGGCCTTCTCGGCAAGGTCGTCGATTTGTGCCAGAAGTGTTTCCTCCTTCGCATACAATCCGCGCGGATAAAAGACGCCTTCCTTTTCGGGCGAGACCTTTGCCAGTGCGGCACGAAGTACCTCGGCGGCCAGAGAGTATTGCCCGTTTGCCACCAGGGCCTGGCTGTAAGCGAACGGCAGCACCATATCGTCGGGCGCCAGCTCCATCGCTCGGGCGAACTTCTCGACCGCCTGATCGTATTGGCCCGCCTCGAAAACTTTGACGGCTTCCTCGAAGTAAACGTCAACCAGCGTTGTCTCGTCAGGCTCGGCCGCCTGCTCGGCGAGATTCTCGAAGACATCCGTCTCCGCGACGTGGCCCGTATCATTGTTGTAGTAGTTATACGTGTAGTAATTGTACGAGCCCGTCCTTACCTCGCGAGCGATCGGATAATAGCCGTACCAGTTGTACGGATGGTGGCCGTACCAGTAGTAGCGCCTGTACCTGTAGCTCAGTGGCCAGTAGCCGCCCAGGCTGATGAACATGTACCTGCGATGGTGGTAAGGATAGAAATACCGGAACGAGAAGTTCAGCCCGTGGTGGTAGCCGACGAGGCAACTGTAACGGGGCCAGATCGTTCGGTATCGCAGACGGTCGTAGTAGTCCCTGAAAGCGTAGCGCGTGTGGAAAGGATAAGTGTGTCCGATCAAGTGCGGCTGATCGTGAAAGACAACACGCGAAGAGCGTAGCGGCGTGTAGCGGTGAAGGCGCGTTCCGGCAAGACTCTCGGTGCGGTTGACGATTGTCTCATTGTTTATGATAGTTGTACGCGTTTGCGGAGCGGCCTTTCTGAGAGTCCTTGAGCTGCCCCTCGGCTCGCCGACAGCTATCAGGCTTGTGCTCCTTTGCTGTCGGCTGCCCGCCAGTTGGTTCGTAGTTGCCCCTCGCTGATGCTCAGGGCTCTGTGCTCTGCCGTCGCGGCCTGCCGAAGCGACAGACCGTTTCCTTTCGAGGATCGACCTGCCGATGCGCAAATTCCTCCCGCTGATCGAGCTTGCCGCTGGCTGTTTCTTCGCAGCCGAGACAGACGGTGTTCTCTTGTTGTTTCTCGCCGTGCTGGACCCTGAGCTTGCAGCTCCGTCACGGCCGCGAGCAGCCGTGACGGACTTCGCTGCAGTAGGAACAGACGGCCTGTCTATTCTGATTGAGCTGCCGGTGCGCGACTTCGAGCCTGTGGAGGTCGAACCGGACGGTTTGTCTATTCTGATCGAACTGCCGATGCGCGACCTTGAGCTTCGAGTGCTGTTGTTGCCCCTGGAGCCAATGCCGGACTTAGTCGAAACGGACACAGACGACGTTCTGCCGCTAATCGAGCTGCCGATACGCGACCTTGAACCGGTCGCTGACTGCTTGCTCGGAACAGATACGGATGGCGACCTCCTACCGATAGAGCTGCCGATACGTGAAGTCCTGCTTGAGCTTATGCGACCGCTCGAACTTGCCGCCGGCTGCCTGCTTGAAGTGGATGCGGACGAACTTCTGGTGCCGATTGAACTGCCGATGCGCGATCTGTTTGAACTTGTGCTCGTTGAACTTCGGGCGGCCGAAGAACTCGACGGCCGGGAGATGGTTACCCGGCTGGATGTTGACCTGCTCGGGCTCCGGCTGGATGTTATCGAGCCGGACCGGCCAGTTGTAATCCTGCTCGAACCGCTCCGGAAGGACGTCGATCCGCCGAGACTCCGGCCGGACGTTATCGTGCTGGAGCGGCCCGGAGTAGGCGCCCTGCTCGCTGACGATCTGCTCGAACTGCTTCGACTGGAGGTTACCCGGCTGGGGCTTCTGCTGGGTGTAGTCGTGCGAGAGCGGCTCGGAGTAGGCGCCCGGCTCGCTGATGATCTGCTCGAACTGCTTCGGCTGGAGGTTACCCGGCTGGGGCTTCTGCTCGACGCCGTCGTGCGGGAGCGGCTCGGAGTGGGCGCTCTGCTCGCCGAGATTCTACTCGAGCTGCTCCGGCTCGAGGTGCTTGACCTGGTCGGAGTTCGTACGGATCGCGAGCTTACACTGCTGCTGCGACTCCTGCCGGAGCTTGCCGAAGCACTTGATCTGGGGGCAGGGGCAGACCTCGATACTTGCGATCTACTGCTGCTTGATCCGCCTCTTTTATTGCTTTTCGCCGCTAAGACAGGCTCGGCCGCAAGTGCAAAAATCAATACAAAGGAACATAGGCACAAGAGACGAGAGACAAGAGGTCCATCGTCCGTCGTCCATCGTCCGTCGGTTGTGCCTCTGTGCCTTTGCGCCTTTCTATGATTCCGCGTTTTGATCTTTGATCTTTGATCTCTGGAACTCTCTTTTATCGTGAACATGATATGTCCCCTTTCTTCAGCAATTACGTCAAAGAGCATCTGCTCTATCTGTTTAAGGCGCCAAATCAGGTTTAGGTAACAAAAATTTCACTACAAAGTCCATTAAGTCAGATTCCGGGTCCCGATTGACGTTCATCGGGATTGATTTCCCGATTAACTTCCATCGGGATAGCGTGTGGCAGCCCCCCACCGACATTGTATTATACACTAAATCAGCTCTTTTCGCAAGTCTAAAAGGCAAGAAGATGAAAAATTGCTTCATCCACCTAAAGAGCGGGCGCCCCGGACGGTTTTTCTGTTTTCGCCCGGCCCATGTAAACCTGCGATTAGCTGAAAGAGCCTAATCTATCCGGCGGCTTCAGAGCCGAAAGGAGCTTGCCGGCATGTTTTTCTACCGCCCGCTACTCGCGGGGGAGCTTGAAATTGGGTTTGATTGGCTTTGTTTTGCGCAATTGGCAGATCAAAGGGCGACCACACAGGGTTGCCCATACAAAATCCGTGTAAATCCTGTAAATCCTGTCAGAAAAGCCTTTTGGAACTCGTTGCCGGGGAGAATCACTGCCGCAGGGGCGACGGGCGTAATTTTATCGGGAGATTTTTCTTGACGGAGGGGTGGTCGATTTGGTAAACATACGATAGGTGGAGTCTGTGGGTTTTTCATCCTTTCAGCAAGTGAATTATCCATGATTTGCCCGATATTTTCACTTTTCCGACTAATCGCCCATATCGGACCCGGGAAGGAAGGAGGTAGCGCCAAATCGAGAAAATGTCATCCAGTTAAATTCTGATTGAATGAATTGACCGCAAGAACCTTAATTACGTACTTAATTTGAAGGAGGACTATTATGTGTAGAAGATTTACTAATTCATTTTCCCTTGTTTTGATGCTCGGCCTGATTCTGACGAGCGCAGCCGGCGCCGCCGACCCCGATCTCATCGGCTGGTGGAAGCTGGATGAAGGCTCCGGAGATACTGCTATTGATTTGTCCGGCTCCGGCAAGGATGGGACTATCAGCAACGCAACCAGCGGCGGCCTGGGCGATGGCGGCTCGGTCTGGGTCAACGATCCGGAACGTGGCATGGTCATTAGCTTTGATGGAGACGATAGTGGTGCATCCGTTAGCACCGAACTGATTATTCCAGCGATGAGCATGGACAACGATTTCACCTGGGCATTCTGGGCCATGCAGCCCACCGGTCAAGATACCAACAATGACGTTATCTTGGGCAACCGCTACGGCGGCACGGATTCTCCGCTTCAGTTCATTAAGTTCACACCGACGAGGTTTGAGTTCTACAATGACGACGGCAGCTACTCAGAGGGCATTAACTACGATCCCATCCCGCTCGACGAGTGGGTCCATCACGCGATCATCAAGGACGGAACCGGCTTGACCTATTACCGCAATGGCGTTGAGTCGGGTACCAATACCATCACAAAGACCATTGATGAAAATCCCTTCGGCATGGGCGGCGACGGCACCTCAGAGCACTGGCAAGGTTACATGAGCGATGTACGCCTCTACAGTAAGGCATTGTCGGCCGCCGAAGTTCTGGGTGCCATGGAAGGCTTGGGCGAGGCATGGCCGTATGCTTCGGCGCCGAATCCTAAGGACGGTGCTTTGTACGCGGACACGTGGGTGAACCTTTCATGGAGAGCGGGGGCGCATGCGCTATCGCACGATGTGTATCTGGGCAACAACTTAAACGACGTCGACAACGGGACCGGCGATACGTTCCGGGGCAACCAGGACGGCACGTTTCTTGTTGCCGGCTTTCCGGGATTTCCTTATCCGGACGGTCTGGTTCCCGGCACGACATATTACTGGCGAATCGACGAGGTCAATGAGACCGAGCCCAACAGTCCGTGGAAGGGCGCTGTATGGAGCTTCTCCGTTCCTCCAAAGACGGCCTATTTCCCCGATCCGGCCGACGGCGCAGAATTCGTGGATCCGAACGCGGTCCTTAGCTGGACTCCGGGCTTCGGCGCAAGAATACATACGGTCTATTTCGGCGACAACTTTGACGATGTAAACGACGCCGCGGGCAGCGCGCCTTCGGGAACCGCCAGCTATACGGCTGCGCTGGAACGAGAGAAGGTTTATTACTGGCGCGTCGATGAGTTCGACGCTGTTGAAACCCACAAAGGCGACGTATGGGCCTTTACGACTCCGGGCGCCGTGGGCAATCCACAGCCTGCTAATGGCGCGGCCGATGTGCAGATGATCGCTACACTAAGCTGGACAGCGGCCGACAATGCCGCCTCGCACGAGCTGTACTTCGGCACCGATGCGGAAGCCGTTAAGAACGCCACTACGACCTCGCCCGAGTATATAGGCCCCAGGGCGCTTGGCGCCGAGAGCTATGATCCCGGGGGGCTTGCGTGGGACAGCAGTTACGCCTGGCGCGTGGATGAAGTCTATCCGGATGGCACCGTCAAAGGTCTTGTCTGGAGCTTCTCGACGGCCGACTTTATTCTGGTGGACGATTTCGAGTCCTACAATGATATTGACCCGCCCGACGAGACAAGCAACAGGATATTTGACAAGTGGATTGACGGTTTCGGAACCACTGACAACGGAGCACTGATCGGTAATGATCTGCCGCCTTATGCCGAGACGACTATTGTAAACAGCGGCGCTCAGTCGATGATATACCGCTACGACAACGCCAACAAGACCTCCGAGGCGACGATGACCTTGGTTTACCCGCGTGACTGGACCGAGGAAGGCGTCACGAAATTGTCGCTGTGGTTCCGCGGCGATTCGGGCAACTCAGCAGAGCGGATGTTTGTCGCTCTAAACGGCAATGCCGTAGTGTATCACAACGACGCGAGCGCAACGCAGATATCTGGATGGAATGAGTGGGTCATCGACCTGGCAGCGTTCGCTGGCGTGGATCTTACCAACGTCAATACGATTACCATTGGCTTCGGCACGAAGGACAGCCCGACCGCCGGTGGCCCGGGGACGATGTACTTCGACGATATTCGCCTGGTTAAATAAGTTCAGCAGCAGATCGATGCTGCGAGCAATTGCGTAGCTGATGTTTTCAGATGTGCAACGTTTCGGGGCCTATGCCGATTGATTCGGTATAGGCTCCTTTCTTATCTAAATATATCATCGAATCCGGAGATTTTCCTTGACGAAGAGACGGTCGATTTGGTACATATAAACGTGATGTGAAGTCTGTGGGTTTTCGTCTGTCCGGCAGGAAAACTGTCTGTAGTTTTCCGAAAATGTTCCGAACAACACGGCAAAACGCAGCAAAGACTGCCGGAACTCGTACACTTGGGAGACGGAATTCCTGCCTTGTATGATCGATAGTGGATTATCGAAGGAAGGAGGTAGCGCCAGATCGAAGAGAACAATTTTCCCAGGCAACTGCGGCTCGAGTGCAGCAAGTGTTAGTATCATTGCAGGTTGCTTTGGCGTGTGGCCAAAACATAATTCACAATAACTTACGTTCTTTTTGTAGGAGGAATATCATGTGGAGAAATACATCAATTCTCATTGTGATCGCATCCATGTTGGTGCTTAGCGGCGCGGCGCAGGCGGGGCGCGACGTCACGGGCCCGCTGGACACCGTGGTGGGCGTCCCTAACGACAACACGCCGCCCAACGAACTACCGCCCCTTGCCGTCGATGACCAGATACTGACGAAGTACCTGCACTACGACGGTGGGACAGAGGCCACGGGTTTCAGAGTCACGCCTGTGGCCGGCGCTACTGTGGTGACAGAGATTACTTTTACCACCGCCAACGACGCTGACGGACGCGACCCCGTCGAGTACGAGCTGTCCGGCTCCAACGTTAGCATTGATGGGCCGTACACGTTGATCGCCGAAGGCCCGATTGTGGACTTCGCGGGCGGTGCGGCTTGGCCGCGGCGTACAAAGACCACGACGCCCATCCAGTTCGAAAATGACATCGCGTACGAGCACTATCAAGTGATGTTCCCGGCCATCCGCACTGCGGGCAACTACATGCAGATCGCCGAGGTGGAACTGCTGGCGCCCGTTTTCAAGGCCGATGCCCCCGACCCGGCTGACGACACCACACATGCAGATACATGGGCGAACCTTAGCTGGACGCCGGGAGAGGCTGCGGTCTCTCACGATGTGTACTTCGGCGAGAGTCTTGATGATGTCACGAACGGCGCAGAAAGCGTCTCCCACGGCAACCAGGCTACGAACTTTTTTGTTGTCGGTTTTCCCGGATTCCCTTATCCCGAAGGACTTGTTCCGGGCACAACTTACTACTGGCGTGTCGATGCGGTCGATGACGCAAATCCCGACAGCCCCTGGGTAGGCGATGTCTGGAGCTTTACAGTTCCGCCCTATGAGGCCTGGAAACCCCTGCCGCCCGATGGCGCCAAATTTGTGGATCCCGATGCGGACCTTAGCTGGAGCCCAGGTTGGGGCGGCAGATTACATACCGTGTATTTCGGCGACAACTTCGACGATGTCAACAATGCCACCGGAGGAGTCCAGCAGGCAACCACAACCCATGATCCAGGCACGCTTGAGTTAGACAAGACTTACTACTGGCGCGTCGATGAGTTCACCGGCGCGGTCACGTATAAAGGCAATGTCTGGAGCTTTACGACCACCGGCGGCGGGGGCGGCATCAAGGGCGAGTATTTCAACAACACAAACGTGAGCGGAACGCCCGTCCTGACGCGCATCGACCCGCAAGTCGACTTCAGTTGGGGCAGTGGTGGCCCCGGTGCGTCGCTGCCGGACAATGGCTGGTCAGCGCGGTGGACGGCGGACCTCGAAATTGCCATCTCCGACACGTTTACGTTCAGTGTCAATAGCGAGGGCGGCACCCGGCTGTGGATCGACGGCGAACTGGTCATTGACATGTGGGTGTCCTGGGTCGCCACCAAGTATGCCTCGCTGCCGGTACACCTGGAGAGCGGCATCCATTCGCTGCGCCTGGAGTTCGCGGACTTCGACCGTGACGCCCAGCAGCAGTTGAGCTGGTCGACGCCGACGATGGCCGAGCAGATCATTCCCGCCGGTCCTCTGCAGCTACCACTCCTGGCCCGTAGGCCGGCGCCGGCTGACGGGACCGTCGGAGTCAATCTCGTTTCCAGCCTTACCTGGAAGGCGGGAGACCTCGCCGCTTCACATGACGCGTATTTCGGCACCGATGCAGATGCCGTGGCGAATGCCACCAAGGCTTCGCCCGAGTTCAAGGGCAATAAGGCACGCGGCGAGGAAAGCCTGGATCCCGGCAAGCTCGACTTCGATGCCACTTACTACTGGCGTGTGGATGAGGTCAACGACGTCAATCCCGACAGTCCGTGGGCAGGCAAAGTCTGGACCTTCAATACGGGCGATTTCCTCGTTGTGGATGACTTCGAGACCTACGACGATATCGATCCTCCTGCCGGTGAGCCCGGCGTCAACAGGATCTTCGACAAGTGGATTGACGGCTTTGGAACCACGACAAACGGGGCCCTCGTCGGCAACGACCTGCCGCCTTATGCCGAGACGACTATTGTTCACGGCGGCGGCCAGTCCATGATATGTCGCTACGACAACGCCAACAAGACCTCCGAGGCCACGCTGACGCTGGTCTATCCGAAAGACTGGACCGAAGAAGGCGTTACGAAGCTGTCGTTGTGGTTCCGCGGCGATTCGGGCAACTCAGCCGATCGGATGTTTGTCGCTCTCGGCGATGCGGTGGTCTATCACGACGATCCTGCGGCAACGCAGATAACCGGATGGAGCGAGTGGGTAATCGACCTGACAGCGTTCGCAGGCGTGGACCTTACCAATGTCGGTTCAATTACCATTGGAATCGGCACGCGGAACGCCCCTGCGGCCGGCGACGTGGGCACGATGTACTTTGACGATATTCGGCTGATTCAGTAGAAGGGAAAGATTAGAGATCAATCCCGACGCGTCGGGAGATGAGCCGCTTCGCGGGCTGTCTTGAAGAGCCTCGCCGAAGACGATTCTAAAATTTTGCATCGGGGGCCTGTACGGACTTGCTCGGTACAGGCCCCTTTTCGCTTGATTATTGATTTTTTGTGGATGCGCGATGTTTTTGTAGGGGCAACCCTGCGTGGTTGCCCTGAGCCCGCTGGGGGTATAATATGAGACGATCCGGCGATTTTCCTTGACGATGAAGGCAACAATTTGGTATATCTATAGGAGATGAAATTGCCCGGATCGGATGCTTTGAGTATGAAAATATCGTTTTTCAGCCGGGAGTTCACAGTAGATTATCGAAGGATGGAGGCAATTGCATTTTCGACTTTCGATTCTTGATTGTCGATTTTTTCATCGGCAATCGCCAATTGGCAAACGTTTTTTATGTTAACCCTTTTGTAGGAGGACTATCATGTCTAGGAAATGTTTTGTTTTAATCTCTTTTGTTCTTGTGCTTGGGCTTGCAGGCAACGCTTCGGCAGAGCTTGTGGGGCAGTGGAAGCTCGACGACGGCGCCGGCACGACCGCGATGGACGCAACGGGCAACGGCAACGACGGAACACTGGAAGACGATCCGACAGTTGTCGACGGACAATTTGGACAAGCGCTCGCATTTGACGGCAGTCGCGTCACAATACCCGCCTCTGATTCGTTAACCGCCGACCTGTTTCAGGGATCATTTACGCTGTCCACCTGGATTAACCCGACGCGAACCGGCAACACGTGGCAGCAGGTTTTTCGGGCGGTTACGGCTAGCGCCACAAATGACACGATGTTCCTTAACAACGATGGGAGGCTTTCATGGCGTGGTACCGTTGGCGGAGCTTGGGCGGGAGGTATGTGTGAGACAGCCGCAGATGTTGTTCCTGCCGGCCAATGGACACACTTTGCAGTGACAGGGGATGGGACGAACTTTCGCATCTACGTCAACGGGATCCTCTCACAGGAATCAGCCTTCCAGACAACAAATGGCGCGAACACGACTTATTACATTGGAGGTACCGCTGGTGGTGAATCCTATTCGGGTATGGTCGACGACTTGCGCGTCTACAATCACGTGCTGAGCGAGGACGACGTCAGGTCAAGCATGGAAAACCAGGGCGGCGCCATTGTCAAGGCCTACGGTCCCGACCCTCGTAACGGAGCAATGCTCGAGGCGACCTGGGTTACCCTGACTTGGCGGGCCGGAGATCTTGCAGTCTCGCAAGACGTGTATCTGAGCGATAATTTTGACGATGTGAACAATGGTGCCGAAGCGGCATTCCAGGGCAACCAGGCTGCCACGATGCTTATTGCCGGATTTCCCGGATTTCCTTATCCCGACGGCCTAGTGCCGGGAACAACCTACTACTGGCGGATCGACGGGGTCAACCCGGATGAGCCGAACAGCCCCTGGAATGGAGATGTCTGGAGCTTCTGGATTCCGCCGAAAACAGCATGGCAGCCGGCCCCGGCCGACGGTGCCAGGTATGTGGCCCCCGACGCCGAGCTTAGCTGGACCCCGGGCTTCGGCGCGAAACTGCACACCGTGTACTTCGGCGACAATTTTGACGATGTTGACGCCGCGACAGGAGGCGTAGCCCAGGCGGTTGCGACTTTCAGTCCTGCCGGGCCGCTTGAGCCGGAAAAGACGTATTACTGGCGGATCGATGAGTTCGACGTTGCAGCCACGCACAAGGGCCCCGTCTGGAGTTTCGAGGTTGCAAGAGAAGGTGGAGGCGTCAAAGGCCGGTACTTCCAGGGCATGAACTTCAATACACTTGCGCTGACCCGGACGGATCCCCAGATCGACTTCAACTGGGGTAACGACGCGCCGGATCCGTTGGTCGGCGAGGACAACTTCTCGTGCAGATGGACAGGCGAGGTCGAGGCAGTATTTACTGAGACCTACACGTTCTACACAAACAGCGATGATGGCGTTCACCTATGGATAGACGGCAAACAGCTTGTCAACAACTGGACCAACCACGGGAATACCGAGAACAAGGGAGCTATAGACCTTGTCGCCGGCCAGACGTACAGCGTGGTCATGGAACTGTATGAAGACGGCGGCGGCGCTGTTGCGCAGCTTCGCTGGGAAAGCCCATCGACGCCGAAGCAGCTCATTCCGGCGGCGGCTTTGTCGTTCCTTGTCCATGCGAACAACGCAAGCCCGGCCAACGGAACCGAAGGTGTAAACCTGATGTCCAAACTCACGTGGAATCCGGGAGATTCCGCAAGTTCGCACGAGGTCTATCTCGGCACCGATGCAGATGCCGTGACGAACGCCACCAAGGCTTCGCCCGAGTACCAGGGCAGCAAGGCGCTTGGCGAAGAGTCCCTGGACCCCGGCAAACTCGCCTTCGATACCACCTACTTCTGGCGCGTCGATGAAGTCAACAACACCAATCCCGACAGTCCGTGGGTGGGCAACGTATGGAGCTTCTGGACGGGTGACTTCCTTGTCGTGGACGACTTTGAGTTGTACAACGACATTGATCCGCCTGCCGAGGCGAGCAACAGGATATTCGACAAGTGGATCGACGGTTTTGGAACTACGACAAACGGGGCGCTTGTCGGCAACGACCTGCCGCCTTACGCCGAGCAGACGATTGTAAACAGCGGCGCCCAGTCGATGATATACCGCTACGACAACGCCAACAAGACATCCGAGGCGACTATGACCTTGGTTTACCCGAGCGACTGGACCGAAGAAGGCGTTACGAAGCTGTCGTTGTCGTTCCGCGGCGCATCGGGCAACTCAGCCGAGCGGATGTTTGTCGCCCTTGGCAACGCAGTAGTCTATCACGACGACGCGAGCGCAACTGAAACGACCCGCTGGACCGAGTGGGTGATCGACCTGGCAGCGTTCACAGGTGTGGACCTTACCAATGTCAATGCTATTACCATTGGCTTCGGCACCAGGGGCAGCCCGGCCGACGACGGTGGCGCAGGGACGATGTACTTCGACGATATTCGCCTGGTTCGGTAATTTAGGAAGAAGCTTACCCCTTAGGGGTGAAATATCAAAGATTAGAATAGCGTATAGCGGACAGGGCATAGGCCCCTATCCGCTACGCGCTGATTTTACATTAACATTTTATTGAGGAGGATCATCATGCGTAGAAATCTGCTCTATTCGGTTTCTGTTGTTTTGATACTGTGCCAGGTGCTGACTGGCACAGCCGACGCCGGAGATCCGACTCTTGCCGCCTGGTGGACGTTTGATGACGGTTCCGGTACTACACCCGTTGACTTAAGCAACTACGGTCGCCATGGCGAGTTCGTGGGCTCTCCCCAATGGGTTGACGGCCACATAGGTGGAGCTTTGAATATCACGCTGGACAATCACGTTATCATCCCCGGATATAAGGGTGTGTTGGGGCCAAATCCGCGTACATGTACCGCCTGGGTAAAGACAGCGACGGCTCCCGCCGTAGTCTTTGGCTGGGGATTGATCACTCCTGGGACCAAGTGGATTGTGCGAATCAATGACGGGGGCCAGCTCCGTTGTGAAGTCGACTCCGGCTACCATTACGGCACTACGCTCCTCAACGACGACGAATGGCACCACATAGCCGTTGTCCTGGTGGATGATGGATCGCCCAATATAATAGAGACCTTACTCTACGTGGACGGCACTCTGGAGGAAAGTAGCCCGGATACGGCGGACGAACCCATCAACACGCTTGAGGATATGGACGTGAACTTGGGCAACAATCCGCACGCCAGCAACAGGAAGTTCGACGGATTGCTGGACGAGGCTCGAATATACGAGCGGGCGCTGACTCAGGCTGAGATTCAGGTTGTCATGAACGAAGCCGGGCGAGCGTTCCCTGTTGCACGAGGTCCGGAGCCGGAAGATGGTGCTCTTCTGGAAGCTAACTGGGCGAATCTTAAGTGGACGCCCGGAGACCTTGCGGTTTCGCACGACTTGTACTTCGGAACTGACTTCAATGCTGTCAACGATGGTGTCGAAGGAACCTTCTTTGGCAACATCATGACAACTTTCCAGGTAGTCGGATTCCCCGGCTTTCCGGCTCCGGAAGGTCTGCAGCCTGGAGGAACATACTACTGGCGAGTTGACGAGGTCAATGAGGCCGAGCCCAACAGTCCGTGGAAAGGGGATATTTGGACCTTTTCTGTACAGCCCTATACTGCTCATAATCCCGATCCGGCTGATGGTGCTGAGTTTGTCGATCTGGACGTGATCTTTAGTTGGTCGCCAGGGTTCGGTGCTGCATTGCACACCGTTTATCTGGGTACAGACCTCGACGAAGTAAATACTGCCGCTGGAGGTATTCCGCAGAGTACAGCAACTTACAAACCCGATATTCTTGAGCCGGAAAAGGTCTATTATTGGCGTGTCGATGAGTTTGAAGCGTTCGATACGTACAAAGGCGACGTCTGGGCTTTTACAACTCCGGGCGCCGTGGGGAATCCACAGCCGGCTAATGGCGCGGTGGATGTGCAGATGATCGCAACGCTAAGCTGGACGGCGGCGGACAATGCCGCCTCGCACGAGCTGTACTTCGGCGCCGATGCCGAAGCCGTCAAGAACGCCACCATGGCCTCGCCCGAGTATATAGGTCCCAAAGCGCTCGGTGCCGAGAGCTATGATCCCGGCGGACTTGCATGGGACAGCAGTTATGCCTGGCGCGTGGATGAGGTCTATCCGGACGGTACCGTCAAAGGTCTAGTATGGAGCTTTGCTACGGCAGACTTTATTCTCGTGGACGATTTCGAGTCCTACAATGACATCGACCCCCCTGATCCCAATAGCAATAGGATATTTGACAAGTGGAAAGACGGTTTCGGAACCACTGACAACGGAGCACTGGTCGGTAATGATCTGCCGCCTTATGCCGAGCAGACGATTGTAAACAGCGGTGCTCAGTCGATGATATACCGCTACGACAACGCCAACAAGACATCCGAGGCAACGATGACCTTGGTTTACACGCGTGATTGGACAGAGGAAGGCGTCACGAAATTGTCGCTGTGGTTCCGCGGTGCATCGGGCAACTCAGCCGAGCGGATGTTTGTCGCTCTTGGCAATGCGGTAGTCTATCACGATGACCCCGCTGTGACGCAAATAGGCACATGGACCGAGTGGGTGATCGACCTGACAGCGTTCGCAGGCGTGGACCTTACCAATGTTGGTTCAATTACGATTGGCTTCGGCACAAAGGGCAGCCCGGCCGCCGACGGTGGCACAGGGACGATGTACTTCGACGACGTCCGGCTGATTCGGTAGGTTTCGTGAGGACAATTAAAGCGGCAGACAACTGAGCCGCTGATATAGCAAGTGTGCATCAATTCGGGGCCTGTACCGCTTGTTCGGTGCAGGCCCCACTTTGTTTGACGCAGCGGCAATGGGAGCATAGAAAAAAGGAGCCTTAAAGAAAGATCACTCCTTAACACAAGAGGCCAATCTCAAGGCTCCTCGGAACTGAACCAGGAACGGAGAATTTTCCGGCCTGATTACCTGAGTATCACGTAGTCCACCATCTCGTTCTCGTCGAATTCCGCCATTTCCCAAAGCTGCCGACTAACCTCGAATCCATGAACGTTCTTCTTACGCGCTCTTCGTTCAGCTTCGTCTCTGCGGGCGGCTTTAGCCCTTTCTGCGGCAAGGATCCTTTGCCCAATTGCCGCACTGCGGGGGTCCCGCCTCCTTGCCGTGGAAGGATAGCTCGGTGCGACTGCTACTGTCTCCTGCGCAGGCCCGGATTTTGAGATGACGCTGGCATGGATTCGGTTGTAGAACGACCGAGGGATTCTCCTTCTGTTAATGACCTGGGGCCGGAATCTGTAGCCTTCGGCACTCACCATGGCCTTGCCCTTGCCTTCTGTAATTCCGCTGGAGACCGAGCCGAACATGGAAAGAGAATAATTCGCCTGGCTGTAAGCTCCGCCGGCGCCGGGGAAAGCCAGGTTCGAGCCGACTGTGACGCCTTTCATGCCGCCGGAGATAAGCAGAATGTCCACATCCCACGGCAGAGTTTCGGCTACCGCGGCGTCATAGACCTGATCCCAGTTGCGATCCACGTTACCTTCCAGACTGACTTTTCCGACGTAAGCGTAACCCGCCTCTTTCAGCAGTCTGGTATCGACATTTGTGTCGATGAATACCAACAGAGGCGTCCCACTAGGTCTGCGGTCGCGGACAAGAGAATTCGCAATTTCAAATCCTCTGCCGTGATGGTAATTGTCAGGCCCTCCAAACACGGCTCCAACACCGTTGAGGACACCCCCCAGGACATCGAGCGGACCATCATGAGGGATCGCTTCAAGAACGCCCCTGAGTTCCTGCGTGTCACTCGGATTCTTAGGATCGAAAATCCGCTCGTACACGTTGTTGTCATTGTTGGGCCCGTTGGAGAAGTACGCCTTTATAGTCCCCCATCCTCCATGATTCCAATAAGGCAAAGAAGGGGGAAATACCGTAATCGGCGGCGTCCGGGTCTTGTAGTTTGAAACCGAGGTAGTATTGACGCTGGCGTTGGAGGCGGCAACAGAGTCGGAATCGGCACTGCCGCCCTGAGCAAAAGAAGCAGCGTCGCCGCCTTCGGACGTCGAGACAACAGAAACCTTCTGAATCTGGGTGGTGTCAATATTATTGTTAACCTTAACAATCGTATCGCCGGGCGGTTTGGGTTTGGGAGGAACTCCGCCGGTGGCGTGAGCGCCTCCAACAACCATCAACACAGGAAGCAACACTGCTATCAATCTTTTCATAATCATTCTCCTTAACCAAAATTCCGTTTTCTTTTCAACCCAATCCGTTCATACACCCTCCTGGTGCGTTTAAGTTAAGTGTTGTGTTCCTGCTCTTATCGCCTCCTTTCTTCCTCCACAAACTCCCAATCAGCTTGCCCCGCTCCTGTTGAAGTCGCTGTAAGTGTACGCAGGTGTGTCGAGAGCGGAAGAATCTAACTCCGACCTGATGGCAAGAACTGCTACAATCCGTCGTAAATTACTCTGAGCGTCCATCCTCAACCAGCCAGCTTGATAGGCAAAGCCCATACGTTGACCGCATGTTCTTTGCGGCTTAAGCACCCATAGTCCTCAAACGTGTTTCTAATAACGTGAATTATATTCTTATAGGACGTTATAGGCAAGTGAAAAAAGTTTTTTTTTTCACTACAGCGAGAATTTATTTGCCCGGCCAGAGTTATGTTTAGACGGAGGGTGCAAGGGAAAGTGGAGAAAGTTGTGATGCCGCCGAGACGGCCATACCCCGGCTTATTGTACTTCCAGGACCGAGTTTAGCCCGCCGAACGGGTTCAATTCGGTCAGCTCATTGTACGGGTCCTGCTGCCACTGGCCGTCAACAACCAGCCGGTAACGATATCGACCCGCCGCCAGCTTCATTTCCGTCTGCCAGACGCCGCTGTCGCCCACTTTCTGCATCGGACACTCTTCGGGCTGCCAGTTGTTGAAGTCGCCGGCGATCTGGACTGTCTGAGCACGCGGATACAAAGTCACGAATACCGCGGCATCGTTCATCTGGCTGACCCCGTAATAGTCGGCAAGCTTGGCATCGACCGGCCTTTCCGTGGTTTGCGGCTGCGGTTCGTCGGCCTCTTGATGTTCTTCATGCTCTTCGGCGATCTCAGGCTGGATTTCGGGAACTTCCGCCCCGGCCTCGAATTCGTTGAACGCGACGGCTTCGGCGGGAGTAAAATCTGCCGAAGCCTCGGCAGGGACAGGCTCAAGCTGCTCGATTTTGGGTGTTTCGGCTTCCGGGGTCTCAATCGCGACTATGGACGGCTTTGCGGCCTCCAGCAGCTCATCGGCGGTGGCGCTGATGGATTCGAGCTGATCGGCCAGAGAATTGACAAATTCATGCCGCTGCTGTTCTGCCTGCGAGCCTACGACTTCGTCGGCTAACGACGAAAAATCTCTACGCCCCTTGCTGGCGGAATCATACTCACTTATGGGCTGGCCAAAACTCGCCGCTTCTTTGATCTTGGTGTTGAAACTAACGATTGTCTCGAACATTTTGTCGCCGAAATGACTCCGCAACTCACCTAAAATCTCCCGGGCCATCTTTGTTCTTATATCATACATGCTGGCCAGGACTTTGACGTCCACCTGCTGGCTGCATCGTTTGCAAAGAATGCTCAGTGTCTCAAGCTGCTTGCTGAGCCCGTGCAGGGCGAAGTAGCCGGTCTCGACCGGAACGATGACATCCGTAGCCGCCCGCAGTGCGTTGAAGGTCAACAGGCTCACAGCCGGAGGACAATCTATTATTGCGTAGTCATAATCATTCTTAACCTCGTTGAGCGCTTCCTTCAGGCAGCTCTCACGCTCGGCAATACCCACCATCTGCTGCTCGAACGCCGACAGATCCAAACTCGCCGGCGCCAGTTCCAGCCTGTTACTGATCTGCCAGAGTATCTCGGTAAGCTTTATCGGCTCGTTCCTGCTCCTGCTTATCAGCACATCGTAGATGCTCTGCTCGATCTGTTCCTCGGGCACGGCAAGTCCCACGGCGCAATGCGACTGCGGGTCTATATCAACCAGCAGGACTTTTTGTCCCGCCTCGGCAAGAGCGCTGCTGAGGTTTATAGATACCGTAGTTTTGCCACAACCACCTTTTTGATTGACAATCGCTATGGTTTTCATAGTTTCACTCCAGGCCACAAAAACATACAGTCTAAAAAAGTCCTTTTTCGCCGCAAACAACGCCTTCCCAGCGCTATTAACACGGCAAAACACCTTTTTATGTTTTTCGGCAAAAAAACAGGAAAAACTTTATCTTTTTATGGGACGGGCCAATAAAAACGCAAATATCCGGGCAAACAGATGCCTCCGCGCCGGCGCAATCACGTCCGTTTTCTGCCCGACCATCCGATTTTTCAATTTGGATTCGTGAGGGAAAATGGTATATTGCCCCCAGCCGTGCGGGCGCCAAACCGGCACGGGAGTAGATGGGTAGGGTGGGGCTCCCTTGGGGATGCCTTACGGTATTGCCCCACCATTATCGATCGGTGGGCCAAGGCCCACCCTACAAAGTAGTTACACACAGCAGTCAGGAGACAGAGCAATGAAAGACCAGACAATAAAACGCCGCAGTTTTTTGAAATATGCCGCTACAGCCGCGATTGGGACCGGTTTGCTGGCCTGTCCGGCAACAACTCAAGCCGGCCGAAAAGGCGCCAAGCTGCGTAAAGCGCTGCAAATAGGGATGCTGCCGCAAGGACTTTCCGATAAAGCTAAATTCGAGCTGGCCGGAAAGTGCGGCTTCGAGGGCATCGAAGGAAGGCCCATGAGCGATCTGAAGGCGGCAGAGAAGCTCGGCAAGCTGGCTAAGGATGCCGGGGTGCCGATCCACTCGATCGTCTATGGCGGCTGGGGAGCGCCGTTTTCCGACCCCAATCCGAAGGTCATCGAAAAAGGTCTGGCGGGAATGGAAACCGCCCTTCGCAGCGCCAAAGCCCAGGGCGCCGAGACGGTCCTGCTCGTACCGGCGATTGTCAACGAGAACGTCGGGTACGGCGACGCTTACAAACGCTCGCAGGAGCACATCCGCAAACTGCTGCCGTTGGCCGGGCAGCTCGGCGTGGTTATCGCGGTCGAGAACGTATGGAACAATTTCCTGCTGAGCCCGCTGGAGTTTGCCCGGTACGTCGATGAGTTCGACAGCCCGTGGCTCAAGGCCTACTTCGACGTCGGCAACGTAATCATCTATGGGTATGCCCAAGACTGGATTCGAACCTTAGGCAAGCGCATAGTCAAAATCCATCTGAAAGACTTCAAACGCGAGGGTTATGAGTGGACGAACCTGCGCGACGGAGACGTGAACTGGAAGCAGGTCCGCCGCGCCCTTGATGAGATCGAATACAACGGATTTCTAACAACCGAACTGGGCGGCGGCGATGAAGCCTATCTGAAAGACTTATCCAAGCGCATCGACAAAATCATTGCTATGTAGTGGTTGTCAGCCGCCGAACAAATGCTGTACACTAACCGCAAGTTTCAATATGCGACAGAAAAACGAACGAGCGGGCCAGGACGCAAGTGGCGAAAGTAGAGTGCTGAAAGGATTCGCGGGGTACGTGAGACCATGACGAACGAGAAAGGCAAAAGTCCCAAAGAAAGCGCCGTAGAGACAAGATATCTGATCATGCCGCACCAGGCCAATCCCCACGGTACGGCCTTCGGCGGCGTTATCATGGCCTGGATCGATATGGTCGCGGCGATGGCGGCCCAGAGACACTGCGGCAAAGAAGTCGTCACCGCCGGTATCGATTCGCTGGCTTTCAAAGAGCCGATTCGCATCGGCGACCACGTCCTTCTGCGAGCGTCGGTAAACTACGTCAGCCGTTCCTCAATGGAAGTAGGCGTCCGGGTCACCAGAGAAGATCCTTACAGCGCCCAGCAAGTTGTGGCCACGACGGCACACCTGACGTTCGTAGCATTGGACAAAAACAAAAAGCCGACTCCCGCCCCGCCGATCCTGCCCCAAACAGAAGCTGAAAAGAGACGCTACGCAAACGCCAAGCTCCGAGTCAAAGCCAGAAAGGAACTTCTCGGCAAGATCTCCGGCACGGAATCCGCGGATACCGAATGAAAGCGAAACGCCGATTACGATTTCTCGCCCCGGCCGTCGCCCTGGTTCTCGTCGGGCTGGTTGTATTGATCCCTCGCCGCCACGAACAGCTTTACAAAGTGACCGTACTACCCTCGCTCGGCGTATGGCACACGCGGCCCGAGGCTGTTAACGACCGTGGGCAGGTCGCCGGAATCGCCGACGTCGCGACTATCGGTAGATTCCACCTGTTTATCTGGGACAGCGACACTGGCATGCGGGATCTCGGCCTGTCAGGAGGCGGCCTTATCTACATCAACAACGCCGGCCAGATCGCGGGAACGATGACAGACCCGAACGGCAACAAGCAGGCTTTCTTCTGGAATCCCAAAGACGGCAAACAGATGCTCGGCACACTCAGCGGCACCGAGAGTTTCGCCAAGGCGCTGAACAACCGAGGACAAGTCGTCGGTTTCTCACGCCGGGTCAGGGGTCGGCCGGAAGCCTTCATCTGGGACAAAACCAACGGCATGAGAAGCCTTACGCCGGACGAGCGGCAGGTATGGACAGGCAAGAGCGATCAACGATGCCGGTCAGATTATAGGCTCTATAGGGACCGAGATCGGCTTCTCCCCCCCGAACTGGTCACAGTGTTACTGGGACTCGACCGATCCGGCTGCTACACCCGAAATACCATCGCTATCTCCTGAGGCCTATCCGGGCGGACGCGGCATAAACAACAACGGCTATGTGCTGGCCACAAAACGTCGGCGGCCCAAGCGCGGGTACTGGGTCTGCCTTTGGCGCAAGGGCGCCCAACCCAAGTGGCTGTTTCCAATTGAGCTTTCTACAAGCCCAGTTGCTTTTAATGATGCAAACCAGGTTTTGTACTCGCAATACCATATCAGCCCGTTCGCGAGGCTCAGCATAAAGTTTTTCCCCTCCCGTTCGGTGCATTGCCTTTGGGACCCGAAACGCGGCAGAGTGGTCCTCAACAACCAGGTGCCCCGTGAACTCGGAAAGCTCGTGCATGTTGCAGACATCAACAACCGGGGGTGTATAGTTGGCTTCGTTCGCTTGAAAGGCTCGGGACAACAGGCAGGCGTGCTGCTTGAGCCCATACCTGAACGATGGGGCAAGTGACACGAACCACTCCCGGCAGTTCTATCTTCCAACACCGGCGGCGCTATCAACTTTTGAGTTGTCGGGCCGGTTCGGCGCTTCGTTCGGAGGAGGCCGGGACCGAGCGGACTTCTATGCCGCCCGGAGCTTGTCGCCGCGGCGGTTTGTGGCCGTACATTTCTTTGAGCATTTCCCTTTTCTGATAGCATTGCTCGGTGAAAACTGCGATCTCCGAATCGAGATTCGCACTGGCCGAGTCGCCGAAGAAGGCGTGGATAATCGGGAAAACCAAATCGGGTTTGCGCTTTCGCAGCTCCTTTGCCATCGCTTCGATTTTCGCCGTGGCGACTCCTTCCTGCATACAGGTAAATGGCCCGACGTGAAAGATGCCGGAGATATACGCATCGCCTCGCGGCCTGATCATGTCGTGCATAAACTGATAGGCAATCCCCGAACTCAACGGGGATTCCCCTTCGATATTGGCGTGAAATTCATGCCGCCGCTCTAAAGTTTCGATCATCTGAATCGGCTTTGGAAGAACGTGCCTGCCCTCGAGAGCCTCGTGAAACGGCTCGGCTATTTTGTGCTCGACGGAAGACATATACTTTCCCTTCAGAAAAACGTTGGCATATTTTCGGGCCACTTGCCACGCCGCACTCAGATCGAAATCCTTCAGCCGCAGGCCTATGTCTCTTCGTGAATTTCTCTGGTTCATGCTGTTTACATATTCGAGCCAATCCGTTACGGGGTCCCTGACGACTTCAAGGCCGCTTTCTTCTAATTGTCGGACCACATAACCAGTGCACGGATCATGCTGCCGAACGTAAATCTCCCCAATGTAGAGGACAAGAGGAAATCTCTCGCCGTTGCGCAGCTTACAGGCCTTGAACAGCGAGACTGTCTTTTCGCCCCACTCCACCAAGGCATCGGTTTCAGCGCCGTCTTCCACGACTTTTTCCAGCACGGCCAGCCTCTCTTTTCGCAACTGCGCCATCGCCTCTTTATCCTCGGCATAAGGATGGAACCTTAGAAAAATATCTTCCAGCAGATCGGAAGATTTTATCCCCTTGTACAGCATCCGCTGCATTCTCGACTTGTCGGAGACGCTGAGCTTTCCCGGAAAAGGTATGTCCTGATAATCCGTCTCGGAGGAAGGGCCTGCTACCGGAACCTTCTCCAGACCTTCCCTGTCCATAAACTCCCTGACCAGCTCGGTATATTTGCCGAATCTGCACGGGCCGCTCGTCGTGGGCATCATTACGAGATAATTCCTGTCAACGTACTCGGCGTCCTTTCTCTCAATTTCTTCCTGGAGAAAGCCAATCGCGTCGCCGACGACTCCTTTGAGCGGATGGCAGACTTCCGTATAAATATGCTTCCTGGCTATCTCGTAGCCCCTCTGCGTATCGGTCGGCAAGACCCTGCTGTTTACTCCGAAATATCGCAGCCCCGCGGCTCCGATTACACTCGCGTCCCCCATGTACGGAATAAGCCAGGTCCTCTTCTCGGAAGCATCGTGCGTGCGTCTTCTTAGCTGCTCTACGGCTAACTTCTTCTGGCTGCTTTGATCGACAACCCTCTCGTGGGCCTCCGTTCTCGTAACAAACGGAGCGTTGTTGGTTTGAGCATCGGTCAGCAGGACAAGGATCGGCTTGTTCGCCGCCTGCTGCATTTTCTCTTCCTGGTAGAGTTTCAGGCTGTCAGGCCCGCAGGCGAAGTTCATCATTCTTATTGCGAACAAATTCGGGTGCTCGGCCACATAAAGGTTGGCTTTGAGTATCTTGACGCTCTGTACCCAGAACTCGTTGTCCACCATCTCGTCAAGCTCAACGCCCGCAAACTTGTGCTCCAGGAACAGTTGCGGTATGTAATGGAGCCCCCTGATCTGGGAGAACATCACCCCGGAGTTTGAGCTTGCCTCGGGATCAAGCAGTACATAATCCCTTCCGACGCCGACATAAGCCTTTTCGTTATTCGCTTCGATCTTTTTCAGGAACTTGTCGCCCTCGGCATAGAGTTCCTCTTTGAACCGGCTTTCCGCCTTATTCGCCGCTTCGATAGCGGCTTTTATCCGGCGGTCCGTAAAGCCGAATCCCAGCCTGTCGAATTCTATCTTTAGCTCGCGCACGAGAAGCTGCCGGTCTCCGAAGTGCAGGATGGGATTTATCTGCCTGCTCTTGTCGAGCGATAGCACGTCGTTCAGAATGTAGCCTTCGGACTCGGTGTAAATGCAATATTTCAAATCCGGCGGCCGGCTGCTTCTCTGCTCGATGAAACTCGGATTGAACAGGTACTCCACATCCGGGTCACTGTTAAGCACCGCCGCATGGCCCGTAGCGAGCTTCCTTGCAATGCAAAACTCGGTTCGCGAATTATCGACACCTATCTTGGCGATTTCCTTGCTGGTCCTCGGCGAGACAACGGGACGGAAGCCGAGTTTATTGAAAAGGGCGGCACTCCATATTCCTTTTTCGCCAAGCGTTGCCGTACTCCTCTTGATCCCCACGGTCCTTGCCGTACCGTCGCTCTCCTTGATAGAAGATAGTTCCTTCTGCAGACAGCCTTGTTTCTTGAAATGTTTCTCGTATATCTTGTGGTATCTTTCGACGTAGTTTGTCTTGGGCTTATTCGCCGTCTCGGAATTTCCCAGCGGACAAAAACCGCCCGTTATTATTTCATCGTCCTCGATGGCAAAAACCTCGAGCTGGCAATCCCTCATGCCGCAGGAGCGCTCCTCAAACAAGTCCCGGCACGACACCTTGCTCTTCTCGAACGGCATATCGACCAGATCCCATCCCCTGAAGGCCGAGCCATAGCCCTTGCCCTGCGCCTCCAACTGTTTCATGTTTTCAATGATGTCCAGGGCCTGCCCCCACGCACCGAACATTTCCCTGTGGGGATACGCATCTATTTCTTTCTCGGTTACCTGGGCGAGCGCCGCCAGAAAGGCCTTGCCTAACGGCGGTCCGCCCTGGGCGGAGCATTTTTTGGCGTTGTGCCCGGAGCCTCCGACGAACTTGAAGTAATAACTTGCGGCCGTGCCTCTGACTATCGCAGCGCCTATCTCCTCCTTGCTGAAGCCCTCGGCAATGAGCCGGTTCTCATCCATCTCCATGAAAACGCCGCAGGTCGAATCTATTATCGGCACTCTCTTGGCACTAAGCGCCGCTTCCTGCAAAGAGTTCTCTACGTCTAAGTTCACGATGTCGGCCATATTCTCAAGAGTCTGGCCCGACCCGGCCTGACAGCTATAATTCATCTTTGCCTCTTTGACCGTCCCGTCGGCGGCGAAGCTCGTGAATTTCATGTCCTGCCCGCCCACCTCGAAGATCGTATCGACTTCCGGGTTGCAGTGCTTGATCCCCAAAGCGTGGCAGGTAATCTCGTCGGTTACCCTGTCGGTAATCTCCGTGCCGCTGCCGGCCAGCTCATCCGACTTCTTCTTGCTCACAAGGATCTTTTCGTAGAGTTTTCTCGCCGAGCCGGTGGCGCCGACACCCTTGATAATCACCTTGTCCCGATGTCTTGCTAAGTATTTCAAGACATTCTTTAGCGACTCCTCGGGATTGCCGTGAGTCTTGATATAGAGCTTGTCGAGGAGTTTGCCCGTGCCGACTTCCACCAGTGCCCCCTTGGTGGTCGTGCTGCCTCCATCTATTCCCAGGACAACTTCGGTCCCAGGCGGTATCTCATCTGTCAGGCTCTGGCTGCCTTCATGCACCTTCTCAAGACTTGCAGACAGAGCGGGTGCGAACTTGCGGTTTGCTCTGCCGTGGACCGCCACTGCTTCGAGCTGCTCAAGGCTGAAAACGAAATCGTTTCCTTGCTCCATTCCCTTTACCGCCGCACCGATAGCGGCAATATTGTGGTAATGTTGCGAACGTTCGATACTAATCCCAAGGAACTCCTCCAGGCTCTCTCGTATAAGATCGTTTGCGAAGACGCCGCCGGTCGCGATGGCACCATGAGAATCTTTTGAGCCATCAAGCTGCCTTGCCCCGAGAACGTCGATTTTGTAATTTCGAGCTACCGTCCTGAAAAGGCCGGCCAAATTGTCCTCCCTTGTCGCGCCTTCATTCTGCTTGTGAATCAAGTCTGACTGGATGACCACGCCGCACCGTGCCAGGAACTCGCTCGGCTCTGCCGACCTCTTGCCTTCGGTCTGGGCCTTCGAGAACATCTCTTCGAGTCGTGCCTGGAGTCTGGCCCTGTTCTCTATTCTGATGCGTTCCTTTTCATCGGCATTACCGGCCGAAGCTGTGTCGCCCAATTCAGGGTTGGGCACATCGCCCTCGAACAATCTCCTGCACTGCTTCTCGATCAGGGTGCCTGAGCCACCGCCGCACTTTGTCCCCGTTCTCCATTCCTGGATGACCTTCTCGTCGTTTATCCGCTTGAGATGAAAGAAGTATGAATCCTTCGCCCCCATGTGGACTACGTACCGCGCCTGGGGGTCCGCAGTCTCGGCGCCTTTGGGGATCGCTACGCTGTCGAAAACGTACGTTACTCCCTCCATCACTTTGGGGAACGACTCGGCCCCGCTGCCGGTGAAGGCGGTATTAGTAACTGCATCGGCGCCGAACCTCTGCGCTATGTCCCGCCATGCCTCCCTAACGGCCCCGACAGGATTTGCAAAGTGCATTATCGGCTTCGGCGAGTATAATACATCCCTGTCCTCGGTAAGCACAACATAATGCACGAAGCTGCTACCGACATCCACACCTACAAATAGTGCTTTCCCTGGCTTTTCCATTTCCGTTTCCCTTCTTCCTTCTACGAGGTGCCCCTAACCACAACATCTTACGTCCCGGGCGAACCAACTACAACACAGCCCCACCCACAAATAGCGCGAGCGGGCCATTATATACGGTCACGCCAAATCTGCAAGTGCCTTTCCACAGTTATCGCAGGTAAATCCACTCGCTTTGAAGCAACAATCCGGCAACCGCTCCATAAGTTAGGTTGTTAAGAGTGCTGTTAAATCCTGCCGGGAAAACCCGCTTGATGCCAGGCAAGGACTCAAGATGTTAGTTTCACCGGGAATACCACACACAACCGAACAGGTTCTCCACATGCCAAAACGACGGTTGCTTTAACTAAGCTGTTGCACAACAATCCCTTAGATCAGACGGCCGCCAAATCCCAACAAATTAACCGGGTATATGATTACTAATACTACTTTATTTCATATAAAGATAATAGTAACAGTCGCTATCGTACTTCTCCGGAATAGCTTGGAAACCGTCTTGCTATTTCGTAATGCTTGTTGTATTTTAGCGCCCTATGAATTCCCAAAGTGTACGATCGGACTCTAAAACTAAACTCGGATTTTGGACTCGCTACCTGTACGGTCCTCTTGCTCTACGCGCCCACACTGTAATTATGTTTGTGGCCATATCCTACACATTAGCGGTAAAACTCTTCCACTCGATCCGGAGCGGCCACAGTGGGGAATACCTGGGCTGGGTATTGGCTGATATTTCCTGCCTGTTGGGGATAGAGGTTGTGTTGTCGCTGATTTGCTTTGGCTGGTCCCGAAAGTGGATTGTCCGGACGGTAACAATTTTTGCCGCCGTTATGTGCACCTGGTCGATTATTAACGCCGCCTGGTTGATCAGGACGGGCACACAAATTCTGCCCCGGGTTTTTCTGTCTTTGGTTCGCGCCCCGGTCAACTCGTTTTGTATCGTCGGCGTCAATCTCGCCCAGATGCCTGTTTCTGCCGTTCTTATCCTTGCTCCGAGTGCTGTTGCTCTTGCCTTTTTCATTTCCTGTCTGGCCCATCCGAAACTGCCCCTTTACAATCGCAAACGCTTTACAGTCAGAATCGCCGTTTGCGTGATTATCGTTGGCGCGGCGGTGGCCGTTCGGCCGGCGGTGGCAAGGCGCGGCTCTTCCCAGATTGGCTCGGTTGGGCTGCGCTATAATGCGCAGATAAGGGCCGTGATGAGCCTTGTTGTGACCGACTACAGGCAGCCGGCCAATCCAAAACGCAGGATACCTGCCTTTGATCAGTTGGAGATCGCTTTGCGGCCCCAACAGGCGAGGCACAACGTGGTGCTGGTCGTCCTTGAGGGTATTCAGTATGGGCAAACTTCACTTGCAGCCAGAAATGGCGACCTGACGCCGTATCTGGCAAAACTTGCCGCTCAGGGTGTGGAATTCACGAACATGCGATCCTCGCTCACTCATACTACCAAGGCGTTGTTTGCGCTTCTAAGCGGGCGCTTTGCATCTGCCTCTCAGGATATTGCCGAGGCGGTGCCGGCTGTCAAGCCTTATGCCAGTATAGCCACGACACTCAGGGACAAGCTGGGTTATAGAACAGCCTTCTTTCAGTCGGCGTTGGGCAGTTTTGAGTCGCGGCCCGGGCTTGTGCATAATCTTGGCTTTGAGACTTTCTTAGCCAGGGATGACCTGGATGATCCTAACAGCTTTGTGGGTTATCTTGGCTGCGATGAATTTTCGCTGTTGAAGCCTGTCGCAGAATGGATAAGGGCGGAAGAATCCCCTTTCTTTCTGACGCTCCTCTGCTCGGTCACTCACGATCCCTACGAGGTTCCAGAGTGGTTTGGCGAGCCTGCGAAGGAGCCGCTGGACCGCTATCGGCAGGCGATTGCATATACCGACAAATACTTAGCTGCCCTGGATGTCGAGCTTGGCAGGCTGGGCATGGCGGATAATACCATTTTTTGTGTGATTGGCGACCACGGAGAGGCGTTTGGCGAGCACGGCCTGATGGGGCACGAGCGAATTGCCTTTGATGAGATACTTCACGTGCCGTTTTGCATGCGGGCGCCGCTATTGGTTGAGCCGGCGACTAAGGTTACGCAACCGGTCAGTTCCGTTGACTTAACGCCGACGCTGCTGGCCCTGTTGGGCTTTGACATCGAGTCCGCCGGCTTTGACGGCGTCAATGTCCTTGCCCCTGTGCCGCCGGACCGCAAGGTTTACTTCTCCGGCTGGATGCAGGAAGGGCCCGCCGGTTATGTCCGGGGCAAACACAAGTTCATATATAATCCGACGGACAAAACAGTTTGCCTCTATGATCTCGTTGCCGACCCGCTCGAATTGGTTAGACTCGAACTGCCCAGGCAACACGCCGGGCGAATTGCCGGCGATATCATCAAATGGCGCAAAGACACCGTTTTTCGTATCGACCAGCAAAGGACCGGCAGGAAACTACTGTTCGAGCGCTGGACTTGTCGCTGGACGAACCGTGTTTCACGCGCCAAGTACAGGGCAAAGGCCAAATAGCCCGGCTGTCAACTCGTCCGGCATGTGATTCCATTCACGAACACGTTGTTTTATGTAAACAACAAGCGAGCACGTCTGACAATTGCCCACACATCGCGGATTAGTGTGTGAGAGTGGGCTATTTGGAATAGACGGGCGTTGCCATAGAACAACGCCGTGTCAAAATAAGAAGCCTGCTCTTTAGGGCGGCAATAATGGCTCGTAAAGTCATAACTATCTTGTAAACAGAAGTTTAAGCGGAGTTCATGGGTGCGCTTACAAGTAATTGGTGTCGCTTTGGCACATTTTTTGCGTATAAGTATAGTTTGAGCTTTTTGGGCGGCCATATATTGGGCGGACGGCCTAAAAGTGTTTCGGAGGAGGACATGTCCGCCCGATTTTTTGCCAACGATCAAAACCGGCCTCGCCGATTTTGCTAACAATGTAGTATGTTTTCTATTTGGAGTCGTTCCGGAGGAGGGGCGACTCCGATCTTTTGCGCGTCGAGCGGTCTGATTGGCACGCTGACTTGCTGCGTCGCGCCGGCACCAACCCCCCCGATGCCGGCAAGGCCTCCACTTGCTTTTTTGACTATTCAAAATCCCGCCCGGCAAATATAATCAAACACACTATGGAAAGCGCAGTTTTGCGAATTATCGATGCCAACTTCAATCGTGCCCGGGAGGCCGTTCGGGTAATAGAGGAAGTTTGCAGGTTCGCACTGAATTCAGCGCCATTGAGCAGCCGGGCCAAACAGCTCCGGCACGAACTCACAAGAGCCATCGGCGAGCTTGACGCCGGGCGGCTCATCGCAAGCAGAGAGACACCTGGCGACGTCGGTGTTGCTCAAACCGTGGAAAAACAGCTTGGCCGCGGCAGCCTCAGTGATTCGCTGACCGCCGGCTGCAAACGTCTGACCGAAGCGCTGCGGGCGCTTGCCGAGGTGATCCGGATCGAGAACGAGTCTTTAGCCGGGAGAATTGAGAAGCTCCGATACGATGCTTACACGCTTGAGAAGGACATCGTGCTTTTCGCCGAGCCTCGTGAGAAATTCAAACGGGTCGGACTGTACATCGTCATTACCAGCAACCTGCCGACGGAGGTCATCTATTTAACGCACAAATGTGCCGACGGGGGCGCCGATTGCATTCAGCTTCGGGCAAAGGCCATCGAGGACGACAAGCTTTATGCTATTGCAGCCGAGTTCGTGAAGATCTGCAAAGATGCCGATGTTCTGAGCGTCATAAACGACCGAGTCGATGTTGCTGTCGCCGCCGGCGCCGACGGGCTGCACCTGGGCCAGAACGACCTGCCGATTGAGCAGGCGCGCAAGCTCCAGAAGGCCCCGTTGATTATCGGCAAGAGCACGCACTCGCCTGTACAACTGCGCGCCGCCTGCGACGAGCGGCCTACGTATGCAGCCCTCGGCCCTGTATTTGCCACCGGCACGAAGCCTGATGTTCCGCCCGTTGGCTTAGGTTACGTCCGGCAGGCCGGCGAAATCCTGGCCGATACCGGAATCGGCAATGTCGCTATCGGTGGAATAACCTTAGATAACGTTGAGCAGGTCCTGAATGCCGGTGCGGCAAGCATCTCTGTCTGCGCCGCTGTGACCAAAGCCAGCGACCCGACCGCCGCCTGCCGGGCGCTGAAAGAGAAAATAGAGGCGTTTAGGCGAGAATAGTTTTCGAGCGCTTTATTCGGAGGAAGTATGAGCATGTCATTACCACGCGGATACAACTATCTACCGTTGCTGCTGTGCATGTGCATTTGCTGTTTAGCTCTCGGCCAAACCGCTGAGCTGCCCAAGAGGCCGCCCGGCCGCTTTTTCCCATTGAAAGCAACGGATCACGGAGATGCGGCAACGTTCAAGACGGGCCAGCCGATTGTCGGAACGACGTATTTCTACTGGTACGATCTTGAAACAAGCGCCCATATCATCGACCATGACGGGACAGACGCCTTAACGACCCACCCGGCCGATATGAACAATATCAGCTACAAGCGTGCTTCCTGGCACAGGGCGCAATTGGAAGACATGGTCGCAGCGGGTGTCGATTTTCTTATGCCGGTCTTCTGGGGCGTGCCGGGCAAGTATGACGGCTGGAGTTTCGCGGGTTTGCCGCCGTTGGTGAATGCCCACAATGCTTTGGAGAAGGAAGGTATTACTCCGCCGGCGATTGGGATGTTCTACGACACGTCCATCCTCAAACATAACAGGTTCGGTAAAGACGGGGCAAACTATCACGTTGACTTGGCAACAGATTTTGGTAAGGAGTGGTTCTATACGCCGATCCGCGACTTCTTCAGCCTGATTCCGCCTCCGAAATGGGCGCGGGTGGATGGCAGGCCGATTGTCTTTGTGTATGCGTCGGCGTTTGCCAAGGGACAAGACGAAAAACAGTTCGACTATGTGAAACGCAGATTCGACGCAGACTTTGGAATTGAGCCGTTCATCGTCAAGTCGTCCGGCTGGAAAGGACTGACAGACGCGACATACTCCTGGGGCGGCGCGGTGAGCGGACCCCTTATCTACAGGCAGGTCGCAGCTCTCGGTCCCGGGTACGATCACACCGCGGTACCGGGCAGGCAGCCTTTGATCGTCGAACGCCGTGACGGGCAGACTTATATCGACCGCTGGCTGAAGATTCTCCAACTGGATCCGCGGCATCGTCCCTGGATTGTACACGTTGAGACATGGAACGAATGGCACGAGGGCACCGATATCGCACATTCACGGGAGTACGGCAGAAGCTATATCGTGCTGACGCGCCTTTTTGCAGATATATGGAGGGCGAAAACGGTCCTCAAGATTCATTCGTTGTACCCGGACGCCAACACCGTCGCGTGGGCGCCGGGGCGGGCCGAGGGCCTGGGCCTTCGTCCAAGCGACGGTGACGGTGTCTGGAGGATGAAGAAATTCTCTGATGCCCAGGCGGTTGTCTCCGACGCAAATCCCTATTCGAGCGACAGCCGGTATCTTTACTTCAATGTGGATGACGCATTTGCTTTCGGGCTGTTTGACCGGACGATCATGGTGTCTGTCAGTTACCGCGATGCCGGATGTGCATCGTTCCATATCGAGTATGACAACACGGATCCGGGCAAAGGCGCGCTCGAAGGGGCGTTTCACAGGATCGGTAACGTTGCCGTCAAAAGCACTGGAAGCTGGAAAACCGCCGATTTCGAGCTGGCGCAGTGCCGCTTTATGAATCGATGCAACAGCGCCGATTTGCGCATTGCTGTCCTCGGCGGCGATTTAGAACTCGCCATAAACAAGGTCGAACTAAGGCGCTCAGAAACTACAGGAGATAAAGAATGATAAAGCCGGGACGTTTAAGGTGTATCGTTGCAGGATTGGTTCTGTTGACGGCGTTGCGTTGTCAGTCGCAGACGTTGTGGGATCTGGCAAATCAAAATAAGGGCCTGCTGAGGATATCGACGCTCTTTACGGCCCAGAACGTGAGGGATCATTTGTCCGATGAGCAGGGAATCGGCAAGGCGGTTGATTGGTGTAAGAAGACCGGCGTAACGCACGTTTTCATCGAGACCTTCAGGAGCAATTACACCGCCGAGCGCAAGCTGCTGGAAGGCGCCAAATCAAGATTCGAGTCAGAGGGCTTCGATGTGTCCGGCTGCGTTACAACAACCATAGTGGGAAAAAGATCGACGGGCTGGAACCTGATTTCCTGCTACACCAATACAAAGACCCAGAACCATCTTCAGGAGATATTCGAGTTCACAGCGTCAATTTTCGACGAAATTATGATCGACGACTTTCTCTTCACCGATTGTCAATGTGATGAGTGCAAAACGGCGCGCGGCGAGCAGTCGTGGGCCGATTACCGCTGTGAGCTTATGGTCGGGATGAGTCGCGACAGAATACTGGCCCCGGCAAGAGCAGTGAATCCGGATGTGAGGATTATAATCAAGTACCCGCAGTGGTACGACAATTTTCACAATCGCGGCTACGAGGTATTGCGCCAGACCGCCGACTACGAAAGAATCTGGGTCGGCACCGAGACACGGGATTTTGACAATGAGCGCTGGGGAGGGAAGGTCCAGTACGAAGCCTATTACATTATGCGCTGGCTCGGCGAGATAGGCGGCGACAAGACGGGCGGCGGATGGTTCGACCCTTACGGCACCACGGAAGATACCTACGTCGAACAGGCACGTCAGACTGTCCTGGCGGACGCAAAAGAGATGCTGCTGTTCTGCTACGGCTCGCTCCAGAAAGATACCGGGCCGGCAAACGTCGAAAAGCTGCGCGCCGAAATCCCCGGGCTGTTCAAGCTGGCCCAACTCGTACGGGGAAAACCGATCAGGGGAATTGCCGCCCCGAAGCCTCCGAACAGCGATGCTGGTGGCGAGCAATACGTTTTTGATTTCGTTGGAATGCTCGGCTTGCCGCTCGTACCTACGGCAAAGATTGACACCGATGCTGAAGCTGCATTCTTTTCCGTACACGCGCTGAAGGATCCTAAATTCCCAGCCAAACTTGAGACGATGCTCAATGCCGGCAAGCCGGTGTTGATAACGGACGGACTTGCCGGAAGCCTGGACGGCGTCAATCTCCGGGACGGGTCCCTGACTGCTTTGAATGTCACCGGTAAACCTCGAAATCTGCTCGGCCTCACTCGCGAGCAGCTCAAGCCCATCAGAGACAAATTGCTGGCGCCTTTCGGAATGAAATTCGACGCTCCCAACAAAGTGGCGTTGTACCTGATAGGTTCCAATTGCCTGATCGTCGAGAACTTCAACGATGAGTCTGTCAATGTTTCAATCGAGTTCTCCCAACCCGTCGAAGTGCGAAAAAAATTGGTTCTGCCGTTAGAAGGAAGCGTTAATGTCTCTTGCAGCGGGCGGAAGCTGGGTTTGACTGAAATGATGCCCCGAACCCTGGTGGCGGTTGAGCATTGATGGACAGGCCTTTGAGCGAGTGTTTGCCCTGCCTGATCCAAGCGAACAGAAGGTTTTTCTACCGATTATCCACCGACGGCCCAATTCTCACCGAAACCATTGCCGGCCCGGGAAAACCAGCGCATCCTATCAGCCCGTAAGCGGTTTTGTGAAGGCGACCATGTGCGGCGGTTCTTTTAGGTGATGTAAGATGTTTACTGGGCAGTGTTTACAGAGCACGAGGCGAATTCTGAGCGTCCCCGATATGGAAATGTGGGGAATAATCTTCAATTTGCCTGGTATTTTTGCTATCGTTGGAACGTGGCTTGCTGTGGAGATTTTGATTTATTAACAGGTTATCCACAATGGCACAGGTGTGTGGGATTACCTCTACCGAAGGAGTTGCGGCACAGCTACCATGCGCGAGAAAGGGCTGAAGTTTGTAAGTGTTTACAGAAACCGGTTATAGATGAAATATTTTAAATGCCGCCCTCCAGGCGCGTGTCCCGGAGGGCAGTAAAAAGCAGCATTTTGTATGCGAAATTCCTACAAATGATATGGGTGGCGCTGCGGGCTGGACATCATTCGTTGTGCTTGTTTGTCGCCCACTATGGTTTGTTTGGCCTGGTCCCATTCGAGCTTTCGACCAAGGATGTAGGACAGATTTCCAAGGATGCACAGGTTGGCAGCGCCGGCGCCGGCTTCCATGTTCATGATAGTCTTTGAGCCGGTTCTGATGCCCTTGAACCAGTCCTGGAAGTGCCCCGGGCTTTTATACACATCCTTAGCGCCGGCCGGTGGTTTCCAGTTTCGGGCCTTTCTCTCGGCCCACGTGCCGCCGTCGCCGCCCCAGTGGATGAACTCACCTTTGTCGCCGCGATAGATGGCGCCGTAGCCGGGACGCGAGATCTTGCGAATCTCCTTGTTAAGTTCCTCCGGCGTGCGCTTCTCAGCGGGAGGCAACTGATCGTTGGGCATTTGCCGCCAGGTCATTACCCAATCGGGATTCTTGAAGGTGTATGTCACGTCCATCAGCACGGCACTGTCCCAAAGTCCCTGCTTAGGTGCTGTGCCTGTCGCCTCGACGGTAACCGGTCCGGTGCTGTCGGCCCCCATCCACCACATGGCGCAGCTCATCACGTGGGCGCCGCGGTCGCGGATCTGCCCGCCGCCCGACTCGAGCAGCCAGCGGAACACGCCGTGAAGGTATCTCTTGTTGTATGGTCTCCAGCGCAGCGGTCCCAGCCACATATCCCAATCCAGCTCGGCCGGCGGGTCGCTGTCAGGGACCGGGTTGTTGTCCTCGGGGCTGGGGTAATGGAAGCAATCGACCCGGCTGATGTGGCCGATATTGCCATTGACTAAGTAGCGATGCGCCAGATAAGCTTCCGGCTGCGACCGGCCCTGTGAGCCAATCTGAACGGCTACATTGTTCTTCTTAACGGCGGCGACCATTGCCTTGCCTTCCTCGATGGTGCAGCAGGCCGGCTTTTCACAGTAGATGTGCTTGCCGGTCTCGGCGGCATGAACCACCTGGACGCCGTGCCAGTGGTCGGGCGTGCCGATCACGACTGCATCAATGTCTTTGCGCTGGAGAATATGACGATAGTCGTGGTAAGCGTCGGTTCCTTCACCTGCCTCTTTGACGGCCTTGTCAAGCCGATTCTTGTCTATGTCGCACACGGCTGCGATGTTGACCGAGCCTGCGTCACGGAACCTCTTAACTTCGCGAAGGAGTCCGCCGCCTCTGCCGCCGACACCGATATGTGCGGTGGTTATTCGTTCGTTTGCTCCCGGTCTGCCTCGTGCCGCAAGGACGCCGGACGGTATAAGATACGGCACGCTCGCCGCTGCTGCTCCGGCGGTGGCCAGAAATTGACGCCTGTTAAGTTGCTTTGACTTTTTCATCGTTCTATCACCTTTCTGCTTTGTAATTACAGACAGTATGTCGGCATTGGTTTCATTTACTGGGCACGAGCTTCACGCAGGGATAGCCCGCGACCTTCTGGCCCCGTTTGCGCAACGACTGGGCGAGGTTGGGCTTAAAGTCTTCGGGCGCGGCCTTAAAGCCCGCTCTCAGCGCCTGGACGGCCCTCTTGTTGGGAATCCGCTCGAGCGCCATTCGGGCGTCCTCGCGCAGGTCCTTGTTGCTCAGCAACCGGGCCATCGGTTTGACCGAACGCATACCGGCTATTTCCGATAGCATCCACAAGACTTCGCGCCGGATCGCCACCGGCTGATCGTCGCTTAACAGCCCGCGCAGCCTCGTCTCGACTGCTTTCTTTTCGTCGTCGGCGCCGGGTCGGCCGGTGTGCCGAACGATCTTCCACAGTGCCCGCTTTGCCGCCCGGGCGACCTCAAGATCGCCGTCGGTCATCACTTGCGCCAAAGGCTTGACCGCCGGGGCGCCGACTTCGCCGGCACTTTGCCAGGCCTCGGTGCGTGCATTGGCGCTGCTGTCCTTGATCCCGGCGATAAGTTTCTTGACCCCTTTGTTCCGGGCGGCTTCGGTCGCCTGCGTCATCGCCACGGCAACTCCGGCCGCAAGGGACGCCTTCCTTATGTTGGTTGTAGACATGCTTGACCCTTTCTCTTTGCGTAGTTGTCAACAGAAAGCTCTTGACTCGTTTGGTATTTTAGCCCCCCGGATTTGTGCGGTCAACCGTTTATTTCCGCGATGTCGTTCTTGGGTTTTCCGACCAGATAGATTCTGTTTTTTCCGCTGCGTTTGGCTTCCAGCAGTGCCTTGTCCGCCTGCTGAAAAAGCTCCTGTATTGTCTTGCCGTCACGGGGAAAGCTGGCCAGACCGCCGCTTATTGTCAGAACGCCCTTACCCTCCGGGCCTAATCCACCGGATGTGGACAATTTCGCTGCCTCTAATTCCTGCACCAGCCGCTTTGCTATGAAAATTGCCTCTTTGGGATGGTCGGCGCTTGCTGAGCGTCTTTCTGTGCTCTTGGCTGCGCTGCGCGGGGTCTCTCGCTGCGGGTCGTCCCAGAAAACAACGGCGAACTCGTCGCCGCCAATCCTGCCGATGACGTCGTGGCTCCGGCAGCAGCGCCGCATCAAGACAGCGGTCTGTTTCAAAATCTCATCGCCGGCGATGTGGCCGTAAATATCGTTGTAATGTTTGAAGTTATCAATATCGAACACGAGCAGTGTGACCCGTCCGTTTTCATTGGCGGTGTGCTCGATAATCTGCCGGGAGAACTCCCAAATATATCTTCTATTCTTCAGGCCAGTTAAGTCGTCCTCGGTGGCCAATCTTTCGAGTTGTCTTATTCTCATTTCCGTTGTTGTATCAACAGTAACGCAAGGTGCGGCCTCGCCTGCCCTGTGGCTGCGTGTGGCCGTGACGGATTCGTAAAATTCATCCCGCCGGACCGGGCAAATCAGGTAGTCGTTTGCCAGGCGCGTGCCGTTATGGGTCGAGCCGACGAGCCGGATCGCTATCGGCTCTTCATACATCTGTGCCAGCAGAACGATCTTAGCGTCGCTGGCATCTCGTAAGGCCTTGAGAACGGAACTCAATTTGGCCGGGAATCCGGAGATTACGACGGTGATTACCGCGAAGTTGTGCTTAGCCGCGGCGTCGACGGCCTGGGCAGCGTTCGTGCATACTTCACACCGCTTGTCTGCGACGGCGTCCGTATCCAGGAAAGCTTTGCCGACATCGCCTACAAGCAGGATTTTGCCGGTGTCCCGGTCGTGGGAAACTTGATTATCAGCGGCACTCATCTATCGAAATCCCAGGCAGAGCATTCGGTGTGGACTTGGTAGTAAGGAATACATCTTTCATCAAGCCTGCTACCTCCTAATTTGAATCACCCTTCGCCATGTCCATTGTTTCATGTTCGGTTCATGGCAATAAAAAAGGCCTTGAGCGCAACAAAACGTTCCCCGGCCAATCTCTATGCTAACACAATTGCCGGGAAAGTCAACTCAAATCCCAATGATCGACAATCGGCAAGGACCTCGGAGTGTCCGTCATTCGGCAGGCAGGCCATCCAGATTTTTCTTGACCTGCCCGGCATAGGAGCTGTCGGAATACGACTCCAAAAAGCTCGTCAGAGTCTTTCTTGCCTGGTCCAGATACTCTTTCTTAAGCTCCGGATTGGCCTGGCCCTGCCGGCGCCACAAGCTGATCTTCAGCAGCCCCAGCTCGTACAGCGCCAGCATCCCGCCGTCGGTCTGCTTGAGTTGTTTGTGCAGCTCTTGAAGCTTCTCGGCCCTGAGCTGCTCATCGGCGTCAAGTTTTGCCTGGGCCAGCAGGATATTGTCGCGGAGCCGGTCCCCGTCTTCGGTTTGTTCGAGGAGTCCGTCAAGACGCTGAGCATAATCGGAAGCATGTGGATTGAGCGTCACGAACTTCGCAAGCCGTTCGACCGATTCGGGCTCGTCGGTTCGGTTTTCCGAGCTTATAAGAAGCTGCAACTGTTCTGTCCTTCTTTGCAGCTCACTAAACTTGCGTATTGTCATTACCGAATCACCCGGCCGGTGAAATAAGCTGAAAAGTCCGCCTGAGGGCGCCGGTTCTGCTTCGAGCAGTTTCGCCTGCTCGGTCGCCAGCATAGTCCGGGCTTCGGCAAGAAGCTTCTCTGCCTCCTCGAACATGCCCCGGCAGGCCTGGTGCTTTGCCTTGCGCCATCTTGCCTCGACCGACTCCGGGCTGTTGGCGAAGTCCCGGCACAGCTCCCACCAGATCTTTCTTGCCTTTTCATGCGCGTAATCGCTGTAGAAGTGTAATTCTTCCTTCTGCCCGAGCAGAGCTGTATCCGGGCTGTATTCTTTCAGAATCGCTTTGTAGTAAAGAGCTATCGGCATCCGAGGGCTGTTGGGGCGTTTACTTATGAACAGATTGTACTGCTCGAGCATATCGTCTTTTTTCTGCCGGTACCTCAGTTCCGCAGGCACAATAAACCAGTTTGGCCATCGGTCGTGTCTTAACTGTTCCTGGATCTCCTTCTTCAGGTCGGCACGCCTGGCGATCGGATCCGCAGGATAAAAAGACTCATCCAGATACTTCCGGGTTGCGGGATCGCTGATGATATCGTCCAGCGCTTCGGTTATGCTGTGATCGCGGAACTCAGTGGCATACTCCGGATTGTTCTTAGCCACATGAAAGTTGTAGTCCAGTTCGTCGAAACCGATTGCCAGCTCGAAGACGACTACGGCGACCACGAGGGTCAGGGAAGTAAAAATCCAGGTCAGGCCGGGTCGATAACGCGTAAAATGACCTATACCGAGCACGAATCCAGTTATAATCATCGCATCAAGCCAGGCCCAAATCCAGGGCGCATAAGAAAATCCCCATACGATAGGCTCGACATCCCCGACGTTGCCGAAGTATCCCCAATACAATAGCTGGGGCACCGCGCATAGTGCTATCGCGATGAAGCGCGAGCGAAAACGAAGCGGCCTGCACGCAACGGCGACACAACTGACAAATAGACAGATCGCAAATTTAGGCAGGCAGGCCAGGAAGAAAACCTGCAATATGAAAAAGACGCTGTAGCGAAAGCTCATCAATTGTGAAATCAACACGGGGACAATGGCCAAAATGCCCATAAGGAGTCCCAAAACAAGAATCTGCCAGGGGTACTCGAATATGCTCACTCCGGTTGGGATAGGCCGGCTCAAACCCCAGAACTCGGGCGTTGTCAGGGCTTGAACGTCGAATGACCAGAATGTGCCGGTCACGATCTTCGACCAAAAAAGGCAGCTTACACCAAATGCCGCCATCGCGAGGAGCCAGCACGTCTGGACGTTCTTGTGACTGTAGTGCAGCGTCGGACCGACAGCCATAAAAGACTTCGAGACTGCTATTGGTGTCTTTTCCGTCTCTTTATCATCCATAAGCCTACATATTGACTATTGACTATTGATTATTTTCTATTGAATTTTTGTGTCGATTTTCCTTATCAATAGTCAATAGTAAGTAGAAAATAGTCAATCTTATGTTCCTTCACCGCTGCTTGCAAGGTAAGCGACCTGTTCAGGGGTCAGCTTGTCGAGCCCTATCGACATTGATCTTAGTTTGAGCTTGCTTACCTGCTGCTCTATCTCCAACGGGACGTCGTGGACGGCAATAGAAAGTTTGCCCTGTTTCTTTATCACGTATTCGGTCTGCAGCGCCTGCGTTGCGAAGCTCATGTCCATGACGCTGGCAGGATGCCCCTCGGCGGCGGCGAGGTTGATTAGCCGCCCTTCGCCGAGAAGGTAAATGCGTTTGTTGTTTTTGAGGATGTATTCGTCAACGTGGTTGCGCACGTTACGGGTCAGCTTCTTGCTCAGTTGCTTCAGGGCCGGTATGTCTATTTCAACGTCGAAATGCCCGCTGTTTGCGACTGTCGCTCTGTCTTTCATCGCACGGAAGTGCTCGGCCCGCAGGACGTGTTTGTTGCCGGTGAGCGTTACGAACAGCTCGCCGACTCTTGCCGCTCTTGCCATTGGCATAACGTCGAAGCCGTCCATGGCCGCCTCGAGCGCCTTGACAGCGTCGATCTCGGTGACGATCACGATTGCTCCCATTCCTCTCGCTCGCATGGCGAAGCCCCGCCCGCACCAGCCATAGCCCGCCACGACAACCTTCTTGCCCGCCATCAGGAAATCGGTGGCTCGAATGATGCCGTCAACCGTTGATTGACCCGTGCCGTAGCGATTGTCGAACAAATGTTTGGTTGCAGCGTCGTTTACTGCGATGACCGGAAACTTCAGCTTGCTCTCGTTTGCCATAGCTCGCAGACGAATGACCCCGGTGGTGGTCTCTTCCATACTCGCGATTATCCGACCGGCATCTTTCTTTCTGCCGGTATGCAGCTCATTGACCAGATCGGCGCCGTCGTCCATCGTAATCACTGGCTTGTGGTCGATTGCGGCGTTGATATGTTTGTAATAAGTGCTGCGATTCTCCCTGCATATAGCAAAAACCGCTATCTTAAAATCCTTCACAAGCGAAGCGGCCACGTCATCCTGGGTGCTGAGTGGATTAGATGCGCAGAGAACAACATTTGCCCCGCCCGCCTTGAGCGTTCTGACCAAATTGGCCGTCTCGGCGGTCACATGCAGGCAGGCTGAAACGTTCCTGCCCTTCAAGGGCTTGCTTTTGGCAAATCGTTTGCGAATCGCCGCCAAAGCCGGCATATCGTTGTCGGCCCAGAGAATCCGTTTCTTGCCGCCGGGCGCCAACGAAAAATCAGCTACGTCATACTTCATATATCGATCCTTTCAATGATGAACAAGAAATACAAACATAGCCACAAACGACAGCGATTGCAAGCTTTTATTGCTATAAAGTGTGCATATGCTGCTTTAAGCGAAGCACCCGGGCGTCCGCCGATGTAGACGCTTTTGCTTTTAGGGGCACAGGTTCGTCCAGATCGAAACTACCTTCCACCGGCCTGGTAATTTCGACGGTTGGAACCGGTTTCAGGTGCTCCTGGAAGTAGCGGCGAAGGGTATCCCAATAGTACCTGCGAGCAATTTCGGGATCATCAATGAAATCGTGCCCCTGATCGGGGAACACATTCAGATCGTAAGGTTTGCCCGCCCGGATGAACGCCTCCACCATCTTCATATTAGACCCGAACAGAACCTCGCTGGTGCCGACCAGCAGCAACAACTTGCCTTTGAGATTTCCCGCCAAGCGAAGATTGGAGGCGTACTCATACTCCTCTTTGTTATCCTGGAGCAGGCCCAGGTAGGACTCGACCAGGGTGCCTATCGGTTCCGCGAACCCGCCTGATGCAACACCTACGTGATAAACATCTGGGGCCAACAGCATGGCGCGAATGGTAAAGTAACCGCCAAATGAGTGACCGTATATACCCACCCGGCTCAGGTCCATATAGGGCCGCGTTGCGGCCAGTTGCTTGAGCACCGCTACATGATCGGGAATCTCGTGGCGGCCGAAGCTGCCATAAACCACGTCCTGAAACTCTTTTCCCCGACCGGGTGTCCCGCGCCCGTTCACGATGAAGGTCACGAAGCCTAACTGGGCCAGCGCCTGCGCCCCTATGGCTGGGGAGATGAAGATGTGCGGCACCACCCGCAGTTGCGGGCCAGCGTAAATACACTCGATCACCGGATATCTCTTTCCGGGGTCGAAATCGTAGGGTTTATAAAGAACCCCGTAGAGGTCGGTTTCCCCATCGGCCGCCTTGACCACGAACTCATCCAGGGGCTTCCACCTAAGTTCCCTGAGGGCGTCAATATTGGCTTGCGCCAATGTTTGGAGCAGTGTGCCATCCGCCCGCCGCAACTCGATCCTGCGTGGCCGGTCCAAGTTGGAGTGGGAATCCAGGAAGAACTCTTTCGAGGGGGCGAAACGAATCCTGTGCTCGCCGCTCGCCTCGGTAAGCCGCATGAAACCTTCACCCTGCAAGTTCACCCGGTAGAGGTGGACATCGTGGGGTCGCTGCCGGTCGGCGTGGGCACTAAAATAAACCCAGCCGGCTTTCTCGTCCAGGGCTTCAACCCACAACACCGGGAAGGTTCCTTCGGTCAGTCGCCTGATGAGGGTGCCGTCCATGTCATACAGGTAGAGGTGATTCCAACCGTCCCTTTCAGACATCCAAATAAACCTGTTACCATCCTCCAGCAATGTGATAAGCCCAGGCCATTGGTAAGAGAATTGCTCTCCTAAGATGAAGGTTTTTTGGATCTCAGTGAGGACCACCCGTGTGGAGCCGGTGGCGGGATTGGCAGCCATCAGCTCCAACTTTTTGAACACGCGGTTCATCCGGAGGAAAAGCAGCTCGGAACCGTCGGGCCGCCACCCGACGATGTGAATGTACTGATCCGGTTCCTCTCCGGTGTCAACGCGTACCTTGCGTTTGGAGAGGATATCCACGATGAACAGTTCGCTCTGGCGCAAGGGGCCGTCCAACCGGGCGAAGGGGTAGGGAACCCACTCCACTTCCACGGTCGGCTTCAACCAGTGGACGATGGGTATGGGTGCCACCTTGCGGCTGTCCACCTTCTTTACGGCCAGCTTGGAGCTATCGGGCGACCACTCGGCCAACTGGCCAGCCTCATCGGCTTGCAGGAAGCCCCACTCGAAGTCTTTGATGCCGTCAGTGGTAATCTGCACGCTGCGCCCGTCGGTGGTGGAGCGCAGCCAGAGGTTATGATCTTTGATGCCAGCGAACCAGCGGCGGTCGGGGGAGAGCACTTCCCTTAATTCGTGAATCAAGTCAAAGCGTTTGCGTGAGACCTGTGGGATCAACCGGCTCTTTTCTTCCTCGGATAGCGCCGCAGCCCGAGTGATCGCATAGGTATCGAGATGAAGGATGAACTCCTTGTCCTCCACGGTGAACTTCACTGCTTTCTCGCCTTCGATGAAGGTGAATTCGTCGAAGGGGAGGCCCTGGTAAGGTGGCTCGTGACCGAGCAGGACCGTGAGCGCCTGGCGCAGCCGCGCGGTGTCAAATAGCGGCGTTTTGGTGTTTGCCTCGGGATTGACCTTATAGATGATGGTGTTGTTGGGATCCCCCTCGACATACCAGAAACTGTTGCCGTCCGCCATCCAGTGGGGCTTGATGGAGCCGCCTTTAACATAGGAGCGAAACTCAAGGTAGCGGTAGTACATCGCCTCCCGCTCGGATTGTCCTGCTTGTTGGGCGTAAGCTGGCAGTATTGAGACCAGAAAGGCTACCAATAGACACTGAAACAGATTCAATTTGAGAATCATAATAATCCTCCACGTTATTCGGTGTAGCTCGGTATTCTACATAAAACACAGCCGCGCCTTGCTTCACGATTTTGTATCCTGAACTCTGTAAATGTGCACGTCCCATGCTTCGAAGATGTCCTGGAAAACGCCGTTCTTTACAGCGATTGTTCGATTCTCGCCGATGACTTCTATGGTTGTCCTGCCTTGCAGCTTCTGCAGGTCGAATGTCGCGGTGGTCTTGCCCTCCCGCATCGCTACGGCGAAAAGATACGTCGCGCCTTCGTGTTTCTTGACCATAGTCGCGACCGGCACAGATTCGTTGCTCGACGAGACGTCTGCCGTATCTCTGATGATCGGGCTGTTCAGCACGGGTGCAAGCTCGATAATCTGCCGGTTTATCTTAGTCACCGCCGAGAGCATCTCAGGATCGCTCAGAAGCGCCGACTCGTTGAATCTCGGCTCCCATTCGTGCACGAAGTAAATCAGGCCCATCGAGCCGTGAATGAGCGACATCCAGACTTCGCACCTAACCTGATGCGGTGTGGCCTTTGTCTGTGGATTGTGGATTCGAGTGCACTCGATGCAGTTCCAGACCGCCTTTTTGCCTTCGGTCCAGCGCACCAGCCGCTCGACGCCTTTTGCCACGTACCAGAGGTTGCCTGCGACCTCCGGTTTGCTGTGGACTGCCGGGTAGATATCGAACGAGGCAATATCGCAGCCTTTGATGTATTCGGGATAGTCCTCAGGATGGTTTTTGCGAACCCCCCGGCCATGCCAGCCGTCCCAGGCGACCCCCTGGCCAAGATTCAGAAGCACCGGCCGGGTGGGGTCAACCTTTCGAATCTTGTGGTAGTCATTGACTATTTTTTCAGGAAGAATCGGCGGGCCGTATCCCTTGCCTTTGCCGAGTGACTGGGCGTTGTCCGGCTCGTCGCCGTGCATCCAGCCGATAATCGTAGAGTCATCTGCGTGCTCAAGACCGGCTTTGTTTTGATGGCAGATGACTTTCATGCCGGCTTGCCTGAGTTCTGCGAGCTGTTTGTCCGTTGGGCCTCTCCAAAGCCCAACGTACGTGTTGATGCCCGCCTGTTTGTACTTGTCCGCCTTGCCGGGATTTTGCAGCCAGACGGCGATTGGAAAGAAGTTCGCATCGTGTGGCGGCCCACTTTGCCATTCGGTGTACGGGCCTGCGGCGACATCACCCCCGAGGGCGGCGCTAAAGATCGAGAGAACGATAATCAAACGGATTCTGAGAGTCATGGTTTCAGTCCCTGCGTATTCATAGTGTTTCAGATTAAAAGGGGTCCTTCATGCGAACAGGTAAACTAACAGAAAGCCCGCCGGAACGCAAGTAGAAGCAGAATGTTGAATTCTCAGCAATAGGAAAATTTCTCAGATAAGGCTTGCTTAACAGAGCTATCAGCGTTAGAATCCAGCTTTTTGCCCCAAAGAAATCGAGGAACGAAAAGCTGAGTAAAAAGGAGCACAACGATGCAAAAGCCCGTCTCAACATTGATACGCTTGATTCCTGTCTTTTTCTTGTCCTGTTGTCTCTTTTCACTCCAATCGGTCACTTACGGTGAGTCTCTGGGGACAATCACGGTCGAGGCGGGTAATTACACACGCAACGATACGCCGGTGTCGCTCGATCTGAGCGGCGTGCCGGAGGTTTTTCCGGGCGATGACATTCGCCTGGTGGAAGTCAACGGTTCGCGACGCCTCAGTGTGCCTGTGCAGTTCGAGGCCGGCAGTCCGCCGCGATTGTGGTGGGTGCTCTCCGGCACCACCGAGCCGGGAACAGAACGAAAGTACGAGCTTCTCAAAGGCGATGCCAGTGCCGCTCGGGGTGTCAGCGCAGTGCAGGACAAAAAGGTTCTTGAGCTGCAAAAGGACGGCACGAAAGTCCTGAGCTACAATCATGCCGTTGTTTTGCCGCCGGCTGGCCAGAGCGAGCTTTACAACCGCAGTGCGTTTATTCATCCTTTGTGGTCGCCATCCGGTTCGATACTGACGAATATTCATCCGGACGACCATTATCATCACTTAGGCATCTGGATGCCCTGGACCAAGACCAAGTTCGAGGGCAAGGCGGTGGACTTCTGGAACCTCAAAGCGGGGCAAGGGACCGTCCGCTTCAACAGGTTTCTTTCGACGACCAGCGGACCGGTTTTCGGAGGCTTTCAGGCCGAGCATGATCACGTTGCACTACAGACAGCCGACGGTGAGAAAATCGTGCTCAAAGAGGTCTGGGACGTGCGTGTTTACAACATTGGCGGGCCGGGGGCAGGTTATTGGCTCTGGGATATTGTTTCATCTCAGCGATGCGTTGCGGACAGCCCCTTACTTCTCGAAAAATATCGCTACGGCGGCTTCGGCTTCCGCGCCACCGCCGACTGGAAGAGCGAGACGGCTGCGTATCTGACCAGCACGGGCAAGACGCGCAAGGACGGTCACGCGACCCGCGCCAGGTGGTGCGACGCTGCGGGCGTTTCCGACGGCAATTGGAAGGGCATTACGTTCTTCAGCAATCCGCAGAATTTCCGCCATCCAGAGGCGATGCGAATCTGGCCCGGATTCGAGAAGGAGGTGTTCTTCAACTGGGCGCCGGTGCAGACAGGCGATTTCGAGATGAAACCGGGTCAGGACCATCTGTTTCGCTATCGCATGTACGTCCATGAGGGAAAAGTTGACGTCGAGAGAACCGAGCAGATTTGGAACGATTACGCTCATCCGCCTAAGGTTGAGATTGCAACTGTTGCGTCCGACGGCGCGATTATGTTGTTCGGTGGTGCTGACTTCTCGCACTGGACAGCCGGCGAGGGTAAGGACATAGGATGGAAGCTCATCGGCGATACGATGAAGATTTCACCTAAGTCCGGCAGTATAATGACAAAGCGGGACTTCGCCGATTTCAAGATGCATCTCGAGTTCAAGATCCCGCAGACGCCGCCCAACGTCAAAGGGCAGGGCCGGGGCAACAGCGGCGTTTATATACAGCGTCGCTACGAACTTCAGATTCTCGATTCGTACGGCCAGCCGCCCAAGTACAACGAATGTGCATCACTCTATAAAACCAGGCCGCCTGACAAGAACGTATGCAGGATGCCGAACAGGTGGCAGAGCTACGACATCATTTTTCATGCCGCGAAGTTTGACGGCAGCACCAAGACCGACAACGCCCGGATCACCGTCTGGCACAACGGCGTTTTAGTCCACGACGACGTGGCGCTGGAAAACAAAACCGGCGCAGGCCGGCCCGAAGGCCCCGAACCGGGACCGATCCTGCTCCAGGACCACGGCAACGAAGTATCGTTCAGGAACATCTGGATCGTGCCTCTCTAAGAAAAGGTGGGAAGATGAAAATCAGGTTTGGATCTGCGAGCGTTTTGTTTTTTGCGATGGCGATTCTTCTTTGTGATGTAGCCGATGCGGCAGGGGGTTTCTCCTGGCAGGACAAAGAGGGCGAGTATCTCGATCTGCTCTTGGACGGCAACAAAGTGACTCGCTACATGTACGCCCATGATACGTCGACAGAACAGCGGACGTTCGAGACCTACAAACCGTTTCATCATGTCTTTGATGCATCGGGGAACCTGCTGACCAACGGCCCGTACGGCCCGCAGCCGTATTCGAAAGACAAGGTCCGCTACCCGCACCATCGCGGCATTCTGATCGGGTGGAACAAGCTGACGTTCGAGGGCCGGCGTTACGATCTGTGGCACATGAAAGAGGTGCACCAGGTCCATCAGAAGTTTGAGGAGTTGAAAGCCGGGCCGGCCATGGCTCAATCGACAGCGCTGATTCACTGGAACGCTGAGGACGGCAAGCCTATACTCGCCGAGCATCGCAGAACCATAGTGTATCGCCAGAGCGATCCGACGGTTGTTATGCTGGATTTCCTTACCGAATTGAGAGCCGTCAGAGGCGACGTTCTCCTGGATGGCGATCCCGAGCATGCCGGAGTTCAGTATCGGGCGCACAACGACGTTGCCGCCGGCGGTAAAGAGGGCAAGGCGACGTACCTGTTCCACAAAGACGGCATCGATCCGAAGAAAGACCACGATTTGCCCTGGGTAGCCATGTCGTATGGTCTGGACAGCGGCCGCTACGTCGTTCAGCATATTAATCATCCGGACAACCCGAAGCCGACGATCTACTCGGCCTATCGCGACTACGGGCGCTTCGGGGCGTTCTTCAAAAAAGAAATCCCCCAGGATACGGGCCTGACGCTGCGCTACCGCATCATCGTGAGTCGGGGCGATATGCCCGGACGGCAGAAGCTCGCCGATAGATATTCGGCATTTGTCGCCGGGGCGAAAGTGGAGGTGCTCGGTCAATAAAGGGCTTTGATAGAGTGATTGTGTTTTCAGGGAAATTTGAATTGCGTATCGATAGGCGACGGTTATAATTTATGGATTCTTTTTCGGAGTATTGGCAGGAATGAACCCAGATGTTCTTGGGCGTAAGTCTCTCCAGGGAAGGTTGCTTTGCCGGCGAGCCGGCACTCACGCTCAAAAGGAGGAAATCGTAGGGAAGTTATCCCGGCCCGCCGGGATTCCACAATTTTACATTTAAATTTTGTACTGAAATTAAGGAGAATGACAAATGGCAAGACCTGTAACACTTTTTACCGGCCAGTGGGCGGATTTGCCTCTGGAAACATTGCTCAAAAAAGCGGCAGGCTGGGGATACGATGGGGTGGAGCTGGCCTGCTGGGGTGACCATTTCAACGTGGACGAGGCCCTGAGCAACCGCAGCTACTGCAAGGCCAAGCGCGATTTGTTGAAGAAGCACAAGCTTAAGGTTTTCGCTATCTCGAACCATCTTGTGGGCCAGGCTGTGTGCGACAATATCGACGAGCGTCATAAAGCAATCCTGCCGGCGGATGTCTGGGGCGACGGCGACCCCGAGGGCGTCCGCAAGCGTGCGGCCCAGAATATGATCGATTCCGCCAAGGCCGCGAAGAGGCTGGGCGTAAAAATCGTCAATGGTTTTACAGGAAGTTCGATCTGGCACATGGTTTACTCGTTTCCGCCGGCCTCACAGGAGATGATCGAGGAAGGCTACAAAGACTTCGCGAGGCGCTGGCGGCGCATCCTCAACGCCTTCAAAGCCGAAGGTGTGCAATTCGCTCTGGAAGTTCACCCGACGGAGATAGCGTTTGACATTGCCTCGGCTCAGCGCGCCATTAAAGCCCTCAGGGGTCACAAGTCTTTTGGTTTCAACTACGACCCCAGCCATCTCGGCTACCAGGGTGTGGATTACGTCAAGTTCATCCGCACCTTCGGCGACCGAATCTTCCACGCTCACATGAAGGACGTCTGGTGGAATCACGGAGACGGCACGGTAGGTGTCTTCGGCGGTCATACCGAATTTGCAGACCCGCGCCGGTACTGGGATTTCCGCTCGATAGGCCACGGCGATATCAACTTCGAGGAAATTATCGTCGCTCTAAACGATGTCGGCTACCAGGGCCCGCTCTCTGTCGAGTGGGAAGACAGCCGGATGGACCGCGAGCACGGTGCGGCAGAGGCCTGCCAGTTCTTCAAGAAGGCCGACTTCAAACCTTCTCAGATTGCCTTTGATGCGCAGTTTGACAAAAAGTCCAAATGAGACCTTTTCGGGGCTCGCTGAGCGTGCTGTCAGGCCTTAGCGAGCCCCATAAATTATAGGAAGTGTGTTTATTATGGGCAACAGCAATATCAGTCGGCGCCAATTCATCAGAAGGGCTGTCGGTACGGCGACCGCGGCTATAAGTTTTCCACATTTTGTCCCTGCGTCCGCCCTGGGTAGTGCCGCTCCGAGTAACCGGATAACGTTGGGCTTCATCGGCGCAGGAAAGCAGAGCAAACATCTGATGCGGTCTTTTTTGAACTCGCCCGGCACCCATGTTCTCGCCGCCTGCGACGTTGACAAATTAAAGCTGGCCCGGGGCAAGAAAATTGTAGAAGACCACTATTCAAACAAGAGCGGCGGCACATACAAAGGCTGCAACACCTACGGCGACTTTCGTGACTTGCTTGCCCGGGACGACATTGATGCGGTGGTGATTTCCACGCCGGACCACTGGCATGCGATTACCGTCATTCAATCCGCCGAGGCCGGCAAAGACATTTATTGCGAGAAGCCGCTCTCGCAGACTATCGCCGAAGCCAGGGCGATGGTCAATGCCGTCAGAAGGTATGGAAGGATCTTTCAGACCGGCAGCATGCAGCGCTCGGACTGGCACTTTCGTTTGGGTTGCGAGCTGGTTCTAAACGGCTATATCGGCGAGCTTAAACACGTGACCGTAGGTGTTGGCGGACCCGCCGGGAATCCACCGCTGCCGGTCCAGACGGTGCCTGATTACCTCGATTGGAATACGTGGCTCGGCCCGGCGCAGTGGAGACCTTACAACGAGGAATTATCCCCCCATCTCAGCAAAGACCATTTTCCTCACTGGCGCAATAACAGCCGTTTCGGCGGCGGCGGCATGACCGACTGGGGCGCGCACCACTTCGATATCGCCCAGTGGGGTATGGGAATGGACGAGAGCGGCCCGGTTGAAATCATCCCCCCAGACGGCAACGATTACAAGGTGCTCACCTATAAATATGCCGGCGGTGTTACGATGACCCGCGACAAAGCGAACGGCGTCTTATTCACCGGCACCAAAGGCAAGGTCGAGACAAACCGCGGACATTTGCGCACCTGGCCCGAAGAACTCAAGAATCAGCAAATCGGCACAGATGAATTACACCTTTATGAGAGCAGGAACCACTATGTCGATTGGCTGGATGCCGTCCGCAAGCGAAGCAAGCCGATCTGCGACATAGAAACCGGCTGTCGTTCGGTAAGCGTTTGCCATTTGGGTAATATTGCCTACAAGCTTGGGCGACCGCTGAAATGGAACCCGAAACGAGAAGTGTTCGTCGCAGACAGCGGGGCCAACCGTTTACTTTCGCGCCCGATGCGAAGTCCCTGGCACTTGTGAAATTGATTATTTATTATTGATTATTAGGGAGCAAAAAATGAATAAGAGGTCGAAATTAATCAGTGCCGCGTTGCTGGGCCTCTGGTGTTTGTCGCTGGCTGCGAGTGCTTTGCGGGCGGAATCTCCCGAGACGCTGCGGGAGCTGAAAGCCGAGGAAGTACAGAAAATTGAACAGGCATTGCCTGCGAAGGCGACGGTCAAGCCCCCCAAGGGGCGAAAGCTGCTCGTATTCTGGCGCTGCGAAGGCTTCTACCATAAGTCGATACCGGTCGTTAACAGGGCGCTGGAGCTGATGGGTAAAAAGACCGGGGCATACGAGGTCGTTGTTACCGACGACTATTCAGTGTTCACAAAGAGGAATCTCAGGCAGTTCGACGCAGTGTGCCTGAACAATACGACCGGACTTGACTTCGATCCCGAAAAGACGCCGGATCGGTGTGAGGCCCTGATGGATTTTGTCAAGAGCGGCAAGGGTATCGCCGGCATCCACGCAGCGACAGACAACTTCAAGAAGTGGCCCGCCGGCGAAGAAATGATGGGCGGTAAGTTCACCGGTCATCCCTGGGGCGGCGGCGGAACCTGGGCGATCAAGATCGACGAGCCCGACCATCCGCTCATGGCGTCGTTCAACGGCAAGGGTTTCAAGATCAATGATGAGATTTACCGAACGGACCCGCCGCTCTATTCGCGTGACAAGCAGCTTGTTCTGATGAGCCTGGATATGAGCGACCCGGCCACGCGCAACGCCAAGGACGTCAAGCCGGAGGATGCCGATACCGGCATCAGTTGGGTAAAGACGGTCGGAAAAGGACGCATATTCTACTGCTCGCTGGGACACAACGATCATATCTTCTGGAATCGGGCTGTGTTGCAGCACTATCTCGACGGCATTCAGTTCGCATTCGGCGACTACAAAGTTGATACGAGGTCAAAGCCTATCGCAAGTTCAGGAAAGGGATCAGACATGGCAGAATTGAAGGAATTATTGGCAAAGGTAAAAGAGTATGATTGGGGTCAAAGCCGCCTGGCGCTGACCGAGATAAGCGAGACCGTAAAGAAGGCGCACGGCAACAAAGCCGAGCTGGCGAAGATCGAAAAAGCCCTGCTTGGCGCGCTGCCGGATGCAAAACAGGCCGGCAGGCAATTCCTCTGCCGAGAATTGAGCATCATCGGCACAGAGCAGTCCGTACCCGTCTTAGCCAAAATGCTCGCCGGCGAAAAGACCTCGGATATGGCTCGGTATGCCCTGGAGCGGATCCCCGGGGCGGCTGTCGATGAGGCCCTGCGTAAGTCCCTGAGGAAAGCAAAGGGCAAGGCGAAGATCGGTATAGTCAACTCGTTGGGTCAACGCGGCGACAAGAAAGCTGCCCGTCCTCTGACCAGGCTCGTGACCGGCAAGAACAAGGCGCTCGCCGCCGCTGCCGCGGCAGCTCTCGGCCGGATCGCCAGCCCTCAGGCAGCCAAAGCGCTGGCCGAGGCAAAGGACGAAACCAGCGGCAAATTGCAGATGGTGGTGCTGGATGCGTATTTGAAGTGCGCCGATAAGCTCGCGGCCCAGGGCAAGAAGGCTGAGGCTATGGCAATCTTCAAAGCGCTCGGCAAAGCAGACATGCCCAAATCGATTCGCACCGCCGCTGCCAGAGGCATGATTAACGCAGCCAGGAAATAAGAACCGGAAATGAAGATTGACTGCACGATTTGTAAGCCGGCGGCTCTGCTGTTTCTGTGTTCTTGTGCCGCCTGTTTTGCCGCTTCCGAGCAGCCGCAGGACGAGGCGGTTGGGATCGTTCTCGACATCCTCAAGAGCGGCGACCAGGAGATGCAGGCTGTGGCGATAGCGATGGTCAAAGACATGCCCGGCACGGAGGTAACCAAGGCTCTTACCAAAGAGCTGCCGAATCTTTCGACCGCCGGCCAGGTGCAGCTTCTGTCGGCCCTTGGCGACCGGGGTGATGCCGTAGCGAGGCCCGCGGTTGTCACCGCCGCAAAGGCCAAAGACCAGTCCGTTCGGATCGCCGCTCTAAGAGCATTAGGTCAACTGGGCGACGACTCGACCGTCGGCTTATTGGCTCAGGCAGCGGCCAAAACCAGGGGCGCCGAGCAAAAAGCCGCCCGCGACAGTTTGTATCGCCTGCGCGGCCCGAAAGTCGATCAAGCCATCCTCGCAGCTATACCGAAAGCCGAGTCCAAAACGAAAGTAGAGTTGGTCGGCAGTGTGGGTGAACGGAATGTTCGTGCAGGCGTGGAGACCTTACTGAAGACCGCTAAGGATGCGGACCGCAAGGTACGGACCGAGTCGTTCAGGGTACTGAAAGTCATTGCCGGCCCTGAGCATTTGCCTGCTTTGGTTCAACTGCTGGTAGATGCGAAAAGCTCATCCGACCGCAGCGAGGGCCAGAAGACGGTTGCCGCCGTCGCTCACAAGATCGAGAAAAAGGACCGCCAGGCCGAAGCCGTGCTGGCTAAGCTGCGTTCGGTCAAGCAGACGCCGGGCCGCTGCTCCCTGTTGGGTGTCCTGGGCAAGATAGGCGATGACAAGGCTTTGCCCGTACTCACTGCTGCGATAAAGGAAAAGAACGCCGACGTGCAAACCGCTGCTATTCGCGCGCTGGCCGAGTGGCCCACCCCGGAGCCGCTTGCGGATTTGCTGAAGGTAGCGCAAAGTTCAGGCAACAAAGTGCACCGGATTCTCGCACTGCGCGGATTTGTTCGCCTGCTCAGGCTCGAAAGCAAACGAGAGGCCAAAGAGACGGTCGAGATGTACAAAAAAGCGATGGGTCTGGCGCCCGATGTCGGCGAAAGGAGAAGGGTGCTCTCAGGACTTGCCAACACCAAATCTCTCGGCGCACTGCAAATGGCGGCATCTTACCTTGAAGACAAGACCTTGCTTAGAGAGGCCGAATCCGCCGTGGTCAAAATCGCCGAGGGTATTCACGCGGATTTCCCCAAACAGGCAATGGATATGTTAAAGAGAATATTAGAAACGACACAAAGCGATTCGCTGCGTGAGCAGGCGCAGGAAGTTATAAGCAGACTTCAAGAGACAGAAAAATAAGTACAGTGTACAGGAAGCGAAATACGCCAAATCCCAACGGAGAATAAATTATGGTTCCACAGGTCAAACGGAGTGACGTAGGTTATCGTTTTTCCATTGTCGTCTATAAGGTCACAACTTTCATATTGGCCGTGAGTTTACCTGTGCTGGTATCTTCGTGCGGCGGTCTTATGGAGGTCGATCCTCTCGTCGAAGCGAAAAAGGCGATCGAGGATTCCGATCCTTTTATGGGGGATTGGCAGGGGAGCTGGACATTGGATGACGGAGCTGATATCGGACCGCTGATAGCCCAGGTGACAGCTCTTGGCGAGGGCAAGTATCGGGCCAATTTCAACGCCGAGTTCGAGTACGGCTGGCCGCCGCTTTACGTACTCGAAGGTGGACTGAAAGACTCGGAGGCACAATTCGACGGCCGAGCGGAATTTGAGGGTAACGTTCTCTACGTCCAGTCCGGCATCAAAGAAGGAAAGTTCAGCGGCAAATTCAGAGGCAGCGCTGCCGATGGGCAGGCCATTTCGGGCATCATTGTAATGGAAAAGACCATTCGGCTTTCTCCGACGTTGGGCGCCAAACCTCCGGCCGGTGCGATTGTGCTGTTCAACGGCAAAAACTTCAAGCAATGGCAGCACACGAAGAAAAAATCCGGTTCCGTAAAATGGGCTCGGGTAAAAGGCCGGGCGATGGAGGTCAGGAAAGGCGCCGGCTCGATAGTCACCAAAAAGAAATTCACCGACTTCAAGCTCCACCTGGAATTTCGCACGCCTTTTATGCCCGAGAAGAGCGGCCAGGGCCGAGGCAACAGCGGGGTGTACCTCCAGGGACGGTACGAAGTGCAGGTGCTCGACAGCTATGGTCTCGAGGGCAAGGACAACGAGTGCGGCGGAATCTACAAAATAGGCCCGCCTCTCGTGAACATGTGTGCGCCGCCGATGCAGTGGCAGACTTATGACATCACCTTCCACGCCCCGAAGCCCGGCAGTACGGGCGCCACTGTGACGGTTGTGCACAACGGCGTAACAATACACGACAACTTAGCGCTCTCCAAGCTGACCGGCGGGGCTTTGGATGGTAATGTTACCGAACCGGGCGGCATATACCTGCAGGACCACGGCAATCCCGTGCAATTCCGCAATATCTGGCTGGTTGAATTGTAACGGATGAATTTGTTATAACCTGGTTTTGAAATAACACTTACTTATTAAAGGGTACTGATTATGAAAGAGGAGAAGAAAATCACAAAAAAGCAGAGCAAGGCGATGTCTCGCCGTGATTTCATGGGCGGCGCCGCTGCGGCGATGGCGTTTACGATTGTGCCCGGCCACGTGTTAGCTCAGCCGCCGAGTGAGAAGTTGAATGTTGCCGCTATCGGCGCGGGCGGTATGGGCGCCGGCAATACCCGCGCGTGTGCGTCCGCCGGTGCGAACATTGTCGCGCTGTGCGATGTGGACTGGGCGAAAGCGGGTGAGAGTTTCAAGAGATTCCCCAAGGCCAAGAAATACAAAGACTTCCGCAAGATGCTCGACAATGAGAAGAGCATCGAAGCTGTGATTGTCGCCACGCCCGACCACTTTCATACCGTCGCTGCGATGGCGGCGATGAGGCGGCACAAACACGTTTACGTGCAGAAACCGCTGACCCGCCTCGTATCGGAGGCCCGCGCCCTGACCGAAGCGGCCCGCAAGTACAAGGTCGTTACGCAGATGGGCAACCAGGGTCACTCCGGCAACGGCGTTCGCGACATTTGTGAATGGATATGGGCCGGCGTTATCGGTGAAGTCCGCGAAGTCCACGCCTGGACGAACCGCCCGGTCTGGCCGCAGGGTATCGGCAGGCCCAAGGGAGAGGATCCGGTCCCCGACACGCTTGACTGGGACCTCTGGATCGGCCCGGCGCCGATGCGGCCGTATGTGAAAGGTGTCTATAATCCATTCAGTTGGCGCGGCTGGTGGGATTTCGGCGGCGGTGCCCTGGCTGATATGGCCTGCCACGTGCTGGACCCGGTCTTCTGGGCGCTGAAGCTAAAGTACCCGACCAGCGTGGAGGCGAGCTGTACCCCGGTCAACAAGGAGACATTCCCGCTGGCTTCCGTAGTCCATTACGAATTCCCCGAGCGCGAAGGCATGCCGCCTGTAAAAGTGCACTGGTATGACGGCGGAATCAAGCCTGAGCGTCCGAAGGAGTTGGAGACGGGGCGCCCGATAAATCAGGAGTCGAGCAACGTGCTTTTCATCGGCAGCAAGGGTGTGTTGCGCTGCGGTGAGTATGGCGGCGGCCCGCAACTGCTTCCTTATTCCCGCATGCGCGAGTTCAGCAAAAACAAACCGCCGCAGACGCTCAAGCGGATTAAGACCAGCCATGAGGGCAACTGGCTCGAGGCCTGCAAGACGGGCGGCCAGGCCACCTCGCACTTCGACTATGCCGGGCCGTTCACCGAGATGGTCACGATGGGTAATCTGGCAATCCGGCCGGAGAACGTCGGCAAAAAGCTCGAATGGGACGGCGAAAATATGCGCGTGACCAACGACGAAAAGGCCAACGACTATGTGCACATGCACTACCGCAAGGGCTGGTCATTAGAAATGTAAAGATTGTAGGGTGGGGCTTGCCCCACCATGAGTGAATCGGTGGGCTAAAGCCCACCCTTAGCTGGTCAATTTTGATATTTATTGTTTGATATTTGATTTTGATGGCGAGGAGTTTACTTATGAGAAATCGGAAACCGGCAGGCGCAGAATGCAGCGCGAAGGTGTCGCGACGCGGTCTTATGAACGCAGCCGCAGCCGCAGCGGCGTTGACGATTGTTCCGCGAAATGTTTTGGGCGGCGCTCGCCATGTCCCGCCGAGCGAGAAGCTCAATATCGCCGGCGTGGGGATCGGTGGGCGAGGAGCCGGCGACCTCGATGCGGTCGGCAGCGAAAACATTGTCGCCCTCTGTGACGTGGATGACAGCTATGCCGCGAAGGTGTATAAAAGCTATCCTGATGCCAAAAAATATCACGATTTCCGCAAGATGCTGGATAAAGAGAAGAACATCGACGCGGTGATTATTGCCACGCCGGACCATACACATGCCGTTATTGCCATGATGGCAATCAAAATGGGAAAGCATGTCTATTGCGAAAAACCGTTGGCCCATTCGATTTACGAGGTTCGCAAGCTGACCGAGGCCGCCCGCGAGGCCGGCGTAGCGACCCAGTTGGGCAACCAGGGCCAGGCGTCCGAGGGCACGCGCTTAGTGGGCGAATTCATAGCCGCCGATGCGATTGGCCCGGTGCGCGAGGTCCATTCCTGGTCCAACAGGCCAATCTCGCCCCGTGGGATCGACCGACCGAAAGATACTCATCCCGTGCCTGAAGGTCTCGACTGGGACTTGTGGCTCGGCCCGGCGCCGGAGCGTCCGTACCATCCGTGCTATCTGCCGTTCTCGTGGCGCGGCTGGTGGGATTTCGGGACCGGCGTCCTTGGTGATATCGGCTGTCATCAGATGGCTCCGATCTTCCGGGCCTTGAAGCTCGGATACCCCACGAGCGTAGAAGCCTGCTCGAGCGGCGTCAATTCCGAGACCGCTCCTCTGGCGTCCATCGTTCGCTATGATTTTCCCGCCCGCGATGGTATGCCGCCGCTGAAACTGAGCTGGTACGACGGCGGCCTGATGCCCGCCAGGCCGGCGGAGCTGCCGAACGGTCTGCGCTTCGGCAACGCCGACGACAATCTCTACATAGGTGACAAGGGCAAGATGCTGGGCCACAGGCTGTTGCCGGAAGCGCGAAGCAAAGAGTACGGCAAGCCGCCCAGGATTCTGCCGAGATCGCCGGGCCATCACAAGGAGTGGCTCGACGCCTGCAAGGGCGGCAAGCCGGCCGGCTCCAACTTCGACGTTTCCGGACCGCTGACCGAGGTGGTCCTGTTGGGCAATATTGCGCTGCGCACGGGTCAGAAATTGTACGAGAAGGGCCTGAAACTGTACTACGACGGCCCGAATATGAAAGTAACTAATTTTCCCGATGCGAATAAATATATTCACAACGAATACCGCGAAGGCTGGACATTGTGATTTACGATTTACGATTTTCGATTTATGATTTGAGATCTGTAGGGTGGGGCTTGCCCCACCGATTCAATCATGGTGGGGCAAGCCCCACCCTACATCTACATCCGTGATTTTGGATTTACGATTTGAGATTGAGAGGAACACTCCAATGAAAACGAGTAAGAAGCAGAATGAAACATCCGGCGGAACAATGTCGCGGCGTGATTTTATGGGTGCGGCGGCGGCAACAGCAGCGTTTACTGTTGTCCCAAGACACGTTCTGGGAGGACGTGGCCAAACGGCGCCGAGCGATAAGCTCAACATCGCTTCCGTTGGAGCCGGCGGCCAGGCCGGCAGCGATATCAACTCGGTCAGCAGCCAGAACATCGTTGCGCTGTGCGACGTTGACTGGCACAAGGCCCGCGGGATGTTCAAGCGTTTTCCGAAAGCGGCAAAATACAAGGATTTTCGGCGCATGCTCGATAAGGAGGACAAGAACATCGACGCGGTGATAGTCGCAACTCCTGACCACATCCATGCCCCTGCGTCAATGGCGGCTATCAAGAGGGGTAAGCACGTTTATTGCGAAAAACCGCTGACCCATTCGGTCTATGAGGCCCGGACGGTTGCCAAGGCGGCCCGCGAAGCCGGGGTGGCGACCCAGATGGGCAACCAGGGCCAGGCCGGCGAGAGCAGACGCCTGATTAGCGAGTATATCTGGGCCGGAGCGATCGGCCACGTGCGCGAGGTCCACGTCTGGACCGACCGGCCCCTGAATGGTCTTTCCAAAGTGTATTGGCCCCAGGGCGTTGGAAGACCCGATGATGAACCGCCCATCCCGGAGACGCTGGATTGGGACCTGTGGCTCGGCCCGGCGCCCGAGAGGCCTTATCATCCGGCCTACTTGCCGTTTAAATGGCGAGGCTGGTGGGATTTTGGAACCGGCGCTCTCGGCGACATCGGCTGCCACGCCATCGATCCGATCTGGCGCGCTCTGAAGCTGAAGGCCCCCTTGAGCGTCGAGGCCGCCTGCACGCTGGTCAACAAGGAAACATATCCGGTCGCTTCGCGGGTGACTTACCAATTTGGCGAGCGCGGTGATATGCCGCCGGTCAAACTGCACTGGTACGACGGCGGGATGAGGCCGCCACGTCCCGATGAACTGGGCGACGGCCAGCATTTCGGCGATAACGGCGTGCTATTTGTCGGCGACAAAGGAAAAATGCTCGGACACATGGTGATACCGGAAGCCAGAAGAAAAGAGTTTGGCAAGCCGCCGAAGGTGCTCGAGCGCTCGCCGGGCCACCACCAGGAGTGGATCGATGCCTGCAAAGGCGGCAAACCGGCCGGTTCCAATTTTGACCACGCCGGGCCGTTAGCCGAGGCTGTGCTGCTCGGCAACGTCGCTCTGCGCGCCGACATCAAAGAAAAGCTGACCCGCACCAGACTGTACTGGGACAGCAAGAATTTGAAAATCACCAATGTGCCCGAAGCCAACAAGTATCTCCACAGCGAATATCGCGAAGGCTGGACGTTGTGATTTACGATTTACGATTTTCTATTTATGATTTGAGATTGAACGAGGAACACTTCAATGAGAATGAAGAAAGAGCAGGGCGAAACACGTAACAGCAGGATGTCGCGGCGTGACTTTATGGGTGTGGCGGCGGCAACGGCTGCGTTTACGGTTGTCCCTCGCCACGTTCTGGGCGGGAGCGGGCACACTGCCCCGAGTGAAAAGCTCAACGTCGCCTGCATAGGTATCGGGGGAATGGGCGCAAGCGATGTGGGTAAGATGAGCACGGAGAACATTATTGCGCTGTGCGACGTGGACTGGAAGCACGCAGCGGGCACTTTTGAGAAGCATCCGAAGGCGAAGAAATACCGTGATTTCCGCAAAATGCTGGATAAGGAGGGCGATAACCTCGATGCCGTAACCGTATCGACACCGGACAATATTCACGCGGTCGCAGCTATGGCGGCTATCAAGAGAGGCAAGCACGTTTATTGCCAAAAGCCCCTGGCGCACGATATTTACGAGGTCCGCCGGCTTACCGAAGCCGCCCGCGAGCACAAGGTGATGACGCAAATGGGTATCCAGATTCACGCCGAACCTGCCGTTAAGCGCGTGGCGGAGATTATAAAGTCCGGGCTGATCGGCAAGGTGCGAAAGGTGGACATCTGGAGCGGCAAGAACTGGGGCGGCGGCACAAGACCTACAGAGTCCATGCCGGTGCCTGAGACGCTCGACTGGGACTTGTGGCTCGGTCCGGCGCCATGGAGGCCTTATCATTCGACTTACCTGCCCGGCGCTTGGCGCCGCTGGTGGGATTTCGGCACCGGAACGCTCGGTGATATGGGCTGCCATATAATCGACCCTGTCTTCTGGGCGCTCGATTTGGGTTATCCTATCAGCGTGGAGGCCAAACCCAACAAATTCAACGACGAGACTTATCCTACGGCGACAACCGTTCGATGGGAGTTTCCGGCAAGAGGCGACTTACCGCCGGTTACGGTCACGTGGAACGACGGCGATAGACGGCCGCCCCTGCCCGGAGAGCTTGAGCCGGGACGCAAGCTGCCCGATCAGGGCGGGTTGTACTACGGCGAGAAGGGCACTTTGCTTGCCCCGCACATGGGCAACCCCCGCTTGATCCCGGAAGCGAAGATGAAAGGTTTCAAGATGCCCGAGCCGTTCCTGGGCCGAGGGATCAATCATTACCAGGAATGGATTAACGCATGTAAGGGCGGGCCGAAGCCGTCGGCCAACTTTGACTATTCCGGTCCGCTCAGCGAGACTATTCTGTTCGGCAACGTTGCGGCCCTTACCGGCGAGAAACTGTTCTGGGACGGCCCGAACCTTAAAGTTACCAATCTGCCCGATGCGAATAAGCACCTCAGACGCGAATATCGCAAGGGTTGGAGTTTATAATATATTATTTTGTCCGAAACCACGTCTTAACTAATAGGAGAACAAGAAAATGAACAGAAGAATAAAACTTACTTCCGCAATGCTGACCTTTGCTTTGTGCATTTGCTGCCTGCCGAAAGCAGGCCTGGCCGGCGAGGAAAACTGGAAGCTGGGCATGCAGGCGTACAGTTTCAAGGAATTTACTTTCTTCGAGGCGGTGGACAAAAACAAAGCGCTGGGCATGAGGTACATCGAGGCTTATCCGGGCCAGCAGTTGAGCAAGGAAAATCCCGATGTCAAAACCGACCACAATATGTCTTCGCAGGACAGGAGATTGATGCTGCAAAAACTGCGGGAGGCGGGCGTCAGGCTCATGAACTACGGCGTGGTGAGCCTGCCGAACAACGAAAGCGAATGCCGGAAGGTCTTTGAATTTGCCAAAGAAATGGGAATCGAGACGATTGTCTCGGAACCGCCTGAGGATGCTTTCGATGTGATAGAGGACCTCTGTAAGGACTTCGAGATCAAGGTTGCGATTCACAATCATCCGAAGCCGTCGCACTACTGGGACCCGGACACTGTTTTGAAAGTCTGTGAGGGCCGGAGCAAATGGATCGGGGCGTGCGCCGACACGGGGCACTGGACTCGGTCCGGCGTCGATCCGCTCAAAGCAATCAGGAAGCTTGGCGCGGCGGGCCGTATCATCAGCCTCCACTTCAAAGACCTCAACGAGTTCGGCAACCGCAAAGCACACGATGTGCCCTGGGGTACCGGCGTGAGCAAGGCCGGGGAGGTTTTAGCGGAATTGGCGCGGCAAAACTTCAAGGGTGTCTTCTCGGTCGAGTGGGAACACAACTGGCTCAATTCCATGCCTGATATCGCAAAATGTGCCACCTTTTTCGAGCGGACCGCCGCCGAACTGGATCAGAGCGACTGGCAATGGATATTTAACGGCAAGAACCTGTCCGGCTGGGACGGCGACCCGCGACTATGGTCGGTCAAGGACGGCGTCATTCACGGCGAGACCACACCGGAAATACCCGCCCGGGGCAATACATTCCTGATCTGGCGCGACGGCAAGCTCAAGGACTTCGAGCTTCGACTGAGATTCCGCCTCAAAAACGGCAACGGCAACTCCGGCGTTCAGTACCGCAGCAAGGAGGTCAGCAAATGGGTTGTCAGCGGCTATCAGGCCGAGGTTGAGGACAAGCCCGGCAAGGTCGGGTTCCTCTACCACGAAAAGGGCCGGGGCTGGCTGGTCAATGTCGGCGATTTCATGGTCATCAACGAAAAAGGCAGGAAGAAAGTCGTCAGCAAAGTCTCGGACGTCGATGAGCTTGTCAAGACCGGCTACTACGAGGAAAAGGGCTGGAACGAGTACAGAATCATCGCCCAGGGCAACCACCTGGTCCACTACCTCAACGGCTACCAGACAATGGAGCTGATCGACAACGACAGGGTGACCAATCCGGACGATATGAAGGATACTAAAGGCGCCGCGAGAGAGGGTCTGTTGGCGCTACAGATTCACCAGGGCCCGCCTATGGTCGTGGAGTTCAAAGACATCAGGATCAGGAACCTGGAGACGAAATACGGCGACGCGGTTTTGCTCTTCAACGGCAAGAATCTAAAAGACTGGCATGTTAAAGGCGACTCAGACAAGAGCAAGTGGGTCGTCGGCAAAGCCAAAATGTCGCAGGAGAACCCGAAGATGTTGGTCAATAAGGGCGGCAGCGGCGAGATGATTAACCTTGCCGCCAAGCACGGCGACAGCATCGACATATTCTCCGACAAGAAGTTCGGCGACTGCCGGATCGAGCTGCAACTGATGGTCCCACAGAACTCGAATTCCGGCGTTTATGTTATGGGCGAGTACGAAATCCAGGTGTTGGACAGTTGGCAGCGGGGCACGGAGCTAAGCGGCGGCGATATGGGTGCGGTTTACGGCGCCAGCCCTCCGGGCATCAACGCAACCCGAAAGCCGGGCCAGTGGCAGAAGTACGTCATTGATTTCCGGGCGCCCCGGTTCGACTCGTCCGGCAAGAAGAGGTCGGGCAGAAGGGGCAAGGCCAGACTGCTGAGAGTGGAGCTTAATGACCAGGTTCTGCACGAGAACCTCACAATGGATAAAGAAACCCCCGGTGGCGTTGCCGGCAAAGAATCGCCGGGAGGCCCGCTGATGTTCCAGGGCAACCACGGGCCCGTGGCGTATCGTAATATCATAGTTAAACCCGTGAAGAAGTAATGGAAAGTTAGCGTATAGCGGACAGGCCCGTGTGCTGCTTACGTATTGATTGACAGTGCGGCACGGTGGTGCTATATTGCACCGGGAGTCGAATTGATGACAAACTTATTAAATTTTTTGGAGTTGATAGAAGAAAAATGAATAATCAAGAGACAGCTAAAGAAATTGACAGACGTAGTTTCCTGCGTTCTACCGCCGCCGCAGGGGCAGGTTTGGCGCTTTCCCCGATGGCGGTAAAACAGGCACGCGCTGCCAAGGTAGATGACATAAACATAGCTCTGCTCGGCTGCGGGGCCGAAGGTCAGGTGCTGATGAACGCCATCTTGAAGATGAAGGCGCCGGGCATTCGTTTCAAAGCTGTCTGCGACATCTGGACGGCCTACAATCAGAAGCGTGCCGCAGGGCTGCTCAAGAGATATAAGCATCCTGTCAATGCCTATGTAGACTACCAGGACATGCTTGCCAAGGAGAAGGACCTTGACGCCGTGATAATCGCCACTCCCGACTTCTGGCACGCACCGCACGCCGTGGCCTGTCTGGAGGCCGGGCTGCACGTCTACTGCGAGAAGGAGATGTCCAACACGCTCGAAGGCGCCAAGAAGATGCTGGCGACGGCTAAGAAGACCGGCAAGCTGCTTCAGATCGGCCACCAGCGCCGCAGCAATCCTCGCTACAGGCACTGCTACGACAAGCTAATCCAGGATGCAAAGCTGCTTGGCAAGATCACCACCGTCAACGGCCAGTGGAACCGCGGCAAGGCGTCATGCGAAGACCTGGGTTTCCCCAAGAAGTGGCCAATCGACGAGGCCACTCTGAAGAAATACGGGTACGACTCGATGCACCAGTTCAGAAACTGGCGATGGTACAAAGGGCTCGGCGGCGGACCCATCGTCGATCTCGGTTCGCACCAGATCGACATCTATAGCTGGTTCCTCGGCACGCATCCCAAGGCCGTAATGGCCAGCGGCGGCGTCGACTACTGGAAGGGCCACGACTGGTACGACAACGTCATGGCTATCTACGAGTACGATCTGGGAGACCGGACCGTCAGGGCGTTCTACCAGACGATAACGACCAACAGCGCCAATGGATATTTCGAGACCTTCATGGGCGACGAAGGCACTCTGCAGATTTCCGAGGCCTCGGGCCGAGGCACCGTCTATCGTGAGGCGTGGCTCCCGGCAGAGAACTGGCAAAAGTGGACCAGGATGGGTATCATCGCCGAGCCTGACAAACCGAAAGAAGAGGCAGGCCCGGCCAGCGATTCCGTCCTGGACGTACGTGAGACGCCGAAGCCGCCGAGCTACAATATACCGGTATCGATGGAAGGTCAACCGTATCACTGGCCGCACCTCAAGAACTTCTTCGATGCAATTCGCGGCAAGGCCGAACTCACCTGTCCCGGTCAAGTCGGATATGAGACTGCCGTGAGCGTCTTAAAGGTCAACGACGCAATAGCCGCCGGCAGAAAGCTGGAGTTCAAACCAACGGACTTTGAAGTATAGATCGTCGTTTACAGTGGCCATTTTGTGCGTTGAATGTTAACGCAGTGGGGATATAAGGATCGAGCGTACATTGAAGAATGGATTGATGTTGACCGCCCTTCTGTGTCTGCCGGCATTGTGCCATTTTGCTGCCGCAGCGGACACCGAGCACAAGCTTCTGGGCGACGAGAGTGACGGCAGCATGGCCCATCCGGTTCACCAGATTCCTCTGGTGGCCGAGGAGGGCGACGAGATCGCCCCCGACGACGACCCGCTTCTGCCTTTTTCGACCAAGCAGACGTGCGGCGGCGTATGCCACAGCTACGATGTAATCGGCTCCGGCTGGCACTTCAACGCAGCAGATGCGAACGTGGCGCCGGGTCGGCCCGGTCAGCCGTGGATACTTGCCGACGGGCGCACCGGCACTCAGATTCCGATCTCACATCGCGCCTGGCCCGGAACGTTCAGGCCCAGGCAGGTCGGTCTGACCGACAGGTTGTTTTTGAAGATATTCGGCGGGCATATTCCCGGCGGCGGCGTAGGCGAGCGCGAAACCGAAGACCCGGACGAGATTATGCGGTCCTTCGTATCGGGCAAGCTGGAAATCGACTGCCTTGCCTGTCACGATGCCGACCCCGGTCATAACCGGGGCGAGTACAGGTCTCAGGTTCTGCGTGAGAACTTCCGCTGGGCCGCTGCTGCAACGTCCAGCTTTGCCACGGTGACCGGCTCGGCCAAGGACATGCCCGACACGTATGACCCGATGATGCCCGAGCCGCTGAACGATCCGAAGAAGATACCGCCCGGTATCACGTATCGAGCGAACACGTTCGGCGACAAGAAAGAGGTTCTGTTCAACATCCTCAGAGAAACGCCGTCCGATCGGTGCTATTTCTGTCATTCGAACATGTATCTGACGGACGAGCACGCCGAGAAGTGGACGGGCGACGAAGACATCCATCTGACGGCGGGATTGACCTGTGTAGATTGTCACCGCAACGGAATCGACCACAAGATCATTCGCGGCTACGAAGGCGAGACCGACAATTCGGACAATCCGCTGGCGGCTACCTCTTCCTGCCGGGGCTGCCACCTGCCGGGGGCAGATGACGAAGTCCCCGTTGCCGGTCGGCTTGGGGCGCCGGTGCCGGAGCACAAGGGTCTTCCACCCGTGCATCTTGAAAAACTAACCTGTACGACATGCCACAGCGGTCCCTGGCCCGGCGATGAGACCGTTTTGGTCAAGACCTCCCGGGCGCATCGACTGGGAACAATCGGCGTCAACAAGTCTCATGAGGCTCTTCCGCACATTGTCACGCCTGTTTACGCCACGCAGGATGACGGAAAGATCGCGCCGCATAAGCTGGTTTGGCCCTCATACTGGGCCAGCCTGACCGACCAGGGCATTACGCCGGTCGCTTTTGAAACTGTTATGTCGGTGGTCGGCGCCGCTCTTATCGATGTGGAGCGACCGGAATCCGGCGACTGGCCTGCTTTGACTATGGATCATATCATCAAAGGCCTCAAGGCGTTGGCCGGTTCTGTAGAGGGCAAACCCGTTTACGTTAGCGCCGGCACTTTATACGGCTTCGACGATTCCGGCGATTTGTCACAAGAAGACGATCATCCCGCGGCCGAGCCGTATCTTTGGCAGATAGCCCACTATGTCCGGCCGGCCGCTCAGTCGCTCGGCGCACGCCGTTGCGAGGATTGTCACTCTCTGGGCGCGCCTTTCTTCTTCGGCAAGATTGCAGTGGACACGCCGGTCGAAAATCGAGCCGGATCGTTTGTAGAAATGAATCAGATGCACGAGGTCAGCGGGCCCACGCACGTGGGAATCAACAAGTTCTTCAAGTACATGATTATAACAGTCATGGCCCTGTTGATTCTTCATATAATGGGTGACCTGTTCAGGCGTTTCATGTCGAAAATGAGTGCAAAATAAGCAGGGAGCGGAAGGAAGCGATGAAAAACTCAAACGGCTCTAGGACCGTGGAACCGCAATATGTTCAGCGTTTTGGTCTTCAGTTCCGCGTCCAGCATATTCTATTGTTCCTGGGTACTCTGGGCCTGATTTTCACCGGAATGCCGCTGTGGTGCCTGGGCAGGCCTGGGTATGGTTGGACTCAGAATGTCGTGAGTTTTTTCGGAAGCATTGAGACCATTCGCGGCCTTCACCGTATCTTTGGGGCCTCGCTCGTGCTGGTTTCCATTTACCATCTGCTGTACACCGTTTATACGCGGGAAGGACGCCGCGAATTCCTCGAACTGGTGCCTAAGCCCAAGGATGTAGCCGATGTAATAAAGAACTCCCTGTACTTTCTCGGTTTGAGCAAGGAACGCCCGCAGTTCCGCAGGTATTCGTATTTGGAGAAGTTCGACTACTGGGCGGTGTACTGGGGTTGCGTCATTATGATCGGCACGGGATTGGCGCAGTGGTTCCCGGAGGCAACGGCCAAATACGCTCCCTGGCTGACGTACGAGCTGGCGGCCGAAATTCATGCCGACGAGGCCATCCTGGCGACCCTGGCATTGTTCGTCTGGCATTTCTACAACGTTCATTTCAATCCCTCTCGCTTTCCGGGGACTCTATTGTGGTTGCACGGCAGGATGTCCCGTGAGGAAATGCTGAACGAGCACCCACTTGAGTACGAGAAGCTGATGTCCGACAAGAAATAGAGCAGGACCGGATTTGGGACAACGGTTCGTGACTCCTAAGTAGTCTGTCAAGTTTGATTTAACAGTCCAAAAAGGGTGGCAGCCTCAAACGCAGTTTGGGGATGGCTTATACCCTGCCCACCATCCCCAAAGCCTTCGGCTTTGAGGCTGCCACCCAATCTTGAAAAAAGTGACTTACAGATTCACGATCCGCAAACCACCAGGTTACCATCCAAACCGTCGGAAGCCCCGGTTGCTTGAGGCGCCTGGCGCAAGTTGATCGCAGGGCAGAAAAGTCTTGCCAAACGACTTTGCGACAGGTACTTTCTCTGAATGAGTGCGAGTAGGGGCAGGCCTGCGTGCCTGCCCTGGGCAACCACATGGGGTTGCTCCTACAAAAACAGAGAAGGAAAGGAGATCGAGCCATGGGAAAAGTCAATGTTGCCGTTGTTGGACTTGGATTTGGGGCTGAGTTCATCCCCATCTATCAAAGACACCCCGATGCCGAGTGTTACGCGATTTGTCAACGGTCCGAAGACCACCTCAATGAAATAGGCGACCAGTTTGGTATCGAAAGACGCTTCACGAAGTTCGAAGAGCTTTTGAGCATTGACGAGCTGGACGCCATCCACGTAGTCTCGCCTATTGCCGATCATGCCTGGATGTCGCTTGAGTCCCTAAAGGCGGGCAAACACACATGCTGCACCGTCCCGATGGCTACAACCACCCAGGACTGCCTTGCAATCGTCGAGGCAAGAGAAAAAGCCGGCAAGGTGTATATGATGATGGAAACAGCCGTGTACAGCCGGGAGTTTCTCTATGCCAAAGAGCTTGTCGAGTCGGGCAAATTAGGCAAGATACAATTCCTGCGAGGCTCACATCAGCAGAACATGGGCCTGCCCGGCTGGCCGGAATACTGGTACGGCTTCCCGCCGATGCACTATGCTACCCATGCCGTTAGCCCGCTGCTGTGCCTTGCGCAGAAACGTGCCGAATCGGTCGTCTGTCACGGCTCGGGCCGGATCCAGGAAGATTACATCGAGAAGTACAATTCGCCTTTTGCGGCTGAGACAGCCGTCATCAATCTCGCCGATTCCGATCTGGCCTGTGAGGTGACGCGGTCACTGTTTAACACAATCAGGCAGTACAGGGAAAGTTTCGATGTGTACGGCACGGAACTGTCATTCGAATGGGAGCAGACCGCAGGCGAAGGGCCGGCGATTTACTCGGGCTACGAGGACGTCGAGAGAATCGAGGTCCCCGACTACGGACACCTGCTGCCCAGGGAGATAGCTCCCTTTACAGGGCGCGGCGTCTATGACGAAGAGCACGAGCACACGTCCTTCATTCAGGGCAGCGGGCACGGCGGTTCCCACCCGCACATGACGCATGAGTTTGTTCGCGCGATTGTCGAAGATAGAAAATCCTCGGTTGACGCGGGAACGGCGGCAAACTGGACCATGACGGGAATCTGCGCCCACGAATCGGCGATGAATGACGGCAAGAGAATCCAGATTCCGCAGACCGGTTAGCCGATTTATTGCCGCCGACAAATTTAGTGTAAGCCCTCAAAAAAACTGGTGGTATCGACGCGCAACTGGTATATTGCGGACAATCCGGTAAGGTGCCGGTGGCATATATTCGAGGTGGTTATTTTTAGGAGATCGAATTATGAGTAATGGAGCGTTACCAGATTATCTTAGCATGGCCAAGCCCAACCCGCTTGGGAATCGGGCCCCTTGGTACAAGAACACGGCGCCCACATACGCCGGGATTATGTTGTGGTTTGTCTTCTGGGCAGATGTTCCTGGGGAAAAGTCCGGGGCGGTCGGCGGTGTGCTGTCGCACGGATTGGGGACTGCACTTTTAGGCCTGATCCTGGCAGCCTTGCTGTGCCACTTCCTCTACTACCTGGTTCCCGCAATGCTCGGCATGAAAACTGGTCTGCCCCTCTACATCGTCGGTACCTCCACCTACGGAGCAACCGGGGGCTTCGTAATGCCCGGCTTTGTGATGGGCTTGCTGCAGTTTGGCTGGTTAGGCGTCAACTCCTGCTTCTCGGCGGCATTCCTTGTCAAGCCGTTCTACCCGGATCTTGATCTTATGGGGGTTATCAGCACGCCTCCGCATATTATCGTTGCCATTCTCTGGGCGGCAGCAGCGGCCTTTATGGGCTTGAAGGGAATCCAGTATGTCGCCAAGGTGGCCACATATCTGCCTCTGATCCCGTTGGTCATACTTGTCGTGTTGTTCTTCTGTTCTGCCGGCGGGCTGGGCTCTTTTGAACCCGCCCAGGTCGGAGTGACCGCCGAAACGCCCGGCTTGAGCGCCATAAGTGTGATTGCCGTGCTGTTGACATACGTGATTGGCTTCTTTGCGACGGCGGGCGCCGCCGGAACTGACTTTGGTATGAACAGCCGCGACAGCAAAGACGTGTCAATGGGCGGATTGGTCGGGATAGCCGGAGCAACCGTTTTTGCCGGTGGACTTGCGTTGTTGATCGTTGCAGGTACGTTCGGTTCGGGCAAGGCAACTGTTGCATCCGGTTTGAATCCGACCCAACTGATGGGTATACTGGTCGGTGGGAAGACAGGTGCGGTATTCATGTGGCTGTTGGCGTTGGCCGCCTTCCCGCCCGCGTGTTTCTCCTCGTTCATTGCCGCCAACAGCTTCAAAACCACTTTGCCAAAAGTGAATCCCTTTATCACGGTAAGTATCGGCACGGCGGTCAGTATTCTGCTGGCCGTGACGGGCTGGGCAGCGGATGTGATGTCTGTCTTCGGTGTGATTGGGGCCTCGTTTGGCCCGGTCTGTGGTGCGATGATGGTTGACTACATCATGGCCGGCAAGAAATGGGCCGGTCCTCGGGCCGGTTGGAACCCGGCCGGCTGGATTTCCTGGGTTGTCGGCTTTATCGTGGGCATGATGCCGCTCGTGAGTCTGCCGCTCGTGGGCAAGGTAAACATCCCAGCCGCGCCGCTGATGGCCTTTATTGTCGGTGCCGTGCTTTACTTCGCACTGGCAAAGGCCGGTATGGAATCGAAAGTCCTTGAAATGGCAGCCGCTCCTGCTGAAGCCGAAGCTGCGCCACAAGAGGCGCCGGCAGAGGCGCCGGGTAAGGAAAAGACAGAAGAAAAGAGCGACTGAGAAGCCAGGCTTCATACGGTTGCCTGCTGCTCTGACGAGTTTATCGACACGGCAGGGATTCGGGAAAATGCCGAATCCCTGCCGTATTTTTTACAAAACTTATGGCTTAAGCTAAGTGCAGTGTTGACAGCTTCTTACGTTTGCTTATGGTCGTGGAATATCCTCTGTTCTATGCCGCGAAAAGAAAAAAATATACTTCTGAGCGGCTTGACAACGTCCTACATATAGGATACTATAGTCGTTCTAGTTTTTCGGATGTGCGGTCCATTAGTAAGGATCACCGGTTTCGTCAGATGAACAGAGTTTTTTATTTTGAGGTAAAAAGAAAATGATGAAGAAAGAACTTGCTTCAGTCGTCAAAGTCGCTGTTTCTGTACTGGTAGTGCTGTCGTTGTGCCTTGTCCCGTCCTGCAAGAAAGCTCCCGAAGGCTCCGGGACCGAGACTGCAAGCCAGCCGCCCACCACCTTGACTGCGACCCCCGCCCCGGCGGGGACCGAAACGGCGGAAAGCACCACAGTCGCCAAGCCGGCGGCTCCGGCTGCCGATGTTCCGGCGGGATGGGCGCCTGTTGAAATAGACCTGCCCAAGCCGATGTTCGTGGGCACGCCGCAGGATACAAAGGTGCCTAATCTCGAAAAACCGCTGGGCAAGGCGCGTCCGCCATTCTTTGCACCGGCGGGAACGAAGAACGTCGCATTAGGCAAACTCGTGACCAGCAGCGACGAGGAGCCGATCATAGGTGAGATCGACTACATCACCGACGGCGACATGGAAGCTGCCGACGGCAGCTATGTCGAGTTAGGCCCATTTCGACAGGACATCACGATTGATCTCGAAGCAAAGCACGAGATTTACGCCGTTGTGGTCTGGCACTATCATAAGCAGGCCCGGGTATATTTTGATGTGGTAGTGCAGGTTGCCGATGATGCAGATTTTATCACGAACGTCAAGACCGTGTTCAACAATGATATCGACAACACCGCAGGTCTTGGAGTCGGCGAGGACAAGCACTACTCCGAAACGAACGAAGGCAAGCTTCTCGACGTAATTGCCAAGGGCGTCAAGGCACGCTACGTCCGTCTCTACAGCAACGGCAACACCAGCAACGATCTGAACCACTACATTGAGGTTGCAGTTTACGGCAAGCCGGTGAATTAAGATGACCAAAAAATGTTGCGTCCTGATTCTGGCCGCGACAGTTGTTGCGCTGGCGCTGCGCCTGCCGCGGCTCCGGCAGCGCCCCATGCACGGCGACGAGGCGGTTCACGCCGATAAATTCCGTTTGTTGCTCGAAGAGGGACTCTACACTTATGATCCCAACGAATACCACGGGCCGACGCTAAACTACCTGACATTGCTGCCGGCCCGGCTCACGGGCGCTACGAATCTGATGCAGGTAAGCGAGTTTACTCTGCGAATTGTGCCCGTTATCTGCGGGGCGTGCCTGATACTGATGCTCCTGCTGGTGGTACGCGGTCTGGGGACGGGGGCGGCCGCTTACGCAGCGGTGTTGACCGCTATATCGCCGGCCATGGTTTTCTACAGCCGGTATTACATCCAGGAAATGCTCCTGGTCTGCTTCACTTTCGGCGCGATTGCATCCGGCTACCGATATACCCGGAGCAAGAATCTCGCCTGGGCCTTGTCAGCGGGGGTATTCTTAGGGCTTATGCACGCCACCAAGGAGACATGCATTATCGCTCTTGGCTCAATGTGCCTGGCTCTCCTGCTCGCAATCCTGATCCGGCGACAGAAGGATTCTCTCGCAAATGTCATCAAGGCGGCAAAGCCGTCTCATCTTGTTGCTGGCCTTGCAGCCGGTGCGATTGTCTCGGCGCTGCTGCATTCATCATTTCTGTCCAATCCCGGCGGGGTCCTGGATTCGATTCGAACTTACACGACCTATCTCAGCCGCGCCGACGGCAATGGTTTGCACGACCACCCCTGGCACTACTACCTCAAGATACTCATATATTTCAGGTTCGGCGGCGGCCCGATCTGGACCGAAGCCCTCATAGTCCTTTTAGCTGTCGTCGGTTTTATAGCCGCGATGACAAGAAAAGGCCTGTCTGCGGCCGATCCCGGTCTGCTCAGATTCATCGCCTTCTACACGCTCATCATGACGGCAGTGTATTCTGCGATTCCATATAAGACCCCCTGGTGTGCGCTGGGCTTCCTGCACGGCATGATTCTCTTGGCCGGGGTCGGAGCTGTGGTACTGGTGAGGCTGGCGCCAAATGTTCTGCCGCGTTTGATTGTTCTTTTCCTGTTGTTTGACGCTTCAGTTCACTTGACCTGGCAGTCCTGTCAGAGCAGTTACAAATACTGTGCCGACAGTCGCAATCATTATGTTTACGCTCATCCGACGCCGGAGATTTTCACCGTTGTCGAGAAGATAGAACAGTATGCAGGCGTTCATGAAGATGGCCGCAACATGCCCATCGACGTTATTTGTCCCGGCGACGACTATTGGCCTCTTCCGTGGTACCTGCGATCTTTTAAGCGAGTACGCTGGTCGAATCAGGTTGTCAATGACGTAAAATCAGCGCCGCTTATTATCGCCTCCGACAAGATAGAAAATGCGTTGGCCAACAAGCTTTTTGCACTGACACCTGTGGAAGAGCGCCAAATGTACCTGTATTTATTCGATAAACCTTACTATGTCTGGCTGCGTCCGAACGTCAAATTGACCGGCCTGGTTAGTAAGGATCTGTGGTCAGCTACCAACGAAGAACCGGTAGAGGTGGACCAACCGCCAACGGAAAGCGAAAAATGACCGAGCAACGGCAGGAAGAAACTTGTTTTGTCCGGAGCGATTGTAGTTCAATCGCCGGGATGAAGCGTTTCTCCCACGAGGCGATGGCGACCACGTTCGAGATCATCGTTGTCTATGAGGACGAGCGCTACGCACGACAGGCGGCAGCGGCGGCTTTCGATGAGGTGGATCGACTCGAAGGCGATCTTAGCCGATTCGTCGAGAACAGCGATATCTCCCGAATCAACAACTTGCCTGCCGATGAACCCTTGCTGCTTGGCCTGGATGCGTTCGAGTGCCTGCGGATCAGCGCCCGGCTCTATGCCGAAACTAATGGAGCTTTCGACATCACGATTGGCTCTTTGCTGAAATGCTGGCGCAACAAAGACGGAAGCAGGCGAACGCCCTCGGAAGATGAGTTAGAGCTTGCTCTACAACATACAGGCACACATCTGCTCGAACTTGACGAGACGGAGCTGACCGTCAAGCTGACGGCCGGCCCGGTACAGGTCGATTTCGGCGGCGTCGGCAAAGGTTACGCCGTTGACCGCGCCGGCGAGTTGCTGCGCGAGTGGAGCATCGATTCGGCTTTGATTTCGGGCGGCTACAGCTCGGTCCTGGCCCTCGACGCTCCGCCCGGCACAAAAGGCTGGCCCCTGACGTTAAGCGACCCGGCCGATCACAGCCGGATATTGGCCCGCCCCTGCTTACGCGGCGGCGCGCTGAGCGGTTCCGGAGTGCAAAAGGGCGGGCATATCATCAGCCCCCGCACGGGCCGGCCTGTTGAGGGCAAACTTGCCGCCTGGTCATCCGCCCCTGACGCCGCGACTGCCGATGCTCTCTCGACCGCTTTTATGATTATGAGTCCAGATGAGATCAAGCGGTATTGTACGCTCCACTCCGACAGACTGGCTATGGTGATAATGCAGGAGCAAGGCGAACAGGAACAGAAGGACAGAATTTTGCACTTCGGCCGTTGGGACCACATGTAGGGGCAACCCTATCTGGTTGCCCTGGGCTTTTTTGACAGGACCCGCCTGATGGTCAACAATTCCGAAAGAACGCTCCAGGAGCTGCGGGTCGGCGACAACCGGCTGTCGCGGTCGCACGTCCAGTCGATAGGAAACTCCTTTATCTTATAGCCTTCTCTTTGCGCCCGCATGATGATCTCGATATCGAACGTGAATCCGTCGGTGATGCACTCACCGTACAGATGCCGTGCGACGTCGCCTTTGTATATCTTGAATCCACATTGTGTGTCCGTGAACTCGGCGGGGATTTTCATATCGTAGATCACGAACCAGTGGAACATCTTCGAGCAGATACGCCGGTAGAAACTCTGGCTCTTTTCAATATGACATCCCGTCATTTTGCGCGAGCCGTGCGCTATATCGCACGTCCCGTATTTCAGCAGATCCAGCCCTTGCAGGCTGTCGTCGTAGGGCACGCAGGAGCCGCTGTCGGCAAACATCACATAGTCACCGCTTGAGTGCTCTATGCCTGTGCGGACGGCGTAACCCTTGCCCCGATGTTGTTCGTAGCGAATGACCTGCTTTTTAACACCGTCGGGGATTTCAACATTTCGAGCGGCCTGGGCGGTATCGTCCTTGCTGCCGTCATCGACGACTATGATCTCCCCTGCAAAGTTGTTGTCCTCCAGGAATACCGCTGCTTCCTTAACATCCTGTGCGATCTTTTTGCTTTCACCGTATGCCGGTATGACAATCGATAAATCCATCAACGAATTATAACCTACAACGCCGAGTTTTCACAGCGCGTATCCGGACCTGTCATAAGCATGTCGAATGGGGCCCGACCGATATTTCTCGGTCGTCGGAATCTTCATGTGCACCTGGGCATTATCTGGGAGAACCTAAAATTTTTTCAAAAAAAATCCAAAAAAAAATAGTAAGTGGTATTGACAGGTACCTGTTATTGCGATATAGTATGGTTTATGAATGCTAAATTCTTTGATAACTGGACAAGTCAGCTTCGCAAGGGTGTGCTGGAGCTTTGCATCCTGAATGATATCCGCAACCGGAAGATGTACGGTTATGAGATTGTCAAGAGGCTGCGCAGGATCGAAGGGCTGATCATCAGCGAAGGTGCAATATATCCGATCCTGAGCCGACTAAAACGTCAGGACCTGGTGAAGACTTCGATACAGGAATCGTCGTCCGGCCCGGCGAGAAAATACTACAAGCTTACAAAGGAGGGTGAAGATATGGTTTCTCGAATGAACGCCTACTGGCAGGCGATCAGCGGCGCAACAGACTTTATCGAGAAAGGGTAAGAGATTATGATTGCATTGAGTGAGAGTGCGAGGAGAAGTCTGGACGATTATCTGCGGCAGGCAAGGGCATACCTGCGCGGGTCAAAATCAGTTGACGCCGGCGAAGTCGAACAGAACATAACCGAACATATAGAGAACGAGCTTCAAGGTGCGACCGAACCGGTTTCCTGTGATGTGCTTGATGCCGTTCTCGATAGGCTTGGCAGCCCCCGGCAGTGGGTTTCCGAAGAAGAACTTCCCTGGTGGCATAGGATAATCCTGAGACTGCGAAGCGGCCCGGAAGACTGGCGCCTGGCGTACATGTCCTTCGGTCTGTTCGTCGCGGCCCTGGTGATCGCGCCTGCGACTCCGCCCCTGGTTTTTGTGGTGTTAATATTGGCCGGCTTCCTTGCGTCGCGAGCGGCCATTTCGCAAACACCCGATTCCAATCAGCTTAAGGCGCAGAAGTGGCTTCTTTACCCGTCCTTGATCGGTGTGTATGGGTTCGTGCTCGTGGGATTATTCACGTTGCCCCTTATGTTGCTGATCCCACTGGCAGAGGAATATGAGAGACACTTCAGCCGCCTTCAGAATGATCTCGATTACTGGTTCACCGCTTTCTCTGTCGCGTTCGCTGCGATGGGCGCGTGGTGGGGAATTCTGGCATTGGCGACTCTGATCTTAGGCAAGAGGGTGGTAGTGCTCTTCAGACCTTTTGCCGATGCATACAAAGCGAAATGGGCGCTTCTGCTATTGGTGATTGGCTTGGGGCTGATGATACTATCTATGGGTACGTGCATTCTGTTCTACAAGTATTTCATTTGAGTTTGGCCTGGTAGAGCTTTTCCGCCAGATAGACGACTTTCTTTGCTATTGCAGCTTTGGTGGCATTTTCGATTTTGATCCATGAAGAATTAGGAGTTTTTATCTGAACATCTGATTTGTCGGCTGCGATTGCCGCCGGGGAGTTGGCTACTATCATGTCGAGGTTCTTATCCGTGAGTTTCTTTTCGGCATTCACTCGCAGGTTCTTGTCTTCCAGAGCAAATCCGACAACAATCCGCCTTTTTCCTTTTTCCTCTTTCCTTTTTCCTTTTCTCTGTTTTCCGGCCCATTTCAGTATGTCGGGCGTCGGTTTCAGTTTGATGGCCAGGTGATTACCGCCCTTTTTCAATTTTGTTTTAGCCGAGCGGACGGGAGTATAGTCGGCCACGGCGGCGGCCATAATCAAACAGTCACACCGGCTAAAATATTTCTTCACCGCCTCGAACATCTCGCTGGTGCTCTCGACTCTTATGGATTTTGCCCCTGCAGGTTCTCGTTGAGTGGTTGTTGCCGTAATAAGTGTGACTTGATGGCCGGCTTTCAGTGCCGCACGGGCCAGCGCATAGCCCATCTTTCCGCTGCTTGCGTTGGAGATAAAGCGGACAGGGTCGATGTATTCGCGAGTGCCGCCTGCTGTGATTAAGATTCGCATTTAGTATCTCGTGGAGTGAGCCTCGTGCTCGGCTTCACGTGTCACGCTTTTTGATTTTCGAGGAGATTTCCTCGATCGCATTCAGAATGTCGCGTGGCTCGGACATTCTGCCGAGGCCTTCGCTGCCGCAGGCGAGCCGGCCCTCGACCGGGCCTATCAACTGAAAGCCTATTTCTTTTATCCTCTTGACGTTGGCCTGCACAGTCGGATTTGCCCACATATTATTATTCATCGCAGGGGCAAGCAGCGCTGCGCCTGATTCGATCCTGGGCCAGCATGTGCAAAGGACTGTGCTTAGCAGGTCATCGCAGATGCCGTTTGCGATTTTGCCGATGATGTTGGCGGTTGCCGGCGCTACGACGACGATGTCGGCCGCATCGGCCAATGCTATATGACTGATCTCGTGCTTTTCGGGCGTGCTCCACATAGTCGTATAGACGGCTGAGCCGGTGACCGCCTCGAAGCTTTTCGGGCCGACGAACCGGCAGGCGGACTCGGTCATTACCGTGCTTACGCCGGCGCCGCAGGCCGTCAGCTTGCCGGCCAAATCGACCGCCTTGTACGCGGCGATTCCGCCGGTAACACCCAGCAGAATATTCAAATGTTCGAGCATCTCGTATCTCGTCTCGCCGCCGGGTTGAGCTTATTTTCGGCTTGTCTTTGTGTCTTGTGCCGACTCTTGAGATACTCCGTCGTCGATGGCAATCTTGTCCTGCAGAATCTCCTGCACGACGATTTCGAGCATCGTTTTGTTTTCGGTATCCTTTATCAGGGGCCGGCTGCCCTGCAAAAGCTCGGACATCCGTCTTTGAACCAGCGCCGTCAATCTAAACTTACCGCCGACCTTGTTAATGATTTTTTCGCTCTTGAGTTCTTCTATCATGTTCCGTGTCTCGCATTTAGTATCCGCCCGACGTAGTCGGACTTGTCAGTTTCTTGTCTTGCCTGCTTACGTTTTGTTCTTTGCATTCTCGATAATTTGCACACATTCGTTCACCGCCTGCTGCAAATCCTCGTTTATAACCATGTATTCATAATACTGCCAGGCGGCGGCGATTTCCGTGCTTGCCCCGTTGAGCCTTTCTTCGGCAGCTTCACCGGCTTCCCTGCCTCTGTTATTCATGCGTTCGACCAGGGCTTTTGCGGTTGGCGGCAGAACAAAAATCATCACCGCATCCGGGAAAACCGCCTTGGCTTGTTTGGCGCCTTGCACGTCGATCTCCAGAATCGCAACTTTGCCGGCGTCCAGCGCCTCGATGATTTTGTCTTTCGGTGAACCGTAGTAATGGCCGAACACTTTGGCGTGTTCCAGCAGCAGATCTTTGTCAATTTGCTCCTGTAACTCCTGTTCCGATATGAACCAATAATCCTGGCCGTCAACTTCGGTCTCACTCCGGGGCCGGGTGGTAACCGAGACGCTAAGGTAAACGTCGCTTACCCGGTTGACTATTTCTTTGCAAATAGTGCTCTTGCCGACACCGGACGGGCCGCTCACTATCACCACTACACCTGTTCTGCTCTTTGTATCGGTCATTCCAGTCTCAGCATAAATCTTTAACAGCCTTTGCGTTTTATTCCTTTCTACTCTATGTTCTGAACCTGTTCCTTGATCCGGTCGATCTGGCATTTTATATCGACAACGCTGCGCGTGATTTCAATATCGGAGGCCTTGCTCGCAATAGTGTTTGCTTCTCTGAGCATCTCCTGGCTGATAAAGTCCAGCCTGCGTCCCGCCTGATCGTTCGCCTGACAACACTGGGCAAATTGCTGCATATGCGAATCGAGCCGGGCGATTTCTTCGGATATGTCCGATCTGTCGGCAAAAATCGCAACCTCTCTGGCAAGCGTCTCTTCGTCCAGTTTCAGTTCTGCACGCGCGAGCAGCTTATCGACTCTTCGCCTCAGCTTATCCGCATACTCCTGCAAAACGACTTCGCTTCGGGCGCGTATTTGCACGAGGTCCTGCTCTATCGCCGTACAGCGGTTTTTCAAATCGGCTTCCAGGAAGTCGCCTTCGGCGGAGCGCATCTGTTTGAGCTGATTCAGCGCCTCCTGACTGATCTCCAGGATCGCTTTCTTGATTTGCCCGGCTACCTCCTGATCCGGCAGCGTCGGTCGAATGATGCCGGGCAGACTCAATAAGTTGCCGATGTCGATTGTTCCATTAACGCCGGCCGAGGACCCGGCCCGGCTCAGTTTCTCCGCGATGGTCTGCAAAGCGGTCTCGTCTATATCAAACAGCGCGCCTGCCGAAACATCTTTGAACCGGAGCACGTAATTTACCGTCCCACGCGACAGATTCTTTCGCAGGAGCTTTTCGATTTCTTCTTCCAGAAACGCTGTCAACTCCGGCAACCTGATGATGGTCTTGAAGTATCGGTTGTTGACGGTCTTAATTTCAACGGCATAATCTACGCTGTTGAACTGGCCCTGTGCTTCGCCATAGCCGGTCATACTATTTATCATAACATTACGCTTTCAAGCCACACCTGCCCTCGTACATGGGCACTTCAATGTATCCTTCCGGGCAATCTTCTTCTCAATTGCCGGGAGAATTCGTTTCGGCACTGTCGTTGGCGTCACCGGGTGCTTCGCCGGCGGTCGCGATTGTCTGCTCCTGGCTCAACGCCTGCTGATCCGCGCTTGGGGGCATCGGTTTATAGTATTTTGCCATCACAACCGCAAGGCTCAGAAATACACCCACCAGGGTTATTGTCACCCAGGTCAGAAAGTCGCCGGTCTTCGAGCCCAAAATTCCGCCGGCGCCGCCGCCACCAAACGCCGCACTCAGACCGCCGCCTCTGCCCTTTTGAATCAAGATTACCAGGATCAGCACGACGCAGCAGATGATAAACAAGACCGCAACGATGTTCATAATGAAACTCACTGCCGCCAACGATGGAAAAACAGCCATATTCGTTCCCCTTTAAACTGATTATTTATTATTTTCTATTTACTATTGTGCCGGAATCAGGGTTTCTGCCTTTTCTTTCAATAGTAAATAGTAAATAGCAAATTGCCAATCATACTGCCGCCTGAATTATTGCGAGAAAATCGTCCACCTTCAAACTCGCCCCGCCGACGAGCAGGCCGTCTATGTCTGGCCGGCCCATAAGCTCCGCCGCGTTGCCCGGTTTTGCCGAGCCGCCGTAGAGAATGCGAGTTTCCCGGGCGGATTGATCGTCATACATCCCGGTCAGCAGATTTCGTATCAACTCGTGCACTTCCTGCGCCTGCTGCGGCGTTGCCGTCACGCCGGTTCCGATGGCCCAGACAGGCTCGTATGCTATCGTCACCGCTGAGAGCTTCTCGGAGTTCAGGCCCGCCAGGCCTTCTTTTAGCTGCCGAGTCACCACGGCATCTGTCTGAGACGCCTCACGCTCGGCGAGCAGCTCGCCCACACATAGTATCGGCAGAAGCCCCCCGGCCACAGCAGCGGCAACCTTTTTATTTATCAATTCGTCGGTCTCGCCGATTACGTGCCGGCGCTCCGAATGTCCGCAGATACAATATACACAGCCAATATCTTTCAACATTGCGGCGCTGATTTCGCCGGTAAAAGCGCCGTTAGGCTCGAAGTACATATCCTGAGCGCCGACGGCAACGTTCGATGTGCCGACGGCTTTGGCCACCGCCTGGAGATAAACAAAAGGCGGACAAACCGCCACCGTTACGCTCTGGCCCGCCGCATCCACAGATCCGGAAGCGATGCCCTCGGCCAGCTCTATACTGCTGCGACCGTCGGTGTTCATCTTCCAGTTGCCTGCCACAAATGGTTTTCTCATGAAACTCTCCTGTATTCGTGACCCGCGCTCGGGTCAAAAGTTACGGCAACGGACCGCAACTATAACAACTCTGTTGCTCTCGGGAAACTGCCCAATGCCGAAAGCTGCAAACAGTGTTTACGCGCCTCTTCCAGTCCTTCCCGGATGTGTTCATCGGTTTTGTGTCCCAGTATGTCCACGAAGAAATAGTATTCGAACTGCCTCTTCCTGCTGGGTCTGGACTCGATATTCGACATATTGATGCCGTATCGCTTGAAGACGTCGAGTACGTCGGACAGAGCGCCGGCCTTATGAGCGGTGCTAAACAATACGGAGGTCTTGTCTTCGCCCGTAGGTCTGGCGTCTTCCCGGCTGATAACCAGAAATCTGGTCACGTTGTTGGCAATGTCCTCGATATTCTCGCAGATGATTCGTAGTCCGTACAATTCGGCGGCAATGCTCGAACCAATCGCTGTGGCCTTCGGCTCCTCGGCGGCCAACTGTGCAGCCTTGGCGGTAGAGGCTACCGGGATGGTCTTGGCCTCCTTAAAAGTCGCACTAAGCCAGTTTCGACACTGAGCAAATACCTCGGGCTTGGAGTAAACTTTCTCGACTTCTTCCAGAGTGCAGTTTCCCAACAGATTGTGGCGGATTGCCATCAGGACCTCGGCGCAGATTTTTACATCCGAATCTATCAGTGCATCCAGAGTTTCTATTACGCCGCCGCCCATGGTGTTCTCGACAGGCGCAAGGCCCAGATCGCAATGACCTTTGCTGACCTCGCCAAAGATGCTCGTAATATCTGTCAGCGGCTCATACTCGACGCTTTGGCCGAACTTGAGCATCGCCGCAGTATGGCTGAAACTGCCGCCCGGACCGAGATAGCCTATCCTCAAAGGCCTCTCCAGCACGAAAGAGCCGCTCATCAGCTCGCGCCAGATAGCCACAAGGCATCTGTCCGGCAGAGGGCCTTCATTGGCCTCGATAATCCGGGCGAAAACGTCTTTCTCGCGATCCGGAGCATAGACAGGTTTATCGGTTTTGGTCTTGAGCTTTCCTATATCCACCACCACGCTCGCTCGCTCGTTGAGCAGCTTTACAAGCTGATGGTCAATATCATCTATTCTTTTTCTTAGCTCTTCGAGAGACATAAATCACACGTAAAAAAATGAAGCTATAAGCACGTCTTAGCTTCCGACTGCATCGGGACATTTTTGTAAAAACTATTATATTTAACAGAATTTTATCCCCGCGTCAATGAATTTGCCTGTAAGATAATATTTTGAGCAGGCAACACAGGCAAAAAAATGCAGAAAGTGGCAAAATATGTGATTTTCCCGACAAAATGGGGCCATTTTGGCCTTGCCGGCACGGAATCGGCCCTCTGCCGGACCTGTCTGCCCGGGCCCAGGTCGGGAAGAATTAAATCGCAGCTTCTAAAAAATCTCTCGGCCGCCCAATTCGACAAGACCTTTTTCAAGGACGTTCAGGAGCAGGTAGCCGCTTACTTCGAGGGCGCCCGCATAGATTTCAGCCTGGATATCCCGGTCCTTTTGGATGGATTCAGCACCTTTGGCAGGTCTGTTCTGACGACCTGCAGAAAGATAAAGCCCGGCCGGACAGCGAGCTACGGAGCATTAGCGAAAAAAATTGATCGACCGGCGGCAAGCCGAGCCGTAGGCAGCACGCTTGCCAAAAACCCTTTGCCATTGATAATCCCATGCCATCGCGTCCTCCGCACCGACGGCAACCTCGGCGGCTTCTCAGCCCCCGGCGGAATAGTGCTCAAGGAGCGAATGCTCGAACTCGAACACCAGGCCCTTTCTTCTGCCAAAATGCCAAATTACGTATGATCTCAGCGGGATTCACGTGAAAGGAGAGTCGGAAATAAGTATGGTGTCCCCAGATAGCCTCCCCAGATAGCCACAGATAGCCACCCAGATAGCCTTTTTGCTTTTCCCCTTTTACTTTTTCCCTGTTTCTTGCCTTGTTTTTGCCCTTTTTTCCTTTTCCCTTTCTACTTTTTCCTTGTTTTCTTGCTTTTTTTGGAATTTTTCCAATTTTGTAGTCTATATTTGCCTGTTGAGAATCGCCTTTATTTGTAGAAGCGCAAAGTGTGTGCCCCAATGGCTACATTGACCGGATTGTTGCCGAATGTGCTTGTTCGCGATTGGGAAAACAGATATGATATGAAAAGGCAACATTGAGCGGGCTTCGCAGTTGATTTGGGCAGGAAACGGCAAGATTTGGGATATAGATTTTCTGTGAAAGGTTGGCGTCTAAGTAATGGATGAATTGAAAGTCTTAAATGAGCAGGTCGAGAGACTGACGAAGTTGGTAGCTCTTGGCGTTATTGGCGAAAAGTCACAAAACGAACAAATAGCACTTCTTGCAAAAGTCGGGATTGCTCCTAAAGATATTGCTCAACTTATTGGGACAACACCAAATACTGTGCGTGTACAGCTTTCAACGATGCGTAAGCGGAAAAAGAAGAAAGGCTAGGCAATGTCTAAACATGATGAGATAGGAATGAGATTGCAGAGGATCGAGGTACTACTAACGGTTTTGGTAAAGAACCAGTTGTCTGATGTCATAAATAAGGAATTGGGCGATAGCAAAAAGAAGAAAATATATGAGCTAACAGGAAAATATTCTGCATCTGAAATCGGAAAGAAAGTAGGAACTTCTGCAATGACGGTCTCTAGATTGTGGCAAGGCTGGGAGAACTTAGGCTTGTTAGTCAAAGACGGGAAAGGCTATCGTAGGATCATTTGAAATGCCTCACAGGTTAGGAAGGGACATTCAATAATGGCGAAACAGAACAAGTCAGATGATGATTTGAAAACAATTACTCAGCTTTTGCAGAACTTGCTTGCAATTGAACTCTGGAGGGGTGGGCTCTCGCAAGCTGAGATCAGAGAGCGTCTTGGCGTGAGAATTGGCACGGTTAACAAGATGTTGAAGGGAGTAAGCAAAGAAGTGCCAACAGTGCCGGCAAAGTGAGGCGAATACTATGCCAATGAATGTAGTCGATATCCGAGCTAACCTGAATGAGAATATTAATCATGCCGCAACCATAATTGGAAAATCCAGAGATCGACGGAGAGTTTTTGAGGCAATCTACAAAGGCAAAACAACTGTTAAAACAGTTGATGACATTGTCAAGGAGACTGGGTTATCAAGAGTTAGAGTACTGCAGGAAGGTGGGAAACTCTCTGCCAATCAGATTGTAGACAAAACGTCAAAAGACAATCAGACTGCATATCGCAAAGTTGAGATATATTCACACCATAAACGAAAAGTGTTGTCCATTGTTGATAATCCTGAAAATTCTAAACGATATCCGACAAAACAGAGACCCGATGTTTCTGCCATCATGTACACAATAAGAGTCCCCGGTAAAAATCCAAAGATCAAACCGATTACCATTGACGATATAGATTCATTCAAAAGAGTAAGAAAAGTGACTACTATCGATGATTCACTTCGTCTCGACAAAATGCTGGAGAAAAGAATAAAAGCCGGTCTGAAACGCGTCATAGGTGAGACATACTCTTTCAAGGATTGGGGGGGCGAAAAGAATGATCTGTATACAAACAAAATTGTATTGAAGGGAAAACGCAGGACTGCCGCATTTGCTATAAAAGGTAGAGCTACAAAAGGCACTCTAACTCCGAAAAAGATGGGCAAGAATGGTGACCAGATCGAGCGACTGGTTGGAAGTTCAGCACAGATCTTCTTGGTTGTGTATCATGGAAAGATCGATCAAAGCATCAATTCTCAATTGGAAGCATTTGCCCTTGGAAAGTCCATGAGCGGCAATACTATATATTACGGCACCATAGATGGTAATGACTTAAACAGACTGTATCAGGCGTACAATGGACAATTCTCAACAAGCTATAAATACTAGGGCCGCACCCTATTTGTTCCTAATTTCTCCCCTTAATTTCTTCCCTTAATTTCTCCATAGATGCCCTCGATATCTCTTTATTTACCTTTATTCGCCGATTCTTCTTCTACTCTTTGATTGATCCATTCTAATAATGAATCATAAAGATCATTGGGATCTTTTCTAGATGGCATTAGCCTGAGTCCGCCGGCGGTTTCCCCATAGGGCGGAAGTGCCCATTCAACTATGCTGTAAAAAAACATGCCTTGATACGCCTCCAGGGGCAATAAAGCAGCCAGCTTATATACCACGGGAGGTTCCGCAAAAAACAGTGCACCGTTTACGGAAATGGCCGGCGGGTACTTGGAAACACCTATACGCAGGACTTTTTTGCCTTGAGAGAAGAAGACTGCAACAAGCCCGAAATCCAGTTCAGATCCTGCAATATCTTTTCTGCCAAACTCATACTTTTCAAGTGCATCCGACAGTTTCATTAACGGATACTTTTCGAGTGTGTCTGCTAGTTTCACTGCTATATCTGAGGCGGCTTCTCTGTGTGCGACTATCTCCCAATCCGGAAAGGCAGAATTCAATAGATCACGCTCAGAGTAACGGACTGAACTCTGAACCTCCCACCTCATATAACTAACCGACACTCCCTCGCCAACCGACCGAATCTATCCATTGCCGCACGGACAGGGGAGTTGTCCTTTTGATCAGCGGAATTGCCCGTCTCATTTGCTGAATGAGAAGCGGCAACAGATGTCCACCAAATTAGCAATCCGATCAGTAAAAGACGGGGAAAATATGCACTGCGGATACGGTCGACAACACTTCTGAACGTACGTGAAGCGGGAATCTGTATACATGAACGATTGCGCTGTCTCATATGATTGATCTCCAAATAAGGTAGGATTATTCCGTTTAATAGGGACAGCGGGGCTGTTGAAAAAGGTGAGATTGCTTCGTCGCTGCGCTCCTCGCAATGACAAAAGCTCAATTGTCGTGTCATTGCAAGCGATTCGCAGAATAGCGCGGCAATCTCAGGCGTCACGGTGGGACTTTTTCAACAGCCCCACAGCCACCGGTTTTGGTGACCGTTAGGTGCCTGTCCCTAGTTTCTTACCTAGTTTCTTAGTTTCTTGTCCCTAGTCCCTAGTTTCTCAATCCCTCTCGGATCAGACGGACCTCTTTGACGAGAAAGCAGGGCCCGATGTCTTGCAATGGAATCTGTAGCTCGTGGCCGCTCTTGACAATCTTGTGGTTTGTCATTTCCAATAGGCAGAAGGTCATCTCAATGACGGGATCTTTGCCGGCCAGGGCCTGTTTGTTGGCCTTCTTGAGCCTGCGTCCCACACCGCCGCTGGTGGCGTAGAGGATCATAGACTCCACACTCTCCATTCCCGCTGCCGCTCCCGGAGAACCACATCGACGAAAATCTCCGTATCTTCCTGCCAGAGCCTGAGCAGTGTCCAGGGGAATGACCGAGAGGAGAGCGTTGAAATGGAAGTTGCCACTCCGCATCCCGCCGATAACCAGGAACGACTCCGTGAATTCAGGGCCCGCAATGATGGCCTGGAGTCTGTGATCGCCTATCGCAATTGACACATCATTTCCCGCCTGTGTGATCCCCGCAGCCCCACTCCTCTGGGATACGAAGTACACTGCTGCGGCGATTAGAACGACCGCAATGATAATATGTGACAGTTTCATCATCCACCTCTCTTTCCGAACGATACTCAGCAGAGATATGTTATCTCAAGAGCAGGCCCCTCCCATGGGCATGATACAGTCCATCCAGTCTATATCGGCATAATGAAGCGGGGAGTTGAGTGCGAGCAAGGCCTTGATGCGTCTCCTCTCTTTCCCTCATCCTCGGCGGCTTCTCCGCCCCCGGTGGAACAATACTCAAGGAGCGAATGCTCGAACTCGAACGTCAAGCTCTCAAAGCCTGAAGCTGCCGTTTTCGTATCTCCTTCCCGGTCTTTCTCTCGCTATTACGAAACAAGGTACGAAGATCCGGGGCGCCTGACTAATCCAAATTTTTTTTGCTATTCCAATTTTTTAGTTGACAAGTCAATGTTAATCATTGATAATTACATGAAAGAGCGTTAAATATATGACAGGAACCGAGAAAGGAGAAACAGTCTTATGAAAGAATTCATTAAGAAAAACAGGGCGTTGTTGAAACTTTATTGCATCGTCGCCGGCATCATCGGCTGGTTGCTCATCGTTGGAGGTGTGTTCTGGTTTATTCTGAGTGCTTCATCGATCGACACAAGTACGGCCCAAAGGCCGGACGGCCTTATGTACCTTATCTCGTCGATGATCTTTGACTTTGCGCTGCCCGGGCTGATAGCACTTGGCGTCATGCAGTTCATCAGATATTTATTTGCAGACACGGACAAACCCGGGCGGCTGCTCGGCATGGCGGATTGGCTCTTCTATTGGTACGCAGTGTTTCTTATTCTCAAGACTTACTTCAAGTACGTCTTTTATTGCGAGTGGTATGCCGAGGCAATCGGTCTGGAAACCTCGCGGCTGCTCTTTGTCCAGCCGTTCTTGTTGCCCACCGTAGCCAAAGTCCTGATTCTGGTCGGATTGGGGCAGATCATACGGCGGGTAATGCCCGTAATCGAAGAGTCAAAAACGCTCGTCTGAAGGGAGGCCAACAGATGATTAACATTCGACTGGATTATGTGCTTTTAGACAAGCGGATGAAGCTAAAGGATCTGGCCCAGGCAACAGGCCTGGCGGTGAACAACCTTTCGATTCTCAAGACCAACAAGGCCCGCGCGATCCGCTTTTCCACGTTGAACAGCCTGTGCAAAGCGCTGAACTGCGCGCCCGGAGACCTGCTCGAATACATCCCGGACGAGAACTCGTGATTCTATTCCAAGTGTACGACGCCGGTCTTACGATCCGCTGCAAGGCTGGCTTTCTTGATAACGTCGTACAGATAGCGGCAATCCCGCACCTTTTCAAATTCAAACTCCGGGTCCGTCTTGTCGGTAGTTTCCAACGCTACGGTGCCGACGCCGAAGATGCAGTCGAGCAGATTCCTGCGCATTTTCAGATCGATCACCCGAAACATATCTATATTGTCCACCCTTCTATTGAGGACTCCCCTGCTCAACTCAATCCTGTCGGCGCTAATCTCGTAATAGACCATCTTGAGCTTGAGTATTCTAAGCGAGACTATCAGCACGACAATTGTGCCGAGTGCGAAGCCGGCAAGAGCCCTGCACTGGCCAATCGCCAAAACATGGTGTTCAGTAAGCTCCAAATTGGGCAGCTTGTGGGTGAAATCTTCGATAGGAAACTTCACCAGGAACCCGGCGACTGCGAGGAAAAACAGCCCTTTGACTATAGTAGGAGTCATTCCCCAAAGAGATGGCCTGCCGGCAAAGAGGATGCTGTCGTCTATCTCTTCATCTTCGGGAACCTGCTCATCCTTGGGAACATGCTCATCCTTGGGAACCTGCACCTGCAAATCCGGGTTGGCTTCGGCTTCAGCTTCGGCTTCGGCCTCCAGGGCCAAGGCCTTTTCACTTTTTAGATACTCCCCGCAGAACCTGCACTTAACAGCGCGGGCCTGTATCATCTCGGCACAGAACGGGCACGGCTTTGTCTGTAAGTCAACGAATGCCATCAACTATATATCGGAAATATGGCAGTGATAAGAGCAGAAGATTTTTTCGCCCGGCACTTTTGAAAGCTCGGACTGATCGATTGCCTTAATGAGTGCGAACGAACAGTCTAAAATCAAAGTTTTCCGGTGAGATTCCCGGAACAACACGGCTCCCATCGGTCGAAATGTAAAATCTTATTAATATTAGGTTTACGAGGAATTCCTGCTCCTTTGCCAAAATCGCTAATAGACAGATCCCTGAAAATAAAGGGTATTACGCGGGGAATAAAGGGGTCCGGTTAGGTACTTTTTATGCTTTCGGGGCTGCGATCCAAGATCGCAAGGGCCGGTGTTGAGACCTGCTCGAATACATCCAAGATGAGGGTGCGTAGCTTTACTTCAGAAACGCCAGTTTTGCGACCGGCTTCCGAGGGTGCCTTTTTTTACGATGCTTCGAGGGTGACTTTTTTGATGATGCTTTGAGGATGGCTTTTTTGATGATATCGTAAAGGTGGAGGCAGCCCCGGACCTTCTCGAAGACAAGCTCCGGATCGTTCTTATCGGTAGTTACCAACTCTATGGTGCCGATGTCGAAGATGCTGTCGAGCAGACTCCTGCGCATTTTCAGGTCGGTCACCCTGGACATATCTATATTATCCACCCTTCTATCCAGGATTCCCCTTCTCCACTCAATCCTGTCGGCGCTAACCTCGTAATAGACCGTCTTGAACTTGAGTGTTTTAAGCGCAACTATCAGCACAATAATTATGCTGAGTGCGAAGCCGGTGAGGTTCCTGCACTGGCCAATCGCCAAAACCTGGTTTTCGGTAAACTCCAAATTGGACAGCTTTTGAGCTAAATCTTCGTAAGGAAACTTCACCAAGAGCCCGGTAAAGACGAGGAAATACAGCCCTTTGGATATAGTATAAGTCATTCCCCAAAGAGATGGCCTGCCGGAAAAGAGGATGCTGTTGTCTATCTCTTTGTCTATCTCTTCATCCTTGGGAACCTGCTCATCCTTGGGAACCTGCGAATCCGGATCGACTTTGGCTTTGACCTCCAAAGCCCTAGCCTTTTCAGTGTTTAGAAACTCCCCGCAGAACCTGCACTTAACAGCGCGGGCCTGTATCGTCTCGGCACAGAACGGGCACGGTTTTGTCTGTAAGATGGCGAATGTCATCAACTATATATCGGAAATACGGCAGGGTAAGAGTAGAAGATTCTTTCGCCCGGCACCTTTGAAAGCTCGGACCGATCGATTGCCTTTGAGTAAGAACGAATAATCTAAAACGAGAATTTTCTTGTGAGATTCCCGGAACAACACGATTCCCACCAGATAAAACGTAAAGACCTGTTAATGTTAGAGTTACGAAGAAATCATTACTTCTTGCCGGTTAGCATGAGGAAAAATTTGTGCAAAAAAATGTAAATTGTACTTGACAAAATGTAAAGTTTACTTTACATTATCAATCATAGAGAAGCTAAAGAATTTAAGAGGTGAGCAATCATGAACAAGACACAAAAGATAGAAAGATTCAATTTGATTGTAATATTAATAGCTCTAACCCTTAGCGCAATAGCGGTCAGTGTATTCTACTTTGTCGTTGATTTGCCAATACGACGTGCGCTTGGTGGGTTAGGGTTCTTGGGGATCGCTGGTCTTATCGGCCTGTCACCCATCTTGTTCGGAAAAAGACGGGGCCGGATTAGTTTCGACGAGCGTGACCAACTGATTCACATAAGAGCTGCCGTTGTTGCGTATTCTGTGTTTTGGCTCGTTTTTACTGCCGCTTGTATGATTCCGTGGTGGATCCTTGAAACAGGAGCCGCGATTCCAGTTGTCGTACTACCGGCGATGCTGGCCGGGGGATTCGTTATTGTTCAACTCGTACAGTCTGTGACGACTTTGGTTAAGTACGGCAGGAGTCACAAAGGAGAAGAATCATGAATGAAACAAAGTTAGAATCATGGCTTTATTTCTTTTTGGGATTAGCTTGTTTTCTCATCCCGGGCGGAGTTGCGGTATTTATTGTTTATGACAAGGGGATATCCTTCGCGCCTGTGTTTATGTTTGCAGGTATTGTCATCTGGTTCGGTTTATTTTGGTTATTTCCTTTTACTTTTGGCAGGCTGGGCAAAGGAAAAAAGAAGGTCAGTTTCGACGAGCGGGACCAGTTGATCCACAAAAAAGCAGTTATGGCTGCGTATGTCGTGCTTTGGTTATATTTCGTTGCCGCATGTGTGATTGCCTGGTGTATAGTCGGTCCGCATGGCTCTATATCCGTTAACGTAATGCCCCTGACACTTTTAGGGGGTCTTGTCATTTTTACGTTTGTGCAGGGTCTGGCTTCTCTGATTCTATACGGCCGGAGTGATAAAGGAGAAAATCATGAATAAAACTCAGAAAAACGCCTGGTTTTCTCTGGCGATATTTTCACTAAGTATCGCTCTTGCAGGACATAACTTTTATTGCGAATTCGTGGCGGAAAAACTTCCGGACAGCTTTCTTGGCCGTCACTGGTCGGCATTTGCATTTTTCGCGATATTTATCCCGGCTATGATTCTGCTGCGAAAAAAACAAAGCCCGGCAGAAGTGGATTCGGACGAGCGAGATGCACTAATCAGAAAAAAAGCTTTGCTTGCCAGCTATACTTCCATCTGGATTCTTTTCACAATTTCCATTCTGATTCTATGGCTTGCCGTAGGGCCGAACGGCACAATGGCAGTATGGATTTTTCCCTTGATCATCCTCGAGGTATTTTTCATAGCGATGATAATTTATTCAATTGCGATTTTGGTCCAGTACGGCCGGGGGGGCAAAGATGGCGAAAAGTGAAATGCAAAACCAGGTTCGCAGGCTGCGTTTTGAACATGGCCAGATGACACAGCAGCAGTTAGCCGACAAGGTGGGAGTGACTCGCCAGACTATTATCGCCATCGAATCCGGCAAGTACGCACCATCGCTGCCTCTGGCTTTTAGAATATCCCGGACCTTCGGTGTCCCGATAGAACAGATCTTTCAATGCAACGATGAGGAGGTTTGATCAGTACGTCGTTTCACGCCGCCGCCTACGCAAACTCTTGCAGCAATTCCAGCAACTTACGGTCGAGCTTGCGGCCGTGGAAGTCCTCGTAATCCACGTCCTTTCTGCCGGAGTTGAGAATGCCGAACGCGCCGCGGAAATTCCAGAGTGCCAGGCCGATGCCGTGGCCGGTAAGAATCTCCAGAATGTCCCGCAGCCAGGCCAGGACCACCTTGTGCGGTGTCTTGTTATAAGCCCCAGCCTCGCCGCAGTGTACACCGACACCTTTTTTCGCAAGGTTGGCCCACCTGGCGTAGTGCTCCTCCAGACGCTGCCTGTCCCAGCGGTGGGTCTTGCCCTGCTCGTCGGGCCAGATCGGCTCGGGGAAGGTGCTTTTCTTATCGACCCAGCCGGCACGATAATGACTGATCCCGGCGGGGATATAACCTCGGCAGCTCTGCCCGACGCCGAGGTCTGTTACTTCCGGCACAGGTTCGTTGCCCGTTTTCAGGCCGTCGATAATCACCAGGCGTTTCGGATCTGCGTCTCTTATAGTCTTGGTCGCAGCGCGAACGACCCGCTCATAGTCGCCGGTCGTGGATTGTGGCTCGTTGATAAGATCGAAGCTAACGTTAGACGATGGAATTCCACGATACCTCCTGGCGAAAAGCGCCCAATGAAAACAGAAGGCATCCAGCGCTTCTTTGTCTTTCCACAGGTTGAAAGGCTCGGTCTCGCCGCGGTTTATGCAGTATCCGGGTCCGCGGTGAAAATTCAGGCTCGTGTGAATCTTGTATTTTTGCCCCCATTCCACGACCCGGTCGATATTCTCGAACGGGGCCTCCTTGATCCTGTACACATCGTCGCCGTCAATCCATATCCTGTAGCTCATCGGCAGCCGAATGAAGTCGAACCCCAGGTCGCGTATCCAGCGAAAGTCATCCTCGGCCGGCTCGTTGTATCTGCCTTCGGTAAAGAAATACTGCAAATTAAACCCCCGCCACCGCGGCAACACCGTCTGCGAGGGCAGGCTGGTCGGCTTTTCTTTCCTCTTTGGCTGGCCGGCGTGCGCGGGCCATGCAGATGCAACCGCCCCTACGGCTACGGTCTTGAAGAAATCTCGTCGGTTGTTGTCCATAAAATCGACTCCATCACAAAGATGCTTCCAGGTCACAGTATCTGTAAAACTGACATTCAGATACTGAAATATATAGTAGCTGTCGGACAGAAAATGAGCAATAGAGAATTGAGCACATCGCATTACTTGCAGTTTAGATAACTGTTGGGGCTTCAAAGCGCATGTAAGTTCTGGTACAATATGGCTTTTGCAATAGACAATCGGGAATAGGGCAGTTTATGGCGTTACCTGTGGTTGCGATAATTGGTCGGCCTAATGTGGGCAAGAGCAGTCTGCTCAATGCGCTGGCGGGGCAGATGATAAGTATCGTCGAGCCTACGGCCGGTGTTACGAGAGACCGCGTGAGCACGCTCATCGGCAAAGACGACCACTACTTCGAGCTTGTCGATACCGGCGGGTACGGGATCGTCGACAGCGACCTGTTGAGCGACCATATCGAGCAGCAAATCCTCCAGGCGATTGAATCGGCGGATCTCGTATTGTTCATGGTCGATAATCGCGATGGTGTTGTGCCGCTGGATGAGACAATAGCGCAGCTTCTGCGTAAGAACAACCTCGACGTCATCGGCGTTGCAAACAAGGCCGACACTGCTAAAATGTTCCCTGCCGCCGGAGAATTTTCCAGGCTCGGCTTCGGTGAGTTTTTGTGTATCTCGGCAAAGAACAATCTCAACAAGTCCGTTCTGCTCGATAAAATCTTTGACAAGTTTTCTTCTTCGGAGCGGGGCGAGCCTGCGACGCCGGTTATGAAAATAGCGATGGTCGGCAAGCGAAACGCCGGCAAGAGCACCCTTGTAAACGCCATGGTCGGTTCCGAGAGAGTGATCGTCAGCGAGACGCCGGGCACGACAAGAGACGCCGTGGATGTTCGATTTGAGAAAGACGGCAAAACCATCGTCGCTATCGACACGGCCGGGATAAGGAAGAAAAACAAGATGTCCGGCAGCATTGAGTTTTACAGCTACGTTCGCGCCACCCGGTCGATCCATCGTGCTGACGTTGTATTGTTTCTGATAGATGCGACATTGCCTGTCTCACAGGTCGATAAGAAATTGGCCAGGTTCATCGCTGAAGAGCACAAGAGCTGCATAATCGTTGTGAACAAATGGGACCTTGCGAAGGAGAAGGCCGCCACCGATGACTACGAGGAGTACCTGACAAAGCTGCTGCCGGGCCTGAAATACGCGCCGTTGGCTTTTACTACCGCGACTCAGGCTAAGAACGTCCAGAGCGTTTTGGACTTGGCGGCGGAAATCTTCAAGCAGACGACGACGTGGATACCGACGCCCAAACTCAACAAGGCTTTTGAAACCATAAAACAGGAGAATGTCACCGCCGCCAAAAGGGGCAAAAGAGGTTGGCCGAAGATTTACTATGCAACACAAATTGCGATCAATCCGATTACACTGCTGATGTTCGTAAACGCTCCAGAACTGTTTGAAGAAAACTATCGCAGGTTCATTATAAATCGGTTGAGGTCTATACTGCCGGTCGAGGAAGTGCCGATAAGGCTCCTGGCCCGAAGACACAGGGAGTAGCGGCCGGCATAATGAAGGAGTTCAGTGCATGAATTCTCTGGTTGTTGCAGGGATCGCAGTCTTTCTACTGCTTTTGGGTTACGTTTTCTACAGCCGCAAAGTCAAACAGTGGATAGGGCTTGATGATAGCCAGATCACGCCGGCGGTCGAACTCAACGACGGCGTCGATTACGTCCCGGCCAAACACTGGACCATTCTGTTCGGCCATCATTTTGCCTCCATTGCCGGGGCTGCGCCCATAATAGGCCCCGTGATCGCGTGCCTGTACTGGGGGTGGCTCCCCGCACTTATCTGGATCGTGGTCGGCGGTATTCTTTTCGGTGCCGTCCACGATTTCGTGGCGCTGGTTCTGTCGCTGAGACACAAAGGCAAGTCAATTACCACGGTGACGGAGTCCGTGATGGGAAAAACGAGCAAGATTCTTTTCGGCACGTTCGCCCTTTTGGCCCTGATCCTTGTAGTCGCGGTATTCGCGGCCGTCGCGGGCAAGACACTGGCGAGCACGCCCGAGGTTGTAATCCCCACGTTCGGACTGGTAGTCGTGGCTCTCGTCGTTGGGTTCCTGATGTACCGCGTTCAACTAAATGTGCTGTTGTGCTCGGTAATAGGGGTGGCGCTGTTGTTTGGACTGATTGTAGCGGGGTTCTATCTTCCGATTCGGATGCCGGTTGAAAATGCGGAAACCGCTGTAAAGTTGTGGACCGTGATACTGCTCATATACGGCATGATCGCATCTGTAACGCCTGTAACGATGCTGCTCCAGCCACGCGACCATCTTGCCGGCGCCGTGCTGTATCTGGGTTTGCTGGCCGGATTGCTGGGGCTTGTTGTTACCAGGCCTCAAATGAAAGCCCCCGCCGTCGTTTCCTTTTTGACAGTGAAAGGATGGATGTGGCCCATGCTGTTTGTGACGGTCGCGTGCGGCGCCTTATCCGGCTTCCACAGCCTGGTTTCGAGCGGGACTACTTCAAAACAGGTTAAGCGGATGAGCGATGCGAGGGTCATCGGTTACGGGGGCATGATTCTCGAAAGTGTGCTTGCGGTTCTGGCGGTGATAGCAGTTACAGCGGGATTGTACTGGAAGAGCGTCCCCGAAGGTATCGAAGGGCATGTATTTCAGGATGTTTCTGCCAATGGAAACTGGATCAAGGCATTCGGGACCGGATACGGCCAGCTTACAGGCGTATTCTTCGATAAAATGGGTGCGTTTTTAGGCATAACCGGGCTTGGGGCGCTTGTGGGCATAACCATGCTCAAGACCTTCATAATGACGACCCTTGATTCGGCGACGCGTATCACCCGCTATTTGTGCAATGAGCTTCTCGGCGAGACGCTGGGTATTACCCCAATGAAAAACAAATATGTGGCGGTGGCGCTTGTCGGCATTTGCTCGGGGGCCCTCGCATTGGGCAACTGGCGGGCTATCTGGCCCGTGTTCGGCGCCGCAAACCAGCTTGTCGCCAGCCTTGTGCTAATTGTTGCAAGCGTATATCTGCTGATGCGCAAGCGCAACTGTGCATTCACCGCCGTGCCGGCCGGCATAATGCTTGTGACAACGATTGCCGCGCTGCTCTACCAGGCGTACGGCTTCGCCACCGCCGAAGGCGAGCAACGAAACATCCTGCTGGCGATAGTCTCCGTGGTTCTCATATTTCTTGCGATATTCCTGGCGTACACGGCGTTGGTTGCTGTTGCCAAAGTAAGGAAAAACGGCGCCGGGCAGGAGGCTGCGAACGCTTAGCCCGCGGTGGAAGACAAACAAGCTCTCTCGTCGAGTAAAACCGGCCCCGGAGCCGGTGATTGAGGCCCTGCCATCCCAGGATCAGGGGCTTTTTACGGACTCTCCCCAGAAGTCAGCGGTGTCAGTTTGAATCGGGCGATAACCGGCTCCTGGACGAGTTTAATATCATCGCTGCCCGCATACTTATCGGGAAAGTTATAAGTGAGCGGTTTTGGCACCCAGCCGGTGGCGGCGGCATCGACATCGTAAATCTCCAGATACGCCTGGTAGCTCATATCTTCGTAGGCCTTTGCAGCTTCCGGGGTAGCTCTGACGGTGATGCTGGCGGTCTCATTCATAAATTGAGTCTTATTCTCAAACTCTACCTTGTATTTGCCCTGTGTAACGTCACTGAAGATATATCCCACTGTTGCTTTTACTATATGGACGCTGCGAGGATCTTCTTCCGGCGGTATCCTGATTTGCACATCATCGTCCGACAGCCGCTTCTGACCGTCCGTCAAAACCACGTAGGGTGTTTTCCCAATTGCCCCTGATCGTGCCCGCTCGATTTCACTGCGCGTCAGTTCTACCCTGGCTGGTTGGTCGGCGCTCCAATCTTTAGGCACGAGCATGTTGACTGTTTCCGGCTTGATGATCGCAGATTCTTGAGGCATTCCATTTTCATCGACACACTCGACATTGAGCGGTTTTTTAACGAGCCTGGCGACATCGACTGTGAGTGTTTTCGGCTCGCAGAAATCAACTGTGAGACTATTGAGTTCTCTTATTTCCTCGCTGCCTCTGATAACGTCCAGCACGGGCAGGGTGTGCGAGCCGGCGGCAGTCATCCCCAGCAAATCCGGATGCAAAGAGAAAGCAAGCTTCCGTGAGCCGTCGGCTAATTCGCGCTTTATCTCAGCTATTCTGGACGCCGGACCTTTGAGCCGAATACGCTCAATAGAAAAGGATGTGACCGGCGTGCCGCCTTCGTTCTTGAACGTTGCCCACAGTTCCGGGTCAGTGGATCTGGCAATGCTTATAGAAACATTGGCAATAGTATGTGTCTCGTCCACTGCCAGGTCCGCCCAAACCCAGATCAGGACCGTCAAGAATATCACGATTGCTATTTTGCTGAATTTGATCTTTGCTGCCATTGTGCTTCTTAGCCTGCATCCGGCGTGGATTGACTCATGAGAGTCTGCTTGCCAGACGCTCTATTAACTTGGATTCATGCATATTTCGAATGAGTTTTCCGTTCTCGGCAAGAGAGACTATGCCGGTTTCCTCGCTCACGACCAGACAGATGGCGTCCGAGCCGGTCGTTATGCCCATAGCTGCACGGTGACGCGAGCCGAGTCCGGCGCCACTGATGCCGCCGGCCTCGGCCAAAGGCAACTGGACCCTGGCGGCGACTATTCTATCGCCTCGTATGATGACGGCCATATCGTGCAGGGCCGTGCCGGGTTGAAAAATAGTCTTGATCAGCTCGGCCGTCACCCTGGCATCGACTCGAACGCCGGTCTCAATAAACTCGCCCAACGCCACGCGTTTTTCAATAACAACGATGGCCCCAATTCTGGCGGCCGAAAGCTCCGTCACTGCGGTGATAAGCTCCTCGACTGTCTTGGACAACTGTTGGGAGGCGCTTGACCAAAGATTACTCTGGCCTATTCGCATCAAGGCCCTTCGGACCTCCGGCTGAAACGCCGCGACTGCAATAATCAAAACTCCAATTAAAAAACCGTTATAAAGATACTGTAATCTCTCGAGCGGAAACTGCCCGACGACCAGTTTTAGAACGAGAGCGCCGACAATCAGAATGAATATGACGGCACGGAACAACCTTTCGCCGCGAGTGCCTTCGAGAAAGTCCACCACCCAGTAAACCACCAATCCGATGAAAATCAATTCGGGAATAATCCACAGACCATGGCCCGCCACGCGAGTGAGATATAGGCGTATTTGATCGATGAATGTTTCCACAACGCAAATCCCTTTGTTCTCGTCGTGCGCTATCAGTGACGCCTATTGCACGAAAACTTGCACAACATTATATGCGCGACACTAAATATTCAATACGAATTACGGTATCCTTTTGTCGGTGAGTCTGCTGGGCCTGTCCCAAAGCATAAACTTGTCTATGTCTGCCATCAACTCCTGCTGATTGATTCTGGCGACCCGCTGATGCCTTCTTCGTCCTTCAGCGGCGGTCTCACCCGGCTGCTCGTAAGACGTGCAGCCGCAGATCAGGAAAACCAAAGCCCCCAGGATAACAATCAATGCTGCTTTGCGAAGCAGTTCGGCTTGTAGCATGAGAATCACCTTACATACAGAAACAGAGACGCTTTTCATCATTTCTCCTTCTTCATCGGCCGACGGGCATCACCGCCATTCGTGCGGCACAAAAGACACCCTTGAGTACGAACCGATTATACCAGTCGCCGGATTTGCTGTCAACGAAAAAGCGATATTTATAGCGCAGCATGCCGATTTCCGTGCGATCTGCGCATAGCTCTGCCGGATCATCGAATCCCCGGTTGTCCGGGCGGGGTTTTGATTTGACGTGAACCGTCGGTTGGGTTACACTTCTACTGTTCGCGTGATTGTCGTCTAAGGGTCATCTGATACGATTTGAGGAGTTTTTGTCATGAACGAGAGAACAACAAATCGGCGTAAGTTCCTAAGGCAGGCTGCCGGGGTCGCAGCCGGGGCGGTGGGTTTTCCGTATGTGATTTCATCTTCGGCGTTGGGCGGAGCAGGTGGCGTTGCAGCCGGCGAGCGAATCACGGTCGGCTGTGTCGGCGTCGGCCCGCAGGGCAGCGGTGTTATGGGCAACTTCCTGAGACAAAAGGATGCCCGGGTCGTTGCGGTCTGCGACGTCAAGAGTCACGTCCTCAAGGCCGCCCAGGAGCGGGTGAACAAGCACTACCAGAGCACCGGGTGCAAAGCCTACAAAGATTTCCGCGAAGTGATGGCTCGCGATGACATCGACGTGATCCTTGCCGCCCCGCCGGACCACTGGCACGTGCTCATTGCGCTGGCGGCGGTCAAGTCGGGAAAGGACGTCTATCTGGAAAAGCCGATGGGGCTTAGCCTTGCCCAGGACCAGGCGCTGCGCACAGCGGTGCACCGCAACGGCAGGGTCTTTCAGTTCGGCACACAGCAGCGCTCCGGGCGCAACTTCCGCTTTGCCTGCGAGCTGGCGTTGAACGGCAGGCTCGGCGATCTGCACACCATTAACGTATGGTCTCCCGGCAGCAGCCAGGGCGGCGATCCGACGCCTGTGCCCGTGCCTGAATGGCTTGACTACGAAAGGTGGCTCGGGCCGGCTCCTCATATGCCTTACACCAAGGACCGCTGTTCGAACAAGCTCTGGTGGTTCATTTCAGACTACGCCCTGGGCTTTATCGCCGGCTGGGGTATCCACCCGATTGATATCGCCTTCTGGGGCGGCGGCAAGAAAGTCACTACGCCGCTGACGGTTGAGGGCAAGGGCAAATGGCCCACAAAGGGCGTGGCCGATACCGCGATGGACTGGAACGTCGTAATGAAATACGACAGCGGTCTGACGATGAATTTCACTGGCCCCCAATTCCCCGATGAATGGCGCCGGCGCTACGGCAGGACGACCGGTCACGGCACAGCCTTCGAGGGAACCGAAGGCTGGGTCCACGTCGACCGTTCCGGGATCAACGCGCACCCGAAAGAGCTGCTGCAAACCGAGTTTGGCTCCTCGGATGTCCGTCTGCCAGAGAGCGGCAACCACGTGCGCAACCTGCTCGACTGTGTCAAAACCAGGGCCAAAACGGTGGCCCACATCGACGACGCCGTGCAGGGCGATATACTTTGCCACATAAGCGATATTGCTATCAGGCTCGAACAGAAACTCAAATGGGACCCGAAAGCCGAGCATTTCATAGATAATGACGCAGCCAACCGTCGGCTGGCTCGACCCATGCGTAGCCCATGGACGCTGTAAGAAACAGGGATCGAACAAGGAAAAGATGTTTATTAAGGAGAGAATCAGATGACCGGAAAGTTAGTGTTGATGTTGCTGTTATCAGGTTTGCTCATTGCGGGATGCCAGACCACGCCGCAAACGGGCAAGTGGCAGAGTCTTTTTGACGGCAAGAGCCTCGATGGCTGGAAGGCCAGCGAGAACAAAGATACGTTCTCGGTCAGCGATGGCAGGATTGTAGTCCACGGGCCTCGCAGTCATCTGTACTACGTCGGGTCGGTAAATAATGCCGGCTTCAAGAATTTCGAGTTCTGCGCCGATGTGATGACCACGAAGGGTTCCAACTCCGGCATATACTTCCACACTGAGTACGAGGAAACCGGCTGGCCCTCCAAGGGCTTCGAGTGCCAGGTCAATACGACCCACAGCGACCGGAAAAAAACCGGCGGCCTCTATGACGTGCAGGACGTGATAGACGATGCGCCTTCTGTGGACGACCAATGGTTCCACTATTACATCAGGGTCGAGGACAACCACGTCATCATACAGATCGACGGCAAGACTACTGTAGCCTGGACGCAGCCCGAAGACTGGGAACGGTCCGGCCGCAGGATCGGCGAAGGCACCTTCGCCCTGCAGGGCCACGATCCCAAGAGCATCGTTCATTACAAAAATATAATGGTCAGGGTGCCGCCTGCGCCGATGGATTAACTAATTCGTTGGCGGAATCGGAGGGCCAGTGACAAATGGCACGGAAGAAATATCTCTTCAGCCGGCGCCGGTTTATCGCCGGTTCCGCCGCCGCGACGGCGGGCTTTGCGATTGTAAAGCCATCCGCTGTTAGCGGCACCGCGGCTAACTCCCGAATAGAGGTCGGCTGTATCGGGCTTGGCGGTCGCGGCCGCCTGATAGCCGGGATGCTCGCCGAGCACGATGGTTTTCAGGTCGTTTCGGCTGCCGATTATTTCCCCAAGGTCGTGCAGACCGTCGGCGAGAAACTCGGCGTCGCCGGGCAGCGCCGTTTCTCCGGATTGTCCGGCTACGAAAAACTCCTCGCGAGCAAGGTCGATACAGTATTTTGTGAGACGCCGCCGTACTGTTTCCCTGCGCATGTCGCCGCCGCGGTTGATGCGGGCTGTCATGTTTACCTCGCCAAGCCGGTCGCCTGCGACGTGCCGGGGTGCCTGGCGATTTCAGCAGCGGCGAAAAAGGCCTCGCGAAGCAGGCAGGTTTTTTTGGTGGATTTTCAGACGCGCACTGATCCGTTCATTATCGAAGCTGTCAAACGCACACATAATGGTCTAATCGGCCAACTTGCGATGCTGAGTTCGTTCTACACAGACGACGGTTTCCCCGATCCGCCGATGACGGGCAATATCGAGAGCAGATTGCAGCGCCTGATCTGGGTCAACGATATTGCTCTGGGCGGCGGGCAGTTGGTCGCTGCGGGCATCCACGCTATTGATGTCGCCCTGTGGATTGCCGGGGCGCGCCCCATCAGCGCCGTAGGTAGCTGCCGGACTGCAAGGAATGATCCGCATGGCGACTCGGCGGACGTCTATTCGGTAACCTATCGGTTCGAGGATGGTTTGATATTGAATCATCGCGGGGAGCATATCAGGAACACTCACGGCTTCAACTGCACTTGTCTGGCCTTCGGCCGGGACGGTTATACGGAAACGAGCTACTCCGGTAACGTCCAGATACGGGGCAACAAAGGCGGCTATCGAGGCGGCGAAGTAGAGAATCTCTACAACAACGGCATAAAGCGCAACCTCGACACGTTCCATCACAGCATTGTCAACGGAATTTATGACAATCCTACGGTTGAGCCAAGTGTTGACGCCACGTTAGCGTGTATTCTCGGCCGTGAGGCGGCAAAGCGAAATACACAGTTGAGCTGGGATGAGCTGATCAGAGAGAATAAGAAGATCGACGTTGATCTAACCGGCCTGAAGGCATGAAGTTATTCTGGGATGTATTGTCTCATCTAAAAGGCCCGGACGGTGTGTTAGTTGAACCAAATAGTCCTGAATTTGCATTAAATCCTCCGCCAAGGTTTCCGTATCCGCCGCCTAAGCCGGGCATCATGCCGCCCTGCATTCCATATCCCCCGCCTAAACCACTCATCATCCCACCACCCATCATCCCACCACCCATCATTCCGCCACCCATCATCCCACCACCCATCATCCCACCGCCCATCATTCCACCACCCATCATCCCGCCTCCGCTCATCATGCCGAGCATGCGGCCCATCATCAGGCCCTGCATACCGCCATAGTTAGCAGGCTGGCCAACTAAATCGGTTATATCATAAACGCGAGTCACCATTCTTTTAGGTAAATTCCCCAATGTTGAAACAACAACAATCCCCTCATCGACAACATACCCCAATTTTTCCTGGGCTCCTCCCGAAACTCCATCTAACAAAGATTTTAAGTGTCTGCTGAGTGAAACTCCGGTTACACCGTCAATTCCTATTGGAGTGTCAGGATATATATCAGTATTTTCCTCCAAATTTTTCCACAAAACTACGATATTCAACCTGGGGAAAGTTGAATTACGCAATATATCAATAGCCTCACTAAAAGGCATTTCCCGCGTAAACGTCGACGGATCCGCCAATCTAACCGGGCTCCTCCTTGCCACAGGAACTCTCCTGGGCCTGGGAGGTTCAGCAGGGCTCACCGGTGTGGCAGGCTTGCCCTTCTCCGCCACTATGACTTTCACGTCGCTCGATGTCTCTGCAACCTCCACTTGCTTGCCGGAAGCGGTCGGCTTGTTTTCATAGAGCTTGACAGGCTGGGAGTTTCGCCGTTTGACAACATGCCTGTATAACGGCGTATTCTTGAAAGAAGTTTTTGCGTAAGAACTGCCGGTGCAAATTAACATCAGCAAGCCGAGAAAACCAATACTGACGATCAATCTGGATTTGTTAAGTCGCGTTTCCATAATCTCACCCAGGTAAAAAGCCGTAACTGCCGGCGGCCGCTATTACTACTTCACACTTCGCACAAACTCCCCACTATCTGTATGAGGCCACATGATACCAAAAAGTCACGAAAATTTCAAGATATTTTTGACAGCCAGGAAAAACCACGAAACCACGAATTGACACTGATTAACGCCGATTAACACTGATTTTGTTTCACCATTGCCTGCCCTGAGCGAAGCCGAATGGGAAGGCACGAAGAGCCACGAAGAAAAGCAATAGTCGATAGTAAATAGAAAATAGTCAATTACAGGAGCCACGGAGAGCACAGAGGACACGGAGAAAAGATCAATAGTAGGCTAAAATAGACAGGATTAACCGGATTGACACAGATTAACACCAAGAAATAGTGTTAATTAGTGGTTTCAGTCTTTTCCTTTACAGCCACAGAGATCACAGAGGACACAGAGTTTAATCTATCCGCGTTAATCCTTCGACGTTGCTCAGGACGGAGTCTGCGTTCGTCCGCGGTTTCAAGTTTCTGCTTTTTCCTACAATAAATCCGCCTTGATCCTGTAAATCCCGTCCAAGAAACAATTTTCTTGCTGAATTTCTTTGTTTTTGTCTGGGACAATAGGTAAAATACGTTATGTGTTTGGGAGCTAACGTAACGAGAGGGAATCCGTGGCGAAAGCACCATGAACCTTACGCCTCTGATAGATCAGCCCAACGGATTTCACAATGGCCGAACTTGGGAAGTGTATGAGAAAATGTACCGGACACCTCCTTTAATTCGCCTCTGGAATAGGTTCGAATCTCGAAAGGAGTGAACCATGAAGTGGAAAAGCTATCTTCCCCCAACAGGAGCCTTGTTACTTCTCCTCATTCTGATTGAGCGTGGCTGCCACGCGATCAATTACGCAGGCATGGTGCATGTTGAAGCAGGCGAGTTTCAAATGGGGTGTAGCGATGGCCTGCCGCGTGAGAAGCCTGTACATACGGTGAAACTCGGCAGCTTCTGGATCGACAAATATGAGGTGACGAACAGCCGCTATGCGGCGTTTCTCAATACCGCATTAGACAAGGGATGGGTAGAGACCGTTCAAGTGGATTGGTCGGGAGGAACATATCTCAATGTGAACATAAACGGGGATCGTGCTCTCATTGTGAATCATGCGGGCTTCACCTACGACGAGATCACTTACTCGGACGGCGTCTTCTCCGTAGAAGAAGGGAAAGAAGAGTTCCCAGTGCACGTGAGCTGGCACGGTGCCATGGCATACTGTGAAGCCTTCGACAAGCGATTGCCCACAGAAGCTGAGTGGGAATACGCTGCGAAGGGTGGGCATCTTAGCAGATTTGTGCCTGGACAGGTAGAGTATTTCCGCTATAGCGGAAGCGACGTGGCGGACGAAGTTGCGTGGCACAAGAACAACGCCTCATCCAGCCAACCAGTGGGGCAACTCAAGGCGAATGAGCTCGGTATCTACGATATGAGTGGCAATCTGCGCGAGTGGACGAACGATTGGTGTGATCTGGATTACTACTCCACGAGTCCGCACGAGAATCCACAGGGTCCTTCCGGGCCGGTAGACTCCCTCGGTAAGGTGATGCGGGGAGGGTCTTGGTCCGAGTACTATAGCCCCGAGGTAGAAGATCAGGAGGTTGAATTTGCCATTGACAGATCCCTGGTCCGCGTTACGCGAAGAGACTATGGCTGCCCTTGCAACCTCAGCAACCGCACTGGGTTCCGTTGTGCTGCCCGTCCACGACTGTTTCCCATCATCCATTGGTGCGGTGCATTCTCTAATTTGGTGCGGCCGAAGAGCGACCCCCCGGATCTTTGGCCGATCGATCCAATTGAGCCTGAGGAGCCAGTTGAGTAACCTAGTGTATTTGAAAGTATATTCATATCAGTAGAATTGCGGATGTTTAGACTTGTTCGTTGTAGAGAAGAGACAATTTTCTGAAAAACAGTTAGACTGAGTTGGATAGAAAGGATGAAATTATGACACAGAAATCTGACCAAGTCAAAACAGTAAAGAAGATAGTGGTCTTTTTTGATATCTGTTCTTCCACATCAATTCTTGAAAACCTCCTCAGTACAGAAAACCAGAAACGTTGGCGAGATCTTCTTATCGAACTCAAAGACTATCTGCAGAACGAGAGTTCATCACTCAAGTTCGAATTATACAAGTTCCTCGGTGACGGTTGGATACTCCTTTTTGAACCTCGTACAAATGGATTAGAGATACTCGAGTTTCTCTTAGATTCTTTGCCAGAGAAATTTTACGGTCTCTATAGACGCCACATCGAAAGAGTACTGACCACTTCGATTCCGAGAATTGGCCTAACATCAGGGATGGATATAGGTTCTTGCACTAAGATTGTGATGAGTAGAAAACGAGAATATATAGGGAGAGCAGTCAATGTTGCGGCTCGACTTCAGGGTGCTATTGGACAACGTGACAGCATGCCTCAGAATAAAATTGTTCTCTCGAGAAACTTGTATGAGACCTTTGAGGACAGAAAGAGGATTATGCGCAGATATAAAGTTTGGGGTATAAAGAGACAGTTGAAGAATATATCCGGAGGGAAGGATTATCATTGTTTAAAGGTGGAACACAGGAGGAATTAAGTTAAAGATATTACGCTAAGCTAGACCACCTTACTCTTAACCTTTCTTCCCCTTAACCTGCTGGCTTTTCTCGGCCTGAATGAGCCAAACTAGGGACAGCGGGCCTGTTGAAAAAGTCCCACCGCAAAGCCTGAGATTGCCGCGCGATTCTGCGAATCGCTCGCAATGACGCGAAAATGGAGCTTTTGTCATTGCGAGGAGCGGAGCGACGAAGCAATCTCACGTTTTTCAACAGGCCCACAGCCACCTATTTATGGCTGGAAACGGTTCACAGAAGACGGTGACTTTCCCTGACAAAAAGATGCAAAATAACAAGTCAAAACTAAAACCGATAGTGCGACTAAAGGGTTTTACTCTTCTTGAACTCTTGATAGTAATGTCCATTATCGTCTTATTAATGAGCATCCTTCTGCCTTGCCTTAACAGAGCAAAAAACAGTGCATACGAATTAGCTGCTATGCAAACCGGAGTTGATGAAGAGGGAAAGGTTCGCCTGGAAATTAAAAACCCTTCCGATAGAAAACGATATGACGACATCTATATGATAGAGATTAACCCTCCGAAGAATTGCCACTTCTTTCTACGAAAACCTCATCCTTCAGGTATGGAACTAATAAAAAGAGATGGCCAGGACTATATCAAATGGAGGCCCAGGTGGAGTGATATTGGTGTGCATTTGATTACTGTTGTATTTGAAGGTCAAGAAGTCTCTGAGCAAGAGATTAGAATTTATGTTTTTAACAAAGAGCTTTTAGAGGCTGAGCGAGAAAAGAAGGACGAACCTCATTAAATCCATCAAATCCCAAAACCAGCATTTACAATCCTGGAGCGGCGTTTTATGAAATTATCCTTAAGTCCAGTGAATCATTATCGCACTAAAGGCAAGAGGATTACCTTGAAAAACTGTTCCTATTAAAATATAACAATGTTGGCCAGTAAGGAAGACGAACATGAATCCCGCGAATCGAGGCATGGTTATCAGAGACGAGACTGACGCCGATATCGGTGCGATAAGCGAAGTCACAATTGCTGCGTTCGAAACGTTGGAAATCAGCAACCACACGGAGCAGTTCATCATAGAGGCCCTGCGTGCCGCCAAGGCCCTGACAGTATCTCTGGTTGCGGAATTGAACGGCCGCCTCATCGGTCATATAGCATTCTCGGCGGTGACGATCTCGGACGGCACGCGAAACTGGTATGGATTAGGACCTTTCTCGGTGTCGCCGGAGTATCAGCGGAAGGGCGTCGGCAAAGCTCTGATACAGGAAGGGCTGTCCCGCCTGAAGAACCTGAATGCTCAAGGATGCTGTGTCGTAGGACATCCGGAGTACTACAGGAAGTTAGGGTTCCGGAATGTGCCCGGCCTTGTGATTGAGGGAGTACCGCCGGAGGTCTTCTTCGCTCTGTCCTTCCATGGACATACACCTGAAGGCACGGTCGCTTTTCATGATGGATTCAAAGCAGATGGCAAACAAGGAGCATAATTTGGAGCCGCGTTTTATGAAATCATCTTTAAGTCCAGGATGTAGGATGGGCAGGTCTCCTGCCCATGCGGTTTGGATTACGCCACATTATCAGCATGGGCAAAAATTTGCCCATCCTACTCACTTTGTGCTGCTTTTAGCATTTTTTCTTATGCCCGTGGCTTGGCCACAAGTTGTAGGTAAAAGTCACACCCCGCAAGCTGAGAAGGTATTGGCCTATCTGAGAAGTCTGGGAAACAGCCGCTATATGTTCGGGCAAATGGCCACTTGGGTGCATAATGAGAATCCGGATATGGATCATCCCACCAATTGGCTCAGGAAAGTTTACGATCACACAGGGAAAATGCCCAGATATGGATGTGTCACGTATGATTTTCATGACGATCCCTTTCCCGATTCGGATTGGAATAACGGCGTCAAGGAAATGTGGGATCGCGGCATGATTGTGGGAGTATTTACGTTTTATGCCAATCCATCGGGAAGATCATGGAACGATCCGGTTGATATCGACCCGATATTTGCCCCCGGTGATAATCCGACCAGGCATAACTTCTATAAACAGATGGACAGGATGGCTGCCAATTTGCAGTGGTTGAAGGATAAGAAAATACCGGTTGTTTATACACCCTTTGTGGAAAGTGACGACAGGAACAAGTGGCACGCCAAGGAGGGACCCGAAAACATCATCAAGCTCTATCGCCTGGTTCACGACTACTTGACCAACGACAAGGGCCTTGACAATATCATCTGGGCCTATCATACCACTGCCAATCACGGTGCACTGGAAAAATATTATCCGGGCGATGCATACGTGGATGTCCTGGGAAAATCAGCTTATGGCACAGGTTTGAATTTTTCCGAGTATAACTGGGCTCTCGAAAAGAAGAAAAACGCCGGAAAGGTGATTTGGTGGTCGGAACTGGGGATTCGTGGACGGTCGGATCCGGCCAGGGATTGCCTGGATGTGGTTAAAAAACTGGAAACCAGTTATCCCGAACTGGCAGGATTTGTCTTCTGGAGTGACAATGGCCACTACAATGTGATCGGCAACGACAACGGACCTGAGCTTATCGCGCATCCCAAAATTGTCACCTTAGAGGCAAAATAGGGACCGACGGGAAAGGGTGACTGTTCCTTAACAAGATCCATTTGCTTCATTTTCCTTATACCAAAACGTTGCGAGGAACGTCTCAATAGATAGAGGATGCATTATGAGGCAATGTTGGAAATCGCCTCATGGATGCTTGTTGACGTTGTTCTGCCGGTACTGGCGAAGTCAGGTTTGCTAACTGCGATCCTGCTGCGCGCCTGGATAGAAAGGAGCAAAGAAAATGTACAGTGAAAAAGCAAAAGGAAAGATTAACAGACGTAACTTCCTGCATTCGACTGCTGCGGCGGGGGCCGGATTGGCGTTTTCGCACGGGGCCTTCGGGCGGTTAAACAGCCGCAAAGAGCCGGATGACATAAATGTGGCCCTGCTCGGTGCGGGCGAGCAGGGTAAGGTTCTTATGGAGACCTGTCGAAAAATCCCCGGTATTCGCTTCAGGGCCGTATGTGATATCTGGCCTTACAATCGAAAATGGGTATCGGGCCGATTGAGAGCCTATCGCCACGAGCACAATGCTTATGTGGACTACGAGGAGATGCTCGACAGGGAGAAAGACCTCGACGCAGTCATAATTGCAACGCCCGACTTCTGGCACGCCGATCATGCTGTGGCCTGCCTCGAAGCCGGTCTGCACGTCTATTGCGAAAAAGAGATGTCCAACACTCTCGATGGCGCTCGAAAGATGGTGCAGGCCGCGAAGGAGACCGGCAGGCTTCTCCAGATCGGTCATCAGCGCCGCAGCAATCCGCGGTATATTTTCTGCCATGAGAAGCTCTTAAAAGATGCGAAGCTGTTAGGGCAGATTACAGCGGTCAACGGGCAGTGGAATCGAGCGGTCGCGCCGCCCAGGATTGTGCCGAAAAGAACGGAAATTGATGCAAAGACGCTTGCCAGGTATGGTTATAAATCAATGCAGCAACTTAGGAACTGGCGATGGTACAAGGGGCTTGGAGGCGGCCCCATTGTCGATTTGGGCTCGCACCAGATAGATATTTATACATGGTTCCTCGGGGCACATCCCAAATCCGTTGTGGCAAGTGGACGCACCAACTATTACGACAAAAGTACCCACGAATGGTACGACACCGTAATGGCTATTTACGAATATGAAACCGCTCAGGGACCGGTCACCGCTTTCTACCAGACCATAAGCACCAACAGCAGTAATGGTTATTTTGAAAACTTTATGGGAACTGAGGGTTCATTAGTAATCACAGAATACCCTCCCTCGCGGTGCGGTATTTATCGTGAGAAGTGGGTGCTGGAGACAAAGTGGGACAGATGGGTAAAGAAAGGTTACCTGAAGAAGGTCGAGGGCTTGGACCAGCCTGAAAGTGAAGAGACAGTCGGCGAAGTCAGGCCGCCGTCACCGAAGCCGCCGAAGTATGATATGCTGGTGGAAATGGATAAGCCGTTTCATCAACCGCACCTGGAGAACTTTTTCGATGCGATTCGCGGCCGGGCAAAGCTCAACTGTCCTGCTGAAATCGGATACGAGACGGCGGTCGCTGTACTGAAGGTCAACGAAGCGGTTGAAGCCGCCCGGAAGCTGGAGTTCCAGACGGACGAATTCAAGGTTTAGCAGATTGTCATCTCGACTGGAGCCGAAGGCGCAATGGAGAGACCTGTTTGAGAATAGATTTCTCCACGTAGCCTGCCCTGAGCACAGTCGAACGGGTCCCAACTTACGTTGGGACTTCGGTCGAAATGACAGTGTGTGGGGATTTGCGTCTTTATCAGCCGAAGTTGTAGCAGGTAGGGTGGGCCTCGGCCCACCGATCAACAATGGTGGGGCAAGCCCCACCCTACGATTTCGGCAGCACAAGCAGACTTTGTCGGATTTTGAAGAAATCGTATGGCACGGTGCCTATTTCTTTGTTGAGATTGCCTCGGCGAAGGTTTAGCGGGACTCTGGGTGGCTTGTCGGACCGGGCACTCTTAGCCGAAGTTGTAGTATTTTTTGACCGGTTCTGTGACCTGCCAGGTGCATTCGAGGTCCTCGGGGAAGACCACGAGGTCGCCGGGGCCGAAACTTACCGAATCGTTGCCGTCGGTGACTGTTACCCGGCCCTCTATCAAAAGGCAGGTCTCCTTTTCCGTGTATGCCCAGTCGAAGGTGCTGAGTTCACATTGCCAGATCGGCCAGCTCTTGCAGGTTTCGGCCTCCTGATCCGAGGGTTTCTTGACGATCACATCTTTTACAGTAGGCATAATTTTGCTCCTTCGGTTATTCTCGATTCAGGCTCGTTATTGACTATTGGCTGTTGACTGCTTACTATCTACTGCCGGGATAAGGCAACATCCGACCGCTGAAAACACTAAAACAATAGTAAATAATAAGTCGTAAATAGTAAATTACAAATGTTAGCAAGATTGCACAGCGTTACGCTCGAAGGGATTGAGGGGATAATCTGCGAGGTTGAAGTTGACGTCGCCCGCGGCGGGTTCGAGAAATCCGTCATTGTAGGCCTGCCCGATGCGGCCGTGAAAGAGAGCATCGAGCGAGTCAGAAGTGCGATTGTCAACAGCGGCTACAAGCACCCCAAAACCGCGTCCTTAGTGAATTTGGCGCCGGCCGATGTGAAAAAGGCCGGGCCAGCCTTTGATTTGCCTATAGCATTAGGGATGCTTATCGGCCAGGGTGTCCTGACAAGTTCGATTCTTAATGACGTAGTCGTTGTCGGCGAATTGGCTTTGGACGGCAGGGTCAGGCCTGTCAACGGCGTATTGAGCATGGCGATGAGCGCCGCGACGGCCGGTTTTCGCCGGATGATTGTGCCGTTAGACAACGCGAACGAAGCCGCGGTTGTTCAGGATATCGAAGTTTACGGCGTCGGCTCCCTCGCCCAGGCCGTGGGGTATCTGGCTGGGCAGTTGCCGTTAGAGACGACCTGCATTGATATCGAGGGACTTTTTAACGTAGCATCGAATTATGACGTTAATTTTGCAGATGTTAAGGGCCAGGAAAGCGTCAAGCGGGCGCTGACCATCGCTGCGGCCGGCGCGCACAATATAATGATGATAGGACCGCCCGGGGCGGGAAAGACGATGTTAGCTCAAAGGTTGGCGACGATACTGCCCCCTCTGAGCCTGGAACAATCGCTCGAGACGACCCGTGTATATTCATCCGTCGGGCTGCTGGGCAGGAACAAGGCTTTGTTGGCTACTCGCCCCGTGCGGACGCCGCACCACTCGGCAAGTGGCCCGGCCCTGGTCGGCGGCGGCTCGTCGCCCCGGCCCGGGGAGTTGTCGTTGGCTCATTTCGGAATCTTGTTCCTCGACGAGTTTGTCGAATTTCCGCGGCACGTTCTTGAGATGATTCGTCAGCCGCTGGAGGACGGCTCGGTTATTATCTCACGCGCGAAAGGAACGGTCATGTTTCCGGCACAATTTATGCTGGTTGCGGCGATGAATCCGTGGAGTTGTGTTGCCAAGATGAAACCATTTCAGAGGATGGGGGGAGGTAGCATAAATTAATCGTAATATCGTCTTCCCCAACAATGATCTTTTCTGTGATCGTTTCGATTATCTTTCTTTTTTCTTCTTTATTGAGTTTTGGCCAGCGTGAGTACAAATCTTTGGCTTCACTAAGTATCTCATCGCTTGACATGTATTGAATCTTTAGAAAATCAATCTCTGCTTGGAGTTCAGGGATTTGATCTTCTATTTGTCGGCTGCGCTCTTGTAAAGGACAATTTCTTTGGCCAAAGCCCTCTGTGTCCAGTTTCTCGTCGATATAGAGCTGATAGACTCTGTCCATTTCTCGCTGAAGCTTCCGTGCCTCTTGGGTCAAGGTTTCTAACAGTTCCTGCTTTTCTTTGATAATGCTATCGGCCTGCTCCAGGTAGCTGGAGACCTCATCAGGTGAGAAAAAGAAGCTCTTAAGCTGCTGGTGGAAGATCTCTTCTAAATCAGCCGTGCCGATCTTGTTGTGGCATTTGTAGCATGTGTATTTTGGCGAACTGGAAGGCACATACATCTTGTTTCCACAATGGCAATAGGCGAACCCCGTGAAAAGATGGACCGCCTTGCGGGCTGGACGTTTGTGCTTCTTCTTCTGCTCATCCAATATGCTGTTACACTGCTCCCAGAGTTCCTCGGATATAATCGGTTCCACTTTGGTAAGAACCCACTCGCTTTCGGGTTTTAGAACCCATTTCTTATCCTCGCCAAGGCTCTTGGTGTAATTGGCTCGGCGGATGCCTTTGGCAGCAGGATCACGCAAAAGCCTTTCAATGGTTGTATCAGAGAATTTCGCTCCCTTGCGGGTTCGATGTCCTGCCTCATTGAGAACTCGGGCCACGGTTTTTTTCCGGCGATGTTCCAGAAACAACTCATAGATTAACTTCCTGACCGGTGCTTCAGTGGGATGAGGGATTAATTTGTTATCGTTCCACTGATAGCCGAAAGAGGCTTGGCCACCGAGGGGTTTACCCAGTTTGGCCCTGATCGGAACGGAAGCTGCCACGCGGTCGGCTATTTCCTCTCTTTCCCACTGAGCCATAGCTGCAACCATTGTATAAAAAAGCCGCCCAGCCGGCGTGGAGGTATCAATGGACTCCTGCAGGGAGATAAGATCTGCCCCATACTCTCGGAAGATATCGGCGAATTCCAGCAGCTCCCTGGTATTCCTGGCCAAGCGTGCGAGTTTGGAGAAAATAAGGCCGGTGATACGGCCAGCTTTTATATGTTCAAGCATCCTTTGAGTCTCAGGCAGACCCATGACTGATTTGCCGCTGACAGCCTCCAGATGGTAGACCTCTCTTACCTTCCACTCTTTGGACTCGGCATAAAACTGAGCACGTTTTTCATGGTGTTCCGGGCTTTCGCCTCTGGCCTGATCTTCGGTAGAGACCCGAATCCAGATGCCAACGGGTTTTGAGTTGGGGCTCTTCATTTGTCACCGGTGTAATGTTGACGTCTATCGACAGATTATACACAATTTGTTTGGATTAGGTAATGATTTTTCCTACTATACTCCTAAGTTCAGTGGCATGTTTTTGAGTTGCATTTTCTCCAGTTAATTGCAGCAAAGTGGTAACACAGAACCAAAGAACAGGCGATGGACCGAGAAATAGTCTCAAAAAGCGGGAAGGAAAAAGGCCTAAGCGATAAGGCACTATTAAGCATCCAGGCAAGCTTAAACCTCATCCCTTATGCAGGCGGTTTCCTTGCTACTTATTTTGGCGAAATCAGAGACAAGAGAATTATTGAACGCATGAATAAATACTTCGCGTACTTTGCGAAAAGAATAAATGAACTTGATGAGAAGAAAATCGACCAAGCTTACCTTGAGACTGAGGAATTTGCCGAACTGTTTGCTCAAGGTGCTGAACAGGCAGCAAGAAGTACAACAGAGAAAAGAATAAAGAGATTTGCGAACGTGCTGGCCAATCAAGCTCTTATCGATTCAAAAACCAGATTACGTACCCAGAGTATCATGTCTTTTGTCGATAGGTTAAGTGACTTAGACGCTTTCATTCTGGTCTCATATGGTAATCCTCATGAAGAATCTATGAGGGCCAATACAAAAGAAGAAGCCTATACTTTTGTGAAAAAACTTGCTGACTACCTAAGCATAATTGTTCCTGCCAAGGAAGATGTTATTGAGGCGATAATTTATATGGATAATCTGGGTCTCACTTGGATCAATGAAAAGGCATCTGATGGGGAAACAGAGAAAGGGGACCTTTTGATACTAAAGGAGTTTTCATCTTTTAGAACTCCACTCGGTAACGAAGTTATGAAAGTTGTCACGCCGCCAGATTTTTTTATATCACCGGCCATAGATAAAGCGGAAAAAGTCTGGCCAGAAAAAGTTGTAGACCTCAAATTTAAAGACGATTTGTTCTTTTAGTTTAATTTAAAGGTTGAGACGAGGACCCTACATCGGCCTTGAAGTATCTTTCACGAAAAGAGGTCTTCCTGAACTCCCTTGTCTTTCGTCCCCTGATGGCCCTTGAAAAGAATCTCTGTTTCTACCTCCTTTCTTGCTCTTGTGTATCGTTTTCTTGATGTCTCAATAATTTGACTTTTATAAGATGCTTTCCTCTCAGGTGGACCAAGCGTAATCGCACTAAAGGCACGCGAGGTTACACCGTCGATCAACAGCTTGAGGTAAATATGATAATTCGGCAAATTGACCAGGTCTGTTTCTTCAAAGACCGGATAGAATTCTCTGGCCAGGTATTTGGCGTCCTCTGCGCCCACTCTGAAGGATATGATTGTCCCTACGTTGCCGAAGATAGCGGCCCTTATCTTCTCATCGAGCTGTTCAATGTACTGATGAGCCAGAATCAGACTAAGACCATATTTTCTGGCTTCGGACAAGATATCAGCAAAGGACAAGGTCAGAAAAGTATGAGTTTCATCCACATACAGGTAGAAGCCCCGTCTTTCGGTTTCAGGTGTGTCTGCTCTACTTAGAGCGGCCATCTGAATCGTAGTTACAATCATTGCTCCCAAGAGGGCGCAATTGTCCTCTCCTATCTTGCCTTTTGCGAGGTTAACAATCAGAATCTTTCCCTCATCCATCACCTTCCTCAGACGGAAGGTGTTCTTGTTTTGACCAACAATATTCCTTAACGGAACGCTGCTTAAGAATTGCCCTACCTTATTCAAGATAGGGGAGATGGCCTGCGATCTTAGCCAGGCCGAGTACTTGTCAAACTCGGAGAACCAAAACTCTCTAACCTGCTGGTGAGTGACAGCAGCCAGAACCTGCTTTCGGAATCGGTCATTGGTTAACAGTCTGGGAATATCCAACAGGGTACTTCCCGGATATTCCAGTAGAGTGAGAATTGAGTGTCTGAGGATATGTTCCAATCTCGGACCCCAGAATTCCGACCAGACCTTTTTGAAAACTGAAATGAGCCCGGATGCCACCAGATGATGATAGTCATGCCCGATCTTTCCCAGCGGATTGAAGGCGATGGGGTATTGAATATCTGACGGGTTGAAGTAGATCACATCCTCGATCCTTCTTTTGGGCACATGGTCCAAAACACTTTCTGCCAAGTCACCGTGCGGGTCAATCAAGGCACATCCGTTGCCGGCCTCAATATCTGAAATAACCATATTTTCAATCAATGTGGACTTGCCGGTGCCAGTCTTTCCAATGATATATATGTGACCCCGCCGGTTCTTTTCCTTTATGCCAAATCTTTTCCTTATATCCCGGTAATTGGTTATAGCAAAAGGGGTGATTGGGTTTTTGTCATTCTTTTGTCTTTGCATTGCTTAATTGTATATGTCACCAACTTTTTATGTAAGAAAGGACAACTTGCCTCCTGAGGCAAATTTACCCTCCTTGTTGGTACTTGCCTATGAGCTAAGGTAAGAGCAGAACATTAACAACTTTTTTAGAAAGGAAAGATTATGGAACAGAAAGTAAGATGTGTTGAAGTCAGAATGCCCGATGGAAAGCCGATCTTGAATCTGCATCTGATTTATCAATCAGATGCATCAGGGGCCCAGAGCGCGCCAAACAAAGGCCAGAACGGTCAAGTCAGCACGCAGTCACCCGGTGATTCTTCCATGACAGATGCTCAAAAAAGATATCTTTTCAGGATACTTGCCGACCAAGGAATCGAAGAAGATAAAGCCCATCAGCATTTGAAGGAGCTGCTTGGCGTCGATTCTTTGAAACAAGTCAGTAAGACTAAGGCAAGCAACATGATTGAGCATCTGCTCGAACAGAGTCAGACGAGGTGACTTCGGCGTGCAGACCAGTAAGATTCCCTTGATGCGGAATAGCGGAGGTGGGAGGGAATCCTTCAAGTAGCGTGTTATTACAAGGATCGTTCAAAATCAGGAAAGAGGTGATGCGTATGACAGCATAAAAGTTTGAGTCGTATAGATTTCTTATACAGTCCACATCTGATCGGGTGTGGCAAGGTCTAAACGCAAGAAGATTTAGACAATCATCCTAAAGCCCTTGGGTGTTCCAAGGGCTCCTCTTTTGCGCGCACAGACAGCAAACAACTCTGATGGCACGTCCCGCGCGCAGGAGGTGTCCTCAGAACAATTCCAGGAGGCAGAACAATGGCTTGTACCACTACCATTACTGAACAAGGCACACGAGATGTCTTCTATTCGATCGGAGTTGATCAAACAGAGAATCTGAAGGAGAGAATCGCTGACCTGCACGGTGTTGATTCGGAGCCGATGAAAGCTGTAGATCAATTGGAAAGCTACGTCAGTGATCCGGGAACAAAAAAGAGCGCATGGTATTGGGGTTTCTATAAAAGGGTTAGATTCGCAATGTGGTGCCTTTATCCACATGCGGGTGATTCAGTCAGAACTCAGATGGCACGTGAGTTTATTGATGATTTGTTTAATGGCGGGTATATAAGAGTTTTACAGTCTCTGGCTGGTGAAAACGGAAACAGGCAAGCATCCTTTGCTAAGGAACGTGCCAAAGACTACTCGGTCCCGATGGGCGCGGTTCTGTTATTTGGCCCGCGAGGCGGAGCTACCATGGAACTCTTGCATTTTCTGGCCGCCGAAAGAGTTCACGGAATGCATCGGCCCGGAACATCACCCAATCCTCACTGGTCTGAAAAGACCAAAAAGACTTGGTATAGCGCAAATAGAACCACAAACTGGCCAACGGTCAAAGACAACGAAGGTGAACAAGTTGCCCTTGATATGCCACAAGAACAGGGACGTTTGCCACAAGGGGTTTCTATTGCAATCCGTAAGATGTGGAGATGTAATCCTGCGCTACGTGATTACACTGGCACAAATCGTCTGTCAGGAGATATACCGTACCAGATCGTCGAGGATGTTCTTGATATGCTTGTACAGAAAAAGTTCTCACCTTTGGATGAGATAGAGAAGGCCAGATACAACAGAATAGTTGAGCGCGCTAACACGCAGGGCATCGATCCGTTTTATGCAGTCTATCAAAATTTGTTTGCCAACAAGAACAAGTTGCGGCCGCTCTGGAACAAGGCAAGAAAATTGCTATATGACTATTCGATTTTGCTCTGGGAAACCCAGAACGAACTATGGCTGGTTGAAGGCAAGCGAGCGCCGGCAAGCGGTGTGGTCTACAGGTCCAGAAAAGCTACTGTTACCGAATCGAAGAAGAAGAGCGTACCTGGCACGATATACCTCAACAACGGCGGTTACTATTGGGTCATCGCTCGTAAGATGAAACCTCAGCCGCTTATTGATCCAAAGAGCAAGCCAAAAGTTCCCGGAAGTTTCATTGTGAATAACGGTCGGTACTATTGGTGGATTCCTGGGTGGGTTAAGCACCAACGATTAGTCCCCAAAGGTGAGAAATTCTCAACCAAGGACAAGACTATTGCTCTGAAAATCGCCAAGAAGCTGTGGGCTCAGATCAAAAAGAACGATCCTACATTGGCCGCCAACATTGAAATGCATACAAGAATCAATGGAACAGCAACTAAGGTCAGGTCTGTTGCTGTAAGAGTTGCTGCTAAGATGTGGAGGCAGATTCAGAAGGAAGATCCTGAACTGGCTGCCAAGATATTACAGGACAATCGCCCAAAGGCAAAAGACCACTGGTATGCACAAATCGTAGCTGGTCGAAAACACCGATTCGTGGGCAGCTTTGAGACGCAAGCCCAGGCAGAAGCGGCTTATGCCACAGAATTTGAAAAGACATGGAGCTACCCTCCCGGGTATAATGTACAGTGCATACCTAAGATTGATAAGGTCTGGCCTACATGGGCAGAAGAAAAGGCGCATTTGACGCTGATGAATGAACGGCCAAGAATGCCGGTAATAGGTCAATCAGATCAGACAAAGCCTCTTGTCTTTATGATAGAACGAATGCAGAGGGTGAACTGGTTGGTGAAAAATCTCATATTGGTATTGGACACCAATTCACCAGCGGCATCCGCCGATATAGCCATCCAGTCGAGAGGTAAGAGATGGTATGGAGAGATCAAGAAACAGGGCAAGCGCCCGGTCATCCGAGGTTCGGTATCACTCGATAGAGATACCGGTCGAATCGGAATCAGGCTGTACAAACAAGGTTTCAGTGACAACCGAGTCCTTGCCGAGGAAATATATCACATTGGTTTCAAGATTATCCGACACTCAAAACCGAAGATCTTCACAGCCATCCAACGATGGTACAGGATTCAGTTGCAAAAAGGCACTGATCCCACTTTGTCAATGCCCGACATGTTTTCTCGCCGCATGGCAATGGAAGAGTCCGGCATCAGAAGCGGTCTTCCCCTTCACGTAGTCAAATCGGCACGGAAAATATTCTCACCTGCCAACGGCGTATCCGATTCCGGGATGCATCAAGTTAAGGCATGTTGGTCTATGATATGATCCCGGTCGAATTGCCAAAAATAGACTCTTGAATGACAATTCGTTACGATATCACCAAGGATATCAATTAAGTCGCGTTCCTTATCAGGAGGTAGTTATGTCAACTGAGTACGTTTCAGGTGACCTCTTTGTGAATCGGTTTGGCGTTGAGGCGTTTGCTCATGGCTGTAATTGTCAAGGATCTATGGGAGCCGGGATTGCCAAAGTCTTTCGTGAATGCTATCCGGACATGTGCGAAGAGTACCGACGACTTTGTAAATCCACGCCACGACAGTTCAACCTTGGGGATTCTTTTCTCTGGAAGGCAGATCAAAAGCTCTGGGTTTTCAATCTTGGCACCCAGGAACATTATTGGCGCTGTCGTGCCAGTTATCAGGCAATCACCGAATCCTTGGAAGCCATGAGACGCCAAGCAAACGAAGAAGGCATCCGCAGTATTGCTATGCCCCGAATCGGCGCTGGATACGGCGGTCTGCCCTGGAATGAAATTCGTCCTATTGTGGAACATGTCTTTAGCGACTGGGCAGGAAAGGTTTACGTGTATGAAGAGTTCGTCCCCGGACAGTAGCAACACAGCAGCATAACAAGCCTATTAGAACAACCACATTGCCGAGCCCGGATTATTCTTTTATGCGGACAAGCCGCACCGTGTTTCCAACGAGTCACGTACCCCCCTCAAATATCTCTCAGAAGTATTGTCGAAAACCCCGAAAGGAGGTGGTAATAAATGGACCATCTTTCATGTAGTCAAATGAATCTCTATTTACATTGCAGCCTCAAGTACAAGTTCCAGTACATTGACGGGCTTCCAAAGCCCTTCAAGTCTTCAGGTCTGGCCTTTGGGAGTGCCATTCATTCAGCTCTGGCCTGGCTTCACAAACAGAGAATGAATGGAAATGATGTTTCGATAGACAGGTTATACAGGATCTTCGGTGCAGATTGGTATTCACAAATGACTGACACCGACATCCATTACAGCGACAGTGAGACAGAGACAGGGTTGGCGATTATGGGCAAAGAGATGTTATCTCTTTACTTCGTCCGACCTCATAGAGTGCCGTTGGGAGCTGAGGTACGCTTCGTCTTGCCTTTGGTGAACATGTCTACCGGCGAAAAACTGGACGTAGATCTCAAGGGCTTCATTGACCTCATTGAAAAGGACAATACTATCACTGAATTCAAAACCTCCAATCAAGCGATGGACCAAAATAGCATTGATAACCATTTGCGATTGACTGCTGATAGCTATGCCTATGAGATGCTTTACCGAAGACCTCCGAGTCTTCTTAAACTGGTTGATTTTGTAAAAACCAAAAGGCCAAAGATCATCACTCTGCAGACGCAAGCGAAGGAATTAGATTACGAAAGATTCTTTCACCTTGCCAGCCAGATTCTAAAAGGAATCAGGTCTGGCGTTTTCTTCCCTCGAAAAAGCTTTATGTGCAAGGACTGCGAGTACGCCGGTCCCTGTAAGGCTTGGCGAGGGGATTAGTTCTTTAACAAAACAAAGGAAGTAGAAAATCTACTTCCTTTTTTGATTTTACGAAGCTTTTCAGTCATGTGCCCCGTCGAGAGGCGATTACCCGTTTCAAAAACTCTTACGTAAGAAGTTTCCTTGCGCTTGTTTAGATGGGTTTCTAGGTGTATCATATTATATGGACCAGTGCATTTGTTTGACGATGACTGCCTTCGTCTGGTACACTACATATGAACGACATTGGAAGAAGGCTGCTCATTGCCCTATTGACCGAAGGTGGGAGAGGAAGGATCGAGAATGGTGACGCCGAGTAATCCACGAGTTTCGCGGAGCACCCCTTATGTAGTCAAATGGAAAATCCCGATAGGCGTCGCCTTTTCTACTGTGAATAGGTGGGAGAACAGCAAGAGTAAACCATCGCCATTGGATATTCGACAGATTGATGAACAGATGAATCGTATGCAGAAAACGGATGAATGCTCAGGAGGAAAGGAAGACCTTCATAAAAACCAGAAAATGAATCGGGTCAAAATTCTATGCAGTTGCTTTGGAGGCTCTCGTTGCCTAACCTGCCAGTATAATCAAGGGCTGACACTTCATGAATTCAGAGTACCATATACAATTGAACCGACTAAAAGAATCGTTCGACTCAGCCAATGAGATCAGCGTTGCTGCAGACGCAATACAGAAATGTATACCTTGCGGCGAATTGAATATTCTTGATGTAGGAATTGGTGAAGGTAAAGCGGCCATCCAATTAATCGGACGACTATCAAGAATGGGCTACGCTCCACGTCTGACTGGAATCGATATATATGTTCCCCCGAGCTTATATGAGAAATCTACTCACAACATCAAGTTATGTGAGATAGATTTTGCTTCTTATCCCCTGACGGAGAAGTTTGATGTTGTTGTGGCAACTCAATCGCTCTATTACTTGGGTTCTCCGGAGCTTGCCCTGAGGAAACTTGCATCACACACACGTCGCGAGGGGATTCTACTTGTCACGATGTGGAGTAACCGATGTGAACTTTACCAACTGCATGAACGGTTTTGTGCCGACCCAGACAGACGTAAGGTTGCGGTTCAGCACGCTGCACGTATGCTTCGTGAGATAGACAATTATGCTACTGTGGAAGTCGTCACGACAGTTGGAAAAGTGGATTTCACGTACTGGCAAGAATCAGAAGAAACATGTTTATCTGCATTTAGAGTTCTTGCTCGTGCTGAATCGGCCGACGATCCTGATTTAAGCGAATATGCGAAGTTCAGGGAGTTGATAACTGTTTTGCCACTATGTGGAAAGCGAGAGAATGGAACCATCATTTCTTGGTGGGACAGAAAGAGAGGTGGTAATTGCATATCCCCAATGAGATAGAGATTGCTCTTAAACAGTTGAGCAATAAGAATATCACGATAAGAAAACTAGGAGCACAAGCACTCTGCAAATTACGCCCGAAGGATCATGTCCTTCAAATCCAGCACGCTTTCCTCGCAGAGGAGAGCGGCGGCGTAGCGAAGTGGCTTGCCCTGGCACTAGGAGAAATTGGCGACGATAATAGCCTGCCGGTGCTTGAGGGAAAGCTCTGTAATCTACCGGATAATGACCTACGACATTGGATTCTTGTTGCATGTAATATGCTTCGCAGTTTTGCCGATACCAAGCTGTTAAAAGAGAAACTTCTAAGTAATGATCCAGTCACGAAGAAAGAAGGGCTTATTCTGTCTTGGGGCAACCCAAAGCTTTCCGAAGACACTATTAAGCTACATCGGGAACTTTTGGACAATGACGATCCTAATGTTAGGAGATGGGCGATACTATCTCTTGGCAGCCAGAGCAGCTGGGTGCCAGATGATCAGGTTATGTCTCATTTGAATGATCCAGACTACCTCGCGCAGGAATGGACAGAATATGTAATATCTAGCCGCGTACCCATTGCTGCAATCCCACTTCTGATCCGCAATCTCACATGTCAGGAGCCGCGTGTAAGAGAATGGGCGATAAAAGCATTGGCGTATTCGGGCAATCCGGATGTCCCACCAGTTCTGATAAATCATTACAAGACAGAGACGGATATCTTGTGCAAGGAGTCGGTAATCAGGAGTCTTTCGTTCATTGTCAATCTCCCAGATATCACCGGATTCATAACAGAATGTATAAGAACAGAGACATCTCCTGAAATTGTCGCTGCGCTTATTGATGTTGTAGCTCGAATTAAGAACCTGCGGGAAAACGTGGCTATTATGCAAGAACTTACTTCAAAGATAGGACAAGTAGACGAAGAGACCTTGGGCTTGGTCTTCAATCATGCATTTGTCGTAAACATGCCTCCGGGGGAAAAGGAAGTTATAGATAAGATACATGCTTCGGAGAGCATTCAAAAAAACTGGGATTTCCTGAGGGAATTGCCTTGGAACATAGACACTGAACCTATCGGCCAGAAGCAAGCAAGGCAGGCCTCAAGTAACAGGAGACGACAAATGGAAAAAGATACTTCTGAGATAACCGTAGCAATTTTGATTGCCAAGAAAGAGGAGTTTAGGGCTTTTTTGCCCTTACTAGGGCCTCACCAACCAGTACCTGACCAAGAGACTGGCAAAAGTTCATATATGTTTACACTAGATAACCAATCGGGCACAACAGTAAAAGTTGTCGCGCTCTTTGTTGGTGAAATGGGGCCAGGGAGAAGTGCACTTTGGACTAAACGATTGAATGAGCGGTGGTCGCCCGATATATTTGTAAACATTGGTATTGCTGGCGGGATTCACGATGACGTGATGCTGGGTGATGTTGTTATAGGTACTCAAGTCGATAATTATCTTGAAAATGCAAAAGCACAGCCGAGGCGCAGAGGCCTAGCCCACGATTTCAGCTTTTCGGGTGATCCTTTCAAGACTGATCGATTTCTTACGAACGTCCTCCAACAAATGGAGTTTTCACATTGTGAAGCGTTTAAGGAGTGGCAAGATCAAGGATCTAAAGGGTTGGATGAAATTCCGGAAAGACAGCGGATAAAATTATTACGCAAGGAACTTATCCGCGAAAGGCCACAAGTCGAGGAAGGGCACATTGCCAGTGGGCAGATTGTTGGGGCAGCCTCAGCCTTCGTTAACTGGCTAAACAATCAGCGAGACAGATTGTTTCTGGCGTTGGAAATGGAATCTGCGGGAGTTGCACTGGCTGTCTATGAAGAGTGTAGGAACACACGTTTGCTGGTCATAAAAGGCATCTCAGATTACGGTGACGAAAGAAAGAAAGAACTCGATAAGATAGGGAAAGGCAAGATCCGCAAACTCGCAATGCAGAATGCCACAAGACTCCTAATAGCATTGCTGTCGAAGTTGAACATTGGGAATGTGTCATAAAACGGGAGCAATAGGAAGTAATGAAATCCATAGCATTTACTGGTTCACATTCAACTGGCAAGTCCACGCTTATCACGCAGTTCGTTGACCATCACTCACACTCACGCTTGCGTATTTCTGTAATAGAAGGAATTACGCGGGCAATCATCAGTCGTGGATTTCCCTTGGCAAAAAATTCCAATGTCGACTCGTATACAAATTACGTTAGGGATCAACTCTGCACAGCACGAAAGCTTAGTGCGACACAGCCAGACATATTAATCTCAAACCGAACTGTTCTTGATGCTGCATCATATGCAAGGGTAAATAGCTCTTTGCCGCGTCCTTTTGTGCCTGAGTATTTCATCGACATGCTGTATGAGATTGCTCTGCTTGAAGCTAAGCAATTTGATCTATTTGTTTACTGCCCAGTTGAATTTCCAATGGCACAGGATGAAGTGAGACCGAGTGATGAGGCCTACAGAGAGGAAGTGGGGGCACAGATACGTGTATTCTTAGTTGAAAACAGGATTCCTTTCTTAGAGGTATCTGGTGATGTCACCACTAGACTGAATCAGGTAAACGAAGTTTTATGAAGAACAAAGCAGCGAACTCTACGGATATATTGTGTAAGGAAGACGAATTGCGTTCTGAAGGATTCTCTTCTTATATCGACAGTATTTTTGTGCAACGTTTAAGAGGTATTAGTTTCCTCGGAGTGTTGGATTACGTTTACAAGTTAGATCCGATAAGCAACCGATATGACCATACCATATGTGTTGCACATCTAGCATTAGAACTAAGCCGCCAGATAGAACTCAAAGATGACATGCGGAGGGCGTTCGTAATTGCAAACATTCTTCACGACATTGGACATGCTGCTTTTTCCCATAATTCAGAACCCTTCCTTAGAGAGCATTTCAGTCTATATCATCAAGGGCTTCTTTCTGCAATCTTTAGGCATACCAATCGATTCACAGCAAATGGGATATCATTGACACATATACTCCGTTCAGAGAAGGATAGCGTTTCCGAATGCGTTCCTGATCTGATCCTGCAATCACGTAGAGCAAGGCAGCCTCTTCAAACGCTCTTCCATGGCCCATTGAACTGCGACAAGATTGAGGGAAATCACCGGACAATGCTTCATCTCCAACGGGATAGCATTGAACCTTCCACTATGCTTCAGCTCTTCTCCATTTCAGACGAGAATGTCTGTGTGAATCGAGATAATCTAGGACTTGTCGTTGCTTTTTGGGAAGCGGAAAGAAATGTTTATTGGAAAGACATATATACTCCAAGTGTCTTTGCGGCAGAAGCAATGATAACTCGTGCCCTTGAAAACTGCTTTAAGGAGCCAAGTGAAATCGAGGAATTTCTTTTCTATACAGACGATGAGGTCTTTGAACATGCCAGCCAATCTAGGCCTGCAAGTCGTCTTATGAATAGAGTCAGGAATAATGCTCTCTTTTTGTCGCTGAGAGAAGAACAACCTGAACTACTAAATTCTTACGAAGAGCGATTCAGGAATCATCGTTTTGACAAGTCAATCCGAGCTGAGATCGAAGCGGAGATAGCAGAGATATTGAATATAGCGCCCTCAGATGCAATTTCTCATTTCAGCCGCAGAAAATATTTCGATTCTCAATTACATGATCTCTATCAAATGAACCTGTTTGACCCGGATCCACAGACAATACCGCTTGAGAGAGTTGAGCAGGCTTTCCTAAATAGCAAGAGGGCGGCAGACTTCTTTGACATATTCTACTCGGACACGAATGAAGGTTGATGTTCTTACCTCTGGGCCTGAGATATTGTCAAATGTTGTGGATGCACTTTTTCACCTCAGGAGCAGAACCGCTTCGGCGTCACCACAGCAGAGAATCATATTACCAATAGGTTCCAACATCAAATGCCGGAGCTGACATTTACTCATATCGGCAAATCTTCCCTCCTTATGTTGACATTTTGGCGTGTCATGATGGAGTAATGAAGGAGAAATCAAAAAAGGTGAGATACAAAAGATTTCAGGAGAGAATCGAACACGTGGCAGAACAAATTGCCAACATTCTTTTGGAATGCTGGTTGTGGCAAGACAAGGAGTCGAAAAAGAAAAACGTTAATTGACGGTCTCCGCCACACGCTGCAGTGCAGAAGATTTGCAGAAGCGTTTTATTTCGCTTAGCTCTTCTTTGAGTTGTTCCATATACGCAGCGTCGTGTAAGCAGGTTATAATAAGCTTTGGACTGGGGAGCCAGTCGCTTCTTATTATAACCTGCTTTTCCTGCAGCAGAATTCGCACTAATTGGGTGGGCACGGCCCGCACGATTTTCTTGTCTTGGACCAGGGATTTATCCCAAAACAGACTGTATTATGACATTTCAAGTCGTCCAGAACAATCCTGTACGTTTCACAGGAGGTTGTCCCTCCCCATGACTTTCAGTCCTAATCTGAACTAATGCTGCTGAGCAGGCACACTCACTAATCTACCGTACTTCATGGATTTCTTTACTGATCCTCGGCAGCAGGTGCCTCAAGCCCAACTTCCCAAAAGTACATGTCGACGAGCTTCATTATGGGATATTCACCATCCAGATTGAGTGCGCTAATTCTTTCTAACAAGTTCTCTCGCCTACAAGCTTCCAAGAGCGATGCCAAAGATCTTTCGTTGAAGTTGCTGCGATAACGAATATTCTTGGCCCTAAGCCCCTTCTTGAGAATTGAGTCATAAGCCGGTGTACAGCACATGGTTCCAAGCATTATTTTAGTCACCAACGTATCTGTTGCTTTTGCATGCTGCTCCAGTGGATTTGCGAAGTCCCTAATGAACGTTTGGTCATCAAAATATTGCTTTATGTCTTGGTACAATCCAAACACCCCAATGACTTCGTCACTTCTAACTGTGATCTCGTCCTCCGCCGCCAGAAGAGGGTTGTAATAATTCGGGTCCCAGATTTCCTCGTACTCTTGGGATAGTATTATTTCGACGATGCCCTCAAACACTTTGTAGTCTTTGTACAAAATAAAGCTATTCCTGTACATACCCCAACTCGCTAAGTAAAATCCCAAGTGTAAACATGCTAAATCCCTGCTGTTCTGGTCTCTGACCCCGTCATTTGCATATCTCTGGAAGAAGTTGTAGCAGTGATGCCATGACCAATTTCTGTGCTTGTCATCTCCATCCATTGGCATTCTAAAGTTAGCAATTTTGTCAGCCATGTCTTCAAACATAGTTTTTATCTCCTTCACGCCATGTTATGAATTCAATAATTCCGATTATCCGCCCATTGAGGATTGTAGTGTTACGGGTACCGTTGACCAAGAACTGCCATCAATAATAGGAGAATTTGCCTTCGTAGGCAATATTTCTCCCCTTTACATTTATTTCCATATCTATTAAACTGAAGACAATGAGTTCATAAGTTATCACCTCTTGCCCATGGATGTTTCTATAGCCCAGGTTCGAACGTCGTCCACGAGGGCGCACACTATGGGATTCTTGGCGTAGATTTCCTCCATTTCCCGTTCATTTGAACCCGATTTTCCAGGTTCGAACCCTGCTCTCAACCCACGTACTCTCTTTGCCACGTGCCCTATCAAGACGAGCGGTTTCTTAACTTGAATATGCAGTATTTTGTCTTTCAAAGTTAGGTTCGAACCTATAGTCTGTAAAACTCTGCCTTTCTCTTCAGGAGTGCCTTTGGCAAACCATTGCCTAGCATTACAGGCAAAGTCAAAGGTCTTCTCGACATTATCTAACCATTTTTTAACCTTGTCACCGGTGTCACTTAAGACTTCTTCTAGCCGAGCTTTCTCCTTTACCAGCTCGCGTTTTTGCTTAGCATATTCCTCATCGGAAAGTAAGCTCTCATCAGTGTTTAGAGGGGAGATTCTCAGTTTGAAGAGATTATCGAGCTTCTTCAGGCAGCTATCGTAGGCTTTTCTTTGAGAGGTCAGTATGGTCTTCCTTGAGGCGATCTCCTTTTCGTCTTCTTCTTTCAAGTACGTGACGGCCCAGTTCTTGAATCTCTCAGAGATGCGGATTCTGGCAAGGTAGCCATCAATTTGTTGCTCCAGTTCCTTAACCTCTATTGAGCCTTGAGTACACTCAGGATTTTTCCTTTTGGTGCAGTGATAGTAAACGTACTTTAGAGTAGTTGGGATTTTCATCTTTTCAACAGGCATCTCACACTTTGGACATTGCCATCTGTTATTCGAAGAGAATTTGTATCTACAGACAGAGCATATTATCTGATTTTTTTGTTCTGCAGTTACCATTGCTCCACACTCTCTGCATCTTATGAATCCGGTGAAAGCGAAGCTGTACTTTTTGGGTCGTGGCCTTCCTTTTCTCCCTAAAAGTGTTTGCACCTTATCGTATTCTTCTGCTGTTACCATTGGCTCATGTGCTCCCTCGTACCAGTTTCCACTTCCCACTGGATACTCAAACCAGCCATAATAGAATGGGTTAGTAAATGTTCGATAGATTGTACTCCTGGAGAGAGGCCTTCCATGGGCGGTCCTGAAACCCCATTTGTTGTTGGCAATATTCAGAATCTTCGGGGGAGTATAATTTCCAGCGAGCATCAATTCCCACATCTTCTTTACAGGGCCAAACCTATCGGGATCTTTGATGATCTCCGTCTTTCCCTTACCCTTTGATCTATCATTCAAATAACCAAGTGGAGCCGTGCTGGGAAACCATCCTTTTTCTGCCTTTGTCTTGAGTCCTCTTTTGACGTTCTTGCTTAGATCCAGAATAAACTGGTTGGCCATTCCAAACTCCACATTCATTACCAACACATTATCTTCAGGATAGTAGCCCCTGTCGTAAGTCTGGATATGTTTGATGATCCCTCGCTGGAGCATCCAGACTATCTGTCCTCCATCGATAGGATTTCGGGCAAGCCGGTCTAGCTTCCAGCAGATGATTCCATCTGCTTTACCTTGATTGATCTTTTTTATCATTTCATTGAATACCGGTCTGCCGGGTGCCTTTGCCGAGTGAGACTCAGTTAGAGTATCGACAACGGACAGATTCAGTCTTCGAGCAAGCCTTTCTATCTCATTCCTCTGGGATTCAATAGAGAGAACTTGTCTATCCTCAGCCTCGGAGGATCTACGGCAGTAAATAAAGTAACGGAGCATAGATTTGATGCCTTAAGAATTGCGTTAGCACCTTAAGGTCTTTTTTGATTAGCTTATTGTTGCGCATCCATTGTAACGCGCCATAAAATCCTGTCAAACGATCCAAACTCCTCTGAGCCTAAACCGACTCGGATGATTGTCTCTTTCTCCTGTCGCCTGGCTCTTGTGTGTTGGGCTTGGAAATGGGTCTGTAGACTATCTCGAATAATGAAAGCAGATTTGCTCCCATCTCCTGGGCCTCTTTATCTGAGATTTTTTCCTTGAACTCTTTATAATAGATGTCTTTGAATTCTCTGATTGCTTCTTTGCTTAACCTCATCTTTCAAGGTTAAGCCAGGAGCTAAGATAAAAAAGAGGGGTATTCTTGCCTCTTGCGGCAAGAAAAGGCAGCCAAGGACAAAAAATATGTAGTCACCACAGTTGATTTGGTTATGAGCTAATCGTCGAATACGCGCGAGACCTTATTTCGGCATGGCACCGTGGCTTTCCGTCTGATCGCCGGATCAGATCCAGGTGGCCCATATCGGGAGATCTTGGAGATACCTGATTTGACAGACAGACAAATTGACCAGATGAGAAAACATCTTGGCTTGCTTGCGCGTACCATTTGCGAACATGTCTGGCGTAAGAAGTTCTACTAAAGACCTTCGTTTGGGGAGCAAATTATCCACAACGAAGATGTTCGTGGGGGAAAACAAAAAGGTTCAGAACTCGCATCAATCCTGAACCTTTTCAGGCAAACGAGTCGCAGGTCTGCAATTTTTACAGGCGGTCTTTGCGAGAATCGCAAAAAAAACTTCAAAGAACTTACGTAGTGGATGAATCAATGGCCTGTACCCAAGAATTGACCAATCCTTTATTAGATGATAAGCCCCCGTTATAGGTCGCAGGGAAACCCCACAATGCAAAGTCGGATAAAACCTTGACTAACGGACACCAAAGGACGAAAATAGGTACTGTTGATCTAAGGTGGGTAGATGGAACGGATAAGATGACAGACGGCGGTTGGGATTTCGAAGTAGTGCGAGTCAGTCTCGATGGGCTGAGTATTAATGCTGGGCAAAGACTGGGCATGGTCATCGTCCAGCCGGAATATGAGCTTATCCCTAGTGGAACAATCCCGTTTCGAGTCTCAGATGAGTTCAGGGCGGTCCAAAACGCTTTGATTGAAAAGGCATTTCAGATCAGGGCAGCTGAGAATCGAGAACGTGGGTTGCCAATTCCTTTCGTCTTATTTCCTGAGGCCGCTATCCCCGTGCGCAACCCGGATGGTCTGGATTGCCTTCGCCAGCAGATGGAACAAGCCCAAGGGGATATTATCTTTATTGGCGGTCTGGAAGGTGTGAGTGTGGAAGAAGCCCGAGAAATTGCTACGAGACTCACTTCTAATGCTGATGCTACACTGACCTTTACCGCTGGAGCATTTGTGAACGTCTGTGTGATTGTGGTCAAGTTAGCCAACGGACAATTGAGTTGGCACTTCCAAGCAAAGCTCCGCCCATCCCTGTTGGAACAGCCACGCAATATGTCACACGGCCAGCGCGTGCTGTATTTCGTCACACCTCAAGTTGCCTTCCTGTGTCAGATCTGCTTTGACCATATAGCCGCAGAAGGTGAAGAAGGCCTTAATACTGTCCTTTGCCAAAAACTTATTGAGAGTACCCAACCCGTGGCACCTCTGGATTTCGTGTTTGTACCTCAGTACAACCCAAAACCGGGCATATTGTCTGTGAGGCAGAGCACAAGCCGCTTGCTGAACTATCAGGATAGGGGGTTTAAGAACGACATGATGGCCGTCGTTGTCATCAACAAGGCTGCTGAAATACAAGAGCCGTCGGAATACGGGCGGAGTAGCATCCACTACAGGGCGGGCCGATGGCCGATCCCTACCTCGGATATTGGACCGAAGGGCTACGAATTGTGTGAGTCGGACGGTGTTACTTCGGCAGTCTTCAGGAAGCGCACGCAAGCAATACACGTGGCGACCCTCGTGCCTCCGTCGTACAATGTTGGCAACTCTACAAACCCACGTGGGCCCTTAGAGAACCCTCGCAGCTATCTGATCAGGGAGGGGTGCGATACTACTCCCTGTTCATGTCTCTCGGGTACGACATCCGAGGTTGGCAGATTCGTGGAATGCGACTGCCTTCCGTGCAAGCTGCGCGATGCACTACTTGCAGATCTTCCAGCTAGCGACGCGCGAAATAGATGGGAATCTTCCGAGGATGCGCAGCGTAAGAACCTCACAGAACATTACCGAGAGATCAGAGGTGACATGTTGACTCTAGGCTGTGAACGAGCTAGCGAGTTGCTGGATCTCCTGTTCCATAAATACGAGGGCAGAAAGGCTAACCCAGACACATGGATAGAACCGCGGCCCAGTGCTGTACAGGAACTGGCAGCTGCCCTTTGCGTGCTGCGAGAGTGGCATCAGCCCCTTGATCTCGACACAAAGAAACTGTGGACTGCGCTTCTGGGCGATTTCCTCGCCGTGGTTGTACTCGACGGGGAGGATCGCAAGCATGATTGGATCACACTCGAGTGTGCCTACAGGAAGGCATTCGAAGATCAGTACTTCAGACTCGAGCTGCGAGAACGAGTTGTTTTGTTTGTGGCCTTGAGGTCACAGGGGGAAGTTGAGTCTGGGATGAAGTCCAGTTGGATTTATTGGCCAGAACCCCGGGACCGCGAGCGATTGGGGGACGGGCAGTCGATTACTAAGCCCAAGCGACTACGGTTCTGTATTTGCCAAGGTAGTCTTCTGGAGCAAGCAAGGTTAGAGATGTCCATCAAGGACTTCATGGAAAGCAAAATGAGGTGTATTAATGGATAAGGCATGCCTGATAGATCAATTGACCATGGCCTTGGAGACACTGCACGCCGGGGAGGGGACGGTCGAGAAACGCAAAGAGTGTCCAAGTTCAGAATTTATTGTTCGGATGCCCTACTGTGCCGCCTTTTTCTCAGTTGCAGAATCTTCCGAAAACCTTGGGCAGATCTACGCAACGGCCGAGAAGGAGATTGGCGGGCTAATGGCAATGAAAGGTAGCGAATTGCCAAGGGATCTGGAGCTCGTACTCGTTGTAGCTGGTGACCAGCCGCCTGAGCCCGCCTTGGTTCGAAGGATTGCCGATGATCGGTATGTTTGCAGAAAGTTTGTCCTTTGGCCCGATGGCCAGCAGATGGAAGAGGTTCTGGCCGATTTGCCGTTTTGGCCGCCCGGCGATCTGCTCGGAGGAACGCCGGCCTCGGTCGCTGCGGGCGTGCAAGAAGCGGTGAGGGGGTATGACCCACACCTCATTACTAACTTGGCAAGCCACAGACCCGGCGCACAACGGGTTTTCGAAAAAATTCGGGAAGGGAAGTACAATTTGACCGTTGAGCCTTCAACGAGCGAACTGGTTCGACCGCTACGACTGGCACCGTCAGCCCTTACGAGGTTGGAAGCCTTGAACATCACGGACTTCAGAGGTATAAGACGGCTGCGGCCCGAGGATATGCCACTGTCGGGCGACGTCGTCTTCATCTATGGCCCCAATGGTGTTGGCAAGACCTCGATTGCTGACGCTGTGGAGTGGGTGATTACGGGCCAAGTAAACCGACTTCAACGGGCATGGTCTGGTGGGCCGGACCCCGTTGTCAATGTGTTCTCAGATAAGGGCGAGGCACGGGTTATCTGTCATTTAAGCTACCGTAAACCTGTTTGCCGCCTTAAGCATGGTCCGTCGATGGAGCGGCTGATCGGGTCCCACGGTGCGGTGGATGATCGCGCTGTCATAGATCATGTCGTTGGTACAAAGGCGCCCTCGCGCGAGGCGCGGCTTCCGCCTGGGCGATTAAGAAACCTGTTCCGGGGTTCACACATACTCTCGCAGCACGACATCCGTGAGTTTCTTGAGCGAACCGAACCTGCCGACCGGTTTGACATCCTGACGAATATGATCGGGGCGGAGGAGTTCGTTCGATTCAGGGAGAAAGTGGCCGCTGTCTTGCGGCATCTTCGCTCGCACGTTGGGGCCCTGGCCGAGCAGAGCAAGTCCCTGAAGCGCGAACTGGAGGACGTGTCGAAGAGACTCCGTGAGCGGCAGAAGGACCTTGAGAGGCTAAGTCACGCAGTGACTTCCGGCAAGACTCCGGATGACCTAGCTTCCGAACTTCTACAGGGGATCAGGATCTGCCAGTGCACCATTGATGAGGCTGCTATTGAGAGGGCCAATGCTGAACCTGTGGAACGGCGGTTCGAGCTAATCGCGGTCCACGCCGAGACAGTGATCCACGGCAAGAAGGTAGTGACTGAAGACCTCCTGGTGCAGCTCAAGAGCTTGGAGCAAGGACTGCAAGGGTACGTCGAGTCGCGAACGCGTTGTGAGAGTCTGGTAGCTGAGATCGGGAGCGCGAAGATCGTTTCAGAGAAGGCACACGCCGAACTCCAGAAGCAGGAGAAGTCGCGCCAGGATATCCAGTCGCGCCTGCAAATTCTTAGAACGAAACAATCAGAGGCTGCGAGAAGTTATGCAGATTTGACTTGGCTCAAGAAGAACCTACCCGCTTACCGTCAGGGTCGGGAGACAGTTCGGCGCATGGAGGATTCTCTGACGGGGCAGCGAGAGCAACTGCAGAAGTCTGAAGCCGCTCTTGAAGAACAACAAAAGTCCCTGAGTGTCAAACGGGCTCGCTTGCAGGAGGTCGAACAGGCGATAGCCACGAAGACGAGCAGGGAGCAAGCTCTTGTCGCCCTTATGAAACGACTGCCCCATGTCCAGGCCAAACGGCAGGAAACCGAGCAGTTGTCCAAGAGAGAAAAGCAACACGATTCCCGAATAAGCGAACTGAAGCAGCAAGCGAGTTCGGCTCGTGGCGAAGCGAACGCAGCGCGAGCGCGCTTGGATGAGCTGCAGAGGGCCTACAATACCGAGGCTGCCCACCATGATGTGCTGAATTCGTTCTTGGCCAAACTTGGGGAACTGGTGTATTCGGCCGAATGCCCCCTTTGCGGCCGGGGTTTCGCGACCGCCGAGGAGGCCAAGGACAGTATCCGAGAACATTTGTCTGCCGTTCCGCTTCAACTAAAGGACTTGGCACGTCGTCTGGACGAGGCGAAAAAGGATGCTGAGACCAAGCGCACTCAGGCCGATTCGATTGTAGCGGGAATACGCACCTTGGAAGCCGAATCACACGAAGTACGCTCAAGCAAGGCTCTCGCGACAAAGGTAGTGCAAGACTTCCTTGCCGAGTGTGCTGCCTTGGCCGTCACTGTTTCGGTTGAGGACGTAGTCTCATGGCAGAACGTACTAGAACAAGCAAGGAAGGAATCCGAAGTTGCTCCTTTGGGCTCGGAGGCCGCCAGTCTTAGGGAGACGGTCAACGCATTGGCCTTTCGTGTTGTGGAGCGGCAGAACGCGGTTGATGGATTTCGGCGAAAGCTCGTTCAGGACGAAAAGCAACGCACCCGGCTGGTTACTGTGGTCCAGGGGCTTGAGACGGATATGATGCAGCGGGGCTTTGAGCCCGGTTCACTTCCTGAGGACGACAGGCTGGTCGCTGAAGTGTCCAAGGCGCAGGACGAGGCCAGGAAATACCGTGAGGTGGTTGCTAAGAGAGAGGCTGAACTTGGGGTCGTTGAGTCAGCGATCACGGGGCTTCGAGAAAGTCTTAAGAGAGCCGACGAGGATGTGGCGAGTAAAGAGACCCAACTCCGACAGTATGAGACTACCTGTAGTCGTTTCGTCGCTACGTGTCGCGCTATCGGGGTCGCCCCGGAAAAACCAAGAGAAAGCATCCGCGCTGCCAAGCGGAGAGCGTCAGATCTGAATCAGTCCCTTTCCGACTTAGAGGAGAAGCGCCAAGTCCTTCAGCAAATTGCCGCTCTGGGCAGTCTGAAGCGGGAGATCGATGGCCTCGCACGGACCGAGGGTGATGTGAAACGGCAAGCCGAGGGGAGTTCACGTGAGGAGTTGCGATTGCACAACTGGATGTCTCGTGTCGAAGGTTTGGAGGCCGAGGTTGTCAGACGGCAAGTGGATGTTGTCGGAACTCATCTTGAGCGTCTTGAGCCAACCACTCAGCGACTTTATCATCGCCTGAATCCGCACCCCATCTTCGGGAAGGTCAGAATCAGAGTTAACAAGAAAACGCGTGAGCTAAACATAGAAGCCGAAGCGTCTGTGGCTCATGAGCGGCTTGGCGACATTGCAGTTTCGCCTTCGGCGTTCTTTAGTAACGCGCAGATGAACTCACTGGCGATCACCGTATTCCTCGCGGGAGCCCTGCGGCAGCGCTGGTCAGGGTTCAACACTATCCTCATCGACGATCCGGTTCAGCAAATGGATGAGATTAACGTGTGTGCCTTTCTGGACCTTATTCGCGGCTTGTCCAGTCAGCAGCAGTTCATTATCTTCAGTTGCAGTCGGGACTTCTATCTTCTCGCTCTGGAAAAGTTGGGCTGCCTCAACAAGGCCAAGCGGGGAAGCTTCCTTGCGTACCGCCTTGAAGGCATTGCTCCGGCCGAACTCAAGGTGCATCGTGATGCGCCATGAGACCAGATAAAGATCGCATGCGGTTTATGCAGGCGATCTATGATCTTGATTGAGTGAAAGCTTCATTTTTCACACCTAATCTGAACCTTTTATTAACAGGTGTATTACACTAAAAAAGACTTTAGCCTGCAGAATCTCACACAACGCCCATCAGCTTTCAATTTGAAACGCCCATCTGGACATGTTAACTATCAAGCAGCAGGTCGTCAGTGACATCTCTTTGAGTTGGCTAATCATAGCTGTAGATGTTTCAAGAGGTTACGAGACATTTCCGTAAGTCCTTTTACGCTGAACACCCGCCAAATTGGGGGCGCGCGTCAAAAGCGCGTCAGACTTACCGTGTAAGCCAGCCTCGCTTGCTCTGCGAGCCCGGTCCACAACGTTACGCCGCACACTCACGTAATAGTCCATCGTGGTGTTGATGTTTGAGTGTCCGGCCAATTTCATAACCTCGTGTGGATACAAGCCGTTTTCTAGCCACTCTGTGATGCAAGTCCGTCTCAGATCATGGAAGGTCGCGTCCCTTACTTCCGCTTTGCTAAAGATCAAACGGA
>NJBM01000010.1 GCA_005223045.1 Planctomycetes bacterium B3_Pla | reverse complement strand
GAAGGCGACTATCCGGCTGCTTTGTGAAATTGATGCCAAGCTAATTCTATCCCAACTTTAGTGGGAACGACTTAGCTGTTGTGTTAGTTCGGGGCCTATACCGATTCGATTCGGTATAGGCCCCTTTGTCTTTAGGCAGGCTTTCTTTACAATCCAAACAGTCTCGTGTTAGAATGGTTTGGTTCCGATGCCGGACGGACCGGCTTTTGTAAGCAGGAGACGACGAATATGACAGATCACGGTAATCCACGACGGCCATCCTTTAACAGGCGAGATGTGCTCGGGTCAGCGTGCCGCGGTGCGGCCGCATTGGCCCTCTTCAATCCCGTCGGGCGGTCTCTGCGGGTTGCGCAGAACAATAGCAAGGTACGGCGCAACATCGTCTTTGTGCTCAGCGACGATCATCGCTACGACTTTATGGGTTTCATGAAAGACTCGCCTGAGTTTTTGGAGACTCCGAACATGGACCGCATGGCGCGGCAGGGCGCACACTTAGCCAATGCGTTTGTCAGTACGTCGCTGTGCTCGCCGAGCCGGGCTTCGATCCTCACCGGGCAGTACATGCACCATCATCGAATCGCCGACAACCAGCGACCGGCGCCGGAGGGGACGGTGTTCTTCCCGCAATACCTGCAAAAGGCCGGCTACCAGACCGCCTTCGTCGGAAAGTGGCACATGGGGCACGACCACGACGCCCCCAGACCGGGCTTCGATCATTGGGTCAGCTTCAAGGGCCAGGGCGCCTATTTCGATCCGACGCTCAATATCAACAACAGTCGCCGCACCTTTAAGGGCTACACCACTGATGTCCTGACCGACCAGGCACTTGCCTGGCTCAAGGATGGCCGAGACACCGACCGGCCGTTCTTTCTCTACCTGTCGTTCAAGGCGGTCCACTATCCCTTCCAGCCCGCTAAGCGCTATCAAGGGCGATACGCAAAGGCCAAGGTCAAGCGCCCGGAAACGATGGCCAATACCGAACGTAACTATCAAACGCAGCCGCACTGGGTCCGCGAGCGGCGCTACAGCATCCACGGCGTCGATCACATGGAAACCGGCCAGTACGATAACGATCCCGTGCCGTCATTCGACGAGCTGTACAAGCAGTATTGCGAGACCGTGCATGGACTGGACGAGAACCTCGGGCGCGTGCTCAAATACCTGGACGAAAGCGGCCTTGGCAAATCAACGCTGGTGGTTTACATGGGCGACAACGGCTTCGAGCTTGGCGAGCACGGCTTCTACGATAAGCGTGATGCGTTCGAGGAATCGATCCGCGTGCCGATGCTCGCATACGCACCGGGGATGATCGAGCCGGGCACGAAGGTCACGCAGATGGTGCAAAACATCGACATAGCGCCGACGCTGCTGACCGCGGCGGGCGTGCAGCCGCCAAAGGAAGCAGGCATGGACGGGCGATCTTTTCTGCCGCTGCTGCGAGGCAGGTCGATTGACTGGCGCGACCACATCCTTTACGAGTATTACTGGGAGTGGAACTTCCCCGCAACGCCGACGGTATTCGCCATTCGCGGCGACCGGTACAAATACATTTTCTATCACGGCGTCTGGGACCACGATGGATTCTACGACCTGCAAACAGATCCGCACGAGCGGCACAACCTGATCAATGTCCCCGCTTACGCCGAAAAGATAGCCGCGATGAAAAAGCAGCTATTCGATGAACTCGAAGCGAGTGGTGCGTTGGACATCCCCGTACGCCGCCCCCAAGGTGAGCGCCTCGACCAGCGCAAACAAAAACGCTGAATATTTGGCTTGGTTCAATCCCGTGTGGCAGCCTCAAGCGCAGCTTGGGGATGGCAAAGCTCCAAAAGCAGCCCCACCATCCCCAAATCCTTTGGATTTGAGGCTGCCACACACTATGAAGCCTCAAAGCAATCCCGGCGCGCCGGGACCCGGAATCTGACTTATTTGAACCAGGCTGAATGTTCCCGTTAGGCGGCATAACGACGTTCCGGCCCGGCGCTCAAGCCGACAGGTCCGGCACGGTGTATGGCTCGCGATAGAAGCCTCGAACCAGGCGATTCGCCTGTTCGTTGTTCTTGAAGCGCTCGTTCTTTCTGTCGATCTCCAGCCAGGGGCCTAATGTCACCGTCTTTGCACCGGCGTTGATTTCGTTAGCCGCCAGATGTTCCAGCAGCCGGTCGTATATTTCATTGAACAGCGGAATGTCCCGGACCGCTTTACGCATCTGCTGCTTCGTTGCTTTGTCGCCGAGCCGATAGGAGATGTTGCCGGTATGGCATACCGCGGTGGAGAGGTGGCCTTCGAGGACCTCGGCGTTGAGGTCTTCCCGACGGCCGCTGCGGATCGCGTCTATGAAGTTGACGAAATGATCGCCCCCGCCGCTGAACGACTTGACTTGCTTGCCTTCATTGTCCCATGCGATCCCTTGATAGAGACTTACCGAACCACCTTCACAATCGACAATCACGCCTACGCGCTCGCCGCGAAAAGTCGGTGCTTCGTTCGAGTTCTTGCCTTCGCGGAGGTTGTGTACTTCATAAAGCACCGGGGCCGTAGGAAAATCGTAGTAGATGATTTGAGTGTTGGGGACGTCACAAGCATCGTTGAACAGGAACCTGCCGCCGATGCTCATCACCCGGCGGGGCAGCATCTTTTCACCCAGACACCAGCGGGCCACGTCAACTTCGTGGACACCCTGGTTGCACGACTCGCCGTCACCGGTGTTCCAATCGAAGCTGCAATCATATTGCAACCGGTCGCGATAAATGGGCACTTTCTTGGCCGGGCCGCACCAGCGGTCGTAGTCGATGGTATCGGGGATCGGCAGCGGAGTGTCCCGCTTGCCGCATGAGGCGCGGGGCTTGTTGGCGAATGCCGTGATGTACTTGATTTTGCCAAGGTTGCCTTCACGAATCCATTGAATGGCCTGAGGGAACTTTTTCTCCGAGCGGTGCTGGGTGCCGCATTGGACGATACGGCGGTACTTTCTTGCCGCGTTGACCATCTGCCGGCCTTCCCATATATAATGCGACAGAGGTTTTTCGACGTACACGTGCTTTCCGGCCTGACATGCCCAGATAGTGCTGAGTCCGTGCCAGTAGTTCTGCGTCGCATTTCCAATCACGTCAACGTCGTTGCGGTCAAACATTCTGCGCATATCAACGTATTGCTCGACGCTGTGGTTGTACTTCGATTCGATTGTCTCGGCTGCTTTACGCATGCGCTCCCGGTCCGGATCGCTCAGGGCAACGACGGTCACACCTTCCTGTTTTTCAAAGGACGGTACGTGCGCCCCCGTGCCACGGCCGCCAAGACCGACGACGCCGACACGAATGCGGTCGTTCGCTCCTCGCGCGCGTGAGAACGGTATCGCCGACGCAACTCCGGCGGCAATCGAACTCTTCATAAAATCACGACGTGTAATGCTTTTCATGAATTACCTCCCTTCCAGAGAATCAGAGATCGTATGGTTGACGGCGTGAACATCTTCGGTCAGTTCGGCCAGCTCATCGAGGGCCTTCGCCGATTCGACCGAGCGCAGAATCTCTGCCAGCTCGGCAGCCCCGTCAATTTCATCAAGGCCGTTATTCTTCATCGTCTTTAGAACATGCCCGATCCTCGTTGCCAGCCGGCGTCGAAAGAAATCAAGCTGCTCCGGCTTCAATGCCCCCTGCTTACAGGCCGGCTCGAATTCGTGAAACGCCGTGCACGCCTTCTGGATATAAAGCAGGACCATGCCTTTGGCCGGGTCGCCCGCCGAGAGAATCCGCGACCACTGGAACTCTTCATCGCGCCAGTGCTCGTTCTCTATCGTTGTCTTGTATCCGAACTTGTCTTGATAAGCCATAGTCCCAACAAGAATATCAAATGTATTCGGTCTGCACAACGGCTATTTCTCGTTTGCCCTGCCGGCATCTGGAACAGCTCTTTACCTCGGAGTCAAAAAGGTTACAATCTGCAGAGCCATTGAAGAATTCATGTTATTTTCGGAAAGGACAGAGCGATGAAAAATTTCAGAAACGAATTCCTGACAACCCCGGCAATCCTAACGATTCTTGCCGCCTGCAGCTTGCCCCTTAGGGGCACAGCGGCGCCACATCCCATCAGCATTTCCGAAACCGATCAGGGCTTTGTCATTGCAGAGGGCCGGGAAAAAGTAATGTTTTACCAGCGCAAGCATAAATCCCTGGATGGAAAATACACGCGAGCCAATTACATCCATCCGCTGTACGGCCTCGATGGCGAAGTCCTGACCGAAGACTTCCCGCGCGACCATCCGCATCATCGCGGCGTATTCTGGGCCTGGCACCAGTTGTGGCTCAGCGATATGAAGCTCAGCGATCCCTGGGCGACAATAGATTCTCGCTGGGATGTTTACCAGGCCAAGATACTGACCACGGATTCCCAGTCGCGCGCCCTGCAGGTGCACGTCCACTGGAAGTCGCCGCTCCGCACCGATTCGACCGGAAAGCAAGTACCGCTTGTAAAAGAGACGACGACCATCCGCGTCCACTGCGCCAAGGACGATATGCGCAAGATAGACTTCCGGATCGAGCTGCTCGCTCTGGAATCCCACATGCGCCTCGGCGGCTCCGAAGACGTAAAGGGCTACGGCGGTTTCTCGACAAGGATCCCATTACCCGAAGGTCTTGCGTTCACCGGCACGGACGGTCCCGTGGAGCCGACCACGCTGTCTGTCGAAGCCGGCCCCTGGCTTGACTTCTCGGGCAATCTCGGAAAGCCAGGCAAGACCAGCGGGCTGGCGATACTGTGCCACAGTTCCTCGCCCGGCTATCCGCAGCGATGGATACTCAGAAGAAAGGGAAGCTGCCAGAATGCCGTTTATCCGGGGCGTGATCCGGTGCCGCTGTCCCGCGAGAAACCGCTCGTCTTGCGCTATCGCCTCATCATCCATCGCGGCGACGTCAAACACGTGAATCTCGACAAATTGCAGGCCGAGTACAACAGCGAGACTCTGCCGGGATTTTAAGGCAAATAGAGACAGCTTCTCGTATGACTAAGAAATCGCAGACAAGGCAGATGATAACGAGCCGCCGCCATTTTCTTGGCCGGACTCTGCTGCTTGGTCTCGGCTGTGCTAACGTCCCGATATTTACCGCGTCTGCCGTGAGTGACTCCAGGCCCAACTTCATCGTCATACTTTGCGACAACCTCGGCTACGGCGATGTCGTCTGCTTTGGTTCAGAGCTGCACCGGACACCGAACATTGATCGCATGGCTGCCGAGGGAATGCAGTTTACGGACTTCTATGCCACCAGCGGCGTCTGCACACCTTCCCGGGCCAGCTTGATGACCGGTTGTTATCCTCGCAGAGTTAATATGCACGTTGCCGGCGACGGCGGCGCCGTTCTGCGGCCCGTGTCAAAGAAGGGCTTGAATCCCAAAGAAGTTACCATCGCAGAAGTGCTAAAGTCCCGGGGCTACGCGACGGCGTGTATCGGCAAGTGGCACCTCGGTGACCAGTTGCCGTTTCTGCCGCGACGGCAGGGATTCGACTACTACTTAGGCATCCCTTACAGCGACGACATGACGCAGCGCCAGGGTCGGGACTGGCCGCCTTTGCCGTTGATGGAGAATGAAAAAGTCATCGAGGCTCCTGCCGATCGGAATCTTCTGACAAAGCGTTACACCGACAAGGCAATCGAATTTATCACAGCCAATAAGAACAGACCTTTCTTTGTTTACCTGCCTCACGCCATGCCGGGCAGCACCAGGGCGCCTTTCGCGAGCAAAGAATTTCGGGGCAAATCGGCGAACGGCCCGTGGGGCGATTCGGTCGAAGAGCTGGATTGGTCCACCGGCGAGATCCTCCGCACCATCAAGCAGCTTGGTCTCGATGAGCGCACGTTGGTGATTTGGGCGTCCGACAATGGCGCTCCCCGGCGCAATCCGCCACAGGGGCTTAACCTTCCATTAGTCGGCTGGGGGTACACAACCGCCGAAGGGGGACAGCGCGTGCCGTGCATTATGCGGTGGCCCGGCAGAATTCCAGCAGGAACAACGTGCAGCGAATTGTGTACGATGATGGATTTGCTTCCCACGTTTGCCCGGCTGGCCGGTGCTGGAATTCCGAAGGACCGAATCATTGACGGCCATGATATCCGGCCTCTGATAACCGGCAAGGCTGGGGCTAAGTCTCCTTACGCGGCTTTTTACTATTACTATATGGAGCAGCTCCAGGCTGTCCGCTCCGGCAAGTGGAAGCTGTATCTTCCGCTTGAGGCCAAGTGGCAGAACTTCAGCGGCAGAACGAAACCAAGCCATGCCGAGCTATATGACCTTGAGGCCGACTTAGGCGAGACCCGGAATCTCGCGAATGAACATCCGGATGTCGTGACGCGCCTGCTTGCATTAGTTGAGAAAGCTCGCGAGGACCTGGGCGACGTTGACCGCCCCGGCAAAAATCAACGGCCGGCCGGCTTTGTTGCCGAGCCAACCCCAAGAAACCTGCGCCAATAGTCTGCTTTAGTCGCCGACGAGGGGCCAGACATTTTCCACCTGGAAGAACACTATGTACTTGTTTGAGTCGTCGCCGGCCGGATACATTGCCGGCTGCCTCTTTCGGAACTCTTCCACGAGCGATGTGTTGGTTTCCTCCCGGATCATGGTCAGATACAACCTCTTGCCGGCACATCCGCCGCCCTGCTCGACGAACATGTAAGCAGCGTGCGGGTTGGATTTGAGGTTTCGGTGGCTCAGACGCTCCTTCATGACAAAGGCGACCGTGGTTTCATCAACGACGTGCGGTCTGGAATAAACGGCGATATCAACCATTCCATCCGAATCGGATGTGGCCAAAATGCCCAAACCTTCTGCATTCTCGAAATAATCGGACAAATTCATAGTCAATCAATCCTTCAAATCATAAGATCCTGCCGGGGCGCTCAGGACAGCCATGCAGGATCGCCCCTGTATTTTGCGTCAGGATACTCGATTCTCGCCCTGCCTGCAATGATCTTCAGGCGTCCACCAAGCGGAAACTTTTTCAGCGCACTTGCGGAATTTGCCACAAATCGGTTGCATTGTCGCAACCGGTTATGTTATAATGTGCACGACAAACTCAAAGGTAAGACGTATCGGACTCGAACGACGTGTTGGCCGAGAAAGACTTTCTCAAGAAAGAGAAGGAGGTTGATCATGAGCAAAAGAAGAGCTTTTACGTTAATAGAACTTTTGGTGGTGATCGCTATTATAGCATTGCTGCTTTCGATCCTTATGCCCGCTCTGAGGGCTGTGAAGGACCAGGCCAAGAAGACCGTCTGCATGGCACATGTCCAGGGGCTCGTACTGGCAGTAAGAATGTACGTGGACGATTACGACGGAAAAACGCATAACTCACCCAATAACGGCCTGTGGGACAATGCGCACATGAATCCGTCGGTCGTCAAAGACTACGGGCCAAACGATTCACTGGCCTACTGGGGAATTGCATACTTTCCGTACTCGAAGAACAAGAAAATCTTTCGCTGCCCCGGCACGAAACGCGTGGACGATTGGCCGGAATGGGGTTCGCCCTGGGGTTTGCCGGCGCAGCAGTATTTCAGGTATTGCTCATACGGTATTAACGGTTACATCACGAACAAGAAGATCGATTTGGATTTCAAGCGTCACAGCGAGGTGATAGCCTTCCAGGATCATATCGAGCAAAAGCTGGACGACAACGGAGATATGTTTCACATCCGGCCCGGAGAGAGTATGAATCTGCCGCAGTGGCGCAACGGCGGGACACTCGGCAACTTCCCGGAGGCGATTCAGGAATGTTTTCGCCACCGCGGCACATGCGTGACTGTCTGGCTTGACGGCCACGTGACGGAGATTGAAGAAACCACCGGCGAAGACGTCCCCCGCAGATGGTACACCGGCGAGCCGGATTGATGGATTTTCGATTGAAGCGCCTCAAATCGAAATTCGGCAATCGCAAACCGAAAATCAATTGACCACGTTCTTCGGCTCGCCTGCAATGAAAGCGGCAACATTCTCGACGGCTACATTCAGCAGCCTTTCTCTCGCCGACCGGGTGGCCCAGGCGATGTGGGGAGTGACATAGCAATTCTCGATCTTTAGCAGTGGATTCCGCTCATCAGGCGGTTCGGCGGCGAGTACATCCAGGCCCGCGCCCGCTATCTTCCCGGCATCGAGTGCGTCGGCCAGGGCCTCTTCGTCGATAAGCGGCCCCCGGCTCGTATTGATCAAGAATGCGCTTTTCTTCATCAGGGCCAGACGCTGCTCGTCAACGAGATTCTCGGTTTGGCCCGTTAGCGGACAGTGCAGACTGACGACATCGGCGAGACGAAAGACATCCTCCAACGTCACCATCTCACACCCTTCGGGCGTATGTGCCGGCATCGTGACGTCATAAGCGACGACCTTCATGCCGAACGCCCGCGCCAGCTTTGCCGTTGCCTGACCGATTCGCCCGAAACCGACGATGCCCATTGTCAGCCCGCTAAGCTCTACCAGCGGCGTATCCCAGTAACAAAAATCCGGGCTTGAGCACCATCGTCCGTCACTTACAGTCCGTGCATGGTGGGCAACATTCTGCGTAAGATTCAACAGATGCGCAAAGACCATCTGGGCCACCGAAGCCGTTCCATAAGTCGGAACATTAGTCACCGGGATACCCCGCTTACGGGCAGCCTCAACGTCCACTATATTGTAACCCGTTGCCGTAACGCCAATATACCGGAGCCTGGCGAGGCGCCCGATTACATCGGATGAGAGCACTATCTTGTTCGTTATAACAATCTCGGCGCCATCCGCCCGCTGCACAGTGTCTTCGGGGGCGGTCCGATCGTAAATTACACAATCGCCGAGTTCCTCGAGACCATTCCAGCTAAGGTCTCCGGGATTGAGGGTGAAACCATCCAGGACAACGATTCTAAGCATTTGATTCTCCGGCTTGTCGAGCCGCCGGGACGCTGCGAGAACAACAATGTCATTTCGCGCCGGCCTGCTCTGTGGCGGCAGCTATGCTTGCACCCCGTTCAAATTTAACACCCTGATCGGCAAGGCACTTCTCCAGCGCCGCCAGAAACAGCATAACGTTGCTGAGCGTCGAGGCCGAACCCATCAGACCGATGCGCCACGCTTTTCCCTTAAAAGCCCCCAATCCGCCGCCAATTTCAATATTGAACTCGTCGAGCAACTGTTTCCGCACGGCGGCATCATCCACGCCGGCAGGAATTGAAACAGCGTTGAGCATGGGAAGCTCGAATCCCGCCTCGGGGACGTACTCGATTCCGACAGCGGACAGCCCGGCCTTGAGGGTCTTGTGGTTGGCCAAATGGCGCGCCCAGCGTTGCTCAAGCCCTTCTTCCCTGACCATCTTCAGGGCCTCCAGCAGGGCATAGTTCATGTTAATCGGCGCGGTGTGATGGTAAAGGCGTTCGCTGCCCCAATACTTGCGGATCATGGACACATCGAGATACCAGCTCCGCACCTTCGTCTTGCGATTCTCAATCACATTTAGCGCAGCATCGTTAAAGGTAACCGGCGCCAGCCCCGGCGGGCAGGACAGGCATTTTTGCGTGCCGGAATAGCAGGCATCGATTTTCAAGCCGTCAACGTCAACGTTCATTCCCCCCAGGCTCGTCACCGCATCGACCAAAAGTAACGCACCGCTGTCGTGGACGATTTTGGAAATCTCTTCGAGCGGCTGACATACACCCGTCGAGGTCTCGGCATGAACGATTCCGACAACCTTTGCCGGCTTCTTCTTGAGGGCGTCGGCAATCTGCCCGGGCTCGAAGGCCTTGCCCCAGTCGATTTCGACTGTCGAAGTATCGGCGCCGCATCTTTCTGCAACGTCCGTCATGCGTTTGCCGAACACGCCGTTAATGCACACGAGCATAGAATCGCCCGGCTCGATGAGATTCACCACGCAGGTTTCCATGCCGGCGCTTCCCGTGCCGGAGACGGCAAACGTCATCTCGTTCCCGGTCTGAAAAGTATATTGGAGCAGCTCACGTACTTCGTTCAACACCTCCAGGAATGCAGGGTCGAGGTGTCCGATGGTCGGACGCGACAGTGCTTCCAGAACTCTTGGGTCAACGTCGGACGGCCCCGGCCCCATCAGGACGCGCTTTAGTGTATTGGGTGTATTCATCGTTATCGTTCCCATATATTGCGATCTCTGACTGTCAGGAATCCGGCTTTCAATTGATCGTCAGGGTGACTCTGCCCAAAGCTCCGCAGTCTCCTTCGTAATTGCCTTTAATCTTGTTTCCCTTGACCTTGTACGCCGGTGCTGCGGTGCCGCTGACAACGACATCTCCCGGCCCCAGCGAGCCGCCGGACTTAGCCAGCTTGTTAGCCAGCCAGAGCAGTGAATTCCACGGGCTGCCCATAACATTCGTGGCGGGACTTTCGGCAAGGGTCTTTCCATTCCGCGCCAGCTTGAGCGTCAAAGCATCGACATTCACTTTGTCCGGCGCCACCGCCGGGCCAAGCACGTGGAAGTGCGCGCCTGCGCCGCTGGCGATCATATCCTGAGGAGTTGGCTTATCCTTGCCTGAGACGAAGCGATAATCACCGATGTCGAAGGCCGTATGTACCCATTTGACGTATTTCTTCAATTCGTCAACGTTCTTGATGTTCTTGTCGATTCGCTTGCCTATCGTAAAAGCTATCTCCGTTTCCATTGCCAGTTCGACAAAAGCATTGGCCGGAAGATTGGAACCGTTCGGCACGCGCTGAAGCCGGAATAAAGGACCGCTTGCCGGCTCATCCACGCCGAACTGCTTCTGTGCCGCTTTGCTGGCGTACGCAACCTTGTAGCCGGACACATCGCCCAGTTTTTTGCTAAGTCCTTTTGCCAGTACGGCCTGAATCTGATAGGCCCGCTCAATAGAGAATGAGCCGTACGTTTTAGTCAGGTATTGGATTTGCGTCTGATTCTCATGTGCGGCAAGTATCTCCTCGACCATTTCGTCCACCTTCAAGCCGTCTTGGCCGTACGCGGGCCGGCCTGCCGCCACCAAAAAACCGCTCAATACCACCAGAGAAATGACCGGGAAGATGAGCTTTCTCGCGTGTCTCATTTTGTGACCTCCAGACGTAATCGACAGAAACTATACAACCGAAACTTCGTAATTTGGCTGCAACTGACTCACGGGGAAAAGTATATAGTATCCGGTGTAAATAGCAAGAAAGCGGCAGAGGTTTTTCTTGATTTGCGCCTAGGAAAATGCTACGATGTTTATGTAGTCCGCAGAGGCGCCGGAGTGCTGGGATGGGAATTCAGGATGCAGAATTGGGAATTCAACATTCAACATTCAACATTCAAAATTCTTAATTCTTAATTCCAAACGCCGCCCCGCAAAAGACTTAAATACTATCAGAACGCCCGCTCGGACACGCTCGTTTACTTTTAGCATGGACCGGAATACCGCCGGCGGTGGTTTGACGGCCAAATTCGGGAAAAAACGTTACATTTTGCAGCGTTAGTGGCACTTTATTACAGTTTTTGGGATCGTGAAATGGTAACTAACAGGAGCCCGGTAATGGATCAGAAGATGTGTCAGGTCGACCTGATCAGGCGGGCTCGTCGCGGCGATAGGGAATGCCTCGATCAGTTGGCGGAGCAGGCGAAAGAGCGCCTGCGTACTTATGTGTACCGCATGACCCAGGATAATGACCTAACGCAGGAAATAGTACAGGAGACCTTGTTCGAGATGGTTAAGGCATTAGGCAAACTCAAAAACGCCGAACGGTTCTGGCCCTGGCTACACGGGATAGCCACTAACAAGCTGCGGCGGTTTTACAGAACCGAACGGACACAACGAAATCTGGCTCTGGCCAGCGCAAAGCGAAGGGAGACGCTCAAAGACCGGCAGGATGGACTTGAGAACCTCGTCAGCGAAGAACTCAAAGGGATTGTATCGGCGGCAATGAAAAGACTCAGGGTACGGCACAAGGCCGTCTTGATTATGCGCTGCTACGATGGCATGACCCACTCGGAGATCGCCGAGTCGCTGGGTTGTAGCGAGTTCAGCACGCGAATGTTGTTCCTGCGTGCGAAAAGGGCTTTGCAGCGAGAGCTTTCTCGCAACGGCTTTAGCAAAGGCTCCTTGCTGGCCGCTCTGGCGGTGTTCGGGAAGATGACGGCACCAACTGAGGCGGCAGCGGCACAAGTGTCGGTCACAGCGGCTGCGACCAAGGTCGGCTTACTGGCGGAAGTCGCCGTCCTGGCGACCGCGAAAACGACAGTTGTATCATTGACGGCGGCCGGCGCGTTGACTGCCGGCACGATAGTGGCGCCGTCGATACTCTCCAGGCAGGATGCCGCACCGCCGGCCAATCCCCAGGCTGTCAGTCAGTTCGGCTTCAACAACAACGCGAGCGAACAATATTTGTACTATTTCCCGCATGGTCCGGCAGGACCCATGATGCTGCGGGCAGACTCCGGTACGCTCGGCGGCAAATCCTCTCGACAGATACTACAGGACGACGAGGCAAATTATGACTTTCACGACGGTGTTGCTCACATAAACAACCACCGCGCATGGGCAGGCGACCTGAGCGTGCCGATACTGCCTACGGACAACGCCCAATTGGCCGCTTTTCTCCAGCAGGCCCAGCCCGGCGCGAGGACCGTCCCGCGAGTAGCCGGTAAAGGCTCTAATCTGCTGGTCCTCGATTCCCGTGACGAAGCCGGACAGAGCAATCGGCCCGAGGTCATCCGCCATCCCAGTGCACTGGATGCGGATTACTTCCAGCCTGACTGGGCCGCCGGCAAGCCCATCGACAACCGTGATGTCATGCACAAACGCGGCTGGACCTACTTTCGAGTCCGCGGCCGGGTAAACGGCCGGAAGGTCTTCGGCGCCGGAAGAATACCGTTTGTTTACAGCGCCAGCAGGGAATACAGCCCCTGGATGAAACTGCAGGTCGGGTCGTTGACGATTGTTGACAGGTACGACGAAGCTCACATATCCCGGGCGCCGTCAACGCAGCTTGGAACCTATCGAGGCGGCAGCTTCTTCAAGGGGCTGGCCAGACCCTGGATGGGCCTGCACACGATAGATACGGTACGCCGCGATGCAGCCGAGCGGAGTATTTCGTTCGAGACCGGCTATCTGCCGGACAGCCGCTTCGCGCAGGTCGAGCTGGACTGTGATGGCGTCAAACTCACTTACAAAATCGACCTGAAAACGGACGTTATTGACGAAATTACCTTCTCGACCGATCTGGGCGACGCCGGGAATCTGAAGTTCTCGTATCTTCAGTCCATCGAAGGGGCCACCCAGGAGTTTGCACCTCCGGCCAGACTGAGACAGCGGACGGCCTCAAAGAGCAACCCGGGCCTCCTGTGGCTGGTGCAACTGATGGAAGGTTCATTCGATTAGGGATTCTGTCCCATCTGCGAATCCTACAGGAGCAAGGAAAATGAAACTGCCGGGCACAACTTGGTTTTGGACTGCCGCCGCTATCCTGGCGACAGTTGTAGTGTGCCTGGTCCCCGGTCAGGCCCGGGCCGATTGGAGCTACGAATACCAGGACGATTTCAGCACCAACAAGGCCGAGTCGGACAGCTACCTTCACTCGATATTCTGGCCGCAGGGGGCTTTTCCTCCGGCCGAGCCGTATTTGTACTTCCTCGACGCCGAACCCCAGAGAGAATTGGGACTTGGGGACCGCCACGGCGAGCCGGCCTATCTCGGTTACAGCTTCCCAATCAGCCCTGAACGGTCGCGCCGGGCTATCAGCGGAACCATGCAGATTGACGTGCGGCGCCTATACGATTCGGGCTATTTGATGTACTCGCTTTCGAGCGACGGGCTCAACTGGTCAAATGAGCGGGAATTGGCGCCGGGAAGCCACGATATTCCCATCGAATCGGTGCGAGGCACCTGTTATGTCATTTTCACCGGCGCCGAAGTCCTGATTGATAATCTCCAGGTGAATCTGTCGGCATCGCCCGCCACGATTCACGTGCCGGGAGATTTTTCCACGATCCAGGCGGCCATCGACTCTTCGGCTGACGGGGATATCGTGGAGGTCGCTCCGGACACCTACCGCGGCGACGGCAACCGCGGTATCGACTTCGGCGGCAGGGCAATCACCCTGCGAAGCGCCGCCGGGCCGGGCCAAACGACAATTGACTGCGCAGGCAACAGGGGCTTCTACTTCCACAGCTCAGAAGGATCGAATTCCGTCGTACGCGGATTCACCATCACGGGGGGTCTTGCAGGTGGCTCGAATATTCCGCCGGATAATGACCGCTGGAGCCTGAGTTCCGCTCACCCTGTTGGCGGCGGTATATTCTGCGAGTTCAGCGACCCGAGCATTATTGACTGTGTCATCCGAAAATGCTCGGCCGAACTCGGCGGCGGCATCGGAATCGTGGGCGGAGCGCCAACAATTGTCGATTGCGTGATCGAACAGTGCCGTGCCGGAGGTTTCGGAGCAGCCGACTCCCGTGGATACGGAGCCGGCATCGGGCTTACCAGGGACGCCGAAGCCACGATCATGGACTGCACGATCAAGAACAACACCGCCTATTACGACAGCCTCGGGGCAGGAATATGCTGCTGGCAAAGCACGGCTGTGCTGACGAATTGCGAGATTTCCCGCAACAGCGCGCAGGGCAACGTCAACGGCGGCGGCCTCTACTGCGGCGGCTCTTCGGCCGGCGCAGTCCTGGAGAACTGCGTCATCTCGAACAATACGGCCGAGGCGGGCGGCGGCGTCTATACCGACCCGCTTAACTACGTGCACCTGTCAAACTGCACCATTGTACAGAATAAGCTTTCGGGTCCGGCATCGTCCGGCGGGGGAATTCATTCGCTCGGCGGCGACGTTGTGATTAGAAACAGCATTGTATGGTTCAATGACGGTACACCAGTCGTGCTTTCCGGTTTGGGATCGAGCAATCCCGTTCTCTTCTCGAACATCGAGGGATATTATCCCGGACAGGGCAACATCGATGCAGATCCGCTGTTCGCTTCGACGGCGGCAAATGACTATCACCTCCAGTCGGCATACGGCCGATACGATCCATTCCGAAATAACTGGGTCACAGACGGTAAGTACAGCCCCTGCATTGACGCCGGCGATCCCCAGGATCCGGTCGGCTCGGAACCTTTTCCGAACAGCGAGCGCATCAACATGGGCGCATACGGCGGGACCGTCGAGGCGAGCAAAAGCATGGGGCCTTTGATCTTTCACGTTGACGGCGCCAACGGCAGCGACTACAACTCGGGCCTGAGCAAGAGCGAAGCGTTCGCCACCATCCAGGAGGCGGTCGATAACGATAATACCCTCGATGGCGATACAGTCTTGGTATGGCCTGGAACTTATCGAGAAGAAGTTATCGTCCGTGGCAAAGCAATCACTCTCCAGAGCGCAGACGAGGCGGCAGTCGTGACAGCTCCGAGCGGGTACGCCTTTTCCTTCTACTGGGCTGAGAGTTCGCGGTCTGTCTTGCGCAATTTCGTCATCACCGGTTGCGGCCAGGGAGCCGTTTACTGCAGCGCCGGCTCGCCCACGCTGACTAATCTGACGATAGTCGATAACACGTTCGGGATTGAGGCCTACGACGGGGCCGATCCCGCCATAACCAGTTGCATCTTCTTCAACAACGACAACGGCGACCTGTTCCAGTTCCAGCGCAGTGCTTACTTCAGCAACCTCCAGCAACTGCTGCCACTTGATGCCGAACGCGGCAATATTAGTGAGGACCCAAAGTTTGTCGACCCCGCTAATGGCGACTACCATTTGCAGTCCAGATACGGCCGATACGATCCATTGCTAAACGACTGGGTCACCGACGCGCTGAACAGTCCCTGTATAGATGCCGGCGATCCCAGCGTGTATCCGGGACGTGAGCGGATGCCTCACGGGGGCAATGTGAACATGGGCGCCTACGGCGGAACGCCGTCTGCGAGCCTTAGCGGCTTGCCCACATGGAGCGATGCCAACCTTGCTGTCCAGTCGGATTTGACGAAATAAGACTCCCGCGCGGCGTATTATGGGAGCTATAACCACTTGCAACTAAAGAACTTAATCGCTCAGACTCGGAGTCGGCGAGTTCTTTTATCCGGATAAAAATTGAAAAAAGGCAGCAATTTAGGGTTGACACGGGATTGAACAATCCCTATAATAACGCGTATAGTAGGGCGGGTTAGTTCTATGCGCAGATTGAGCGCACAAAAAAGTGGTCTGGACTCGACCGGAGGAGCAACGAAAATTCGCGTCCGATACACACATACTGGGGCAGGCAGCACACAAGAACGGGGATTCACCCTAATCGAGCTTCTTGTGGTTATCTCCATCACCTCGGTACTTATGGCCGTGCTGGTTCCGTCGCTGAACAGGGCGCGCCGTCAGGCCCGAACGATGCAGGGCATGAACAACCAGAAGCAGATTACTTCTGCCCTGAACCTCTTCGCATCGGACCACGATGAAAGATACCCCGAATCGGTCGCCACGATCGGTGTTGACCGCAGTTGGACCTGGTCGGACCCAACCAAGCTGACCGGCGACAAAAGCCGCAGCCCGCGCCTGCACAGGGCCATGAGCGAATACCTGCGCAGCTACATACCCAACGCCGACAACATGTATTGCCCGAACGCGCCGCATAAGTACAAGTACCTGCAGCAGGCATGGGACGCCGGCGACGAATGGGACAATCCCGAGACCGCTCCTTCGACCGATCGAGTAGGCGGCACGTATTGTTTCTATTGGAACTACAGAGGGTATCTCGGCGGACGCAGGGTGGTATTTAGAGGGCCGTACGGTCCGGCAAGCGGCGGCAGATACAGCAAGCTGCTCGTGACCGACTATTTCGGCTACAACCACTGGAGAACGCCCGGCTCGTACGGCAGTTGCGAGCCGTTCCGCGGCGCCGGTGTGACTCCTGAAACATGGCTTCTTTCAGCCTACTGGTCCCGAGTCAACCCTGCCGAGAATTCTCCCGAATTCAGGCTGCGAGCGGGATACACCGACGGCCACGTAGAAACATACTCGGCCTCGGACGTCGTACCCATGAAAGTTTCCCGTCCTCCCGATGGCAGTGTCCCATTCCCCGACGGCGTAGGCCCCGGCACATTCTTCCTGCCAAGAAACGCACTGCACTAAGCCTTACCGGTAAGTCTCAAGTAGATTTCCAACGTCAATACTGCTGCCTCCTGTCTTTCGTCCTTTTCTTGAAATAGAAGAGACTGAGATTCGACAATCAAAGTGTGCCTGCTGATAGCATGAGTCGAAAGTTGAGGTGAATATGGCTGTGTTTACGAGTAGTGTTAAAAATATGAAATGGCTAATAGTAGAAGGTCGATGTTGGGAGGCTGTCTCGTGACAAACAATGATACTACACGCAAGCAAGCAAATCAGCTAAGTAAGCCCGGCTTCTGGATTCGTCTTGTTGCCTTTATCTTCGATGTCATATTCATCTATTGGTTCGTAAGATGTGTCGAATGGGGCCTCCGCAGTGCGGGTTTCTATATTCCACGCGAGTTGTCCTTTTGCCTGGTATTTGCAGCATATTCAGTCGTATTGATTACTGCAAACGGCCATACGGTCGGCAAAGCGGCGTGCGGTCTTGCGGTCAAATCTGTGGGAAGCGTTGGGATTAGTCTCAAGCAAACGATGCAGCGCGAGATATTGTGCAAACCACTTTCCGGCCTGTGTCTCGGCATTGGCTTTCTCTGGGTTGGCCTTTCACGCCGCAAATGTGCCTGGCATGATCGAATAACAAAAACCTCTGTGGTCCGAACAAGTCTCCCGCGCCGATGGCCACAATACGTGATGCTTGCCGTATGCATCATAGCGGCCATATCAGCAGGCAGAAAAGCACTATGGGCAATGCATGTGTACGGTGACATTCGCGCCGTGGCAGTATCGTCAAATGCCAGGCCCCCTTATCTGGAGCGTGATTCCCTGTCCTTGCGTGATGTCTCCTCTCTAACTTCAAACGATAAATCTCAACTGAAGGATTGGTTAGACAGTCACGGACTTGAGCCTGTTGACTATATGGTCCAAACAAGTGCTGATCATCAGGTCACTATTGTCGGAGAAGTTCATGGCAAAAAAGAGTATCTGGACTTGCTCAATGCCGCCATCCCAAGGCTCTATCATGAGGCTGGCGTCAGATGTATTGCTCTGGAGGTATGTCTGGCAAGAGACAATGAGCTACTGAACCGTCTTGTCACTAATCCACAATTTGATCGTGAACTCGCTATTGAGATCGCTCGCCACATGAATTGGCGTATGTGGGGTCGCAAAGAGTATTGGGATGTATTTGAGACCGTTTGGCGTGTGAACCAGACGATCCCGGAGGGAAAGACGCCCCTGTGTGTAATCGGGCTAAGCCCGCCGGTTGATATGCCTTCTGTCATGCTCGTAGCCGGCGCCGGCGATGGGAAGGTAAAGCCTCCTCTGTGGGAGCGGCTGAGAATTTTCCGCGTTTTGGATGATCTGATCGTTGAACTGAAACGTGATGAATTAATGGCAAGGGTTATCGAACGAGAGATTATAGAAAAGAATGCCCGCGCTGTGGTTTGGGTAGGATTGAATCATGCCTTTACGAGCTACAAACAACCAATAATACGTGAAGGATCCATTTTCCGTGCGTGGGGGCGCATGGGATGGATTCTACATCAAAGGAATGGCGATCAGGTTTTTGAAATCTCTCTTCACGACAACTTCTTTCTCTCGGGCATAGGCGGGTTCTTCGAAACCCTGGCCTATGAGGGGGATATTGATCCCGTTGGTTTTTCTCTGATTGACTCGCCGTTTGCGGATCTTCGCGATGGTCGTGTGGATGAATACGCGGTTCAGCCTGGCTTGCGCTTTGCCGACAAGGCCCAAGGCTATCTCTTTATCAAGCCGAATCGTGAACTCCGGGAATGCACGTGGCTAAGGGGTTATGTCTCCAAAGATATGTTCGTCAGGAACAAACCTTTCTACCGGGCCTGGGCAAAAGCGATAGGAAGAAATATCACCAATGCTCAACAAGCCGATGTGGCTCTGGAGACTGTGATGAACAGCCGCTGAACGGAGATCTGAAAAGGGTTGCGAGCAGTGATATACTCGCAACCCTCAGAACTACGTTCTTGAATGAATAGACTGTACTACTGACAGTTCGCGAGCCACATGGACACGAACGCCGTTAAGTCATTCAGGTCGATTACTCCGTCGCCGTTGACGTCCTCGCATAGCGGACAGTCGCCGGTGTCGATTATCTCCGGAACGAACAGGTAATCTTCCGTTTCCCCGATCTCGTACTTTGCCAGAGGCCCGGAACCTGCGTTGCCGCGTTGACCGGGATTGCTGCCGCCCGTCCAGGGCTGCTCCGAAAGGGTGATTCTCATCCATATCTGTTCGGTCCTGTCCTTGCGATGCGTGGAGAGGAACGCCGGCGCCGTGATCTGATGCCGCCCGGCCGGCAGATTGAAGAGGAACTGATTCTGCACGGCCCACTCCTTCGCCGAACCGCCGGGACAATTGACGGTGTCGTCCCAGTCGCCGTCCCGGTTGAAGTCGAGCCAGACGTTTACCCAGAGGTCCGTGCCCGGCGCCACAACAGTCACTTCATAGTCAATTACAGCCCAGCCGCAATCGGGCAGATTCAGCGGGAAGATGACGCCGTCATCATGGTCATCACGGTTCGCCCTGTTCGTTGACGGCCTGATATTGTTCTCGCCGTCCTCGTCGGGGCCGGTATCGGCTTCGGTTTCGCCGGATATTCTTCTGCCCAAGTGTGCCACGGGCTGATCGTTCAAATGAATCGGCCCGAAAGGCCCAATCCCGCTGCCGTCATCGAAAACCGTGGGGTAATAAGCCTGGATCGACGGCGGAGATGGATATGCCTGCATGTTCCTGCCGAAATTGTTGCTGCTGTCCGGAGCGTCGCCGAGGTCCGGCTTCTGCGGACTGGGCGCTGATCCACAACTGATGCTCAACACACCCTGGCCGGTCTCGGAGCTGTAGCCTCCAACCTCGATCAGATACCGTCTGCCGGCAATTGCAGCGAAGGTGATCTGTGACTGGAAACCGCCGGCGAAGTCATCGTTGCACGCGATCATGTCATTCGACGTCAGGAAGCAGTCACAGTCGTTATAGACGGCAAGCATCGTATCGTAGCCGCTGCCAAGCAGGCTGACGGTAACGTCGCCGGTGCATGAGGCAGTGTAGCAGTACCAGATGTTCGGGCTTGTCATGCAACGTCCCGGACCGTCAAACGTCGCATCTCTGGTGTCGAAACTCTCGTCCGTTACATCGCCGACCTGTTTTGCGTTGACACAGTCGTCCTTGGATGAAGGCGGGCCGGGCTGGCCGTCACAGCGGATATTCAGTATGCCCCGGCCGGCCTCGGAGGCGTAACCCCCGACCTCGAACAGGTACTGTTTACCGGCGATTGCAGCGAATGTGATCTCCGACTGAAAACTTCCCGGGGCGTCGTCGTTGCATTCGATCAGATCGCCCGAGTTCGGATAGCACTGGCAGCCGTCATAGACGGCGAGCATCGTATCGTAGCCGCTGCCACGCAGACTGACGGTAACGTCGCCGGTACATGAGGCGGTGTAGCAGTACCACAGGTTAGGACTTGTCATGCAAAGCCCGGGCCCGTCGAATGTCGCATCTCTGGTGTCGAAACTCTCGTCCGTTACATCGCCGATCGATTTGGCGTTGACACAGTCGTCCTTCGATGACGGCGGACTGGGCTGGCCCTCACAACTGATGTTCAGTATGCCCCGTCCGGTCTCGGAGGAATAGCCCCCGATCTCGATCAGGTATTGTCTGCCGGCGATTGCAGCGAATGTGATTTCCGACTGAAAACTCCCGGGAGCGTCGTCGTTGCACGCGATCAGATCGGCCGAGTTCGGATAGCACTGGCAACCGTTGTAAACCGCGAGCATCGTATCGTAGCCGCTGCCGCGCAGGCTGACGGTAACGTCGCCCGTGCAAGGGGCGGTATAGCAGTACCATAAGTTCGGACTTGTCATGCAAAGACCCGGACCGTCGGACGTCGCAGTTCTGGTATCGAAACCTTCGTCCGTTACATCGCCGATCGGTTTTGCGTCATCACAGTCGTTGTTTGACGGACGCGTTATGCCCGGAGCTACCCCAACGCCCAAAGCGGCGTGTGTCGCGCCGAATAACAGCATCAGCGCACAAACCAACATTGATTCTATTCTAATTCTCCTCATGATTTGAACCTCCCACAAAAGCAAAACCAGCTTATATTAGGTATCCGCCCCACAGACGTCACATTTGATCGGCTGTGGAACCACAAAAAACGCTGAAGTATCTCACGGCTGTGTAATCCTGTGCACAGGTTACATGAAGTCTAATCATTATTTTCATGTTCAAAGAGCTATATAGAAGTGCCATCCTGCATCCGGCGTGTAACGCTTTTTTTGGCTTTTTGTATCGAGATTTGGGGATTTAACGCACTTTTCACAGAACCGTCGGAGTGGGTTGCGGTTACGGCACTCCCGATGTAAGTTGATCGGGATGCGAGCCGGCTTTGCTTTTCGGTCTCAGGATGACCCACAAAGCCGTTTGAGCCGTCAGGCCGAAGGCGATAACAATCACGGCGAACCAATACGGCCAGTAGATGCCCATGTTTCTCGACAGGTATCCTCCCGCTCCGGAGCCGACGATGACGCCGAGCGAGATGGTGGCTTCGTGTATCGCCATCTGTTTCGAGCGTTTTTTGCTGCCGGTGGCGCCGTAGTAGAGATGAGAGCTGTAGGCGAAGCCGAAGCCGGCCCCCATTATCACAAATGAGGCGGCAAAGGCCCAGAACGTGCGGCCGTAGATAAGCAGAAAGAGAGATAGAGCAAAGGCTACCTGAACGCCGAGAAGAAGCACCGGCTTGAAATGCCAGAAGTCGAAGCGGCCCGCGCCGGTCAGGACCAGGAAATTGCAGATTCCAAAGGTCGTCACCAGCATCCCGAACTGGGTTTCTGTGAATCCCATGTTGGTAAACAGCAGTGCAAACTGTGAACGTGATACACCCAGACAGAGCCAGGAGCAAAACAGGCCGATGCGGGCCATCCACCTCAATCGCAAAATCAGCCTTCGGTCAAGGCAGGTTTCCGCGGTATCCACCGGCCTTGCCGAAGCAGCGGTGCCGGCGGACCCGTCGCGAGCAAGACAGAGCAGACAGAAGCAAACCGCAAGGGAGGCCACACCCACCGCGACCGGCGCTGACGTGCTCCTGTAGACGAGCATACCGCCTGCCAGAGGGCCCATGATTGCAGCGGCGGACCACATAGCGTTGTAGGTTCCGAGGCGACGGTTCAGGACGGCGCCTTCGTAGTCGGCTGAGACCCAGGTCATCAGATACGGCCAGAACAGTGACATCGCCCCTCCGGCCAGAGCGCCGGCCGCTATCGCAGTCCAAATAAGGACGGGGCTGCCGAGTTTCTCCTGAGCTACTGCCAGGTAGACCGCAACGAACATCACAAGGGTGGCAACGAACATAGCGGCGGCGGCTCGGCGGGTCGTATGACGTGGATTAAGATGGCCCAGCTTCGCTGCGGTAAATAACAGGCACAACAGGTAGCCGAGCATGTTGGCCGCCCAGGCGTATCCGACGTGATCTTTGGTTCCGCCGATGTTGCGTATGATGAACGGCATGGCCGTCCACAGCACGCTTAGACCTGTCGCCATCGCGAACGCGGCCCCGTACAAAGGCCAGACGTTAGCGAGTGCCTGCCGGACGGATTTGGAAAAAGCTTTTACCATAACAGGGACGGCTACACAGTCAAATTGCGGTGTGCTGTGAACACCCTACCAAAGACAGGAACGCAAAACAATGATGTTTCCCTGCATTTTAGCGCAGGCTCAATACCTGGCCGTCGGCGAGCAGGCGTGCACGCAGTTTGGAGTAAGCGACATCCTGCACTTTTATACCTTCGTCTATGGCAAGTACCCCGGCGGTGGCGGCGGACTGACCGAGGACCATAAAGACCGGCTCCATGCGAATCGAGCCGTAAGCGATGTGCGAGGATGACAGGCAGACGGGCACGAGCAGGTTTGTGCACTGCGAAGCTCTGGGTACTATCGCGTCGTACGAAATAGGGTAAGGCCCGCCGGGATTGATCTGGATGTCGCCCTCGTTGCGGGCGTGGCCGTTCGGATCGACATAACGCTGAACGTTGTGCGAGTCCATGTTGTAGGAACCCATGCCGATAGGCTTCGGTGTCGGCTTGATCTGTCGCAGGTGCAGCTCGGTCATAACAAAATCGCTGACCATTCTCCTTGCCTCACGAACGTAGATTTGATGGGGCCAGTTACCGTTGTCGATGAATTCATCTTTTGCCAGACCCCATTGGCTCGTTTTCTGCCGCACATCCTCGGGGGTGCGCGGATCATAAGCGAGGAACCACATGAGTCCTTTCTGATAGTCCTCGTGTTCTTTGAGAATCTCCCGCCGTCGCTCGTAGGTCGCTTCGGGATAATCGTAATTCATGCCGATATTGTCGGTCGAGAAGGCCCCGTGATTGTTGGTATCGGTCTTGGCATTAGGAGCGGGATCGAACTTGACAAATATCGCTCTCCAACCTTTGTCGAGATACCGGGCGAGTAATTCATACTGCATCGGGTCGTAGTTGGCGGGCTTTGGAAGCGACACGCGATTCTCCGGAACTTTCGTCAGGCACATTCGGTAGTTATAGGCTTGAATGCGGCGGTCGCCGCGACCGTCCTCGCCCGGATTGCCGCCGTGGATTCGCGGCAGCAATCCGCTGTCCGGATCACCGGGCTTGATGTAGGGATCAACCGGCTCCTCAAATTGGTGACTGACGGCGTTGCGGGTCTGCACGCCGTTAAGAGTTTCACCGTAAACATCATTGCCCTCGCGGCCGACATGGAAGCTGACGCCGGCCGACGCCATGAGATCGCCCTCATACGTCGCGTCGATAAACGTCCTGCTTCTATATGTGTTTCCGCTGAGCATTGTGACCGAGACTATCCGCGAGCCACTCTTGCGTACGCCCCCCTCGCGTTTGAGCCACTCACCTCGGAAAACCGGGATATCGTATTCAGCTACAAGCTCCTCGAAAGTCTGCTCGGCGACGTGCGGCTCGAAGACCCAGATAGCGTCATCGTCGGGACGGTATCGGGAATACTCTGCCGGCTTCTGATGGATCCAGGCCTCCGCTTTGTCATAGTGCTTCTTGATCCGGCGGTAGAACTCACGCGAGATGCCGCCGACGGCCTCTTTGCGACCGGAGTCGGTCCAGCCGAGTCCGCCGGAGGTTAGCCCGCCCAAATGCTTGTCGGGACAGACGATGACTACGGTCTTGCCCATGCGTTTGACCTGGACCGCCGCGGCAACCGCCGCTGAAGTGCCGCCGTAGATAACAGTGTCGTAGATCTCGGGAGAGGCTGCGGATTGGGCCGTGGTTGTAACTGCAAGAACGACCGGCATCCAGAGCAAAACGAATCTTAACGGCTTTCTCATCATGGTTCTCCTTTGTGAACGTTTCATTCCAATCCCCACCGGCATCGGACATTATACACAGCGACCTTGCTATTTTCCTCACTTTTGTATAGCTTTTCAACCGGCAACACCTCCCCAATGTAAGTAGATCGGGGACATGAGTAAATCTGTGAGTGGCGAGGGCATCTTGCCCTTGTTCCTTTCCACCGGCAAGATGCCGGTGGGACGCAAGGAGTGGCGAGGCCATCCTGGCCTTGTATTAGATGCGAGGGCGGGACGCCCTCGCCACACGGCCTCGCCACTAATTGGCGCCAAGGAGGTCATTCTATGAATCGACAGACAACGGCAATCTTCACTGCTTGTGCGTTGGTGATGGTTTGCTCACCGATGACGGCCGCCCAACCGCCGGCCAGGATTCCAGGTACTGAACCCTTGACGCTTGAAGGGGATATTGCCTCTCACCTGGTTGCCGGCGTGGATCGTTTCCTGCTCGGCGAGCTTGAAAAATCAATCGAGCGGCGCAGGCGGCACTGGAACTACGATTTCTCAGTGAACCACGTAGGGTTCACAGCCATAAACCCAACGTGGTTTATGGCTTCTTCAGCGGCCTATAATACATCTGTAGAACCTAATCGCAAAAGATTGGCGCACATAATCGGGGTGCGGGATGAACGAGTCCCCTTCGATGCACCGGAGCTAATCGGCACAACCGAACAGCCTGCACTGGTTGGTCGGGGCGAGGGTTACAATGTGTATGCAGTGCGGTGGCCTGCCTTTGGAGACGTGCACGGCGAGGGCCTCCTGCTGGTTCCTACAAGCGGCGCGCCGGTGATGGACGTTGTTGCAATTCCCGACGCCGACCAGTCGCCTGAGATGCTTGCCGGACTCATCGAGGGCGTTCCCACAGAATCACAGTTCGCCCGCCGTCTGGCCGAGAGCGGCTGCCGAGTGCTCGTGCCAACGTTGATTAGCCGCCAAGTGGTCGGGCGAAAGTCGCTCGATGGAAGCCGAAGTGTGGAATTAACCAATCGTGAGTACCTCTACCGCTCGGCGTTTGAGATGGGCCGGCACCTGATCGGCTACGAGGTACAGAAAGTGCTTGCGGCAGTGGACTGGTTCACGAAGAAAGATACGAAGATCGGCGTCATAGGATGGGGTGAAGGCGGATTGATAGCCCTGTATGCAGGCGCGCTTGACACTCGCATCGACGCGATATGTGTGAGCGGTTACTTCAACTCGCGGCAGAACGTATGGCGCGAGCCGATAGAACGCAATGTGTTCGGACTTCTCGATGAGTTTGGCGACGCGGAGCTGGCGAGCATGGTCATACCGCGCACCGTCATCGTCGAAGCTGCGAGGGGCCCGGAAGTAGTCATCCCGCCCGGCACGCGCGCCGCGCCGGGGCGGCTCGCGATACCCAAGCTCGAAGATGTCCGATCTGAGGTTGAACGGTTGAAGAAACTCGTTGCCGGATCGCGATTCGAGACCACAGTCAAACTAATAGTCAGTGCCGGGGGAACCGGGCTATATGGCACCGATGAGGCATTAAACGCGCTGTTGGAATCCGTGGCAGGCACGAAGCTCGCAGAACCGGGCAAAGCCATAAACCACGTTGGGTTTATGGCTGTGAACCCTACGTGGTTCACTGCCCCGCAGCGCACAGCTAAATCATTCGATTTGGAGGCTCGCCAAGAGCGGCAGATTCACGAGATCGATCGACATAATCAGTGGCTGTTGAGTGAGAGTCCCTATGTGCGCAAGCGTTTTTTCTCGAAGCTCGACACGAGTTCCATAGAGAAATTTGAAGAAACCGTTGAGTGGTACCGGCAGTATTTTTCCGAGCAGGTGATTGGCCGGTTCGAGTATGACCTTCTGCCGCCGAACGTGCGTTCGCGCCTGGCATATACCGAGGCAAAGTACACAGGATATGAAGTGGTGATGGACGTTTTTCCCGATGTAATTGCGTACGGGATTCTGCTGCTGCCCAAGGACATCAAAGCTGGCGACAAGCGCCCGGTTGTGGTCTGTCAGCATGGATTGGAAGGTCGGCCGCAACACGTAGTAACGGGCGATCACAGGGCATACCATGATTTTGCCGCCAGGCTCGCCGAGCGAGGTTTCGTAACGTTTGCACCGCAGAACCTCTACATATTCGGTGATCGCTTTCGCACGTTGCAGCGCAAAGCCAATCCCATCAAAAAGACCCTGTTCTCGATAATCGTGCCGCAGCACCAACAGATCGTTGACTGGCTCTCGTCGTTGCCGTACGTCGATCCTGATCGCATAGCATTCTATGGCCTGTCCTATGGCGGCAAAACGGCAATGCGCGTGCCGCCCTTAGTCACAGACTATTGCCTGTCGATCTGCTCTGCCGACTTCAACGAATGGGTCTGGAAGAACGCCTCGACGCTCAGCCCGTACAGCTACGTTTGGACCGGCGAGTATGAAATCTTCGAGTTCGATCTGGGCGGCACCTTCAATTACGCCGAGATGGCGGCATTGATTGCGCCGTGCCCGTTCATGGTCGAGCGGGGCCATTTTGACGGCGTCGCGCCCGATGAGACCGTAGGGTACGAATTCGCCAAAGTCAGGCATCTATACCAGGCCCGGCTCGGCATAGGCGGGCGATGTGAAATCGAATGGTTTGCCGGCCCCCACACCATCAACGGCAAAGGAACCTTCGACTTCCTCCACAAACACCTGAACTGGCCCAATCCGGCTCAGTAATCGAGGCGGAACACTCGTTTTCCCTCTTGGGACGCCTTACGGTGCTACTCGACTTTCCGCGATTTTTTGCAACGTTTTGCCCCGGCCGTACGTTTATAATCACGATGACAGTTGGAACAGGCAGAAAACGAGCACAGAGGCAGCCAAACTTGACCGTTAGCGAAAGCGAACATGTTGGTCTGGTCCAAAGAGCGTGCAGCGATCCTGACGCCTTTGCTCAGCTTTATCTGATGCATTACGACGCCGTTTTTCGCTATTGCGTGCGCCGGTTGTTTGACCGCCACTATGCCGAAGACGTAACTTCAACTGTTTTCTTCAAGGTTATGCATAACTTAGGCAGTTTTGACGGAACGGCAATTGATTTTAGAAGCTGGCTCCTTCGCATCGCAACCAATGCCGTCAACGACCATCTGCGCGATGCCATAAGAAGGACCGAGACAATTAAGAAAGTTGTGAGAAATCCTCGGGCCGAATCCGACATCGCCATCGACTGCGACCAGGAGCTGCTCGAAAGGAAGAATATGTTGAAACAGGCTCTCCTGAGCCTAAAGCCAAAGTACCAGACTGTCATCACATTGCGTTTTTTCGAGAATATGAAGTTAACCGAAATAGCCGCATGTATGGGAAAGAAGCCATCTACAGTCCGTTGTTGGCTCTCTCGTGCAACTGCAAAACTGCGGAATAAACTGGATGCTGCCAAGAACAATAGCGGGGCAATATAATGAACGATAACGAAAGACACATCGAAGAGTTTGTAAAGGATGTTCCGTTTGAGACACCGGACGATAAACATCGTGACTTGTTGAAGAAGCGGCTTCTAAGCGTCTATCCCAAACATCGGCTCCCATCGACAGTTCACACTGTCGAGATAAGGAGAACAATTATGAAAAGTAGAACAGCAAAGCTCACCGCGGCGGCGGTGATAGCAATAGTAGTCGTCGTCGGCGGGATGCCTTTTTGGCCCGGCGGTTCGGATACCGGAAAATGGTGGCTTGGACCGCCGGCTGCATGGGGACAGGAAATCCTGGCGGAACTCGATGCACTCAAAGGTGTGACTTGCCGTGAGCAAACGGTGCTTGTCACGCCTGATGGCTCGGAACATACATCCAGCACATGGAACGTCTTTTATGTTTCCAGTGACAGCTACCGTAGAGATATTTACGATGGAGATGTTCTGCGCGAAACTCAATGGTACGTGCCTGACGGGGACGATATGCTCCAGCACAGCGTACGTTTCGATCTGGAGTCTTATTTCACTAACACCCACGCGGGGAGTTTTGGCGACTATGATCCCGTCGAAAGAATGCGTTTCTATGTCGGGCTTATGGATGAAGCTGACAGGCTGCTGGGCGAGGACACAATTGACGGTATTCAGTGTGTTGGTTTCGAAATAAGTGCAAGCAAATTCAGCAGCACTCCGGGGCAGAGAACGGATTGTATCTGGTTCGATGTTGAGACAAAGATGCCAGTACGTATAGAGCACCATGGTATGCCGGTAACAGACCATCCGGATGAGACGATCACGATTATACAAGACCAATTTGATTACAATCCGGGCTTATCCGACGACACATTCGTTCCCTATACTCCCGAAGGCTTCGTTTTTGGTCATCCGGACGACATTCAAGCGGCCAGAGAGCAGGAATAGGACGGATAGATGAATTGAATACTTTCAGATGCCGAGCCTTCCTGGCTCGGCTTTTTTTATGCGCTTGTCAGGTAAAATCTCTTTTTTCGCCCGGTGAGGTTCGAAATAGCACAAAAAGTGTATTTTTTTATACTAAAGCGGCTGGTTAAGTTGTTATGTAAGTGGCAATCGATTGTTATAAGTTTGGGAAAATGGCCGCTTGATGTTAGAAGATAAACTACTTGTATGGAAGTTCAATCGCGGCAACCTCGGCGCCTTGCGGGGTGTTTACGAAAAGTACAAGGACGATTTGGTGACACTGGCGGCTGTTCTGTTGACTGACGTAAGTTCGGCCGAGGATGTTGTGCACGAGGTTTTTGTGTCTTTTATCGAGTCATCCCGGAAGTTCCGACTGACCGGAAGTCTGAAGGGCTACTTAGCGACTTGTGTTGCCAATAACGCCCGCAACAGGAATAAATCGCAACGAAGACGCAGTGGTGTCGTGCCGGATGAGATGAGTTCAGCCGGCGCTGATTCGGACAATCCGGAACTTGCCGCTGTGTTCGGCGAAGAATTGCGCCAGTTGAGCCGGGCCCTCGGGCAGCTTCCATACGAGCAGCGAGAAGTTTTGCTCCTGCATATTTACAGCGGGATGAAATTCAAAGCAATTTCCAAACAGCAAAATGTTTCGATCAATACTGTACAAGGCAGATACCGGTACGCGTTGGATAAACTGCGGTCAATGCTAAATGGTGAGGTGGAAAAATGAGACCGGCAGATAACATAAACGAGTTGATTAAAAAACTGCAATTGAAAGCCAGCACTGACTTAGACAAAAGAGTCCACAATGAAATTTCCAAAGTGCTGGCCGAATCAGACAAAACAAAAGCGGCTGTTATGCCGCCGAAAATAAGGAGAACAATCATGAAAAGTCCAATTACAAAATTAGCCGCTGCGGCGGTGATAATTGCGGTGGTTGTGCTGGGATTATTTGAATTTATCGGCACCGAAAACACTTCCGGCGTCGTCTGGGCTGATGTCGTCAGCAAAGTGGGAGCAAGCCGGGGATTGATCGTCCGATGTACGGATTACGGTCTGTCCAATGAAGATGAGTATTCAATCGCATACACCTCACCCACATATTGCCGGAAGGACTTCTACAGAGATGGGCAAATTATCCGTACTGCTTATGTAGATTTCACAGACTCCGACACAGATACTCTCACAGACGTCTTTCACATACACAAATTATGTGTGAGTGACACATTTAAGAAAAGTGAGAATGGACTCTTTCTGGAGTGGCACAATGACTGGACGGATCCAGGTTTCCTTGTACAGAAAATCCTGTCAGCCGAGCACAGGAAACTCGGACGGAAAACAATCGAGGGAGTATTGTGCGAAGGAATTGAGACTACCGACCCGGCTTGTTTTGGACCCGTACCGGAGAAGCTCAAGAATCTTCAAGCGGAATTCCGGTTGTGGGTCAGTGTGGAAACAGGATATCCCATTATGTACGAAACTAAATTGAATGCCGAACATCAAGGTAAGATGCGGGAAAAAGAGAGCGTAATGGACCAGTTCCAGTGGGATGTAGAGCTGGACCCGAACATCTTCGAGCCAAATATCCCGCCGGACTACGAGAGGGTCCATGTGCCGGATATTGTAGAGTCATAAAAGAAAAACAAAAACGCCATATAATCCAGAAGGCCGGGCTTGTTTCAGACTCGGCCTTTTTTATGCGCTTATCAGGCAAGAATCTCGTTTTTGGCGCGACGTATCTTTTCAAAACTTCCGGAAAATCTTACAATGTGTTGTCACAATTTGCATTTCTCGCCCGTCAGTTTTAGTGAAAGGAATTATTAGTTGACCGAAGCCGAACGACAGGACACTCGCAAAGCCGCGAAAAAGGCGAATGCGAGAGAGACTCTGACGCCTGAGATGCTTGTGCGCGAGCACGCATCGGCGGTGCTGGGACTCTGTATAACCTTTACCAAAAACGTTCACGACGGCGAGGATATTATGCAAGACGTTTTCTTACAGGCATTCACCAGGATCGACACCCTTAGGGACCATACACGGGCGCGCCAATGGCTGCTGAAAATTGCCAGACGCAGGTGTATCGACCATTACAGAAAACGCCGCGTTTGTCATCCAATCGCCGAAGCGGAGGCTGTGCCGGCCCGGGCCGACTGCGGTGATGAGCACACCATGCGTGTACACGCAGCCGTCTCTAAACTGCCAGACGGCTATCGCGAGGCGATCACTCTTTACTACTTGGATGGCTGCGACTGTGCCGGCGCTGCGCGGAGTCTTGGAATCAGCAATGCGGCGGTCAGACGCCGCCTGGTCCGGGCCCGCTTAATGCTGCACGAGCTACTTGTGGAGGACAAATCATGACGAATACCAATGATTGTCAGAACCGACACGAAACAATAGCCGCTTTAGTGCTTGGCGAGTTGGAAGTTCAGGCTGCCGATGAGATCAAGAAACACATCGATACCTGCGAACAGTGTCGTCTTCTTTATCAAGCTCTGACAGAAGAAGAAGAAACAGTCCAATCGGCGTTCAAAGCTATAGATGACAGGAGTAAGGAGGTAGGAGCCAGCCTTATTGCGCAACTCGATAGAAGCTCACGCAAATCCTACTCCGAGCCGACCATTCTCCATAAGCTCCGGGTATCGAGAACTCCGAAGAGAATGGCGGAGCTGGCGGCAGCGGCGGTGATAGTCATAGGTGCGTTCATCGGCATATATCAGTTCGGCGGTTCAACCGTTGCCTGGGCGGATGTAGCGGAGCGATTCCGGTCGGTGCCCTTTTTCAGCGCCTCGATTTACATCAAAGATGATGTCCTGGCCGAACCGAGACAATTCGAGTTATGGATGGGGCAGCAGGGACGCGCACGTGTGCGGGTCGGCAGCCAGGTAATCTTCTCCCGGGCGGGTGAGATAATCAAGGCATTTGATCTCAAGAAACGCCGGGAGGCAGAACCGGACCGGCAAGCCGTGGAATTGCTCAGGATGCTTGGCACAATAGAAGAGTATTCTCTCGAAACCGTCATTCGGAGCATTTCCGGCGGTAAGTTGATTGACGTTACTCCTCTTGTGAACGCAGACGCGGTTATTTCGGAGGATATGGTCGTTTTTGACGCCCTCTCTGAAAGCAGCCCGGAATGGCTTCGGGTATCCGCACTTCGCGAAAGCAGACTTCCTGTGGGAATCCGCATGTGGGATCCGCGAGACGGGGCATGTGTTGATGTATTTATCACCTATTCCAGGCAGCAGCCGGAGCTATTCTTCGATGCGCAGGCGTTTTCGACAAAACTCACGGACCGTGACAATACATGGACAAACCTGGCATACATGTTCCTGAAAGACCCCGGAGGGCAAGTTTTTACCCCCAAAGATCTGCTCGAACGAGAAAGCGGCTCCGGCTTGTCCGGCGTTAAAGGGAATTGAAAGTAAAGCCTGACGCAGCAAGCGATAACTTAGCAGGGCTTAATCAAATATATGCCGTACAAGTGAACTTCCATGAAAGATAAATGTTATGACAGTTGAAGGCAAAAACTTAAACAAGAATCCACAGGCTTTTACCCTCATAGAATTACTGGTGGTGATTTCGATAATAGCAATTCTACTTGCGATACTATTGCCCTGCCTGCACAGAGTCAGGGAACAGGCGCGCCGGGCTGTTTGTCAGAATAACCTGCATCAAAGTGCTGCGGCCATGTTCATGTACGCCGGGGATTTTGACGATGCTTTACCCATTGGCAGTATTATTGATCGAACGGCCCCTGGATATGCCGCCTCCTGGGACCAGGCCGATCAAATGGCCCTGGTCAATGCCGAAACCATGAGGCACCTGGGAGAAGGTTATGGCCTGACCGATGAACATGCAACCTGTGAGACGGCACGCAAATACTTTGAGGCCAAAGAGGACTGGTTGGAACCTCGGCAGCCGTCACCACAGTACACGCAGGTATTCCAGATTGGATGGATCTATTGGGGTGCACGCGGTCGCTGGAGGGATTCGGACACAGGACAGGAGTATGTCACCGCGCGGAGGCTCTCGGATCGACCTACCTCCAGAACCCTGGCCACCTGTTTCTGTTACAACCGATATGATGCCGTGGGATCCGCCGGTCCCTGGCCGACATGGTATGCCTCGCATGTTCGGGGCCAGTTCCTCTGGGACCAAGGCGTTCCTTTTGATCCGAAACCGAACGGACTATGTGTCGGTTATCTGGATGGGGCCTGTCGTTTTGTCAAGTTCAATGACCTGAATCCCAGCAATCATGGGGGAGAATATTTGGTCTATTACGACCAGGGTAGTTGATTGTGAGAGCCATGCCGGGATAATAGAGGAGCGTAAGTACGACATTAGCTGGTTGTAGAAATTCGGCATTTTTGTCTGACCGTTTGTATTGTATATGTGTTTCGTAATACACTAATTGTAACGAAAGAAAGGAGAACAAATGAGTATGAGAAAGATGTTTTTGGTAATTGCGGTGTTTTTAGCCGTCTCTGTGGTCCCTGTCGGGGCGCAGGAGAAACTCGGGGATTTTGTCGCCGAGTACGGCTATGACTGGATGATCGGCAACTGGTCGGCCACCGGCGATGATGGCGGGCAGATCGAGCTCGAGTATAAATGGATACTGGACAAGTGCGCCATGTGCGTAAACGTCAAGATGGGCGATTTCAAGTATCATGGCATGATTATGTTTGTGCCGTCCCGCGAAGAGATTGTCCAGTTAGGGGCCGACAACATGGGCGGCACGTGGAACGGTACCTGGACAGAGGACTATGACGGCGCGGTCAACAGGAATAAGCGGCTTGAGACCGACGGTACAACCGAAACGATGGATATGGTTTACACCAAGGTCGATAACAACAGCTTTAAGCTTAAGCAGTATGCCGTCGAATCGGACGGCTTGCGTGCCTCCCAGGCAAGAGGCGAGCTGACGTTCAAACGGCAGAAAGTAAAAGCGATGCAGGAAGCCAGGAAGGGCGCCGAGCTTGATGGAACCTGGGTCGGGACAACAGGCGAGGGATATGGGGGGCAGTGGACTTTCGTTATCTCAAAGGGTAAAGTGGAAATAAAGGGTCCGGATTACGATTTCTACTCGGGTGCAATAACGCTGAATACCAAAACGAATCCGAAGCAGGCCGAGTTTAAGATTGATAAGTGTTCAATGCCGGAGTACGTCGGTGAAACCTCGCTCAGTATTTATAAGCTCGATGGGAAAAAGCTTACTTTGGCTGCGAGTGAACCGGGCTCATTTAGTCGCCCCGCTTTCTTCGAATCAGGCGGCGGAGCGATGGTATTTTCCTTAAACCGCAAGTAAGGTCTTTGCATGTATCACACGCCGGGCCGGAATGATCGCTCGGCGTGTGTTCATTTATGCCTGCGGTTCAATGTATTCCATTCTATATATGAACGGGGTACTTCAGATTTACAAATTCCAGGCCTGAGCGAAGGCTTTGAAGCTGCGGTCGTACTGTTTTTCGACGTCATCGGGGAAACAGCAGGCGGGCAATTGCTTCGACGACAGGTGGTAGCTTATGCACTCACAGCATATTCCTTTTCTGGGACAGCCGGGATATGAGCAGTTGCAATTCTGTAGGTTTTGTTCTTGCTTGCATTCCATATTCGTATCTCGTATTTCGTGCTTCGTCTTTCGACGAGCTTCCCTTGATTTGATGCTTTTCTAACGCCTGATTGCAAGTTTGTAAAGACTGATACTCAGCGGCGGTAAAATAACACCGTCGGAAATATTGCTGATCTGCTTCTCGTCAATCACAACCTTTGGTTCTTTGCCTGGCTCGTTGTAGGCCATGGGATTTGAATGGGCAATGCGCCAGAGCACCCCCTGACGTCTCATTGGAGCGCCTTGCAAGTCCACCGCCAGTTCATGTTCACGCTCCGTTGGATTCACAACCGCGACAGTCAGAGCCTTGCGGTTGGCGGTCCAGGCGGCTGCCACGTCGAGCGGCTCAACGTCACCGGAAACACTGACCGGCACAGTGCCGAAATGGTTGCGGTAGAGTTTCAGAGCCAGTCCCGTCGTCTCGAAAGCGGCGGCGGTCTTGCTGGTTTTTATGCAGCCGATGACATTGACCGTCTGCGCGTAATTGGCTAAGAATATCATGCCCGAATGTCGAAAGTACTCGTGCAAACCAATGGCGACGCCAAGACCGTCCTTGACGAAATAGCGGGTGCCCAGCTCGCCAAACTCGTGCCGTCCGTACCAGTAGTTCCATTCGGTCATGGCGATTTGAATATCTTTGCCTTCGAGGGTATCCAGTTTCTCACGGAGCTGCCGATGGTACTCCACCTTCCGCCTGATTCTGTCGGCAATTTGGGATGTGTGCTCGATCAGGTCGGGTTTTTCCTGGCAGTAAAAGTGTTCGGCGATCAGGTCGATATGATTCGAGCAGCTCTTCAGCAGGCCTTCGCTCCACGAGCCGGCGTTGCCCGAAGCGATGGGAATTATATCGGGATCGACCTGGCGCATCTTGTCCACGACCCAGTTATGCTTGCGGACATAATGCTCCAGTTTCATGTGCCCGAGCTGCCAGCCGCCGTACATTTCGTTGCCGATGGCCCAGTAGCGAACACCGAAAGGCTCCGGCGCGCCGTTTTCGGCCCGAAGTGCTCCCATGGGCGTATCGGTCGAGCCGTTTGAATATTCCAGTTGAGCTGCGGCCGAGTAGGCGTCCCCAAAGCCGGTATTGACAGTCACCATCGGCTCGGCTTCGACCAGGCGGCAAAAGCGAACAAATTCATTGAAGCCGAAGTCGTTGTGCTCGACGCCGGTCCAGGCGGGATTGCTGCGAGGCGGACGCTTGTCGCGCGGGCCGATTCCGTCGCGCCAATCGTAGCCGCTGACGAAGTTGCCGCCGGGCCAGCGATACATCGGTGCGTTGAGTTCCTTGAGCAGTTCCAAAGTATCGGCGCGCATGCCCTCGACGTTGTCGGCCGGCATCAGCGAGACTGTGCCTACGAGACACGATCCTGCGGCTGTTTTGATTTCCAGCTTGCCCTTCACCGTGTCGGCCCCGGCGGTAAGCTGGAAGGTGTACTTACCGTGCCGATTGGAAACGACCAGCAATTGAGTGGATTCCCGATCTCCGGGTCCGTCACCCCAGATGAGCGATATTATCACATTTGTACTCGTCTGTTTGGGTTTTAGATAGATGTAGCCGGTGTATTTCTTGTCTTTCACTAATCCCAGGTCGAGCTGCCGGATACCGCCGCCGGGCTGAATGAGCGGCGTGTGCTCGCCCACAAGGGAATCTTCCTTTACCATCGTCACCGAATCGGGCGATCCAATGATTTGCCAGGGCGAGGCGCCTACCACTGCAAACGGGCTGTTTTTGGAAACGTTGCGCGTGCCGCGATAGGGATCGTAATCGGCAGTGATGGGGAAATAGAACTTTCGGTCTTCGAGCATTTCGGCCCATATTCCGCCGTAGATGCAGCGCCCGAGGTGCTCGATGAACTGGCCGTAGATGAACCTGGAAATCGGCGCGCCTGTCTGGCCGGCATCGATTGTCACGGCAACTTTCCGAGCCGCCGCCGGTTGACAGAAACCGGCCGATATTGCGGCTCCCAAGAGGCACATACAAACAAAGCGAACTCCAAACATAGCAAATCTCCTTTCCATTTCGTGTTTCTTCCCTGCTGGGGGGTACTGATTTCACGCACAAGATTGTATGGCAAATCAGCAGAAAAGCAATTCGATAATGGCCATGTCTGCATGGTTACGGTTCTATTGGCAACAACCGGAGTGTGGTCAAAGAACCGTGTTGGGCAGATGGTATTGAAGGCCACTTTTCCGGGCCGGATTCGGCGAAAAATGACGCCGAGGCTGGATAGACGCCCGATTTTGTTGTATACTCCCGGCTTTGCCAAACTTAAGTAGGCTGGGCTAACGTTCGATATAAAGGTGGTTCTTGCGAATTAACCGAACAAAAGGCCTGTTTTGCGCATCTATATTGAATGCCGTGAAGTACCGGCTGGTGGCTGATTTTTGGAATTATTATTGGCGATATGGCCAGAGATATACTCGACATTGGCGGTTATACCATACTCAGACGTATCGGAACCGGCGCGCGCAGCACGATTTATCTGGCCACCAATGAAGAGGATGATACAAAAGTCGCCTTAAAACGGGTCATATTCGAGCGCCCGGAGGACTCAAGGATTTTCGAGCAGGTGGATACCGAATACAAAGTCGCCCGGCTGATAGACCACCCGTACGTCCGAAAGTGCTACGAACTGAGGAAAATACGCAGCATGTTCAAAGTGAAAGAAATGCTGCTCGCCATGGAGTACTTCGAGGGCAAGAACCTCGAAAATTGCTCGACGCTGAGCCTGGGCGACGTGCTGCTTGTCTTCAGGATGGTCGCCGGCGGCCTAAACGCCATGCACCAGCACGGGTTCGTCCACTGCGATATAAAGCCCAACAATATCCTAATAAACAAGTCCGGCTCGATCAAGATTATTGACCTCGGTCAAAGCTGCAAGATCGGAACGGTCAAACAGAGAATCCAGGGCACTCCGGATTATATCGCGCCCGAACAGGTCAAGCGCAAACCGCTCGGCCCGAAAACCGACATCTTCAACCTTGGTGCGACCATGTACTGGGCACTCACCGGAAAGCACGCCCCGACCTTGATACCAAAGAAGAACAAGTTTGGCTTACCCGTCACCGAGCCGCGCCGGGCGCCTCACGAAATCAAGAAACAACTGCCCATGCCGATCTCAAAGCTTGTGATGGATTGCATTGAGAACGACGCCACACAACGCCCGCGCAATATGATGGAGGTTACATCGAGGCTGGATCTGATGGTGCACAGCATATTTGGGGGCAAAATAAAAACGAACAAAAATGCCTCAAACAATAATTGATCTGCTGAACAAGGGCGCAGAAGCCAACAACGCGGACAAGTATCGACGCGGCAATCTCATTCGTTTGCCCGCCGCCGGTGATCTGATTGCGACGGGTGACCTCCACGGACACCGGCGAAATTTCGAGAGAATACTTGACTTCGCCGATCTGACCAACAATCCCGACAGGCACATCGTTCTTCAGGAGATCATACACGGAGGCCCGGAAGATTCGCACGGAGGTTGCCTGTCGTACAAGCTGTTGTTTGACGCAGTCCGCTACAAACTGTGTTTTCCCGACCGGGTCCACATCATCATGGCAAACCATGACACCGCTTTCATAAACAACAGCGAAGTGATGAAAGAGGGCAAAGAAATGAACCGTGCCATGCGCTCCGCTATGGAAAGAGAATTCGGCCAGGCCTTCGGCGGCATCGAGCTTGCAACCAGGCGGTTCCTGTTCTCACAGCCTTTGGCAGTCAGATGCGAGAATAGAATATGGCTGTCGCACTCGCTGCCCGGCGACCGTCTCGTCGAAAAATTCGACCCCAAAGTCCTGGACAACAATCTAAAAATCAATGACGTGGTCAGGCCTGGCTCGGCATATCTGCTGACCTGGGGCAGAAAACACAGTCAGGAACTGCTCGACAGCATGGCCAGGACATTCGACGCCGACATCTTTATCCTCGGCCACCAGCCTCAAGAGCAGGGATGGCGCCAGGCCGGCAGGAATCTCATAATTCTTTCTTCCAACCACAATCACGGCCGTCTGCTCTCGATTGACCTGGCAAAGTCTTATACCGTTGAGCAGTTGATCGAATCGATAGTGCCGCTGGCTTCTCTGCCGTAAAGTACAACTCGACCGGAGCACGAGACGTAGAAGAAGAGAATGGATTGGTACTACTACATAGCCCTGGCGGCGATTGCTTCACAGTTGCTGCTGCTGCTCCAGACGTATAAAAACTATCGCTACGCCCTCCACAAATTCAAGAGAGAGCGTTTCTGGTATCGACCCCGGACGGTATTGATAGTACCCTGCAAGGGCCTTGATTCGGCTTTTCACCAAAATATCACTTCATTCTTCAACCAGGACTATGAGAATTATCTGCTGTGGTTTGTCGTTGACGACGAAGCGGACCCGGCCTACGGCGAATTGTGTGAGCTGAGAGACCGGCTGAGCCAGACTTCCAAAGCTCAGGACGTGCAGGTGCTTGTCGCAGGTAAGGGAGAATCGTGCAGTCAGAAAATCCACAATCTGCTGCACTGCTACGAAAGAATCGCCGAGGACATTGAGGTCATGGCGTTCGCCGACTCCGACATCTGTGTTCGCAGCGACTGGCTAAGTAACCTTCTCCATCCGCTCCGAACGGCAAAGAACGGCGTCGCCACCGGCTACCGCTGGTTCGTGCCGAGCAAGAACAACCTTGCCAGCCTGGCGCTGTCGGCGATGAACGCCAAGGTCGCCCAGTTCCTCGGCAACACACGTTTCAACCAAGCCTGGGGCGGATCTATGGCGATCCGCGTCGAAGTCTTTCGCCGACTCGGACTCGACAAAATCTGGCCCAAGGCCCTCAGCGACGACTTGTCGCTAAGTACCGCGGTCAAGAAGGTCGGCATGAAAGTGGCTTTCGTTCCCGCCTGCCTGGTCGCCTCCTACGAATCCACCACTTGGCCAAGACTTTTCGAGTTCGGCCGCAGACAATTCCTGATAACCCGCATATACGCGCCGAGGACCTGGTGGTTTGCACTTCTCAGCAGTCTGTACTCGGTATTGGGTATATGGGCCGCAGCCGGCCTGGCAATCTACGCCGCGACGATTCGGCACGAGCACATGAACCTTTTTACCTCAGTACCCGTCATTTTCTTCGCGAACCAGTTGGGCCGGGCGGTTATCCGGCAGAGAATGGCCGACAAATTGCTCGCCCACGAGCGACAAGCAATGAGGGCCGCCCGCATCGCCGACATCCTCGCCTGCTGGGCATGGTCACTGCTGTTGCTGTCCTTCGTCATCGCTTCGGCCATCGGCAGAACCATCCGCTGGCGATCAATACGCTACAAGCTCCTTAGCCCGACGGAAATAATCGTGGACAAAAACGACAATTCCGGATGATGCATAGTAAAAAACGAAAGAAAACAGTAATTTAATAGGTGGCTGTGGGGCTGTTGAAAAAGTCCCATCGCAAAGCCTGAGATTGCCGCGCGATTCTTTGAATCGGCTCCTTGGGGCCTAGCTCGCAATGACGTAAAAATGGATCTTTTGTCATTGCGAGGAGCGTAGCGACGAAGTAATCTCACCTTGTTCAACAGCCCCGCTGTCCCTATTAGACTCTACAGTAATGAATATGAATCGAGATAAGAAAAAGAAAATTAGCTCAATAGATCTCATGATCGCGGCAAAGGCCTCTCTGCTATGCGGCGTGTTGGTTTTGGGCTCATTTCTCTTTCTAAGAAACATTTTTCTATTCTCGATTTCTTTCCTTTTGATGAGTTTAGCAGCACCTCTGTTGGCAATACTGTCCCACGCAACTACTCTAAGTCTTAAAAATTCAGAAGAAAAACGCTCTTCAGTTGTGCGTATTTGTGTTCTGACTGTTCCATTGTTGGTAGGAATTCTGTACGTCATTGGGTATTCAATCCCTTATCTGTACACACTGCGTGCCATCACCGCTGGCAACTACAAGTTCTATAAGAGCTGTGTAGAATTTGCAACAAGTCATAGCGAACAAGAAGATATCACTGTGTCATGGTTTGGTCATTACAGAAAGGGCAGAGCTATTTTTCCAGGCGCAGATTCAAATGAAGTGAATGTGAGGGAACACTTTTCAGAAGACGAAATTTCTGAGATGTTGTTGCTCTCGAAGCAGATGAAGAAGTTTGGCTGTATAAGATTTCGCAGAAGTGGGGACATTGTTCTCTTCTATAGGCATAGAAATAGGATATTACCTACTCGTCCAGGTGTTGTATTTTCAATCAACGGCAGAAATCCGAACGATGTTGATAGCGGAATAGTGAACGAACATAAACCTTTTCTAAAAATCAACAATGAATGGTATGTGTCGAGGCAGCTTGTTTATGGCGGTCTCAGGGGAGACATAAAAATGAGTCTGCCAAAATCACTTATAGATCATTCTTTGAGAACGATAACAAAAGGGGACATTCTGCTTTTCTTCTTTCCCGTGTTAGGTGGCTTCCGGGGATATCGGGGGACAGCATAGAATGGCACTACCGAGGTTTTATGCTTGCCCTATTCAAGCGGTTCGTGCTAAAAACAACATCGGCCCGTGATTATGGTATCGAGGGAATTGTGCCGAATTCGTGCCGGAGCAACGAATGAGAAAGACTGAGTCATCACGAAGTTGCGTTCTTACGCTTGCAGTGCTGTTGGGCAGCCTGTTGGCTCAGGCGTCGAATGCCAGGGCTGAGACTGTTTTTGTCGCCGTCAACGGCAATGATTCATGGTCGGGGCTGCTGCCTGAGCCAAATGCAGACCGTACGGACGGCCCGCTGGCTACGCTCGAGGCCGCCTGCCGGACAGTACGAAAACAGAAGATTGCAAGTCTGCGAAGAGTCGTTGTCCAGGTTGGGCAGTACTTCTTTGACGAGCCGGTTGTGCTCACCGGCGAAGATTCCGGGCTGACGATAGAATCGGCGCCGGGGGCCGACGTCAGTCTCTACGGCGGAAAGAAAATAGCCGGCTGGAAAAAGGATGGCGGGAAGTTCTACTCGGTCGCATTGCCGGGCGTCAAAGAAAGGCAATGGGATTTCCGGGCATTGGTCGTGAACGGGCGATTTTGCCCGCGCGCCCGGCTGCCCGAAAAGGGCTTTTTCAAACATCTGAGCAGCTTTAAGGTACCCTGGATGAGCACGACGGGCGGCGGCTGGAAGCGCAAACCCACGAGCAAGGAGTTGACTACGCTGAAATACCACCCCGAGGACCTCGGCCCCTGGCTGGATGTCAACAATGCGGAAGTAGCCGTCTATCACATGTGGGACGAGTCGCTGGTCGGCTTGGCTGCTATGGACAACGAATCCCAAACGCTCACTTTTTCCAGTCCATCCGGCCACCCACCGGGCGCGTTCGGCGTCAACAGGTACGTTATCTGGAATGTCCGCGAGGGAATGACGCAGCCGGGACAGTGGTATCTCGACAGAACGGCGGGCAAGCTCGTCTATTGGCCTCTGCCCGGAGAGGACATGACCAGGGCAGAAGTAATCGCTCCAACCATCGAGTCGATAATTCGCATTGAGGGCAGCCGGGAGGAGCCGGCCAGGGACATAACCATCCGCGGTCTCAAACTCTCGATCACAACTACCCCGCTCATGGCGGGCGGCTTCGGTGCGGGCAAATTCGATGGGGCTGTCACAATAACTTCTGCGGAGAACTGCCGGCTGATCGGATTGGAAATCTTCAACGTCGGCGGACAGGGAATCAAAGCATCAGGCAACGGCCTGCGAGTGGAAAAATGTCACGTCCATCACACCGGCGCCTGCGGCGTCAGGTGTCGTGGAACCGAATGTATCGTCGCCGACAACCATATCCATGACATCGGTCTGACGTATCCCAGCGCAATAGCCATGCAGGGCGGCGGCAAGGACTGCCGGATAAACCACAACGAAATCCACGATTGTCCCTATACGGCCATCAACTGCGGCGGCGAAAGAAATCGAATCGAGCATAATCTGATCTACCGCGCAATGAAAGAACTACACGACGGGGGCGGCATCTACTGCTTCGCCGGCAAGGGCCTCGTACTGCGAGGCAATTTCATCCGTGACATTATCGATACCGGCGGCTACGGCGGCTACGGCGCCTCGGCCTATTATCTCGATGAAAGGTCGGAAAACTGCCTCGTCGAGGGCAACCTTTCGGTCGGCATCGCCCGGCCTTCTCACAACCACATGGCCAAAAGCAATACCATCCGTAACAACGTTTTTATCTGCGACGAAGACGCCAGGATCACGCTTCCAAAATCGTCGAACTACACTTTTGAGAACAATGTCATCTACGCCAAAGGCAAAATCGTATTCGAGAATCCGGATGCGATTACGACACTCCGCAACAATGTGCTTTTTGGAGCCAAAGGCAAGGTTCAGCTCAAGAAGCTCAAGAATTATAGCCAAACGGGCATAGCTGCCTTTGAGCCTGATGGCGGGAACGTGCTGGCCGATCCGCTCCTGGTCGAGTTTAACAAGGGCGCGGTGAGTTTTGCCGCCGATTCGCCCGCGCTGAAGCTCGGCATAAAACCAATTGACGTCAGCGGCGCCGGTCCGCGTCTTCGTAAAGAAGGTCAGGAGTAAGTGAGCTGCCCCGCCATTTGTAAAGTGGAGTCACTCTGACACATTGGAATTTTTTTGAGCTTGACGATTCTACAAGTCTTTGTTAGAAGACGAAGGTCTTATTGAATTGGATTAAAGTCTAAGTGAATGGAGTCGAACTATGGCAGAAACCAATGAAAATCCGCAGACTCCGGAAAATGCCGGAGCAGAACAAACGGGCCAGCCTGTCAGTGAACCACAGCCCGTCGGCGCCGAGCAGGCGCCGGTCAGCAAGGATGCCGTGAATATGGCCATGTTATGTCACATACTGGCCATCTTCATCTGTTTTCTTGGTCCGCTGATTATTTGGCTTATCAAGAAAGACGATATGCCGTTTGTGGATCGTCACGGCAAAGAGGCGCTGAACTTCCAGCTCACGGTGTTGATCGCGATGGTTATTTCGGGGCTGTTGAGTGTTGTGTGTATAGGGTTAATTCTGATGGCTGTGGTTGAGATCGTGAACCTAATCTTCTGCATCATGGCAGCGGTCAGCGCCAGCCGGGGTCAGGAGTATAGTTATCCGGTAAGTATCAGACTCATCAAATAACGATGAATTCGGCGTCGGATATATAGTTTCAAAACTTCTCTTCCCAGGTTACGTGCCGGCCGAAAAAGACCATTCAGTATGCGATTTGCTATCAAGCTATTGATTAGTGTTTGCGTCATCAGTATCTGTGCCGCTATAGGCCGCAAGCTGCCAACGCTGGCGGGATTGATCGCCGTGATGCCCTTGACGGGGCTGATCGTGCTTGTCTGGCTTTATCAGGACAATCCCGGCAATTTGAGCTTGATGACCGATTACACCAAAGCCGCTTTGTGGGGTATTGTGCCGAGCACATTGTTCTTCCTCGCGGCTTTCCTTTGTTTCCACAAGCGCCTGCCTTTGTGGATCGCGCTGTGTGCCGGCTCGGCGGTCTGGCTTGCCGCGGCATTTGTGCACCAGTGGCTGCTGTAGGGGCTGGCTATTGGAGTATCGTAACTACGCCGCGATCGCCGTCCACCTGTATTGTCTGGCCGGTCTTGATGATCTTCGTGCCGCCGCCCACGTTGACGACTGCGGGGATGCCGTACTCGCGGGCGATGATGCTGCCATGCGATATCACTCCGCCCTCGTCCATTACTATTGCGGCGGCCGGCACAAAATAGGGGGTCCAGCCGGGATCGGTAAACGGCGCCACGAGTATCTCGTCGGCAAGCAGATGTTCGTCGTCATCGGCCCTCAGGATCACGCGGGCCTTGCCGGTTACGACGCCGGGGCTGACGGCCAGGCCATTCAAGACCTCGGCCTGCTCGTCCGGCTCAGGATAGGTGCATTCGTCAGGATCGAATTTGCCGAAGATAACATCGGGCGGCGTGATCAAGCTGTTCTTGTCATACTCGGCCCGGCGAGAAGCAATGACTTTGCGGATATCGAAGCCAGCACTGCCCTGCACCACGGGTGACATCTCGTCGAGTCGCAGGAAGAAGATGTCGTCCCGCTCGGCAAGCACATCCTTGTCGGCGAGTTTCTTGCCAAGCTCAAGGAGCAGTCTTCGCATCGCCGTAAGTAGCTTGACAACTTCGCTCTTGACGTTCTCGCGAAAGACCCAGCCCTGTTGAGAATGAACGAGAAGACGATTGAATATGAGCCGCTTTATGGGATTGCCGAGCTGCCGGCGGCATTGTCGCTCCAGTTGCCGTCGCTGCTCGGCACGCTCGGCGTGGTTGCTAACCGGATCGATTCTGCCGATCTGAGACATGTAGCCTCGGACGAGTTTCAGGATGTAATCGGGAGTCTCGAACCAGCGCCGGTTGTACAATTCGAGTTCGCCGCGACAATGGTGCCCGTGACTGTGCATAAAGTGGAGCCAGCTCTCAAGGAAATCTCTGCCGGGATCGGATTGCGAGAGCTTACCTTCGAGCGTATCCCAATCATCGTCGGACATTATCAGGGCCTTGATCTCGTCGCTCTTGTCCGCCGCGGCAGCCAACCGCCAGAGATCCAGGCCTGAAACGGCATCGACCATGTTGCCGACTCCTGCCAGCAGCTGGGGAGCGCAGGAGCCGTCGTCCGAGAGCCATCTTGTGCAAACCCAATGAAGAACCGGGTATGCCGACAAGATACTGAAGAGATACAGAAAGTGGCCGAGCAGCTCAGCGAACTGCCCCATTAGCTGATCGAGGTATGCCATTATCTGGTCGCAGGACAAATTCTCTACGTCCAGGCGGGACCACCGTTCGGTCTCGGCGCCGATTTTAGCCAGAATGCGCTGGCCTCTGGCCGGTGTGTTGCGAAGTGAGCCGACGATGATCAGTGGGAGTTTCAGATAGAACCGGAGCTTCTTGTGCTTCAGGTCCGGCAGATCCTTGTCCGTCGCGACCTGGAGCCTCCGCGTGGCTTCCTGGAGGCCCCTGTGGCTGCCCGCAAATGTCGTGCCGTTGAATTTGCCCGTTCCGGGCAGACAGCCTATGGCCGAAGCCCAGATGTTTGCATTGAAGTAGACCCGCCCGGCGATTATGTCGAAGGTCGGATGATCGCCCCGATCGGCACAGAGCAGGTGGAAGATCGGATCGAATAAGCCGGCCAACATTTCCTCAAGCATGGAAACCGTCACCGGTGTGACGACGTCGGGCATGACCTCTCTGACCGGACTACCGCACCAGATCTGGCGGTCCTCCCAGGACTTTTCCGGCGGCAGAGCAGTGATGGGCCTGGATTGCAGCAGATGAATCTTCCTATCACATATTGCCCACTCGATGTCCTGAGGGCAGCCGAACTCGGCCTCTATGCTTATTGCGAGCTTTGCCAATCGCCGCATTTGCCGCTTGTCCAAAGTCACTGAAATCGATCTCTCTTCTTCAATGGCGTGCTCTTGAATCGACCCGTCCGTGTCGAGAACGCACTCGAGTTTCTTCTCCGATATCGTGCGAGACCACAGCTTCAATCTCTTCTTGCGAACAACGAATCGGTCAGGTGTTACCTTGCCCGATACCAGCGCTTCGCCGAGGCCGAAGCACGCCTCGATCAGCAAGTTGCCGCGCTCACCTGTGATTGGATCTGCCGTGAAGATGACGCCCGAGACATCTGCGGCAACGAGCGTCTGGACGATTACCGCCATGGAGATATTGAGGTGGTCGAAGCCGTTTCTCCGGCGATACTCGTAAGCGCGCAGCGTCCACAGCGAAGCCCAGCATTTCTTGACGGCTTCGATGCAATCCTCAAGGTTGGCTATGCCCAGATAGCTGTCATGTTGACCGGCAAAGGAATAATCCGGCAAATCCTCGGCGGTCCCCGACGAGCGGACCGCAACGCGCTCGGCATCGAGTTTGCGGTAATGGTTCTCTATTTCCCGCCGAACCTGCTCTGCCAGAGGCGCCTCTATGATAGTCTGCCGCACGTTTGCAAGAAGAACTCCTCTGGCCTTAGGCTTGGCTTTGGCAAGTTTATCCAGAGCCGATTTCAAACGCCCGATAAGATCGTTCCATTCTAAATGCTCCCGCAGCGCCGACTCGGCGACGCAGAAGCCGGCAGGGACCGCAAGGCCGATCTTCTTTAGGCGAACAAGACTCATGGCCTTTGGCCCGATTGTCTGTTCGGCACTTGACGGGACATCATCCAGTGAGACAACTTTGACCAGGTTCACGACAAGAACTCCCTGTAAAACGATTGCACCTGGCCGAATGAAGGGGCGGGCCTGTGTGTCCGCCCTTTTCCAGGTTTTCATACCAGGGCAACCACACAGGGCCGCCCCCACAAAAGATTGTTGCCGGGCGGGTATTATAACGTAAAATGATGGCTTACATACGCAAAAAAACAAGGTAAGGAGCTTTCTATGACACACAAAATGAATCGCCGCCGGTTCATCAAGGTTTTGGGCTCGGCCGCGGGGGCACTGACTCTGCCAATGGGTGGCAGCCTCAAAGCCAAAGGCTTTGGGGCCTGTCCTGAGCGTAGTCGAAGGGATGGCCGAGCCAAAAAGCCGAACTTCGTCATCATATTCTGTGATGACCTGGGCTACGGTGACTTAGGCTGTTACGGCCATCCGACTATTCGCACGCCTAACCTGGACCAAATGGCCGCCGAGGGACAAAAATGGACGAACTTCTACGTCGGCGCCTCGGTCTGCACGCCGAGCAGGGCGGCACTGCTGACGGGCAGGCTTCCGATCCGCAACGGCATGTGCAGTGACAAGCGGCGTGTACTTTTCCCCGATTCGGCGTCGGGTTTGCCGCAGAGCGAAATCACCATCGCCGAGGCTCTCAAAGCCGAAGGTTACACCACGGCGTGCGTCGGCAAATGGCACCTCGGGCATCTGCCGCCGTATCTGCCGACCAATAACGGCTTCGATTCCTACTTCGGCATCCCTTACAGCAACGATATGGACAGGGTCGGCGGTGAAGGTCGCCAGGCGTTCCTCGAACCGAAAATCGAATACTGGAACGTCCCCCTCATGCGGGATGAGAAAATTGTCGAACGACCGGCCGACCAGAACACAATAACAAAACGCTACGCAGAGGAGGGAGTCAAATTCATCAAAAAGAACAAGGACAGACCTTTCTTTCTCTACTTAGCCAACAGTCTTCCTCACGTCCCGCTGTTTGTCTCACAGAATTTCAGGGGCAAGAGCCTGCGGGGCCTGTACGGCGACGTTATCGAAGAGATAGACTTCGGCGTCGGAGAGATACTCAAAACCCTTCGGAACGAGGGCCTGGCTGAGAACACCTTTGTCGTCTTTACCTCCGACAACGGCCCCTGGCTGATCTTCGACGAGCACGGCGGCTCGGCTGGCCTGCTTCGAGAGGGCAAAGGCTGCACGTTCGAGGGCGGTATGCGCGAGCCCTGCATCACATGGTGGCCCGGCACGATAAAGCCCGGCGTCGTAAATGAGATGGGCGCTACAATGGACGTGTACACGACGATTCTTACGTTAGCCGGGGCGAAGGTGCCGAGCGACCGGGTCGTTGACGGCGTGGATTTGTCGCCCGCGTTGTTCGGAACCGGCCCCAGCCCGCGCAATACTATGTTCTACTATCGCGGCGCAAAGATATACGCCGTGCGCAAGGGACAATACAAGGCGCATTTTTTCACCAAGTCGGCTTATGGCAGGGACAAGGAAAAACGGCACGACCCGCCTCTGCTCTTCCATCTGGGCCACGATCCTTCCGAGAAACACAACATAGCAAAGGACCATCCGGAGGTCATCAAAGACATCCGGAAGGAAGTCGCGCTTCATCTTGCCAACCTGATGCCAGGCGAGGACCAACTGGCCAAACGCATTAAGAAGAATTGACCGTACATAAGGGTAACCACACAGGGTTGCCCCTACAGAAAAGGAAGGATAAGAACCTGTTATGAATGCACGAATCAATCGAAGGGAATTTATCAAGGCTGCGGGTCTGGGGGCGGCGGCTATGGCGGTGCCCGGATGCCTGGATGCTACACGGAAGTCATCGGGCCGCGATGTCGGCAAGCAGCCCAACATCATCCTGATAATGGCCGATGACATGGGGTATTCCGACATTGGCTGCTACGGCGGAGAAATCCACACGCCCAACCTGGACGGACTCGCAGCCAAAGGGCTGCGCTTCACACAATTCTACAACACCGCTCGCTGCTGCCCGACAAGAGCCTCGTTGATGACCGGGCTCTACCAGCACCAGGCCGGCGTAGGGCACATGATGAGCGACAAAGGCTATGACGCTTATCGCGGCGACCTCAACAATCGCTGCGTCACCATCGCCGAGGTCCTCAAGCCGGCCGGTTACAGCACGTACATGTCGGGCAAATGGCATGTGACAAAATCCGTCAAGCCCGATGGGCCCAAGCACAACTGGCCCCGCCAACGGGGCTTCGACCGCTTCTTTGGCACCATCCACGGGGCCGGCAGTTTCTACGACCCGAACTCGCTGACGTGCGACAACACACAAATCGTCCCGGACAACGACTTCTACTATACCAACGCCATAAGTGACAACGCCGTCAAGTTCATCGCCGAGCATAAATCGCGAAGCGCCGATGCGCCGTTCTTCATGTACGTCCCCTACACTGCCCCGCATTGGCCGATGCACGCGCTGCCGAAAGACATCGCCAAATACAAGGGACGTTACGACGGCGGCTGGGATGCGCTGCGCGCCGAACGGCACAGACGAATGATTAAAATGAGAATCGTCAGGAAAGAGTGGAAGATCACGCCGCGTGATCAAGCCGCCCCGGCGTGGGCCGAGGCCAAAGACAAAGAGTGGTTCGCGCGCCGGATGGAAGTGTACGCGGCTATGGTCGATTGCCTGGACCAGGGCGTCGGACGAATCGTTGCCGAGCTAAAGAGGACCGGCAACTTCAAGAACACGTTGATTTTCTTTTTGGCCGACAACGGCGGCTGCGCCGAAGAATATGGCAGCAGAGGCAAGATCAAGCCCGACCCCTCAAAGCCGGTCGTTCTCAAGCCTATGGGCGCCGGCGAGCTGCAAACCAGGATGCAGCCGACTCATACCCGCGACGGTAGGCCGGTCCGCACGGGCTACGGCGTCATGCCCGGCCCGGCCGATACATACATCGCCTACGGCAAGCCCTGGGCCAACGCCAGCAATACACCGTTCCGCCTCTACAAGCACTGGGTCCATGAAGGCGGCATTTCCACGCCCCTGATAGCCCACTGGCCCGCACAGATAAAGTCACAAGGCAAGCTGCGGCATCAACCGGGACACCTTATCGACATCATGGCCACCTGCGTAGATGTCGCCGGGGCGGAGTATCCGGCTGAACATAAGGACAATAGGATAACGCCAATGGAAGGCAAGAGTCTGGCGCCGGCTTTCGGCAACAAATCGATTGAACGCGAGGCAATCTACTGGGAACATGAGGGCAACCGCGCCGTTCGCCGGGGCAAATGGAAGCTCGTCTCCAGGCATCCCGGCGGCTGGGAGCTGTACGATCTCGAAGCCGACCGCACGGAACTGAACAATCTCGCGCAGAAACATCCGGAAAAGCTCGCCGAGTTAAAGGCAATGTATGAATCCTGGGCCAAAAGATGCGGCGTCCGGCCCTGGCCCGTGAAAAAGCTCGTAACATTGGGGTGAATAAGGATGCACCAAACAGAGCGTAAAAATTTTAAAGAAAATGTGTGGATTTTGACGAAATTTATTACATAGCGAAAACTAATTTGTGATACAATCGTATGTGTAATTAGGCAGGCTCGAAAGTTATTATACTTTAAGTCGTTATCATATTTGCCTTTCATATCATATCTTGAACCAGCCTGCCAAAAGTCAGGTTCTCTTGCATTTTGGCTTTAATGTTTTAGTCGAGGGCAGCTTTGCGCACACGAATTGCGCCGATATGGGAAAAAAGACAGACAGGCAGGTCTAAAAAACTTATCATAATTCACGTTGTCATCATACTCGCTTGTAGTTTCATATCTTAGACCCGCCAGGCCGGACAATCAACCCGGCCTTTGAAACCAGAGCAGCCTTGAGGGTGGACGGACCCGATTGCGCGGAGCTTGCCGGCAAGAAGCGGTCTTGTGAAGGTGTTTGAACCGACCGTCTTTGAGCGAAAGACCGTAACAATGGAGATTCGCGACGAAGCGGCGTTGAGCGCTATGTGTTAGTTTTGGCATGGGTTTGTCATAATGCGATCCGATTAGTTAGTTGAACTTATTTGATTCAAGAATTTATCAAAAATGTGCTCAAAAGCGGTCGGCCATGCGAATCTCCGAAAAAGTAAAGGAGAAAGAAAATGAGACGTAAAGGTTTTACATTAGTCGAGCTGCTGGTCGTCATCGCGATCATAGCTCTGTTGATGGGCATTCTGATGCCCGCCCTGTCCAGGGTTCGGCAGATCGCCTTCCGGATGGTCTGCGGCACGAACCTGTCAGGCATCGGCAAGGCAATGCTTATCTACGCCAACGATTACGAAGATGAGTTGCCGCGTTCGGGCGGCAGAAACAGCACATGGGCTGCGGTCATACCCAACTGGCAGGCTGAGAATCGATTTGGCGCCTATGGCGTATCGGCCAACGGTGAAGGCGGGGTGGGAAGCATCTCGTCCTGCTTCTACCTGCTGGTAAAGTATTCAGAGGTGACGCCCAAGTCATTTCTCTGCAAAGGCGATTCCGGGACCACCGAGTTTAAGCCCGCCAACTACGGCGCAGGCAACAGAGATCTCATCGATCTCTGGGATTTCGGCCCGCAGCCGAGAGAGCACTGCAGCTACGCCTATCACATGCCTTTCGGCCTGTACGCTTTGACGACATCGAGCGAGCCGGGCATGGCGGTAGCGGCAGACAGAAACCCCTTCGTACAATCTCCCATGGCCGAGCCAAAAGACATAAGCCTCTTCGTTCCCGGGGGCGGCACAGATGCTGTTAAAGCCGGCAATGCCATTACCCACCAGGAAGACGGGCAAAATGTGTTGTTCAATGACAGCCACGTGAACTTTGAAAGAACCCCGGACTGCGGCATCAACGACGATAACATTTACACCTTCTGGGACGGCGGAGATATACGGCGGGGAGGTGTGCCTGTTCTTACGAGTGAGCCACAGGACAGAACGGATTCAATGGTGGTGCACGATGCCGAAAGCGGACCAGCCGGACGCGATATACCCAAGGGCAGGACTTGTTTTCCTGTCGAGACTCTTGTGTGGGTCGATGGAGCGCTGGTACAGATCTCCGAAGTTGTCGCAGGGCAAACGGTAGAGAAGCCGCTCAATGCCCGGACGGTAGAACACCTGCGGCAGACGATGTGCTTACGGCAGATCGAGAGTATTGATGTCCATGATGAGTCCGAGGGAACGTGGACCCGCTACGACGTCGTTCTCGAAACCGGCAATTGTATCACTGTCGCCGATTCGCACTACTTCCTGCTTGATTCCGGGCGCTGGGCCCCGGTGCAGGAGTTGACAAGTGGCTCAAGATTGGTCTCGTTAGAGGGTCCGATTACTGTCAAAAGTGTTGTAAGAAGGGCAATGCCGTGTTCCGGCAAGGTTTACAATCTGAAGGTCAGGAATGGAGAACGGTATTTAGTGGGCAAAGATGGGGTAATTGTGCGTGATTGGTAGCATCCCATCGTTCGGTTAACGGATTGCATAGAGACAACCCTGCTTCGGTTTGCGGGCGGCCCTGTATGATTGAAAACAGGGCCGCCTGTTTTATTGATTGTGGATTGGAAAGGGTGTGACTAATTTTTCTGGCACTACGTAAGTTTCTCTTTCACAAAGGATTGTACTTTTGTCATTGCGAGCGAAGCGAAGCAATCTCAACCGTTCGTAAGTGAGGAGATTGCCGCGGCCACTTGCTGTGGCCTCCTAAGAAAATAGACTTCTTTTTGCGGCGTGGGGATTGAGATTGCCGCAGTCGCTGTGCTCCTTCGCAATGACAGAAGTGGGCTGCTTTCTTCTTTATACATCCTGAGAATCTGAGCACACCCGATTGGAAATGGACGGTAGTCAGGATTTGTCTTGAGTCGGCATTTATGTTAAACTGCCGGTTTTGATTTTCAAGGAGCATGGAATTGGGACAAACACTTGTTTATAAAATACTCGGCGAGCATCTCGTCGAGGGCAAGCTCGCAGCCGGCGAGCAAATTGGAATTCGCATCGACCAGACGCTGACGCAAGACGCCACCGGAACGACGGCGTTTCTGCTCTATGAGTCAATGGGCGCAGCGAGAGTCAAAACCGACTTGTCGGTCAGCTATATCGACCACAATATGGCGGGTTTCGGGCCTGAGAACCATAACGATCATTTGTACCTGCAAACGATAGCCGCGAAATGCGGCGTCTATCATTCGCGGGCCGGCAACGGTATCTGCCATCAGGTCCATTTAGAGCGGTTCGGCAAACCCGGCGCCACGCTGTTGGGCAGCGATTCGCACACGCCGACCGGCGGCGGAATCGGCATGTTAGCTATCGGCGCCGGCGGACTGGATGTTGCCGTCGCTATGGCTGGCGGGCCATTCTACCTGAAATGTCCGAAGGTCCTGGGAGTGAAACTCACCGGCAAACTGAACGACTGGGTGGCGGCCAAAGACGTTATTCTAAAGCTGCTGAGCATACTGACAACAAAAGGCAACGTCGGCTGGGTCGTCGAATATTTCAGCGACGGCGCAGAAGGGTTGTCCGTGCCGCAACGATCAACGATAACGAATATGGGGGCCGAATTAGGCGTAACGACGAGCATTTTCGCCAGCGACGAGCAAACCCGAAAATTCTTAGCCGCCCAGAAGCGGCAGCAAGACTATCAGCCTCTGGCCGCCGATCCTGACGCCGAATATGACCGCATCATCAAGATAGACCTGGCCGAGCTTGAGCCGATGGCGGCCTGCCCATCCTCGCCGGACAACATCAAGACAATCAGTGATGTTGCCGGCATTGAGACCCGGCAGGTAGCGATAGGCAGTTGCACAAATTCGAGTTACGCCGATCTGATGATGGTGGCCGATGTTTTGAAAGGCCGGCGGATCAACGAAATGGTTGAATTAGCAATTGCCCCGGGCAGCAGAGAAGTCCTGAACATGTTGGCGGAAAACGGGGCTTTGGCTGATATGATTTCGGCCGGCGCTAGGATTCTGGAATCGGGCTGCGGACCCTGTATCGGGCAGGGATTCTCGCCGGGCGACGGTGTAGCGAGTCTGCGGACGTTCAACAGAAACTTCGCCGGGCGCACCGGGTCTAAGAACGACCAGGCCTACCTGGTCAGTCCGGAGACGGCGGTCGCATCGGCTCTGACCGGGCGGATTACCGACCCCCGCGATTTGCCTGAGCTGTTTGGACTGCGATTCCCGAAAATAGAGGTGCCGGACGAATTCGAGATTAACGACGACATGATAGAGCAGCCTCCGGGCGAAAAGGAAGCGGCGAAGGTGGAGGTTTTGCGCGGGCCGACGATTGTGGTGCCGGAATCGCCGAAGTCATTGCCGCAGAAGCTAAAGGGGCAAGTATTGCTCAAGTGCGGCGACAAGATAACCACCGACCATATCATGCCGGCGGGAAAGTTTCTGAAACTGCGGTCGAATGTGCCGGAATACGCCAAGGTGGTCTTCAATTGCTTCAATGAGGAAGACAAGCCAACGTTTGCCGAACGTGCGCTCAAGTTAAAAGAAAAAGCAGTGGGGGGCGTGATCGTGGCCGGCGAAAGCTACGGCCAGGGCTCGTCACGAGAGCACGCAGCGCTTTGCCCGATGTATCTCGGCGTGCGTGCGGTAATCGCAAAGAGCATCGAGCGAATCCACAAGGCAAATCTGATCAACTTCTGCATTGTCCCAATAGAATTTACCGACCCGGCCGACTACGACAAGATCGAGGACGATGACGAATTTGTGATTGACAACCTGCTCGAAGCGATAAAAAGCAGCGACGAAATTAAAATAGCCAAGGCTGACAGTTCACTCACATTCATTGGCAAACTCGAGTTGTCCGACAGAGACAGGGAGATTCTGCTCTCAGCAGGGCTCTTAAACTACACGCGCAGGAAGGTTGATGGGTGAAAAAATTGTAACAATTTTCGGAACGAGCAGGGCCAAAGCGGGCGATTCGACGTTTGCGCTGGCCCTGGAGACGGGCAGATTGCTGGCCCGGGCCGGTTTCACTATCGCCAACGGCGGCTACGGCGGGACGATGTTAGCGGCGGCTAAAGGGGCGGCCGAGGCCGGCGGCAAAATCATCGGCGTTACCTGCTCAGTTTTCAAATCGAGCAAGGCCAACGAATACGTCACCAATGAGATCGTCACGGATTCTCTCGATAACCGGCTCGATACACTGATAGAGTTGGGGCAGGCGTATATCGCGCTGCCGGGCGGGACGGGAACTCTGCTGGAATTGGCGAAGGTCTGGGAGTTGAGAAACAAGGGCTTCCTCAAGCCGGACAAACCGATTATACTTACAGGCGAGTTCTGGAAGCCGCTGGTCGAGCTTCTCGCTGCCGACGATCCCGACAGCGGACGATATGTTGAGCTGGCGGATAATCCGGAGCGAGCCGTTGAATTGATTATTGAAGAATTGCGATCCTGAGCCATTGATATGAGCAAGATACCCGTATTCTTGATTCTTACATTTTTTGCAGGCGTCGTTTCAGGGGAGTCGGGATTCGACGCAAAAAGTGTTCGCGAGGCACCGCTGCTGCGGGACGGCTTCGTCCCAAGGCGTATTGACGGCACGTTATTCGGTCCCGACAGTAACGATGTATGGTTTTTTGAAACCAGTTCGGACGTGAACGATTACAGGGCCGTCGTCAAGGCAGGAGCGAGATTTGAATTGCTGCCGTCGTCGGCGCTGGAGAAGATGATTGCTGACGCAAGAACGCGCTCCGAAGCGACCTACCGGCTCCGTAACGCCAGGATCACAAAGTACAAGGACAGGAACTTCATTTTTCCGGATCATTTTTTGCCGTTGGGCCGGGCCAAAAAGGCAGACCCGAAAACACCCGAAGGGCCTCGGCAGAAAAGCACTGAATCTATTAAGACATCGCCCGCGCAAAAACGTGAGGCCGAGCCGGCCCTCGATGACGCGAACGATGTATTGAAAATACCGCCGGAGGTATTGGAGAAGCTCAGGGCAGGCCGAAAAGAAATGGAGACCGGCAGCCGGCAGATAACCGACAGTAACAAAGTTTCGACCGACGAACTTCAACAGCCGGCCGAGGACGGACAACCGCAGCAGGCTAAACGCTATTCGCGAGGCGTCAACTCGGTTTTTGTGGACAGGACCGCATTCCTGGTCGGGCAGGATAACGGCCGGCTTGTCTTCGCTACGGACGCCCTCGGCCGAAATGTCCGCCGGAAGTCTCTGCGCCTGTTGCCGTGCGAAGCGCTCGAGCTGGCCGAGCTGAAACGATCCGTCGAACTCGAACGTGTGCGGTTCAAAATAGCCGGGATAGTGACCAAATACAAAGGCAAAGATTATCTGCTGCTGCAAAAGGCAACGCAGGTTTATAGCTACGGCAACTTCGGCAGATAAAGGACAAACCAATGCCCCAGGAACTTGACCAAATCCTGATTTCCACATCCGAGGTCGATTTCGAGGAAAGGATGGCGAAATTTCGCTCGAAGATCGTGCTCGCAGCGCGGTTTGCCGACTACGGGAGCCGGGAGAATCGGCAAGTGGTTGATATTCTTCGCAATGTTGCCGAGCGCGGTGACACGGCTGTTGCAGAATACACAGAGAAGTTTGATGGGATTAAACTGGCATCTGACCAATTCCGAATCGGCAGAGAAGAGCTGGACAAAGCTCGCTCGGAAATTGACAAGAACATTTTGGCTTCACTGCGCCAGGCAATTGATAATGTGCGCGCGTATCAAAGAGACATCCTGGTCAACAACGATAACTTGCCGCGTGGAATAAAATACACACCGCTAAGAAGAGTCGGCGTCTGTGTGCCGGGGGCGTCGGCCCCTCTGCCTTCTACCGTTATCATGACGGCAGTTCCCGCGCAAGTGGCGGGCGTGAAGGAAATCGTTGTGGTTTCACCGCCAAGACATGAAGGAGGCATTCACCCGGTAATTCTGGCAGTTTGCCGTGAACTTGAAATTAACGAAGTTTACAGAATCGGCGGAGCCCAGGCAGTTGCCGCCCTGGCGGCCGGAACCGAGACAATCAGCAAGGTTGACAAGATTGTCGGCCCCGGCAACAAGTGGGTGCAGTCGGCGAAGAAAAATGTCTCGGGCGACTACGTCGGGATCGATTCGATTGCGGGTCCGAGCGAGGTTATGATCATCGCAAATGGGCAGGCCAATCCGGCGTGGGTAGCAGCCGATATGCTGAGCCAGGCCGAGCACGCGGCCGACAGCAGCGCGATCGTTATCACCGATTCGCCGTCACTTGCAAAAGAAACTCTCGACGAGCTGCGGAAACAGGTGACTGAATTACCGCGAGCCGAAGCCGCAAAAGAATCCCTGCTAAAATTCAGCGCGATTGTGGTTGTCGACGATATCACCCGAGCGATTGAAATGGCGGACGATTTCGCCCCCGAACACCTGGAAGTTCAATGTGGCCAGGAGAGCAGAGAAATCGCCGGGAAGATAAACAACGCCGGGGCGATCTTCGTCGGCTCTTACACACCTGTAGCGGTCGGCGACTATTGGGCCGGCCCGAGCCACACCTTGCCCACCGGAATGCGGGCAAAGTTCGCAAGTGCGCTCACGAGTAACGACTTCTTAAAGTCCATAAGCATTATTGAGTACGATGCAGACATGCTCGCTTCGAGCGCCGATGATATCGTCCGCCTGGCGGAGGTCGAAGGGCTTGATGCCCACGCAAAGAGCGTGAGAATCCGGCAGAAATAACTTTGTTGCGGCAGCTCAGAGTTGCCAATTGAGTTTCTTCCGGTGCCGCCAGTAGAAGCGCCCTGAAAGATGGGCCGTCATCATTGCAAGATATACGCAGACTGCGCCAATCATATAACCTACAAGCTGTGACCGTGATGACATTGTCATCATTGCGACAACCAATCCGCCCACCATCACGAACAGCAAGACCAAACCGCAGTATGGGAAAAACGTGCCGGATATTGAGCGAAACAGCAGGGCCGGATCAATGGCGCCGGGCGAGTTGAACATGACGGCGGCAAGCAAAGCCATCGGATAGAAAAAAAATGCCACGCCCGACAGCAGCCAGAAAATCAGGCCGGCTTTGCCGGCAATCAACACATAGAGCACGGCCGGGCCGAAGACGACTCCAAAACAACCGATGATGTTTACTCCCTGCCAGAACAAGTCATCAAAATCCGGGATCGCACCCAATCCCTCGGGCGCCCGCACCCATCCGTCGGCGCTGTCCCGGATACATTCGGCGATATACCAGTACATATACAAGAAAACGAAAACTCTCACGACCCAGCCCGCAAGCCAGAAAAATGTGTATAACTGGCCGGGCACAAGGCCCTGCACGAGGGTGATTGCTGCCGGAACGCCGATGAAAATCGCAAGATGTTTTAAGCCGGGCATGCTGAGAGGATAAAGAAATATATCTATGAACCAGGGCAGCCTGCGTTCATCGACGATTTCGATCTCCTGAGACGATTCCTCCTCAAGCTCCGGATCGTATTCATCGGCTTGCTCAACGAAGCCTGATAGCGCGCTTTGCTGCCTCTTAAGTTCTTCGATCTCCTCCATATCCAGAAGAGTCAAATCGTGAGCGGCTGGAACGACAAGCGTAAGCCCGCATTTAGGACATTTGCCTTTCTTGCCGGCGCGAGTGTGAAGAGCGCTGATTTTCTCGCCGCAGTTTTCACAAAGAAAACCGACAACGATGGACTTTTCCGGCACCGCGACCGTGCCGCCACACCGAGGGCACTTTCCCCGTTTGCCCGCGTGTTCGTCCCGAACACTGACCTTGCGACCACAGTGCTCGCAGCTAAACTTAATCATGAGAATTAACGCTCCAGCGATCGTTCTGGTTTGCTATAATATCCTCTTACTGCGTTCCGGACAAGCACTTGCGTTTCCATGCATGAACTACAGGACTCTGGCAGTACGGCTGGGGTCTTGCAGACAACTTACAAGCCCCATTTGAGTTTGTCCTTATGCCACCAGTAGAACCAGCCCAGCTGATGTGCCAGAACAAAGACCAGATAGACTTTAAGAGCTTGTTTGAGAAACTCCCAAAATGGCAGCCTCGGTATGCCTTCCGCAATAAATCCGCCAACGACGAGAAAAAACAGTACCAGCCCCCAGTACGGCAAAAATGCACGGCATATCGACCGGATGATTTCTATCGGATTCAAGGCGTCAAAGGCATCGAACATAATTCCTCTAAGTAAGGACATCGGTAGGAAAAAGACCCCATAAGCCGACAATGCCCAAAACCACAAATCGTTTCGTTTAGCTAAGAAAGAATACAGTAACATTGGTGATAAACAGATGGCTATACTGCCAATAATAATAAATGCCTCGGAAACAAAGTCACCTATGCTGATTGTATTCGGCATAGTGAGGTCCACAGCCCGTTGATGACCCCTGGAGCTGCCAATTACACAGTCAGCGATGTAATAACACACGTAACTGTAGAATATTACATAAAAGATAATAGTAATGGGCTCGGTGATCTCAGCAGTTGCAAGCCCAAGGTGTGGCTTCAACATATATTCTATAAATCTGATGAATAAAGAGAACAACAGGGGCGAAATTACAAAGAGTGCAAGGTGAATCATGCCGGATACGCTGATCGGATAGATGAAGGCGTTAATAAGCCAGGGGAGTTTACGCTCGCCGGTTTGCTCGGTTTCATCCGCTCGTGTTTCGCCCCCAAGTATTTGCCGCTCTTCGAGACTCAAGCCGGAAATAACTTCTTCTTTGAATTCTTGAGCGGGGGCTTGAGGCCTGTCCGCCGGGCTTGTGTGTCCTGATTTCTTTGGAATTGCGACCGGGAGCTTACAGTTCGGGCATTTGCCCTTTTTGCCGACGTAAGTGCGGAAAGCGCTGATCTTCTCACCGCAGTTTTGGCAATAGAAACCAACGAGGGTGGATTCTTCCGGCACTGTTATAATGCTGTCGCATCCCGGGCACTTGCACCGCCTGCCTGCGTGTTCGTCCTGGACACTAATCTTGTGACCGCAGTGTTCGCAGCAGAAACGAATCATAAAATCGCCTCCTTATTGAACAATGCTCATGCGGCGTATTCATTCTATCAGACAAGACGCCCGGGATTCGGATTTTCTTCAGAAAAAATCTTCAGCAAGCATGTATCCCTTGGAAACCGGCTCCTCGCCCGGCCAATCAGGAACCCAGCTTTTCCCTTATCAGCTCCGCGGCCCTGGCGAGCGCATCGCCTATTTTCCCAGGGTCTTTCCCGCCTGCCTGGGCCATCTGCGGCCGGCCTCCGCCTCCGCCGTCAACGATGGGAGCTATTTCTTTGACAATGTCGCCCGCCTTCAGGCCCATTTTGATCAAGTCATCGGTGACACCCGCCAGGAGCGTTGCTTTGCCGTTATCGTCGAAGCCAAAAACAATGGCGGCGGATTTCGCCTTTTTCTTGAGCATGTCAACAGCTTCTCGTGCCTGTTCCACCGAAGTTGTCGAGAGTTGATGGGTGATTATAGAGGTCTCGCCGATTTTCTCGCACTTTTTAAGGAGTTGTCTTGCCTCTCCCATAGCATCGGAGCCGGACTGCCGGGCGGCAGCCTTTAGCTCTTTGGATAGTCTCTTGTTATCTTTGAGCAACTGGCCTACTCTCTCGATAAGCGCCTCGGACGGGACCTTCAGCATCACCGACAGCTCATCGACAACGTCTCTTGCTTTTTCGAGATAGTGAGCAAGTCCCGCGCCGGTAAGCGCCGTAATCCTGCGCACGCCGGCAGATATGCTTTCCTCCTTGATGATTTTGAACCCGCCTATAGAACCGAGCCTGTCAACATGTGTGCCGCCGCAAAACTCCCGGCTGAAAGCCTCGTTGATCGAGTCCTCATCTCCGGCGCCGACAGCAACCACGCGGACCTCATCTCCGTACTTCTCGCCGAACAATGCCATCGCGCCAAGTTGCTTGGCTTCTTCTATAGGCATCACCGTCCAGGCCACAGGCAGATCCGCGGCGATCTTTTCTTTCACCAAATCCTCCGTATTCTTTAATTGCTTTGCGCCGGGCGCTTTGTGGTAAGTGAAGTCGAATCTCAAATAATCCGGGCCGACGAAACTGCCCTGCTGGACAACCGATTCACCGAGAACCTCTTGGAGCGCCCACTGGAGCAGGTGGGTCGCCGTATGATTTTTCTTTGTGGAGCTTCTGTCTTTGCCGACGATTGCCTGCACGTTTTGGCCGACCTCGAACGCTCCCTCGGCGACTTTGCCTTGATGAACGATGCAGTTGGCGATTTTAGTAGTGTTCTCCACAATGAACCGGGCATCTTCCGATTGGATAAGCCCGCTATCCCCAACCTGACCACCCGTCTCGGCGTAAAAACATGTTTTATCGAGAACAAGCCCAACCTGGGCGCCAGTTCCAATTCTGCCGCTGCTTTTGAAACCTTCATTATCGATAAAGGCGACCATCTCAGCTTCGCATTGGTCCATGTGGTACTTGTGCAGGTCTTCGGTTTCGGGCAGAGGCACACCCTGGTTGCTGACTTTGTCAATTATCGACAGCGAATCCCTGGCGGAAGCGGCCCTTGCCCGTTGTCTCTGTTGTTCCATCAGTTCGTCGAACTTAGCCGTATCGACTTTGAGGCTGCGTTCTTCCGCCATCAGCTCGGTCAAATCCAGCGGGAAGCCATAAGTATCATAGAGCTGGAAGGCATCTTCGCCGCCGATGACCTTGTCCTTTGATTTCCTGGCCCGCTTTGCGGCGGTGTTGAAAATTTCGATACCCCTGTCGAGCGTTCTGCCGAAGCTTGCCTCTTCGGATTCGATTACTGTCGAGACGTGGTCCGCCCTCTCTCTTACTTCGCCGAATGCGTCACCCAGGCAATCTACGACCACCGGCACAAGTTTGTAAATAAACGGCTCGTGCATCCCCAATTCTCTGCCGAACCGCGAAGCCCGGCGAAGTATTCGGCGAATCACATACCCCCGGCCTTCGTTGGAAGGTGCAGCGCCGTCGGTTATCGCAAAAACAACGGCACGAATGTGGTCGGCTATTACTCGAAAGGCATTATCCGTTTTGTTGCCCAGCTTCGATGTGTATTTGTGGCCGGTTATATCGCCGGTGAAATCGATAATGGGCATGAATAGATCGGTGTCGTAGTTGCTCGCCTTATTCTGCATCACCGCGACGATTCGCTCCAGGCCCGCGCCGGTGTCAACATATTTGGCCGGAAGGGGCAAAAGAGCGCCGCCGGGCTGGCGATTGAACTGTATGAAAACGAGGTTCCACAACTCGATGAACCTTGCGCAGCCGGCATTGACCCGGCAGTCGTGGCCGGGGACATTCTTCATGTCACACCTGTCCGGGCCGAGGTCGATGTGTATCTCGCTGCAAGGTCCGCAGGGGCCGGTCTCTCCCATTTCCCAGAAATTGTCCTTCTTGCCGCACAGTAAAACTCTCTCGGCCGGCAGTGGAGTTATTTTGGGCCACAGCTTTGCAGCCTCCTCGTCCTTCGGCAGGCCGTCCGCTTCGTCGCCGGCAAAGACCGTCGCCCACAAGCAGTCGGGATCGATCTGCCAGACTTCTGTAAGAAGCTCCCATGCCCACTCGATAGCTTCGGCTTTGAAATAATCGTCGAACGACCAGTTGCCCAACATCTCGAAAAAAGTATGGTGGTAGGTATCCTTGCCCACCTCCTCGAGGTCGTTGTGTTTGCCGCTCACCCGCAGGCATTTTTGACTGTTGGCCACCCGCGGATACCGAGCCGGGGCCAGTCCGACGAAGACATCCTTGAACTGGTTCATCCCCGCGTTGGCAAACAGCAACGTATCGTCGTCACGCGGCACAATCGGCGAGCTGGCAACGAATTCGTGCTCCTTGCTCTTGAAAAAATCAATGAACTCACTTCTGATTTGCTTTGCAGTTTTCATAGTCAAGTCAAATATCAAGAATCCAAAATCAAAATTACACTGCAAAACGCAAGAACGATACAACTGTCATTGCGAGGAGCGAAGCAACGAAGCAATCTCAACTGTTGGCGAATTAGAGATTGCCGCAGTCGCTGCGCTCCTTCGCAATGACAGGAGTGGGCTGCTTTCTTCTCTATACACCCTGAGAATCAGGTCAGGTGCTCGCAATGACATTCACATCTCACTTTCTGCTTTCTTGCTTCTTACTCACACGAGGCCTTTGGCGACGAGGACCTTGCTCTTTATCTCTTCGCTCAGGTCTTTGTTCTCAATCAGGAATTTCTTTGCGTTCTCTCTTCCCTGGCCCAGCCGGACGGTGCCGTAGTTCAACCAGGCGCCGCTTCTTTCGACTACATCACAGGCCGCTGCCAGATCGATCAGGTCGCCCTCGTAGCTGATGCCGCTGTCGAACATGATATCGAACTCGGTGTCACGGAAAGGCGGCGCTATTTTGTTCTTCACCACCCTGGCTCTGACCCTGGAGCCGATCGCTCCGGTGTTGTCTTTTATTGTAGTTATTCGCCTCAGATCGATCCGCACCGAGCTATAAAACTTCAGTGCCCGTCCGCCGGTTGTGGTTTCCGGATTGCCGAACATCACGCCGATTTTCATGCGGATCTGGTTTATGAAAACAAGGGAGGTTTTGCTCTTGCCGATTATGCCGGTAAGCTTGCGCATCGCCTGACTCATCAACCTGGCCTGCAGTCCCATGTGACTAGCGCCCATTTCGCCTTCGATCTCCGCTTTCGGGGTCAGTGCGGCCACCGAATCGACGACTATAATATCCACGGAATTGGAGCTTACCAACATCTCGACGATGTCAAGCGCCTGCTCGCCGGTGTCGGGCTGACTGACGAGCATACTGCTGACATCGACACCGAGCCTTTTTGCCCAGGTTGTGTCCAGAGCGTGTTCGGCGTCGATGAACGCAGCCACGCCGCCCCCACGCTGAGCATTGGCGATTACGTGAAGCGCAAGAGTAGTTTTGCCCGACGATTCCGGCCCGAACAGCTCGGTAACTCTGCCTCGCGGGATCCCTCTGCCGCCGAGCGCTATGTCCAACGATAACGAGCCGGTGTCGATGCCCTCGATCTTGGCGTATTGGTGCTCATCCATTTGCATGATGGCGCCCTGGCCGTACTGCTTTTCTATCTGGGTAATCACACGCTGCAAAGCGTCTTCCTTGCTGGTCGCTTTCGACGTTGCCGCCGCTTTTTTTGTTTTTGCCATTTTTGCCTTTCTCCTGTCTTATATCTCGCTTCTAACTTTAGGTTATGTGAACTATTGCAGACTATAATTTCCTAATTGCGTGTAGATGGGGCCTTTCGGCGTCAGCTCGCTTTGGTAAACCGAGATCGAATCAGCCGCCATAATTCCGAGCTTCAAATCCTCATATTTCCCGGTCACTTGCGCCAGTTTAATCCCCGCCTTTGCGTTTCGTATCCTGCACAGGGTCAGGTGGGCTGAGAGCTTTCGGTTCTCCCTGGGCCAGCCGGCCGAATCCAGTTGTTGCTCAAGCTCCCGGTGCAACTGCAACAGGTTCTCGCAATCTTCTCCTGTGCCTACCCATAAGACCTTGGCGCTTCTGCCGCCGAAGCAGCCGAGCGTTCCGATGTCCAGCTCGAAACTCTTGTGCCGGCTTGCGACGTCCCCGGTAATGTTACATACCTCGACGACCTGCTCATCTCTAATTTCACCGAGGAATTTCAACGTCAGGTGCGTCGCGTCTGGGCTTACCCACTTGACGTCGCCTTTCCTGACGTCAACTTTACTTCGCAGCTCGTCCTGCAATTTGCCCAGGCCCTTTCTGATTTGATCGTCAATGTCTATCGCTATAAAACACCGCATTGCGCAATCGATCCGCTAAAATCGTGTTATGTTCCTCAAAGTTCTCAGCCTTTTATCTACACTGTTTCTCTTGGTGAGAGTCAGGCCGCTCAATGAAAAATCGGCAATCGAGAAGGAAGAGACAACTGTGCCGTAAGCAACGGCCGTTTTTAATGTCTCAAAATCGGTCCTGGCGTTCTTTGCCAGATAGCCCATAAATCCGCCCGCGAAACAGTCACCCGCTCCGGTAGGGTCTTTGACGTCGGTCGCCGGGTAGGCCGGGAGAATAAATGTATCTCCGTCGGCGTTGCACATCATTGAGCCGGATGCGCCCTTCTTGATGACCACAAGCCCGGGCCCCATACGCAACATCTTCTGGGCCGCTCTTGTCAGGTTCTGGTCGTCGGCCAGCATTCTTGCCTCGTCCTCGTTGATTGTAAGGCAATCGATTTTCTTCAGAAGCGCCTCCAGATCAGCCAGATGGTCCTCAATCCAGCAGTTCATCGTATCGGCAGCCACGAAAACGGGTTTATCGACTTGTTCGAGCAGCTCGTGCTGAAGCGCTGGCGCTGTGTTTGCCAGAAAGACAAATTTGCTGTTCTTGAACTGATCAGGCACCTTCGGCGGCGCTTCTGCGAGCACATTCAGCTCCACGTAATCGGTCGTCCTGTCGTCCAGATCGTCGCTGTAGGTGCCGGCCCAGCGGAAGGTCTTGCTCTGCGGTCTTACCTCCAGACCTGTCAGATCAACGTTCTTGCCGGCAAAGACTTCGGCCAGATCGAACGGACAATCCGAGCCGACAACGCCTATGAACCTGACCGGCGAAAAAAGACTGGCCGCCATGCTGAAGTAAACAGCCGAGCCGCCGAGGCAGTCCTTGCTGACGCCATAAGGCGTCTTGACCGTATCGATCCCTATAGAACCTGTTACCAGTAGTGACATATCTACACTTGCTCTCCTTGAGTTTGCGCTGCAAATTTCTCCAGCGTATTATCTATTCTTGTCAGGGTATTTTCTTTGCCTAACATTTCAACCGAATCGAAGATCGGCAGGCTGATTGTGGTTCCGCAGATGGCCACGCGCAAGGGCTGAGCGACTTTGCCCAGACCTACTTGCCTGTCCTCGGCCAATGAGCGGAGCATGTTTTCTATTGCCTGCTCGGTGAGTTCATTCATCCCGGTGAGCTTATCGCGGACAATTGCCAGCACGGCCAGGCCTTCGTTCTTCAACAGGACCTTCTTTACGGATTTGTCGTCATATTCGATCTCGTCGTTTTCCAGGAACAGGAATCTGCTCTTGCGCTCGATGTCCGCCAGTGTCCGCGCCCCTTCGCAGAGCTTTATGATTCTCGAAAGAAGCTCATCATCCGCAGAAGCGAGCGGTGATTCGACCTCTTCCAGGTAGTCCCTGAAATGCCGGAACAGCTTTTCGCCCGACACCAGCCGGATGTGCTCGGTGTTGAAAGCAAGCAGTTTCTGCCGGTCGAATAAGCTGTTGGACTTTGTCAGACGCGAAAGGTCGAAAGCATCGGTCAGCTCGTCCAGCACCATGATCTCGCGATTGTCGCCGGGGTTCCAGCCCAGGAGCGCCAGGAAATTCACCATCGCTTCGGGCAAATAGCCGCTCTTGAAGAAGTCAACGATATTGATCTCCGGCAGGGCGACGCCAAGATACTGAGCCATCGCGTCGATACCGGGCATGTCTGGCATGGTCTTACCCCTTATAAAAGAATCGAGCTGGTCAACAGCAATGTTGCCGGCCTCGGCAAGCCCGTCGAGATCGATGTCCTGCCCGGCCTTGATCGCCTTGCGAAGCGCCTTTGGCCGCTCTCGCTTGGAGAGCTTGCCGCCCGTATCGCTGACGGTGACGGACATGTGGGCATATTTCGGCAGCGGCACATCCGCGAACAAAGCCTGCCACAAAGCCTGCTGGCCCGGCGTGTTGTTGAGATGTTCCTGGCCGCGAATAACATGCGTTACCTTCATCAGATAGTCATCCACAACGCAGGCAAAGTTGTACGTCGGGAAGCCGTCGCTCTTTTGTATGATGAAATCGCCTATCTCGCCGGCGGCAAAAGTAACAACGCCGCGCACCATATCCTGCACGGTCACAGACTCGTTCTGCGGAACTGCAAAACGAACTGTTACAGGCCGGCCCTCAGCGCGGGCCTTCTCTGCGTCCTCGGCACCGGGCAAATCCGCGGGCCGGCGATAGACAAAGCCTTTTTTCTGAGCTTCCGCCTCCTTGCGAAGCGCATCAAGCTCCTCGGGCGTCTCGAAGCAGTAGTAGGCCTTTTCCTTATCGAGCAATTCCTTTACGTACCTGTCATAGATGTCCCTTCGCTCAGACTGAAGATACGGCCCGCTGTTTCCGCCAACTTCCGGGCCTTCGTCCCACTCGATCCCGAGCCATTTCAGATCGTCCATCACCTGCTGTGCGGCGGTTGGTGTGTTTCGCTTCTGATCGGTGTCCTCGATTCGGAGTATGAAAGTCCCGCCGGTCCGCCGCGCCCAGAGCCAGTTGAAAAGGGCGGTTCTGGCTCCACCCACGTGCAGATACCCCGTCGGCGACGGTGCAAAACGCGTTACTATCTTCTCCGGCATAATTCAAAAGTCCTCATCTGAAACGGAAAAACGAGAAAAAACGTAGCTTAAGCTGTCCAAGATATGTTGTCAAGCCTCTTGGACGACCCGAAAGCAATAATTGCACCCCGCCCGTCCGGTCGGTTCGGCTGTCGGAGAAACATCCACTGGAAAGGGCCTGTGCCGAATCTTCTCGGCACAGGCCCCGAACTTGTGCAAAACTATGGCAGCCGGCACTCAAATCGGTTGCGGCTGCGTTTGATGCGGCGACCCCTACGGAGCCGGCCGTAGCAGCCGAATGTCGTCAACAAACAGCGTACCCGAGCCGCCGGGCGCCGCTGCATCGCCCTGGTCGCCAAGGCCGATTGCGATACTGTCAACGTCGGCCAGGTTCACGCCCTGATCGGTAAAGCGTGTCAGGTCGATGACCCATTCGGTCCAGGTATCGATTGTTGCCGCCGCCGGATCATCGTGGCTCACTATTGCCGGTGCGCCTGTGTTGTTGGATATAGCCACGTACAAAGGCTCGGCATTGTTGCTGAGTATGCCGACATCCTGGTGCGCCCACTGCGTACCGGCCGTGCCGGTAATCGTGACGTTCGAGAATTTCGCCTCGCACGTCAACGCAGTATCATGGCTGGTCAGAGCCAAACCTACATAGACGTTCCCGTCCATCGGGATATTCGTCGGAACAGCGCTGCCTACCGGTTCCCAGCTCGACCCGTTGGCCGAATGTGAAACCGTGAAGTTGCCTCCTGCGTCGCGCTCGAGTTTGACCCAATGCGGCGCGGTTATCCCGGTCTGATTAGAACTGAAGCTGGCCGAATCCGTATCGGTGCGGCCCTGCGAGGCGACGCCTTGACCGGGCGTAACAGCCGCGAAGGCGTGCTTCGAGCCGGCATCCAGCGTCTCGCGAATCATCACGCCGGCCTTCGCCCACGGATCGGTATCGGTGACGCTGTCGATCCTCGCTACAATCGAGCCCGGCCCCGTCAGAGTCTTGTAGGCAAAGTGGAATTCGTCGGCGGAGCCAGAGATATCGGCGCCGGCGGCAGTCAATGTATAGGTCCCAACCGGACCCTCAGTGAAGCTGCCGACAGACGGCGGATAGCCCCTGAACCACAGCGACAGCACGCCGACACCGTGCCCCGTCCAGTCGCGCGGAGCGGTCAATTTCAGCTCGGCCTGCGAATTCGTTACGCCGGCGGTATTGTCGTAAGAGAGCGGCATTGATTGTGCGCCGCCGTTGACAATCGTCCGCTCGGCATAAGGCGGCATTACATAGCCGACCTGAGAACCGTTAGTCGTAACGCCAAAGCCATCGATCCAGTGCTGCCAGATCGCTTTGTTCTCCGCGTCATTGTCGGTATAGCTCTCAAAATCGTCCACGAGGATGAAGTCCGCCACCGTAAAGCTCCAGGCTCCGCCAGTGGTCACGGTGCCGTCGGTGTTGTTCTCGTCGATGCGCCAGTAGTAAGGTCCGCCGCCCCATTCGACGCCTTCGGCCGGGATAAAGCTCGTGCCGCTCTGGCTGCCTCTGTAAATGCCCGTCGTATCGGATACGTCGGCGTTCTTGACGGCGTCTCTATCGGTGCCGAAATAGACCTCATGACTGGATGCACTGTCTCCGGCAGACCAGCTAAGAGGTGTCGCGTTGTCGATATCCGGTGTTGAGCCGTTAGCGGGACTCGGTGCCCACGCAAGCTGCGGATCGCCCCGCATTACCAGTATGATCTCTTCCTCTGTCAGTGCCCTGTCGTAGATACGCATGTCATCCACGTCGCCGGCGATGGGGCTGCCAATGCCTGTAGCGCCGTTGAAGGTTGAGGCCTCGTTATTAGATCCCAGGAGGCCGAACCGGGTATTGCCCGTGCCGAAGGTTGCACCCGATGTCGCCGAATCCTCGGCCCGGCCGTCAACATAGATAGTCATCCTCCCATTGTCGAACACACCGCAGAAATGATGCCAGACACCGTCGTCAACACGAGTCGTGCCGGCGAGATCGACGATTCCGTTGTCGGTCGCCACATGCCAGCCCAGCAGGCCGGGACCGACACCGTTAAGGTTGATCCCCACGCGCCAGTATTGATCGCGGTCAAACGAGGCAATGTACTGACCGTTCCAGATTGTAGTCCGAATCCAGAGACTGACCGTCACCTCGCTGTTGTCTGCACTGGAGTAAGTAAGGTCTCTAATCGCCACACGAGAACTGCCGGAGAAATTCACGGCGGCATCGCCGAGCACACCAGGTATGGTCCATGTAGGCCCGAAGAGTATCCCGTGATTGCCGTGCCCCGACCGGTCAAGGGCAGTCACCCCCTCGCCCTCGTCAAACGTCAACCAGGCGATTAGATTGGGATCTTCATGAAGGGGGATAACCGGCAATGTCGTGAAGCTCCAGACGTCGCCCTTATGCGTAGCGGCGCCGTCAAACTCATCGATCCGCCAATAGTAAGTCTTTTCCATTTCGAGCGTGCCGGGGCTGAAAGTCGCGTCTGTCTGCGGCAAAGCGCCGGCGGCATTGCTTACCTCGTCAGGATTGTCGCCGAAATAGATACTGTGGAGTTTCGCGTTGAAACCCGGCTTCCAGGTAAGCGTTGCTTCCGAGTCGACAAATTGCGCTGCGTCGGCCGGAGCGGGTTGGTAGGCCGTCCTCGGGGGAACGAAAAAGCTCCAGACCTCGCCCTTCCAGGGACTTGACGCATTGGCGTCATTGACCTCGTCGATTCGCCAATAATAAGTTGCGCCGGGCTCCAGACCATCCGGAGCGGGAAAGCCCGGAAAACCGACCACCTGGAAGGTGCCGGTCATGTTGCCGACGAACGTTCCTTCGGCGCCGTTATTAACGTCGTCGAAGTTTGTTCCAAAGTACATATCATGCGAGACGGCGAAATCACCTGGTCTCCACTTGAGGTTTACCCAGGTACTTTCTAAAATCGTGCCGTCTTCCGGCTCGGGAGCTCGCGAAAAGGGGAATCCCGCCGACCCCAGCATGGAAGCCTGAATGTCATCCTGCGAGCGAACGATATCTGAAATGCGCACCTCGTCAATAATTCCGTGGAACCAACTGTCACCATCCTGTTTGTAGCCGAGCCAGATTCCGTTGGCGGTTTGGTCGATTGCCGCGCCGACGGTTCCCTCGATATTGAGTTCTCCATCGACATAAATCCACGCATGTTGGGCTGCATTGTCGTATGTCGTGGCAACATGATGCCACTCGTCCAGATGGTCCGCGAAATTCCAGGACCCTATCGACTCGAGACGCGATCCCCAGACACCGAGCCACAGAGCACCGTTGGCATTGACGGCCCATTGGTAGGCCCCTTGCTTGTGCACGATAGATCCGGCGTTGGGCCAGCCCGTGGGATCCGAGAACACCTTGATCCAGGCGCCTATTGTGATGTTGCCCGTTGCCGGGTGCAGGCTTGGGCTGTCGGGCACGGCAACCCGTGCGTCTTGCCCGTTGAACTCCAACGCCCAGCCTCCCGTTTTTGCATCTGCGGTCCACGTTGCATTTTCTACGGTTCCGTGATTGCCGTTCGCCGAAGAATCCTCGACAAAGTCCCCGCTTCCTTCGTCGATCTTCCAGTACGCCAGCGTATGCTCATCCGGGGGCTGAGCGAACACAAAGCCGACTTGCAGCAGAAAAACCGCTACGACTGTCGTAATTGCCGTTTTCATAATGATACCTCCTTCAAAGGGTAAGAATTGGGTTTCCCTGACAATTGTGCCTGAACAATATGTCAGTAAATGTGCGCACAGACCATTTTACCTCCTCTCCAGCAGGGATTGGCGCGCGACCTGCTGAGGAACAAGGATCTGATGCAGATCATAAAAATGTCTTCTGCGGGCTGAACCAACACCCACGAACTCCAACTGTTTCATTTATACCAGATTAAATGGCCGGCCGTCAAGTAAAATCTACGGATTAGACCATTTGCGAGCCCTGCACATAGAATCCCATGCTGACATTGTACTTGACGGGAGGGTGCCTGATTTGGTACATATTCCCGATGTTCGTAACGCATTTAGAGTGCTGTCGGTGTGGGCAGACGTATGAGAGTGAGCAGGTCACCAATTTGTGCCGGTGCGGTTCGCCGCTCCTGGTGCGATATGATCTGGAGAAGGTCAAAGCTTCCATCACGAAAGACAGGCTTGCATTGCGAAAACCCGATCTCTGGCGATACAGGGAACTGCTCCCGGTAAAGGAATCCGAGAACATCGTATCGCTGGGCGAAGGCATGACTCCAGTACTTCATCTGAGACGATTGGGCGCCGGGCTGGGCCTGTCGAATTTATATATGAAGGACGAGGGCCTCCTGCCGACGGGCAGCTTCAAGGCCCGTGGTGCCGCCGTCGGTGTTTCTCGCGCCGGGGAGCTGGGAGTCGAAGCGGTCGCTATGCCCACGAATGGCAATGCAGGCGGCGCCTGGTCGGCGTATTGCGCTAAGGCGGGGATCAAGTCGATCATCGTTATGCCGGCCTCAGCGCCGGAGATTCATCGAAAGGAGTGCGCGGTCGCCGGTGCGCAGCTTTACCTCGTGGACGGATTGATCAGCGATGCAGGCGGCATCGTCGCACGGGCCGTCGCACAGCGGGGGTATTACGATGTTTCAACTCTGAAAGAGCCCTATCGAATCGAGGGCAAGAAAACAATGGGGTTGGAGATAGCCGAGCAGTTCAGCTGGCAACTCCCGGACGTGATTGTGTATCCCACGGGCGGAGGTGTCGGTATCATAGGCATCCACAAGGCCCTGAAGGAGCTTCAGCAGATAGGATGGATCGGGGACAAACTACCCCGTCTTGTAGCCGTCCAGGCCGAAGGTTGCGCCCCGATTGTCCGAGCCTGGCAGAAAAAACAGGCCGAATCGGAGTTTTGGCCCGATGCTAAAACTGTAGCCTTTGGCCTGACCGTGCCAAAAGCTCTCGGCGACTTTATTGTACTGCGCGGGCTCTACGAAACGGAGGGTTGCGGCGTCGCGGTCTCCGACGAGGACATCATCGAGGCCGTAAAAACCCTTGCCGGCGAAGAAGGACTCTTTATATGTCCGGAAGGCGCCGCTACGATCTGTGCCGCAACGCAACTGGCAAACGACGGCTGGCTCAAACCAGACGAGACCGTGCTGCTCTTGAACACCGGCTGCGGACTGAAATATACTGACACACTGAGTGTGGATGCACCCGTACTCAAACCGGGCGATGATTTGCCCGACCTTTGAGTATCGCCAAATCACTTGATCGTGGCGGAAAGAATCCTTACAATGGCGCCGTCCGGGGCGAATTCGTCCCAAACCATTCAAGAATAGAAAGTGAAGCTCAGTATGGAACTGGCGATTCGCACAGAGCGTCTGACGAAGATCTACGGTCAACGGCTCATCGCGGTCAACGATATGAATCTGGAGGTCCCCTGCGGTTCTATCTTCGGACTGTTGGGACCCAACGGCGCGGGCAAGACGACCACACTGCGCCTTCTGTTGGGGTTGCAGCGTCCCACGGCGGGCCGGGCGCTGGTTTTCGACAAGCCGTGCGGGCCAAACGCCGTCGCCGTCCGTTCTCAAATTGGCTACCTGCCGACAAATCCGAAATTGCCGGGCAACCTCAGACCCATCGAATACCTGGACCTTCTCGGCAAACTGTGCCGGCTGCCAACCGAGGTCCGCAAACCCCGGATATCCGCCTTGCTTCGCGCCGTCGGATTGCTCGGGGCCACCGATCAGCACATCCAGACTTTTTCCACCGGAATGTGCACCCGGCTGGGAATCGCCGCCTCGCTTGTCGCCGACCCATCGCTGCTGCTCTGGGACGAGCCTACCGCCGGCCTGGACCCTTCGGCCCGGCGATTCACGCTGGATCTGATCCGCGAGCTGGGAAAGACCAAGACCGTGGTCGTCGCCACGCATATTCTCAGTGACATCGATCAGATTTGCGACCACCTCGGCGTGATGCACGAGGGGCGCATGATTTTCACCGGCTCAATGCAGGAGATGAGGCAGCGTCTTTGCCGGCACGATTTCACCTTAGAGCTGGAAGGCGCTGTCGAGGATGTCCGGCGTCTGGCCCGGGAGGCCGGCAACATGGAGGGCGTCGAAGCACATGTCAGCGCCTCTCAGGCATTGCTCGTGCGGGTTGCCGACGGCCGCAGCCGCTCGGGCGCGCTTGCCGACGTGCTGAAACTTGTCGAAGCGGGCAATCTTTCGCTCCAGGCAATCCATTCCGGCCAGAATGCGACCGAGAATGCCTATCTGCAACTGCTGCAAGAGGATGAAGCACATGGATTCCAGCGTTAAGACATCAAAGCTCGGCACGCGGATGATGCCCTACTTAGCGATTCTCCGGCATGACATGAAGACCCTGTGGTCAAGTCGGCTGGTCCGTCTTTGGCTGGGGGCCACCGCGCTGCTGACGCTCGTGCTGACCGGCTCGAACTGGGCCAATTTCCAGGACGGCACATTGATCGCGTCGCTTCTGTTTCCGTACCTGGTCTTTCCCTGGTTCTTCGTGGTCGTAGTGCTCGGTGTCACCCCGGTCTCGGGATCGCGAACCGAAACATTGGCCGACGGAATCCTGAGCCGGCCCGTGAGCCGTTTCGAATTCCTGCTGGCTACGTGGTCTGCGCGAGTCATGCTCGTGTTGAGCGTTTACCTGATAGTGACGGTCCCGGCCATAGTTCTGGTAATTCTGGCAAAACGCCCCGTGCCCGACGACACGGTGACTGTCTATGGCATTGTCACTTCCCTTGCCGTCGTTGGGCTTGTGCTCACCTTCCTGGTGTCGCTGGGATTTCTCACCGGGATGCTGCTTCGCAAGCCCCTGCTCGCGGTGGTGGTGCTCATCTTCATCTGGTACCCGATCGGCCTTGTCTTGAGCATTTTTTCATTGGAGGAGTTCTCGCCGATCAGTTTGAACCGGGCGATATCCACACAGCTTCGCCGCCCCTGGCGAGAGGTTGACGCCGATCCGGGAAACAATGTCAGGGCCGAAGACGCAGAAGCCTTCACCGATCAAGTGTCCAATTTCTTTAATGTTCTTTCGGGTGCCCAGCCCAAACCCAAAGCGGCAAAACCCGAATTCTTCGAGGGCGAGAAATTCGACGACTTTTCATTGCTCCGCGTTGTCTTGGGGTACGGTCTGCCGACGCTGGCGGCGGTTGCCCTGGCGTCCCTGTGCTTCTATTGGCGCGATTTGTAACGCCTTGATAGAAGCAAATTCCTTGATTCTCAGCTCCATAAGATGTATAATTGTGCGCTGGTGTTTTGCCGTTTTGCCCGCGAAAAAACCACAGGGGCCATATCATGGGTGAAAAAAGAGGATTCACGCTAATAGAACTTCTGGTCGTAATCGCCATCATTGCACTGCTGCTGGCGATACTGATGCCGGCACTGTCGCGCGTGAAAAAGCAGGCAAAGGCGACCGCGTGCCAGATGAACCTGCACCACTGGGCCGTCATCTGGTCGATGTACACCGGCGATAACGACGGCTCCTTCCCGGACGGCGTCCGCAACGTTGACGGCAAACAGGTGGGGCACTGGCTGTTTGCAGCCGAGCCATACTACAAGGACGAAGCGATACGATGGTGCCCGATGGCCTACAAACTCTGGGGCCAGGCACAGAATCCGTTCGTGGCCTGGGAGGCGACAAACGTTGCCGGCGGCGCCGGATTCTACACGAGTTACGGCATAAACAACTGGCTCTATCACCCGAGAGGCGAGGCATTGTGGGGATATGAGGCCGAGAACCACTGGAAGAGCGCCAACGTCAAGGGCGCGGACAATATACCGCTTTTCTTGGATTGCTTCTATCTCGGGGGCCACCCACAGCCCACTAACACTCCTCCGGATTATAACGGTCAGACCCAGAACGCCGGGCCTATTTGTATGAGGCGCTTCTGCATCGACCGGCACGACGGGGTCACAAACATGGTTTTTTTGAATTTCGCCGTCAGAAAAGTGGATATCAAGGAGCTGTGGAAACTCAAATGGCATCGGCAGTTCGACACAAACGGCCCCTGGACAAAAGCCGGCGGTGTCCAGCCTACCGGTTGGCCCGAATGGATGCGAAACTTCAAGGACTATTAGCACAGACACAAAAGTGCTATAATCACCGCGTACTCAGAACATCAACATCACTTGTTCTCAGAGCAGAAAGGGGCAAGATCATGCTTCACGCAAAGAGATCGTCTGTAGGGGCAACCCCATGTGGTTGCCCTCATCCTCATCCATGTTCCGGGAAAGGGCGGACACATGGGCCCGCCCCTACTTTCACAGCCATAGTCGTAGTCCTTCTGGGAATCATGACAGGTCCGTCGGCCACGGCCGTCCAGGCCGGAGACACTGGCGCCGATACATTGGCCCGTAAGCTCGTCAGTATGGGCGGCGTCGACCGAGGACTCTGCGCCGTCATCGGTGGGCCGCGCGATCTACCCGTGCAGATCGCACAGTGCAGTAATCTGCTCGTACACGTGCGCGAGCCTGACCCCAGCGTGGTGGCCATACAACGACGACTGGCCGAAGAGGCCGGACTCGGTATAGACCGGCTCATCATCGAGCGGGGCGCCCTGAACAGACTGCTCTACGCCGATAACATGGTCGATGTAGTTATTGCAACGCGCGCCGATGCCGGCACGCTCGCCCGGCTGAGTGTCTCCGAAGTGCTCCGAGTGCTGACCCCCGAAGGAAGGGCGATCATCGCCACGACGGGCGGGACCACTGAACAGCAAGTTCGGCAATGGGCCCAGGCTGGCAAGGCCGGGGACGTTAAGATCACACAGACTGACGGCGGCGTGTGGCTGCGCTTTTCCAAGCCCCCGCTGGAAGGTGTCGACGAATGGTCGCATTGGGAGCACTCCCCTGATAACAACCCCGTCTCCACCGATCAGGTCATCAAGGCGCCGTACATGACGCAGTTCCTGGCCGAGCCGTACTATATTGGGATGCCAGCCATTACAACAGCGGCGGGCGGGCGAACTTTCCTTGCAACGGGACACATCGCCCACCACGTGCGTGAATGGGACATGCTCAACAAGCTGATCGCCCGCAACGGATACAACGGCACTGTGCTCTGGCAGCGCGATCTGCCCGAAGGCTATCTCGCACATCGCTCGGCATTCGTTGCGACCAAAGACATCTTCTACATGATGGACGGCGGCGGCTGCCTCATGCTCGACGCACGGACGGGCGAGGAAAAAGGACGGATTCAGATTCCCGGCATGGAAGGTAACTGGAAGTGGATGGCGATGAAGGACGGCGTTCTTTACGCTATGGCGGGCGAAAAAGGGGGCGAGGCAAAGACCATCAAAGGAGATCGCAACTTCGGAGGCTGGAGCTGGGCGGATCTCAGTGCCGGGTATTACCGAAAGCCGAGAGTCCCCTGGGGATTCGGCAACAAATTGGCAGCGTTCAGACTCGAGGATGAGTGCCTCCTGTGGCAGCACAAGGAAGATACGCTGATTGATTCGCGAGGGCTGGCCATGCGTGACGGTAAGCTCTTTCTGTATTGTCCCGACTGTCATCTGCGCAGTCTCGATTCTGAAACGGGAAAGGTCGTCTGGACCAATGGTGACTCCAAGACCCTTGGCCTTATCGAACAGCCGGGAAGAGGGCTGGTTTCGACGCCGGGATTCCGCAGCGTCTGTATCGCCGTGGCCGGCCCAGAGTCGCTAATCATCCAGGGCCAAACTCGGATGAACGTCATAGCTGTCTCGACCAAAAACGGCGATCTGCTCTGGCAGAAAAAGAAAATCACTAACAACCCGAACGCTATCTTCCTCGACGATCAAGCCGTGCTCGGCGTCGGTCCCGGCAGCCAGCACGTGGCCATCGATCCTGTCACAGGTTCGGTGCTCGATAATTATAAATTCCGCAAAGCCGCTTGCACCCGCCTGACGGCCACCCCCGACTCGTTATTCGTTCGCGGTGAAGGCACGCTTCGCTTCGACCGAGCGAGTAAGAAGGTTTTGATCGACGGAGGGGTCCGACCGGGGTGCAACGATGGCGCACTTCCCGCCAACGGCATGCTCTACATCGGCCCTTGGGCCTGCGACTGCAACCTCTCGCTGATCGGAGCGATGGCCAAATGCTCGGCGGGCGACTTCCGTTTCGACCACGTAGCCACCGAAGCCGAGCGACTGCAAACCGAACGCGATTTCGAGAAGGTCGCGCCGCTGGAAGTCACGGCAACCGACTGGCCCACATATCGGGCGAACAATCAGCGTACGAGCTCGACAACGACTATACTCGCGCGACCGAATGCTCCCCAGGAGACACGTCCGGTGCCTTCCTGGACACACACTCCAAAACAACCGCACGTACCGACCGCCCCGACCTCCGCGGATGGACTTGTCTTCGTAGCCGGAGAGTGCGGCAAGGTCCGCGCCCTCGACGTCAGGACCGGGCAGGTTCGGTGGATCTTCCCCACCGCCGGGCCTATCAAGGCGCCTCCGACTATCTGGGAGTCCCGGGCGTATGTCGGCAGCGGTGACGGGTATGTTTATGCCCTGGAGGCCACAACCGGGCGTTTGCTCTGGCGCTTCCGTGCTGCGCCGGTCGAGCGGCACATCATGATTTACGGGAACATCTGCTCGACCTGGCCCATCAACACCGGCGTGCTGGTCGAAGACGGCATCGCCTATTTTGCCGCAGGGATAATCGACAGCGACGGCACTTATGTCTATGCTCTCGACGCAAAGACAGGCAAGATCAAATGGCAGAACAATACCTGCGGTCACCTTAATCCAGAGCTGCGCAAAGGCGTCTCGGCTCAGGGCAACCTCACGATCCAGGGCGATCAACTACTGATGGCCGGCGGCAACCAGGTCAGCCCGGCACGTTTCGACATCAAAACGGGCAAGTGTCTAAACCAGAGTTTCGACCAGGGCAATCCCAAGGCCCACCATGGCAAGTTCGTAGGCGTCTTCCTCGACAAATATCCGATCTTCGGTGGCAGGCACCTCTATGCTTCGCCAGAGAACGTGGCCAATAAGGACAACTTCTATTTCCACGACGGCCGGCGCTCCTTGACGGTGAACCGCGGAGGCATCCCACCGGCCTGGAGTGATGACGCCGTCGCACTGGTGAACTTCCGCGACGGCAAGTTGACCTGTTGGGACGCCGCCAAGGCGGCCGAGCGAATCACCAGGGGACTGTCGGAGAGGCCCGCCGGGGGCCGACGGCCCGTCCTGGCCGATGCTCTCAATCGTGACAACGACATCCGATGGACCACCGATCTGGATCAGAAGGAATTCGAGGTGGTCTCGCTCGCCGTATGCCCGAGTTCGGTCGTGGCGGTTCTGAAGTATCAGGCCCCGGCCCGGGCGCATCCCGAGTGGTTTCTGGTTGCATTCAACTCCCAAAACGGCACGCCGTACTGGTTCTGGCGCTACCCCTTGCAGTCGAAACCGCTGCCTGGCGGGTTGCTGGTCGGCAGAGACGGTCAGATCATCCTGACAATGCTCAACGGCAATGTTCGCAGCTTCGGGCCGCAACGACCACGGCAGCCCCAGCGAGACAGAGCGGGGGCAGTACGAGATTAACAAGGGCATCCTCGCCTGTCCTCACTGCAAACGGCCGCGCAGTTGACGCCGGCAACATTGCCGACTACAATCGGGCGTATTGCGCGTGTAATTCTGTATTTTTCTACTGAAAGGACGAGATAATGCAAAATAACCTTTCTCGAACATGGCTTGTTAACCAGTTTTGTATCGTCTTTGTTGCTGTTCTGACTTTGCATGTGGCTGGCGCCACGGGCCTGGCCCGCGCTGATTCGGACTCAGGTTCTTGGAATGTGCGTGATTTCGATGCGGCGGGCGACGGGAAAACCGATGACACGGCAGCATTTCAAAAGGCCATGGATTCGGCGACGAAAGCCGGAGGCGGAGTCGTTTATGCTCCGGCCGGGAACTATTTCTTCGCAGGCCATCTGAACGTACCCAACGCGGTCACGTTAGCCGGAATCTGGCAGTCGGTGCCGGCACACAACGGCATCCGGGACCAGGGGCTTCCCAAACCAACCGACGACGGCACAACGTTCTTAGTCACAGAAGGCGTGGGAAGCGAGGACGGCCCTGCGTTCATCACCCTCAACACAAACAGTACTCTCAAGGGCGTGGTGCTTTACTATCCCGAGCAAAACGTGGATGATATCCCCAAACCGTATCCCTGGGCGATCTCTATGCGCGGCAAGAATCCCGCCGTGCTGGCAGTCGAGATGCTAAATCCGTACAACGGGATCGACGCGACCCGAAACGAACGCCACTTGATTCGCGACGTGCACGGCCAGCCCATCCGGCGGGGCGTCCTTGTAGATTCCATCTACGATATCGGCCGGATTGAGAACGTTCACTTCAATCCCTGGTGGAGCATGAAACCGAAGCTGTTCCAGTGGCAGATGGAGAACGGCGAGGCGTTTATCTTCGGCCGGTCCGACTGGCAGTACGTTACCAATACTTTCTGCTTCGGCTACAAAATCGGCTACAAATTCATAAAAAGCAAAGCAGGAGTGTGCAACGGCAACTTCCTTGGCATCGGCGCCGACAATTGCCACACGGCTCTTGTCGTGGAGCAGTGCGCCCCATACGGGCTGTTGATTACAAACGGTGAGTTTGTGTCCTTCCGCGGTCCGGATCCCACTATGATTGAGGTCACACGCAACAATACCGGAAGTGCTCGCTTTGTAAACTGCGCGTTCTGGGGCCCGTGCAACCAGATCGCAAAGATTGCCGGGACCGGAACCGTTGGATTCGGGGATTGCACGTTCGTCCAGTGGGGCGGTAAAGAAAAGACTCGCTCAGCGATCCAGGCCCGAAGCGGCACGGTTCTGATTCGGGGATGTGAATTCCGGCAGGACCGGCCCCAGATTCGGCTCGGCAAAGACGTTAGCCGGGCTGTAATCGCAGAAAATATATTCACCGGCTCCGAACGAATCGACAATCAATCCGAAGGAAATGTTCAAATAGGACTGAACGTAAGCGATTAACGTAGCGAGGATGATTCCAATGGTACATCAAAGACGAGTATTTGCAGCCGTTTCTCTGGCGGTCGTAATGTTTTCGCTGTGCGAAGCGCAGGAGCGGCAAGCCCAACTGGAGCGTGACTACAACGTCAAGCCGGTGGCCTTCAACAAAGTCCGCGTCGAGGATAGTTTCTGGACGCCGCGACTTGAGACCAGCCGTAAGGTTACAATCCCTTATTGCTTCGACAAATGCGAGGAAACCGGACGCATCAGGAATTTTGAGAAAGCCGCTGGACTCATGGAAGGCAAACACGAAGGCATCTACTTCAATGATTCCGATGTCTACAAGGTCATGGAAGGCGCTGCCTACTCGCTGCAAGTCCGTCCTGAAACCATGATGCGGCTGTATCTCGACAAGCTCATCACCGTTATGGACGGGGCCCAGTGGGAGGATGGCTATCTGTTCACCTTTTACTCGATTCCGGCCAGGCAGCACGAGAAGCTCTGGACAAACGTGCAGAGTATTCACGAGCAATACTGCGTGGGGCACATGTACGAAGCTGCGGTGGCTCATTACCAGGTCACCGGCGAGAAGTTGTTCCTTGATGTTGCCACGCAGAACGCCGATCTGATCTGCGATGTTTTCAACGCCGGCAAGCGGACCGATCCGCCCGGCCATCAGGAAATCGAAATAGGGCTGTGCAAATTATATCGCGCTACAGGCGACGGCAAATACCTGGACCAGGCGAAGTTCTTCCTGGACCAGCGCGGCCGCGAAGGCAACCGCGGGGCCAAAGGCGACAAAGGACTCTACGGCGCATACTCGCAGGACCACAAGCCCGTAACCGAGCAGACTACCGCCGTGGGCCATTCCGTCCGGGCCGCGTACCTTTACACCGGCATGGCCGATGTCGCGGCGCTTACCGGCAACATGGAATACGTCCGCGCAATCGATACGATATGGAAGGACGTCGTCGATACCAAGCTCTACGTCACAGGCGGCATCGGAGCGGCGGGCGGGCATGAAGGCTTCGGCGGCCATTACGAGCTGCCCAATATGACCGCCTATTGCGAGACGTGCGCGTCGATTGCCAATATCTTCTGGAACCACCGCATGTTTCTGATGCACGGCGACGCCAGGTACATCGACGTCTTAGAGCGCGTGCTGTACAACGCCGCACTGTCGGGGATTTCGATGGAAGGCGACCGGTTCTTCTACCCGTGCGTTCTGGAATCCATCGGCCAGCACGCCCGAAGCGCGTGGTTCGGCTGCGCGTGCTGCCCCTCGAACGTCGCCAGGTTCATTCCATCGGTGCCTGGTTACGTCTATGCGCACAAGAACAAAGATGTGTACGTAAACCTGTTTATGAGCGGCGCCGCTTCGATAGAGACCGCCGGCAACAACATCAGGCTGACCCAGCAAACCGGGTATCCGTGGAAAGGCGAAGTGAAGATCGGCGTCGAGCCTGAAAAAAGCGAGACGTTCGCTATCTACGTTCGCATCCCCGGCTGGGCCCAGAACCGGCCCGTGCCGAGCGACCTCTACAAATTCCTCAAGCCCGTGCGCGAAAAGGCTGCGATAAAGGTCAATGGCAAGCGCATCTCGCCGGATATCGAAAACGGCTTTGCCCGCATCGAACGCAAATGGAGCAAGGGCGACACGATAGAGTTGAATCTGCCGATGCCGGTCCGCCGGGTCATCGCTCACGAAGAAGTTAAAGCCGACCGGGGCAAAGTAGCTCTCCAGCGCGGGCCGATAGTCTTTTGCCTTGAATGGCCCGACAATGACGGCAAGGCGCTGAACCTCGTAATCGGCGACGATGTGAAGCTCAAGGCCGAATACAGGCCCGAACTGCTCAATGGTGTGACCGTAGTTACAGGCAAAGGCCGGACTGTAAAACGCACCGTGGAAGGCGACATTGTGCCGGCTGGAGAAAAGCCATTCACCGCGATTCCGTATTACGCCTGGGCGCATCGCGGCCGGGGCCGGATGACGGTCTGGCCCGCCCGAGAAGCGCAGGCAGCCCGTCCCGAACCTGCCGACACACTGACGTACACAAGCAAAACCACGGCGTCGTTCGTACACGTATCTCTGGATGCCATCAAGGACCAGATTCTGCCGACAAGCTCAATCGATCCGGCGCCGCTGCATCTGGACTTCTGGCCCCACAAAGGCACAACCGAATGGATTCAATTCGAGTGGGACCGGAAACACGAAATCTCCAGCGTCAAAGTCTATTGGTTCGACGATACGGCTACAGGCCAATGCAAAATCCCCGAATCCTGGAAAGTCCTCTGCCGCGACGCCCAAGGCAGCTTCAAACCGGCAAGAACGAGCACCCCCTACGGCACAGAAAAAGACACCTTCAACAAGGTCAATTTCGACCCGGTAAAAACAAACGCCATCAAAATCGAAATCACCCTACAAAACAAATGGTCCGCCGGCGTCCAGGAAGTGATAATCGAATAGCCAATCGAAAAGTGCCGGTCGCTACGTAGGGGCAGGCCTGTGTGCCTGCCCAGGGCAACCACATGGGGTTGCCCCTACTTTCCATTTATCATCAATCCACAATCCGATTATTTCCAGTTCCGGATATAACATTTTCAGGTACTCGACCGATTTATCTATCTGTTCTTTTTGCTCTTTTTCGCCGCAGGGATTTCCGGCACAATCATAATGGCCCGATACGGCAATCAATCTTGATTTGTGACGATTTACCGAGATTTCTATTCTTGCAAGAACGGATTCGATCAGGCTCTTTTCATTGTTATCGGACAGAATTCTACACGGCCCCGGTTCGGTTATCGTGTCAACGTACTTTATTCGGTGGTTATTCTTCAGGTAGTCCCGTATCGGCTCCTGAATTCTGCCGTCCATACAGTGAATCGAAGTGCAAAAAACCATAGTTTTACTTACCCTTCTGCGAATTGCGCGTTAATTTTATATAGAAATTATGATAACCTTTATCGTAGCGGCTGGCAATTGGGGCTTTACAATGGGGCGGCAGCGGTTATTATGGTATGTTGAAGCTTGGGCATCAGGACATGTCAATCGCGCGATGAGCTTCAACGTTTTAGTAGGTGTTGGTAATCTTTGTTTTTGATGGGGCTACTCATGGACTTACGAGACCTTTTGGAAAGAATGCAGCAACCTCCCAATATGGACTACGGAGCAATGGGATGGAAGTGGATCAAAGTTGCAGTTGTGGTGGTTGTGGTCGTCGCGGCGTTAGCGACGTCGGTTTATACTGTGCCTACCGATTCTGCCGGGGTAGTGCAGAAGTTCGGCAGCTACAAGCGGACGACCGAGCCGGGCATACATCTGAAAGTGCCTTTTTGGATTGAGACGGCGGTCTCGGTTCCGGTCAAGAAAGTGCAAAAAGAGGAGTTCGGCTTTCGAACGCTCAAGGCGGGCGTGGACACGCGGTATCTGGGCGCCGAAGACATCGACGCCCGGCGGTCGAGGGCCGAGGATTTGATAAAGCTGATACGGGAGAGCGGAGAAAGAGTCTCGAGAAGCGCCACGAGTCAACTGGCGGAAAAGGCCAAGGAGATACTCCGAGGCGAATACGTGATGCTCACGGGGGATCTCAACATAATAGACGTCGAGTGGATTGTTCAGTACAAGATAAAGGACGCCCGGAGCTATTTGTTCAACATACGCGAACCGAGGCAGACGATCAGGGATGCGAGCCAGGCGGTGATGAGGCAGCTCATTGGAAATGGCAGTGTGGACGAAGCGATAACCATCGGAAGAATCGAATACGAAGTTTCGGCCAAAGAAGCTTTGCAGAAACTTCTCGACGAGTACGAGACAGGAATCCATGTCGTCACCGTCAAGCTTCAATCGTCGAATCCGCCCCAGAAGGTCAGGCCGGCTTTCAACGAGGTGAACAAGGCACTGCAGCAGAAGGAAACGAGAATCAACGAGGCGATGAAGACCTACAACGAAGCGGTGCCGAAATCAAAGGGCGAAGCAAAGAAGGCGATCGAGTCGGCTAAGGGTTACGCCGCCGAGAGGGTCAACCAGGCAATGGGTGACATCGCCAAATTCGAAAAGATATACGCCGAGTACATCAAGGCCCCCGACATCACCAAACAGAGAATGTACCTTGAGACAATGTCCAAGGTCCTGCCGCTGATACCTGAGAAATGGATTATCGAGCAAGGTGGTGCAGAGGGCGGGATTTTAATGAAACTCGATCTTGAGAGCGGTAGGGGTTCCGAATGAATGATTTTAGAATAATCCGGGAGATGCCGGCAGAAGGGAAAGGTAATAATATGACTCGTATTATCACAATAGTGTCGCTCGTGGTTCTGGTCATACTTTTGTCCGCCTCGATGTACGTGGTGGACCAGACGGAGCAGGCGGTAGTAACTCAGTTCGGCAAGCCCGTCAGGGTGATTGTCAATCCGATCGAGGGCCGCAACAGAGAGCAGATACTCACCGAGCTTAGGGACAAATACGCGAAAGAGGGAATTGCCGCCGCCGAAGGCGCAGGGCTGCGGCTCAAAATACCCTTTATCCAGAGCGTGCGCAAGTTCGAGAGAAGGCTGCTGCGATGGAACGGCTACCCCGAGCAGATCCCCACCAAGGACAAGAAATACATCCTGGTTGACTGTACGGCGAGGTGGTACATCAAAGACCCCCTGCAATTCCTGCGATCGGTCGGCATCGAAGAGCAGGCCCACGGCAGGCTCGACGAAACCGTCAATCCTGGAATGAGAAACTCCATAACCAAGAGAGACCTCATCGAGATAGTCCGGACGGACAACCGCGAGATGAGAGTGGCCGAGGAAGAGTTGCGGGAGACCACCCAGGTCAGCCCTGTAAGCGAGGGCAGACTCATGATTGTCGCTGAAATCACAGAAGCCGCGAGACAGGCCTGTGAGGTTTACGGCATAGGCATCCACAGTTCCGGCGTCTTGATCAAAGGGCTCATCTATGTCCAGGATGTCAAGGACACGGTCGAAAAGAGAATGATCGAGGAGAGGCAGAGGATCGCGAAGAAATACACCTCCGAAGGCGAGGGCGAATACGAGAAAATCATGGGCGATAAGGAGCGGGAAGTCAAAACGATCCTCTCGGAAGCCTATAAGACTGCACAAGAGATTGAAGGAGAGGCCGACGCAAAGGCGACTGAGATCTACGCCAAAACCTTCGGGAAGGATCCGGACTTTTATAGATTCTGGAAGACTCTGGAATTGTACGAGCAACACTTAGGCGGAGAAAAAACACGATTGATCCTTGGGACGGACAACAGCCTTCTTGAGTTGATCAAGGGCGACATACCTAAAACCGAGACTGTGCCGCAGTAGGACTCGTGAAAGGTCTGAGGAAGTGATCTTCATCAAATTGGTCAGAGTTTTGGCTGTCGTGCTTGCTGTTTGGCTGATTGGTCACTTGCTGTTTTCGGCCGGCAGGAAAAACGCCCAGGCCCGGCAGCAAGGGTCCGGCGACAAGCACAGAAAGTTCGTCAATTCTTCGGTCATAGAAAAGCAGAACCAGGGACAGGACGAAGAGGACTCTTAGTCTCTCCACCGCTTGAGTATTTCCAGGCACTCGATCATCGCTCGGCCGTTATGGTAGCCGGCTTTCCAGGCGTTTGCCTTGTCGCCCCGAGGCGTCCCTTCAGGCGTGATTTCACCATGCCATTCGCTATTCTCCCAATCCACCATATTCTTTACCGATGAAGTCGGCGGTTTTCTCGAATATAACCTTGCGGCGCTTTCGTGCAGATAGACACCGAGACGATGAGAATCAAGATTATGTAGAAAATATGGAACGACCGGCACCGTGATTGTAAAAGTCGTCATGTAAGGATGACACGAACAGGTGCAGGCACGATACTGAGCGATTTGCGAGCACCCTATGCGATAGGCGGCGTAGCTGCTGAACTCGCGGCCGTAGAAAGCAAGGCTCACGACGGAGAATATCAATGTCGGCTCTGTCCCTCCGGGATAATCCACGAATATCAGACCGATTCATCGTCGAAGCAGCCTGCACCTGAAAGTGTCAGAAGAATAATGTAAGAAAATTCAAGAATAACTAAAAAATATCGCTTGACGTAGGTCGTTCCATATCAGGGTGCGATGAATCGCACCAATTCCGCCTCCTCATAAGTATGCATAGCAACTACTCGGAAGGTGTATAGCGGAAGTTGGCAAAATAGGAGTCCCATCCCCAGACACCGACGGTTCCTTGACTGATGCCGTCGAGCATATTATCAACCACAAGCACGGGCTCCACGCCGTCGTTAACGTAAACCTTCACTTCCATGCCGCTGATTACCAGCTTCGCGTGGAACCATTCGAAAACCTTAATGTCGGCGCCGGTCTCGTATTTGCCGGGGAAGTTCTTGCGCAAGTAGTTCCACGTTCCGTCACCGCGACCTATCACGGCATACTGGACAGTGTTTTGGTGCTTAGCCGTGCCGGCGTTAAAAGGGCGGAAGTAAACCTTCTCGATGCGCGCGCCGTCCTGACGTCCACGAAAGCCGATTCCCGAGAAAACCCGTGCCGCGATGTCAACTTCGATTGTGCCATCCTGAAAATCAATCCCCGGCAGGTAAACATAGCTTTGTTCCGCACCGCGAACGTGTAAAGCGGTTTTCCCCTTGAACTCTTCCACGGCGACCTCTTTCGCCAAATCGGTGATCCACTGTTTGCCCTCGAACCGGACTGTCTTGCGTTTCTTCAACGTGACACCGACTCCGGCGCCGTCCATCAGAAGAAATGAAGTGTCGAGCCGGGGATTCTTCGTGACGGCCTCGATGTAACGCGGATCCGGGGATGGCCTGCGCATGTTATGGGCGAGGATCAAGCCGCCGGGACGGACCAGGGGAAGCAGCTTGTTGAGATAATCGATGTATCCGTCCTTGTCGGCGTCGAGGAACACAACATCGATAGGGTCCTTGTACTGCTTGACCGCCTCATGGGCGTCGCCGACAACGACGGTTATCAGGTCATCCACCCCGGCTCTCTTGAAATTATCCCGTGCAATCCTTGCCCGTCCGGGATCGATCTCATGCGTAGTAAGCTTTCCTCCGGTCGATCGCAGAGCCAAGGCGAACCAGAGTCCCGAATAGCCGGTAGAGGTGCCGATCTCGATAACTCGCTTTGCGCCCGCCGCTTCGGTCAACTGCCGCAATAGACGTCCATCACTCAATGACACGCTGAGGTATCGCCGGCTGCGGTCTTTGCCCATCTCATCAAGAACGGAGAGAATCTTCTTCTCGGCATCCAACTTCGCCAACGGGGCGTTCTCAATAGAAGGTGCTTCTGCTCGTGTCGGCCCGCCCGATCCTCGACTGCGCTCCTGGGCGATTATTAGTCCGGCAGATGCTAATAAAATAATTCCAACAAAGCTCAGCACTATTCTCTTCAACATGATTAGCTCCTGTCAAAATCTGCGATTTTCCATTTATTCCTGTTCAACTGCCCTGCTGAGTCCGGCTCCCAACAATATATCGGGTCCGCCTTGAAGATTCAAGATTTCCGGCTGCTTCTTCGTTGGATCTCCCTGATGACCGCGGAGTTGTCTAGGTCAGCGTCGCCTGCGGCGATTGATTTTTCCAGAACGTCCAGGTGGACTTTCGACAGCGGCAACTCCTGCCCGGCCTTTTCTGCGTATTTCAGGATAAGCGCGACATCTTTGTGATGCTGGCGAACTCTGGCCTGAGCGGAGAAGTCGCCCTTTAGCATTTTTTCGCCCTTGGTGTCCATGATCGCCGAGTAGGCGGGGGTGGCTTTGAGCAGTTCGAGGAAAGCCTCCAGATCGAGACCCAGTTTGTCGGCAAAGACAAGTCCCTCGGCAAGCGCCAGGCGGTTCAAGCCGAGGATAAGGTTGCTGGCGAGTTTTGCTTTGGAACCGCTGCCGGAGGGGCCTATGTAGAATACCTTCTCGGCAAGCGCCGAGAAAATGTTGCCGCACGCGTCGAACGCCGCCTTGTCGCCGCCAACCATCAAGACGGCTTCTCTGTCACGGACCTGCCGGCTTGAGCCGGAGATGGTCGAATCGAGAAAAGTGATTCCCCGCTCCGCTAACCGCTGTGCCAGTGACGTTGTCTCTTCAGGGTCTCCGGTTGTGGTGTCGATGATATGTGTTGGTAGAGATTCTGCGTCCAGAATCCCGCCGGGGCTTTCGACGGCCTGCCGGACCGCGTTCGTATCCGGTAGCGATAGTATCACGTGCTCGACCCGGTCGGCGACATCGGTCGCGTTGCTCATGGATTTGCCGCCGGATTTTTCGAGCTGTTGACATCTTTCGGGGCTGATATCGAAGCCGACGACGTCGAATTGTTGGGCCAGCAGGGACTCGGCGATTGCCGTGCCCACGAGGCCCAGACCGACAAGGCCGATTCTGCTCGTCATCGTGCGATCCTTTCTATCTATTTGAGCAGCGCCAGCATCACCAGCACGCAGGCGACGCATATTCCGAGCGTGATAACAAAGCCCACCCACGACTGGCGGGACGGCTTGACGATGAAAAGCCCGCCGGCGGTGACCCATCGCTGCGATGCCGGCACGGCTTCGTCGAGAGGCAACTCAAGCCTCTTTTCCTGGCCGATGGGGACGTAAATCTTCTTGAAGAATTTCTCAATCGTCTCGGTGCTCGGAGGCTTGCTGAGCAAACTGCCTATGACGCCGCCTAAGACGCCGGTCAGTATCGGCACTGCGATTGTGATCTCGCGGGAACAGTCAAGCTTGTACCGAGTCACGACAAATGTCAGAACCGCCGCAATCGTGCTGCAGAACATCCCGGTCGAGTTCATTCGCCGCCAGAGCAGGCCCATCGCCGTGGAGATGCCGACCAGGCTCAGGATGTTGAAGTAATCGAGAATCGTCTTGACGAGACTTTGACGCATCAGGATTGCTCCGACGAGCGCCAGAAGAGCGACTACTATCCCTATCATCCGGGTCACGTGCACCAGCCGTTTCTGGTCGGCGTTAGGATTCACATATACGCGGTAGATGTTCTGGGAGAAAAGCCCCGCAACCGTGACCTGGACTGCATCGCCCGACGACATCGACGCGGCCATGACGCACGCGAGCATCACGCCCTGAAGCACCGGGGGCAGCAGAGTCCTGATCGAGTTGCCAAATGCAGCGTCTTTATGGATCGCCGAGCCGCTCTTGATCAAATACGCGACCCAGCACAGTCCGAGCACACACCAGCCGATAGTGCAGATGCGCTTTAGAATGTTGCCGTAGGTGAAGCCTACGCGCCCCTCCCATTCGGTCCGCCCGGCGGCGCAGACGCTCATCAGATGCGGAAACGCCAGAGCGGTCAGCGGCGCGTTGATCGAAAGCAGCAGGACGGTCAACCAGTTGAACTTGGTCGGATTAAACAGACGCAGGTAGTCAACGTCTGACGATGTCTGGGCCGCCAGCGTCTCGCGCATCCCGCTCAGTCCGCCGACTTCATTTAGGCGGAGCGCCGCCGGGATTGCGATGAAAGACAAAGCAATTATCATCAATCCTTGAATCATATCGGTGCGGATTGCGGCAACGATCCCGCCCCAATAGCTGTAGACGATAAAGACCGCCGTGCTTACGAGCAGTATCCCAAAGAACCACCCGTCGCTTTCGGCGCCCATGGCCTGTCCCATCATTCCCTGCACGGTGCGAGTCGTCGCGAGCAGGACGCCGGCAAGGAAAACGACCATTCCCACCGCGGCTACGATAATGTACAGCACGCCGGCGGCCTTGCCGAAACGCTCCTGAAAATAGTCGGCCATCGTCAGGCAGCGCATCCGCCGGATTATCGGCGCAATCAGCCAGTAGAAAGGCGTGCCGAACAGCCACATCCACGAGACCCAGATTCCGGAGGCTCCGCTGTCAACCGCTTCGCTCATTACTCCTGCGACGTTGCCCGGATGAGTGCCGGCGCCGAAGGCGTGCATTATCATCATCGGCACGCCAAACTGCCGATTGCCGAGAAGGTAGCCCTCCTGGCTGTGGGTGCCCCGCTTGCTCCACCAGCCCATCAGGAGCATCCCGATGAAGTAAAGTACTAATATTATCCAAATTGCATAGTGCAAACCAAGAAAGTCCATACTTGCTCCTTACGCCGTACTTTAACTCATGGTGACGGGATTATTTAACACTAATCAGGCTTCTTCGCCAGAGTTTTCCCCGGCCGAGACGGAACTTTTCGCTGACGCACACAGCGATTCGTGGTATGATCGACGCGGACTTCAGCATGAAAGGAGCAATATGAAAAAGGCGATTCTTGTTCTATCAATAGGTATGTTCATCGCCGTGGCCAGAGCCGCGCCGCCGAAGGTGGAGTTTATCAAAGGCGACAACAGAATTGACGTGGTAATCGACAAGAAGCCTTTTACAAGCTACCTTTACAGCGACAATATGACCAAACCGCTGCTGGTTCCCATTCGGACGCCTTCAGGCATCGAAGTCAATCGCAGGCATCCGCTCGTGGAAATGCCGGGCGGGAGCATGGACCATGAGCACCACGTCGGCATCTTCTTCGCCGTGGACCTGGTCAACGGCGTTAAGTTCTGGAACAACACCGGCCTCTCGCCGCAGATCAGGCATGTGGAAATCACAGAGGTAGTAAGCGGTGTCGGCACGGGTAAACTTTCAGCCGTCTCGCACTGGATAGATGAGAAGAAACAGGTCCTGCTTGAGGAAAAAAGAACGATGCTCTTTATCGCCGGCGAGCATGAGCATGAATATGCCATTGATCTGAGCATCGATCTGACGGCCAGGTGCCCCCACATCCTGTTCGAAGATATCGAGGAAGGTATGCTTGCGATACGCGTCAGCGACTATCTCAGAGAAAGCGATTCTAAACTCTCGCCGCAGCCGGGCCGACCTCTGCCAATTGAATCTATCTCCGGCACCGGAAGATATTTCAGCTCCAACGGCGATGTAACGGCAAAGAATGTCTGGGGCAAGCGGGCACGCTGGGTTGCGCTACAGGGCGTCAGGCAGGATAAAGTCGTCGGCGTTGCTATTCTCAACCACCCTGCCAGCATAAACTACCCCACTTATTGGCACGTGCGAAACTACGGCCTGTTCTCTGCAAATCCGTTAGGCCAGGGCGATTTTCAGAGACAGCAGCCCCGAAAGTATCGCAAGAACAAAGTTATGCCGCTTCAGCTCAAACTCGATAAGGGCGAGACGGCACATTTTAGATTTCTCGTAATCGTTTACGAAGGATTGAGAACAAAAGAACAGATTGAGCAGCGATTCAGAAAGTTCGCAGACTGATTCGTTCCGAAAGGAGGTTGACCATGAGAGGTTTAACACGCAGAGATTTTGTCAAAAGTTCAATAGTTGGCGGTGTAGCATTAGCTGTACCGTACTCGAAGACGCGCGGTGCCAACGGCGACATTCGCGTCGGCGTAGCGGGCATTCACGGCCGGGGAGGTGGACTTGTTAGAGAATTCCATGACATTTCAGGAGTGAAGGTCGTCGCGCTGTGTGACGTGGACGGCAAGGCCCTGGACGACCGGATCAAGGAATTCAAAGGCCGTAACGAAAAGGTTGCCGGCTACGAAGACTATCGGCGGATGCTCGAAGACAAATCCCTCGACGTTGTCGCCATCGCCACGCCGGACCACTGGCACGTACCTATCGCCGCGGCCTCGGTTGTTGCGGGCAAGGACGTGTACGTCGAGAAGCCGCTTAGCCACACTATCGCCGAAGGGCGTTTGCTCGTGAATCTTGCTCGCAAGCACGGCAGGATGGTCCAGCACGGCACGCAGTCCCGCTCGTCGGAGGGTATAACACAGGGAATCGAGTACCTCAAGTCGGGCAAGCTCGGCAAGATCCGAATGGCCAAGGCGATAAACTGCCAACTGCGAGGCCCCATCGGCCGTGTCGCCGACAGCGAAGCGCCGCCGCACGTCAATTACGACCTGTGGCTCGGCCCGGCCCCCAAGCGGCCTTTCAACAAGAACCGGTTCCACTACAACTGGCACTGGCACTGGGACTACGGCACCGGCGACACCGGCAACGACGGCGTCCACCAGATCGACATCGCCCGATGGGGGCTGGGCGTAGAAATGCCAAACGCCGTCTCATGCAGCGGCGGGCAGTTATTCTATGACGACGACCACGAGACGCCCGATACTCAGATCGCAACATTCGAGTACGACGATGTTTACCTGATGTACGAAATGCGCTTATGGACGCCGTATGGGCTTGAAGGCCACGACAACGGCGACGTTTTCTACGGCGACGGAGGGACCTTGTCAATCGGTCGAAAGGGCTGGCAGGTAACATTCAAGAACGGCAAAGCTGGCCCCGGCGGCCCCCGCGGCAGCTACTCGCACGCCGAGAACTTCATCAAAGCCGTCCGCAGCCGAAAAGCAAGCGACCTGAACGCCGACGTCGAAGTCGGCCACCATTCGGCGACACTATGCCACCTGGCCAACATAGCAATGCGAGTAGGCCGCCGGCTCAAATTCGATACTAAGCAGGAACGCTTCATAGCCGACACCGAAGCCAACACCTACCTGACAAAAAAATACCGCAAAGGCTACGAGCTGCCGACGATGTGAAACCGGCGAAAGCCGATAGAAAAAGATGTGCTGTGCCACCTCACCCGCCTGCGAAGGCAAGGCAGTGTGCTCGGCGCCCGTCATACGTGCGGTTCTGCAAACTCCTGGCCAGGAATGAGTTGACTAACCTATATCGGCTTTGAAAATAGCCGATAAATGTGTAAAGTGAAAGTATGCAAACAGAAAAATAGGGACAGAGAATCTGTCCCTATTAAATCTCAACTGCTGAGTGAAATGAAAGCCCCTATAGATGAAACTTGATTGTTCATCAATTAGGCTAAGAATGATTGTGATGCTGGGAATGATCGTGCTTCCGGCATCACAATTGCTGAGCCAGGATGCTTCCTTTGACACCCAGCTACAATATCTGCGAACGCAGAATGTGGCTCAGGTGGGCAGGGACTCGCTTGTCGAGGCTTATGATAAGTTGATCACTAAACATGCGGATGACCCTCGGGTGGCCGAAGCGATGCTCGAGATTGCTGCACTATTCACCAGTGTGGAAAGACCGGAACTCGAAATTTATCCTGACCCGGAGAAGGCGCTCGTGTGGTTACAGAAGGCGGTTGCCACCGCAGTCGAAGGTTCACCGACCTGGATTAAAGCGCAGTTTAGCATCTCCGGACATGTACGACGATCAAATCCTCAAGAAGCAAGAAGAATACTTGATAACATAGCGGCCAAGGCAAAGGATAAGTCCTCCCTGCTCCGGGCCAGGATCGAGCACGAGTATCAGACAATTTGCATAGATGAAGGTGACCTCGATGCTGCTGAATATCATTGCAGGCGTCTGCTTGGATGGTACGCGGACCCTGAGCGGATCCCGAATATTGAGCTGGAAAAGGCCGAGATAGATTATATCACCATAGCAGCCGGAGCTTTTATGATGAGCCAGTTGCGGCATGCCCCCTGGCCTGTCAAAAAGCGTGTGGACCGCATTGTTAAACTGATGAAGGACTACGGTGGTTCTGCAGCTTTGTATCGTAACGGTCAAGCGGCCTTAAAGAGTATCAGAGAAGAAGTTGATAGCGACATGCTATCAGAGATGCATGAGTATCCGGACGAAACTCTGCAAGACATAGATGGAGCATTAGCTAATGACGCCTCTGATCAGCGGAAAGCTACGGGTACTCCCATCCTGGAAGAAGCCTCTGCTGAGACGAGTTCTGGTTCCCCGATACCTGACGAAAGTACACGTACCTCGGAAAAAGTCGGTCCCGCGCTGCCTGTGTTGACGTTACTGATCTTCTCAGTGACCATCATTCTTGGAGCGGTTATCGTGTGGCAGCTCTTGCGAGCAAAGAAGCAGGACACACATGTCTAAGGCAATCTAACAAAACTAGAACGGTCACCAAAACCGGTGGCCATGGGACTGTTGAAAAACCTCGGAATCATAATATAGCAGGGGCAAGCACCCTCATTTGTCGAACAGGAATGCGTAATATGATCAGCTCAAAACATGATTGGCTAACTTTTTCAACAGTCCCGCCATCCCTATTAAATGCTATTAAATGGAATGCTGATTTCGGCTGGGATAGAGTTGCGAATGGTCCCACATAACCGGTGCGATTCATCGCACCCTACCTACTACCTACCGGGAGTTTGGAAATCGGTTTGAATAAACGTTTACTCAATATCTTGATCCCTGCGAATCGTAGCGACAAAAAGCGATTGCTGATTGACGTGCTGATCGCTGCTCTGGTGTTTTGCGGATACTTTTGGTACACACACTGGACGCCTGCACATAAGCTGGAATCAGAACATTATATCGCATTTAGCAATGCTTCTATTGAAGATACCCAGGATGCACTCAGCAAGGCTGAAACACTTTGGCAAGCCTATACCGCCTTCTGGGATGTTAAGGCCGGATCTACCGATAAGAAACTGCTGCTGAAGATTTATTCGTCACGAAAAGAATTCAAGCGAGCCAATCCCTTATCGGGGTGGGCGGAAGCTTTTTACACTGAACCTTATTGCCATCAATATATCGAAGCGGAGAGTGAAAACAAATCCCATCATTGGATGGTGCATGAAGCCACGCATCAATTGAATAATGAAGTATCACAATTTAACTTGCCCCAATGGGCCGAAGAAGGGATAGCCTGCTATTTTTCCACAACCAGGATGGCCGATGGAAAAATGACGTTGGGAGTCATTGATCGGAATACCTACCCTATCTGGTGGCTAAGCTCACTTGGCTTAAGTGGAGATTTGTCACGTGACAAGGCCGATAAAAAGATCGTTAGTATTAAAAGTATAGTCAACGATGAAAAGCCGCTTGTAATGAACAAGCATGTTAACCTGTATTACATTCATTGGTTTAGCCTGGTGCATTTCCTGTTAGAAGGTGAGCAAGGAAAATACCGGGAAGCATTCATTGCATGTGTCAAAACACCCTCAGGCCTGGAGGCGTTTGAAAGAAACATCGGACCTTATCAACTCATTGAGCCGCAGTGGTATCGGCATTTGTTCCAAATCACAAAGGGTAAAAAGGGGACATTCTACTTTTCGTGTTTACACCGGATCGGGGCATAGGATCATGGTGCGAAATATCGCACCTTACGTGGCAAATCTCTAATCTACTCAAAAATCCGTGTCTATCGGCGTTAATCAGTGTCTAATATAATTTCCTATATTTCAAAGAATTTATTTGTAATACAACATGGAGTGTAGTATTATATGTATCTAACTACATAGCAGTAGCGGATAGTGATAAAGTAAAAAGGCAAAAGGCAAAGGGGAGAGGGATAATACAGAAAACAGGAGACAGAAAACAGGGGGCCAGGAAACCAGGACAACGGGAAATCAGAGAGTGTGGAGGATTTGAATATCCAATACTGAACAAGGAATGTCGAATGTAGAAGGGTAACTTTGTGCCCCTTCGACTCTGCTCAGAACATGCTTGGTGGCTTTGTGGCTAAGAGCCATTTGAAAAAACAAACCCAATTTCGTATGTAGTATTTCGTATATCGTATATCGTATGTCGTACGGCGTATGGCGCAGAGCGCGATTGAAAGAGCACGATTTGAAAAAACAAAGCCAATTTGCCGAGGGGTAAATTGGCGCAAAGCAAGTAATAACAATGGTGTATAGAGATTCTCTCAGTTAGAGACAACGAAAAAACAAACCCAATCAAACCCAATTTCCGAGAAGCATCCGAAGCACACTTGTCGGAGGACAATTGTGCAAAACAAAGCCAATTTCCGAACGGCCAAGGTGGGCGTAACAATTTATATAGAAAGGAGTTATGAGAATAAGCCGACCTCAAGGCGTCGACGAAACAAAGCCAATTGTCTCGTGCTGCGTACTGCGTATTGCGAAATGGAATTTGAAAAACAAAGCCAATCTCGATACTGCTACGGGCCGTCGGGGCCCCGGGGGTCGATTTGCTTTAGGTTCTTGTCATCCAGAGCCTTGTAGCAGTCGGGCAGGTCGAATGACTTTAGGATGTTCGGTACCAAGGCCGAGAGGGGCCAGGAGTAAGTCTCGGACTCGGCGATATCGGAATACGACGTCAGGGCGTTTTTCAGCGTGACCTGCTTGACCTGGTCCGAGAGGACGGCGGCGAATGTTGCCGGGATCGCGCCCCATCCTCTAGCGACTAAGTGGACTTCCTCGTGGCCGTGGCTTTTTAGCCATTGGAGGACCCGGAGAATGTCGCGGGTTCTTTGCCCGGCGTAGGGCCTGCCCAACATGATCGAGTGAATCGCATAGAAGTAATCGCTGCCGTAAGCGCTGAGGTACGAATTCTCGCCGCACGTGTCCGGCTGTGATTCCCCGACGCCCCGCACATCGCATGTGTAGAACGCCGAGTCGGGTTCTGCTTCGAGCAGTTCCTTGATGAGCGGCTCGCTGCGCAGCTCGGCGTCACTGGACTGGTGCGCAACGTACAGGATCGCTCGCTTCTGCCCCTTCGGCGGTCGCGACAGGAGCTGCTCGTCGGAAAGGCGGTACACCACGGCATGAATGCCCGGTTCGGTCCGGACGAGATACGTGGTCCAACGCGGCTTGGGAAATCCGCGCGAACGCCAATTACGCATAATGCGGTATTCCGGAGGCTCCTTGGACTGCAACGCGGCCGGTCCCCTGAGTCCCAGCACCTGCGCGATACGCCGTTTGAGCATTGGCGCGGGGATATTTCTGCGACGCTTTTTGGCGAGCTTCTCGGACGCCGTCTTTGTGAACGAAAAAACCGGCGCCGAATCCAGCTCGCAGACCTGCCCGCGCGGCGCACAATACAACGTTTCGTCTTTCTCAAGAACCAGTTCCGGCTCGCTCTTGGCCTCGGATATGCCGGTGGCGCGGTTGAAGAAGCCGTACATAGCTTCGCGGTTTTCCTGGGAGTAGCCGTGGTAGCTTGGCCCGATGAACAGATCGATGTTCTGCTCTGCTCCCAGCAGCCGGTAAAGATTGACCAGCCGAGCGTAAGCTTCCTCGGCGCCGCGGGCGTCGAAGTAGTCCTTTTCCTTTGCCAGAACAATGACCGGTTTGGGCGCCATTGCGGCAAGAAAATCTGAGTGGTCCAGTCCGAGAGCCAGCGCCCGCGGCGGGCATTGCTCGGTATCGGCGGGAAGCTCGTTTTCCATGTTCCGGCGGAAAGTTGTCACGAAACAGCTCGGGGCGCCCATCGTCCATCGAGGCTCGACGCCGCACAGCCAAGTGGTCATCGTCCCGCCGCCGGAGTTGCCGGTGACGCCTATGTGTTTCGGATCGACTTCGTCGCGGCTCAGCAGATAGTCCAGGGCGCGCATGCCGTCCCAGGCCCGCCACGAGCCGATGAACTCGCCTACGAGGAATTGCTGGTTGCCTGCGTACAGGTGCTCGCGGACGCCAACGCCGACTCGCGATTTCAAGTCCTCGTCGGGGTACTGCAAACGCTCGCCCTGCCCGATGGGGTCGTAGATCAGCACAACATAGCCCTGCCGGGCCAATCCCTGTGAGAAGGATTGGTAGAACTCGGATGCTTTTCCATTTGATGAATGGCCGCAAGTACCAACGACGCCGGGCAGGGGAAACGCCCGGCCTTTGGGGATGTAGAGGTTGGCGGTCACCAGGAAATTGGGGCGGCTCTCGAAGATTATCTTCTCGACCTTGTACGTATCCCGGTCGATCACGCCGGTAATACGGGGCTTGAGCGGGGTCCTCTCGGGCCAGGGCCCGAAGCTCTGCTGTATCTTCTCGCGAACGCCGCGAACGTAAGCTTCGGCATCGGCCTTGGTTTTGAGATCGGCTCGCCGCTGATTCGTACGGTTCTCGATCCGACGCACGGATTGGACGAAATATTCCTGGACCATCCGGGGAAATCGATTGAGGGGCTTGAGTGAGCTGCTCTTCGAAGAAGCCCCGGCAGGAGCCATGCCTGCGCACAGAAGCACGGCAGCCACGAGTATGACGGCATTGACGGCTCCGATATGCAGTACATTTTGATTTGCGAATTTCCTCGATGGTGCTCTTGAATTGTCGGCAGAATCGAACATTGTCTAATCCTCCACGGAATCATGCACGTGCACGGTTTTGGCGAGCAACATACTCAGCCGCTCACGGTATTCGAGACTGCATTATACTACCAGAGAGGATCGATGGAAACAGGCAAATCAAGGTCCGCGAAATCAAGTCGCACCAGTGTGCAGGCAGTGCGGAGGAGCTAACAATCCACCGCGATCTACAGGGGAACGGGAACACACAGATTGGCGTCGCTCTTTGCCGTGCGGCCGCAATGATCGCACCTGTATCGGGCATTTTCGACAAGTGCCCTGTATTCCTGTTCATCACTGAGATTGAATCCCTGGGATATAAAATAGCACAAATGCCGCGTATGCAGCTCCGTGTCGCATTTTGAACCAAGTTGTACACATTGGCAAGCCATCGTTAGCACCTCATTACTCATCACTTCCATCTTAAAGACTCATACGGCATCGCCTCAGGCAGGTTCACATCCAATGGTCAATTTGCAAAATAAATATTGTGAGCCTATAATAATCATTGTGACATTCGTGTAGCGAGCATTTGCCTTGATTTTCGGCTGCAAAAAGCGTATGATTGTGTTTTGGTCCGTAACCGGCTGCATGAGAAAACGTGGTGTCATTGTGGATAACAGAAAAGCTTTTACGCTGATAGAACTTCTGGTGGTAATTGCCATCATTGCACTGTTGCTGGCGATATTGATGCCGGCACTCAGCCGTGTACGCGAGCAGGCGCGTTCGAGGGCCTGCCAGAGTAATCTGCGGCAGTTGTGCCTTGCTATGAATCTCTACGCACTCGATCACGATGATCTGACCATGCCCTTCACTCATCAGCCCGGCCGGTACTGGTTCCATCAACTGGCGCCATATCTAAGCGAAAGGGCGTATAAGGACAATCCTGCCGAGCACCTGGAGGGAGGGATGAGAGTGGCATTTTGTCCGAGCACGAAACGCCAGGACCGCTCGGGCGATTCGTTCTACGGCTCGACGTATCTCTCGTGGCGTTTCATGGGTGGAGAGGGCAGTTACGGGCTGAATTTGTGGCTGCTGCCCGACGATCCGATTTACGCCCCGGCATTTCCAAAGGAAAACTTCTTCAGGAAATACTCCGACACCAGAGGCGATGTTCCACTCTTGGGCGATTCGGTATGGGTCGGCTCCTGGCCGTTCGAAGGGGATGCCGTGCCCGATGACGTGACCGGCGAGAGCGGATATCCCGGATATCCTCATGGCGAAGGATACTTTATGGGGCGCTTCTGCGTCGACCGGCACAAGAAAGCGACTAACATCGGATTTGTGGACAGCCGCGTAGAGAGAGTCTACCTGAAGGACCTGTGGACACTAAGATGGCACAAGCGATTCAAGCCCAACAATGACGTGTCTATACCGTGAATCGACATTATACTTCCTTTGATTTTTCTTGGGGCGACTCCTCCTGTATCGTATTGCGTGATGCGTATTGCGTATTGCGTATTGCGCATCACGCACGACGAACATTGTCGTTGTCTCTGGGGCGGTAAATCCTATAATGGTCGGCACAAATGAAGACTGTAAGAGCAGCAATGTGTCAGATATTCTCGCTTGACGGCGACCGCCGGGGTAATCTCGTCCGGATTGAAAATGCCATGCGCGAGGCGAAAGACGCCGGGGCAGACATTGCCTGCTTTCCGGAAACTGTCCTGCTCGGCTGGGTCAATTCCGACGCCCATGAGAGGGCATGTCCGATTCCGGGGCCGGATTCGCAGCGCCTCTGCAAGTTGGCCAGGGATTTTGATATCCATCTTTGTGCCGGCTTAGCGGAAAAGGAAGGCCGAGACTTGTATGATTCGGCGGTACTGGTCGACAACACTGGAAAGATCGTGCTCAAGCATCGCAAAATCAATCTGTTGGCCGAATTGATGAGCCCATCATACACGCCCGGTCGGAGCGTGAATGCGGCCGAAACCAAATTCGGGAAGATCGGCCTGTTGATCTGTGCCGACACGCATGAAGATAAAATCCTCAAACAAGCCGCGGCCCTGAAGCCGGACTTGCTGCTCGTTCCGTATGGATACGCCGCTACGGAAGAGGCCTGGCCGAAGCACGGCAAAGAGCTTGAGCGGGCGATCAGCAACACGGCAAAGGTAACCGGGGCCTGTGTCGTAGGGACCAATCTTGTCGGCGAGATAACAAAAGGACCCTGGAGGGGCCGGACATACGGCGGGCACAGTGTGGCTGTTGACAGAACGGGTAAGGTCATAATAGTCGCTAAAGACCGCGACCGGGATATAAGTATGGTTACTTACTGATGGTCGTTTCCTATTCCCCAGAAGCGCGCCGGGCTATTGATTTGTCTGTCAAATAAGCCAGATTCGGCCGCGAGAACGCCATGAACACAAGTCCGTCATCTCTCTCTATTTTATCGAAGGCCACGGTGCCTCTCGTCTGGCTCCGTGGATTCAGCATGATCTTGCCGTTTCTATACACACCGAGCAAAATGGCGGGGTTCTGCGATCGTGCGCTTCTATGCTTATTGATAATCTCAACACACTCCTCGAAGGTTTTGTTGGCACATATACCGGGAATCTTTCTCTTATCTTTGTCTTCCACCACGTATATCTCGTTTGTATGCGCTGAATAATCAAGGAGTTCACCATACACGTTTGAGAGGTTATGATGAAGGGCGCACTGCGCAAGAACGCCCAATCCCAACTCAGTGGCACATACCGTCTCATGCACACCGACCACCTTTAATTTGGCTACCATTCCTTGGTCTAACACTTCTGCGGCGATATGGGGTCCCAGTTCTCTTGGCTGCCCCGAATCATCTTCACCGAACTTTTCTTCTATCTTCATCTTTATTGCAAGGGCAATGTCCACAGACTTATCATCCGGATCGCGAGGTTTATCATCATCGCAGTGTTCATCATCCGCCAGAATTATTATGCTCTTCGCTAAGTGAATCCTACAAGACTCCAACACACCAGGCGAATCGGGACAGCCTTTCTCAATGTAAACATTATCATACTTTTTCGGATCGTTCTTTCGCAGCTCTTGCTCATCAACGTCCCTGTCAGTAACAATTACAATGTCCGTGCCTGGCGCGGCCTCTTGGCGGTGCAGTTGCTCCACAATCTTGTGGCCCCGCTTGTTCCAGTTACATATCACTACATGCATTTTTATATGAGGGGGCATCTTTTTCTCCTTTGTTATATACATGGCCGCAAACTTGCCGGTCACCAGCCCGCCCAAACCAGCACCTAAAACGCCGACAGTCAATGCAGCAGTCATCATCCCGCCTTGAGTCACAGGTACCTGGTGTTCGAAACCAGTGGAAAGATACATGAACATTGAGCAAAATGACCGGTACAAGTTCTCAAACTGCTCGTTATATGGACCTTCCAAAAAAACCATGAGTATTGCGCCGAGAGCATAGACGCAAAAGAAGACTATTGCCACTCGAGCATAACCACTCTTTCCTAAAGCGTTTGGGAAAAATCTGCGATTCACGAAGTAATACACTAAGAACAGTATTATGCTAACACTGAAGATGTAATTAAGCATCTTCGGCCAGTGTTTACGAAGTTTCATAAGGAAAGACACACCCTCAAGATATTGCTTCGCCGCCGGGTGAAGGTCGATCGTCATCCCTTTAGTAGCGGAATCCACCGTTATATTCGCACCCTGTGTGTGCATCTTCTTTAGTGTTGCAGTCTTCTCGAAGATTGCTGCCACAACTTTACGAACGACTTCCGGCTCGAGATTCTTACGCGCCACCAACAGCGACCGGACACCCAAAGTCGCAATCCTTTTGTCCTGCCCCTTGTATGTCCCTGCTGGGATCGAATGGGATACTAAGTTAGAACAGGACTTGTGTGACGATCTCGCCAATTCCTTAGGCAATTCAATGAATCTTATCTGCCCCCTCTTGCAGACTTCCGCAATACCGGGAGTTGGAATACCGGCTATTATAAACGCAGCTTCATTGGCGTCATTGGGGTCCTCCACTGCTTCACATGCTTCCTTCAAGGAGAGTGTTGTCTGAGTTACGTCTGAACGTTCAAGTCCAGCCGCACTCAAGATATCGATCACAGCAGAGAACTTCCTGGTTTCGATTGGCTTTGTGCAGACGGTCCTACCCCTGAGATCTCGAACCTCTCTCACATCCGAATCCTTCCTCACAATAATCTGAATGGATTCGGTATACAAAGAGGCTACTCCGGCAATTGTCTGGGATGGCAAAGCCCACAGCTTTTCACCGTGATAGAACCAATGGGCAATATTGTTCTGGGTAAATGCAAAGTCAGCTTCCCCCTTTTCTATTAGCCCTAAATTGTCCACAGCTCCATCTGTTTTAACTACTTTTATCGTAATACTCGGATCCACTTCTTCGACGGCCGCCTTTATTCCCAAGCCCAATTGATAATAGACACCGCTTTCGCTTCCGGTTGCCAGCACATATGTTCTGGGTTCGCCGGGCTGGCCGTAGCCTGCGTTGACGCAAAGAACAAAAATGAGGATCAGAACCGGTATGTTGTTTCTTATTATGCGCATCTATCAGTTAAGTTCTTCGATGGAGGTTCTCACCTACTATGGATGTCGCCAAGTTCCCGCATTTCCGCTTCGCTCTGTGACACCGTGTTCGCAGGAAACACACAGCTTTCCCGATCACTGCAGCGGAGTCCGCTCGCCAAATTGCTGTACGTGCCAGACTAAAGGCCTCAAGGAAGCTCTCGCGACGATCCCTACACTTACGCGGAATTTACCATCCCTACTGACCGACGTCAAGCACAAATTTCCCCCGGCGACATTTTTTTTCGTGGGAACTGGAACTCTCTTGGCTGATGAATCGGTCCAATAGTAGCCCCCAGGTTGAATAAGCGGGCCAATTAGCCCCGGTCACGAGCGGCCTTAAGTGAGCCTCTTCACACTTGCGACCTCATCCAGCGCCTACATGAATCACGTAGGGAGTTATCCTGGAAATTTCTGCCGAGAACAGTTTTTTGTTTCTTTTGTAATGGAAGACAAATAGATTATGGAGTGTGAGAACACGAAGTGTCTCAGTGACGGGAGTTTTAACTCTTATTTGTCTGGGAAATGTGAGGTGAAAGTTATGAGAGGTCTTGTCAGATATTTCCGGGTTGTTCTGGTTTCCTGTGGGTTGATTTTGGGGTTTTCGAGCCGGAGTTGGGCAAGCGTCAAGGCATGGGAGGGCACTTTAACGATTCCTACCTACGGGTGGGCCGAAGATGTAAATCCAAAGCTCTGGGCCCTTGAAAGCGATGTGAAATTCTCGACCACGGTCAAAGGCTCTATCGTTTACCCTTACACGATGCAGGACGATCTTTCCAGAACCAAGGAAGATCGAACGTACAAGGCGCTGTTTCTTGAAAATGAATACCTGAAAGTCACCTGCCTTCCCGAGTTAGGCGGCCGTCTGCATTCGGTTTTCGACAAGACCGAAGGCAAGGAAATGTTCCATCTCAATGATGTGATCAAGCCGGGGATGATCGCCATGCGCGGGGCCTGGATCAGCGGCGGTGTCGAATGGAACGCAGGACCGCACGGGCATACCGTGGCAATTTTGTCGCCGGTCGATGCGGTCACAGGCAAGAACGCCGACGGCTCGGCTTACCTTGAGATTAACAACCTGGAAAAGAGTCTGCGGACACAATGGACCGTGAGGGTGACTCTGCATCCGGGCAAGGCCTATCTGGACGAGCAGATTCGCATTTTCAATCCCTTCGACGCGATGAGCCCGTACTACTTCTGGAATTGCACGGCTTTTCCGAATCGGCCCGGCACTCGTTTTATCTATCCGATGACCCTCGGCACGGACCATGCCGGCGTCAAATTCTTTAACTGGCCCATACATGAGGGCAAGGACCTGACATGGCTGAAGAACTATGAAACCTCCTCCTCGGTTTTTTCCGTCGATTGTGTCTTTGATTTCTTCGGGGCTTACGACGTCGATGCGGACCGGGGAATTGTGCAGACAGCCGACCATCACGAGCTGAGCGGCAAAAAGGCCTGGACGTGGGGAACATGGGACTTTGGGCTGGTGAGCCAGGAGAACCTGACCGACAATGACGGCCCGTATATAGAGGTCCAGAGCGGGCCGCTGCCGACTCAGTCCGATTACGGCATGTTGCTGCCGAGACAGGTGGTCTCGTGGCAGGAATACTGGTATCCGGTGCATGGACTTGGTGACGGTTTCGAGTATGCGACGAAGGACATAGCCGTTCAGACTCATCGTGAAAATGGTGGGGCAAGCCCCACCCTACGACTCCGCATCCTCGCAACCAGTGATTTCCCGGGGTCCGTTTGCACGCTTTCACAAGAGAATCACGAGCTTCTCGCAGAGACTGTGAACCTCACTCCTGAGAATCCTCGGACAATTACGCTCTCGGCGGCTCCGAAGTCGCCTGTTGATGTCACAATCACAACCAAAGACGGAACTGTGCTCGCCTCCTTCACGACTCCGTTGCCGATTCCGGAGACTCCCGAACCTGAACCCTCGAAACTTATGACCAAGCCCGACGAGCAGCTCACTTTGGAGGAAAAGTATCTAAGAGGCCGAAAGCATGACCTGGGGACAAATCGCAAAAAGGCCCGTGAGTATTATGAAAAGGCGTTGGCGGAAGACCCCCAGTATTCGCCCGCCCTGCGTGGGCTGGCTGTACTTGATATTGAAGCAGGCCTGTATGAGACTGCGGCGCGGCGGCTGAACATGGCCGTGAGTAAAGATGACACTGACGGGCTGTCGTGGTATTTCCTCGGCGTATGCCATTCGAGATCGGGCAATGAGATCGAGGTGCTGCGATGTGCTTACAAAGCGGTCAGGTGTCTCGGCGCCGCCTCTCTCGGCCACGACCTGGCCGGGCGTGCTTTTATGCGATTGGGAGATTACGTGAAAGCCGTGGAGGCATTCGAGCAGGCAGCTAAGCTCAATCCGACGGATACCAGGGCAAAGAATCATTTGGCCCTTGCCCTGTACGCCGCAGGAGAGACAAAGTCGGCGTACAAACATGCCAAACAAAGAATCGCTCAAAACCCGACCGATTTGATCCCGAGGATGCTGACGGCATTACAGGGCAAACGTCAGATGAATCGCTTCGTGCGCCAAGCGAAAGCGTTCGTCGGAGAGGACGATTTTCAAATGTTGGAGGCGAGCCTTGTCTTTTCCGAGCTGGGACTGGTGAAAGAAGCCGAGAAGCTGCTTTCGGCAGTTTCACAAGGCAAACGCAGCCCATTGCCTCTCTATTATCTGGCCTACTTTGCATCGCTGCAAAAAGACCGGGCGAAGGCCGAGGCATATCTCGATAAGGCTGCCGGGAGTCACCGGGATTATGAATTCCCATCCCGGCCCGAAGCGGTGGAAGTATTAAAGTACGCCGTCAGGAACAACTCCGACGATGCTCATGCACATCTGCATCTTGGAAATCTCTATGCGCATCTTAGCCGGATTGATGAAGCTGTCCGGTGCTGGCGAAGGGCGGCTGACTTAGACCAATCGTTGAGCATCGCGTTTCGCAATCTGGGTCTTTACGCCTGGGCCGTGGAGGAGGACCTGACCAAAGCTCAGAGGCTATATCGCAAGGCCATTGCAGCCCGGCCGAAAGACCAGACGCTCTATCGCGACCTGGCGGACGTTTTGCTGGCGGCAAAGAAACGACCTGAAGCGATAGAGGTCATGGAATCTACGCCTTTTGAGACGCTCATGCGTGCGGACATTATCATCATGCTCGCCCAGGCCTATCTCGACGAGCAGGATTACACCAATGCCATCGATTTACTCGAATCGACGCCGTATTTTGTCAACTGGGAGGGCCAGAGCATTACATGGGACATATTCCACAAGGCGCATCTGGAACGAGGCCGGCAGCGTTTTGACGATAAGAACTTTGCCGGGGCTTTACATGACTTCGAGGCGGCTTTGACGTATCCCGATAACATCGGCGTCGGACGCTCGAACAAGCCGGCAGAAGCAGCCGCACAATACTGGCGCGGAAAGGCGCTGCAGGCTCTTGGGCGTGAGGCCGATGCGCGTTCGGCATGGAAGGAAGGCGCCGCCGGACACAAAGGTGCACGCCAACAGAACGAATATCGAGAACGGTGCGAAAAGGAGCTGAAGTAGGGGCGGCCCCGCGTGGCCGCCTTGAGGTGCAGTCATTTTGAACATGGAGACCCTATGGATTTGAGTGCTATTGGAATCGGTACCAATTTTGGTCCCACTGACTGGTGCATCGTCGTCGGCTATCTGATCGTCATTGTAGCTTTCGGCGTGTATATAAGACGATATATCAGCAACGTTACGGATTTCATGGTTGCCGGCCGGGGCCTGAAAACCTTCCTGGCGATTGCGACAATGATCGGAACCGAGTTGGGACTGGTGACGGTGATGTACTCGGCCCAGAAGGGGTTTACGGGTGGCTTCGCAGCCTTTCACATCGCGCTGGCCGCCGCTATCGTGACGTTGGTCGTGGGGCTGACCGGATTCATCGTTGTGCCGCTGCGGCGTATGAAGATAATGACTATCCCGGAATTCTACGAGAGACGCTTCGGACGAGGCGTCCGCATCCTGGGTGGTATAATACTGGCCTTCTCCGGCATCCTCAATATGGGGATGTTCCTCAAAGCCGGCTCCATTTTCGTGATGGGTATAACAGGATTGACCCAGGATGTTCACCTCAAAGTCATAATGAGCGTTCTGCTTGGAATGGTGCTGCTCTATACAACCTTAGGTGGAATGGTTTCGGTAGTGGTTCTCGACTACATACAGTTCGTCGTCCTGTCGTTTAGCCTCCTGGCGACGAGTCTGATATCAATCGAATGCCTGGGCTGGAGCAACATCATTGATACCGTATCACAACTGAAGGGCGAAGCCGGTTTCAACCCGTTCCACGGCGAAGGTTTCGGTGTCTCTTACGTGGTCTGGATGTTCTTCCTCGGCCTGGTTAGTTGCGCAGTTTGGCAAACAGCAGTGATTCGCGCATGTTCTGCGGAAAACACGCGCACCGTTAAGAAGATCTACACCTGGGCTTCCATAGGTTTCCTCATTCGATTCCTGCTGCCCTATTTTTTCGGAATCTGCGCCTTCGTTTATATCTCCCAGCACGATTCGCTGAGGAGTATTTTCCTTCCCGATGACGGTTCCGCCGACTCACAGGTAACTCTGATGGCAATGCCGGTGTTTCTAAGCCAGATACTTCCGCCGGGATTCATAGGGATCGTCTCGGCGGGAATGTTAGCTGCGTTCATGTCCACCCACGATAGTTACCTGCTCTGCTGGAGTTCGGTGCTGACCCAGGATGTGGTGGCGCCCTGGTTCAAGGGAGGATTGTCCTCCAAGGCACGTCTGCTGCTAACGCGAATCTTCATCATAGCTATCGGTATTTTCATTCTCATTTGGGGACTCTGGTATGACCTCGGGCAAGACTTGTGGGACTACATGGCAATCTCCGGGGCAATCTATTTTACCGGAGCCATTGCCTTGTTGGTCTTCGGCCTTTACTGGAAACGGGCCAGCGAAGTCGGTGCATATCTGTCTCTGATATGTGGTTTCGGGGCGGCAGTAGGATTGAAGCCGATTCAGAACCTGCTGGGCATAGAAGTATCCAGTGCGATCGTTGGACTGGTTGTGATAGCACTTGCGATCGTGCTGATGGTAGCCGGCTCTCTGGCGTTCCCGGATCGCGGCAAATCCGCAAAGCATGAGGAGTAACACGATATGGATTTCTGGATTAGCCTTTGGAAAATCTTTTTCTTTGCAAGCCTCGCTCTTTTTGCGGGCCTGGCGGTAGTTGTCTCAATCGGCGGTTTCTTCAACATTCGCTCGCTGTTCAAGAGCCTCACAGACCGGGCTGGCCAGAACGAAAGTTCCCACCAGGAAGATGCTTGAGATAGATCAATGATGACCAGGCGGGAAAGATTGATGGCGACTTTGCGCGGCGAACCGGTTGACCGGCCTGCCGTCAATTTCTATGAAATTGGGGGATTTGATATTGATCCATCTGATCCGGATGAATTCAACGTCTATAACGACCCGTCCTGGCGGCCTCTGCTGAAGCTGGCGGAGGAACAGAGCGACATAATTCGGATGCGCAGCCCGGTCAAATCGCGCTGTCACGAGGTCGATTCCGGCGGTTCTCGCGGCGAGTTCTTCGAGACAGAGGAATACGTGGCGGACGGATGCCGCTTCAAACGTGTGACTCTGAAAGTTGCCGACAGAACAATGACATCGCTGAGCCGCCGCAGCCCGGAGGTCGATACGGTCTGGACACTAAAGCATCTGCTTAAAAGCACAGACGATCTGAAGACCTACCTTGAGCTGCCGGATGAGACTTTCGCAGAGGAGTTCGACATCGAAAGCCTGATTGAAGAAGATAATGAACTCGCCGACCGCGGCATCGTCATGGTGGATACGGAAGATCCAATATGCGCCGCGGCCTCTCTCTTTAACCTGGAAGATTTCACAGTTGTCGCGCTGACCGAGCAGAAGCTGATGCATCGTTTGCTTGAGAAACTTTCTGGCCACATTCATGCAAGAACCGAGAAAACGGCAAGGGAATTCCCCGGCCACCTGTGGCGTATCTACGGGCCTGAATATGCCAGCGAACCTTACCTGCCGCCACATCTGTTCAAGGAATACGTGGTTCGTTACACCGGCCCGATGGTGGAGACTATTCAAAGGCACGGAGGTTATGCCCGGATTCATTGCCACGGCAGGATTCGTGCCGTACTCGATTATATCGTCGAGATGGGCCCCGCCGCCATCGATCCGATCGAACCGCCCCCGCAGGGAGACGTAGAGCTTGCTTATGTGCGCAGCGAGTACGGCAAAGAGCTGGTCCTGTTTGGGAACATAGAATTCGCCGACATAGAAAACACCGAGCCGGCAGAGTTTGAGAAAATCGTCAAAAAGAGCCTCAAAGACGGAACCTCCGGCGACGGCAAAGGCTTCGTCCTGATGCCGACATCGGCGCCTATCAGCCGGAAAATCACGCCCGGCATATTGGCAAACTACGAGACGATGGTCCGGCTGGCCGCCAAAATCTAAAGCGGCTTTGCGTCGAACACGAGCACATCAAATGGCTTCAGTTCAAATGTGTGCTTTTTGCCCGCCGAGAGCACAATCGCTTCGCTGCCGGCGTCCTCTTTCCACGGGCTCTTTAGAGTATAGCTCCGTGCCGCACCTTTGGGCAGCTCGAATGCTTTGCCGATATCTATCGTGATTTTTCCCGGCTTGTCACTGGGATTGCGCAGCGACAAAATACCTTTTCGCTCGGCCCATGAAGCCCAGCCATAAATCTGACCCTCAGCCGGATCGCCTCCCACCCAGTGAGTGTCCACCAGCACGTCGGAATTGTCGCCGGACCATTTTGCCGCCTCAGCTAAGGCGTCCCAGTGTCGTGGCCCCATCATAGACGGCGTAATGTACAGCTCCTGGCAGTTGGTCCCGCTGGCGAAGAAGTCCCGGATATCTTCGACGAGACCTTCGGTCGCGTTGGGAAGTCCGTGATTGGCTATCATGACGCCCTGGGTCATAAGCGAATTGAGCGGATACAGTGGCGCACGCCTGACGACGTTGTGGTAGGTTTCCTTGTCACGGTACGTCACCTGCTGTTGGCGCTGCGTGCCTGCGCCGTGCTTACCCCAATCGCGCCCGGAGCGCCAGGTCGAATCGCAGTACCAGAGCCAGTACGGCGACGACCAGGTGCCCGTTGTGGTGTTGATGAACACGTCGGGTTTGACCCGGCGCAGCTCGCCCATAAGCTGAAGAAGGGCATCCATATCACGGGCGAATTCGGCGGTAGTTCCTGTCGGTCTGCCGCCAGTGCCTATGCCGTCGAACTTGAAGTAGTTCAAATCGTAGTCGTGGATCATCTTAACGCACACATCTCGAAACCTGCCGAAGTATTTGTGGCCGGCTAACGAGAAGCCGCTCTTGTTTGTCTCGAAGCCCTGCTGCCGGCCGTACTTGAGCCTTTCCTGCTTTGCATCGCCGTAGCCGCCGAAAGGAGAAAGCCAGGCGCCCAAAACCGAATCGTATCTTTCGACCGCGCGACGCAGCGGGGCGAAGCCATTGGGAAAACCTTCGTGAAACAGCCATAACGAGGCGGGATCGTCCCACCCGTCGTCCAGAACAAATGAAGCCATCCCTACTTTACGCCTCTTGGTCAGCTCCTTTCCGAACAGTTCGACCACCTCAACGAATTGCCCAGGCTGTATTTTCTCAGACCCGTACCCGATGTCATACCAACTGTTGTAGTGCAGGAACGGCCTGTACGGATGCACGCGCTGGCGTTCGATATAGTACAGAAAGCCACGGCGCAACTGCCCCTCCGGGACAACGCCGACAACCGAGCTGTGCACAACAGGCACGCCAAGCGCCAGCCGGCTGCCGTAAGGTAAACTGCATCGCATAAGATGTGATTGTCCCTGCGGCTTATGTGTCTTCGAGAGAGGATACTCGAAGGCGAAGAACATGTTACCGGCCACCACCGGCGAGCCGTCCACGGTACCTTTGATCTCGGCATTCGCCGCCGGCAGCTCCCACAGTGTTAGCTGCTTAAAGTTGATTGCTTTGTTCTTCGCCTCGAAGCTGATCCGTTGCCGCACGTAATTTGATCCGTCACGCAGAATCGCAGTCCAGTTGACGTTCAGATTATCATCCGGCGCAGCGAGCACAATATTGATTTCTTTGCCGCCGGACCGTTCCGCTAATCGGCATGAATCGGGATTTGGCTCCAGGTTTCTTGTGCCGGGTTTGCCGATAATTCTCAGATCGGAAGCTTTCACAATCCGCCCGCCGTCCAGGACCACTTGAAAGCATTCGGTCTCCGACAGATCGAGCGTGCTTGCGGACAGCTTGTCCGTCACAGCGTTCGGCGCAAGCTGCCCATCGGAGATGTTCCAGGCGCAGGAAATAACGTCATTCTCAAGAACAAGCTCGCTTTGACGAATCCTGGCCTGTCCCTTACCCGGCGCAGGCCCCGGAAACTGGAGTCGCGATTCCGCTCGCTCCTGACCGGCCGCGAGAAAAACTAACAAAACTACCGTTGTCACAAGTGGATGTTTTCGAATTCGTTCGATCATTTGCCATTCCTTTCCAGCCTGTAGGGTGGGCCTCCCTTGGGGATGCCTTACGGTATTGGCCCACCGACCGACTAATGTTGTACATAATCCAGTGTCGAATCTCAACGTTTTTCTCATCAGGTCAAGTCAACTGACTGTTGTATGAACGAGTTGAATAGGTTACTGTATTCGAAAACGAACGAGACGGCACGATCAAGAAGATTTTAACCGGGAGCATCCATGCAAATGAGAAGCACTTACATAGCCATGCTTATGTGTTCGGCATCACTATCGTTGCTTTCATGCAGGTCACACCCTGCCGGCACCGGCGTTGTGCCTCTGCCTCTGGCTCATGCGCACAATGATTACAGGCACGAGCAGCCGCTGCATGATGCGCTCGCTCATGGTTTTAGCGGCGTCGAAGCCGACATCTTTCTCGTTGATGACGATTTGTTTGTAGCTCACGACCGGCATGAGATTACGCCTGAAAGGACCCTGCGCCGCCTGTATCTCGATCCGTTGCGAGAACGAGTAAAGCAAAATGGCGGAAGCGTCTATCCGAATCCCGGCGCGCCGGGACAGGTAACGTTGCTGATCGACATCAAATCCGAAACTGCTGCAACTTACAAGGTGCTCGACAGAATCCTCGCCGAGTATCAAGACATCTTCACCTCCTTCGGGCCGGACGGTCGCAGTGATAAGGCCGTGCTTGCTGTCATCTCGGGCAATCGTCCTTACGAACTAATGGCGTCACAGAAGGTTCGCTACGCAGGCTATGACGGCAGGCTCACTGACCTGCAATCCAATGCTCCTGCGGACCTGATGCCCCTGATAAGCGACAACTGGACACGGCATTTCAAATGGCGGGGGACCGGCCGGATGCCTGCCGAAGAACGCGGCAAACTAAGGGAGATTGTGCAGACGGCACACGATAAGGGCAGGCGCGTGAGATTCTGGGCGACGCCGGACAATCCTTCAGCGGCCCGAGAGGCACTCTGGCGCGAGCTAATCTTAGCAGGTGTGGACATGCTCAACACCGACGACCTGGAAGGCCTCCAACAATTCCTTCTGTCGCACCGGGTCCGGTAAAAGTCATTGAGGATCGCCGATTGACGATTTGTCGCGCTACAATCGGCAATCGAAAATCGAAAAAAAATGTTGACTTCAGTCGTTTCCGTGGTATATTAGAGAGTGGTGAAGATCAGCGTCTTCACGAGACCGAGAAAGCAAGAAAGTGGGTTGGTGAAAGTCATTGACGGTTGCTTTGGTGCGTGGCCGAAGTTTCACTCTCTCTTCCACAGTTCACGCTTGCGAAACTCAATTTTTTGAAGGAGGACGATCATGTCTGAGAAATTGATTTACCTGGTTTGTTTTGCTTTGGTATTGAATCTGACCGGCGGTGTGGCCTACTCGGATCCTTACACGCAGGATCCCGGGCCGGACGGCATAGTGTCGATTGAGGCTGAGAACTTCGATGAGAACGTGCCGGAGGGAGAGCACTTCTGGGAGTTCAATACAGATCCAACCGATTTTTCCGGTGACGGCTTCATGCGGGCACTGCCCGACGGCACCGGTGGCGGCAATCCCCGGTTGAACTACGAGGTCAACTTTGTCAAAACCGGCATTCACTATGTCTGGGTCCGGGGCTACAGCACCAGCGGCACTGACGATTCCTGCCACGTTGGCCTCGATGACGATGAGACCACGTCCGACAAGATCCAGGCCGGTGGCGGCAACGGGCCGTGGGTATGGAGCATCGACAGGCGTGACAATGAGGGTTTGGCGCAGATCGATGTCACAAGTGTCGGGGTGCACACGCTCCATGTAAGAATGCGTGAGGACGGGTGGCGATTCGACAAGATCGTGCTGACCACCAATCCCGATTATACACCGGCCGATTTGGGTCCTGACGAAAGCTGGCGAGGTCCACGGATACGGGCTTATAATCCGCTGCCGGAAGACGGCGCCCAGTATCTGGACACGTGGGTGAGTCTTTCATGGTCGGGCGGAGAAACGGCGGCAACACGCGATGTATATTTCGGCACCAACTTCGACGACGTGAACGACGGCCTCGGCGACGCCTTCCAGGGCAACCAGTCCGCGGACTTCTTCATTGTCGGATTTCCAGGATTTGCCTTTCCCGAAGGTCTGCCTCCGGGCACAACATATTACTGGAGAGTCGATGAGATTGAGGCTGACGGCACGACCAAATACAAAGGTTTTGTCTGGAGTTTCACGATTCCTCCCAAGAAGGCCTATGCCCCATTCCCGGCTGACGGCGCCAGATTCGTATTTCCGGATGATGCGACCCTCAGTTGGACAATGGGTTTGAACGCGAAACTGCATACCGTGTATTTCGCTGACAATTTCGATGATGTCAACAGTGCCGTGGCGGGTATGCCCCGGGGAACGCCGGACTATAGTCCCGGTACTCTCGCCTCGGACACGGTTTATTATTGGCGAGTCGATCAGTTCGACGGCCTGGCCACACACAAGGGCAACGTATGGAGTTTCAGGACTTTACCTGAAATCCCCATTACCGACCCGAGTCTTGTCGGCTGGTGGAAACTCGATGCCGACAGCGGCACCGTGGCGGTCGATTGGTCCGGCAACGGCAATCACGGCATATTGCAGGGAGACCCACAATGGGGGCCCGGCCAGGTGGGTGGTGCACTGGAGTTCGACGGCTCCGGCGACTACGTGGACTGCGGGGATCTGCCGAGCCTCACCATCACGGGCGATATTACGGTCATGTGCTGGATCAAGGTTGCGGCATTCACCAAAACATGGGAGACCATTCTTGCCAAGGGTGACGATTCCTACAGAATGAGCCGAGGACCGTCAGACGGTGATTCCATCCATTTCGCGGCTAATGGCACGGGCACAAACTTAAATGCGAACACTGCCGTGACCACCGATACGTGGCGACACGTCGCTTCGGTGTATGACGGTTCCAACAAGATCGTATATATCGATGGTGCGGAGGATGCCCGTCTTGCATCCACCGGAAGCATAGACACCAGCAGCTACAACTTATTCATCGGCGCCAACTCACAACAGAGCAGCCGGAATTTGACCGGCCTCGTCGATGACGTGCGCATCTACAACAGGGTACTGACGTTGGACGAGATTAAACAGGCCATGCGAGGCGAACTTGACCTTGCCTGGGATCCTGTGCCGACTAATGGTTCAATCCCGCCGCTCAAAGAGGCAACACCGCTCACCTGGTCGCCGGGAGACAATGCCTCCGAGCACGATGTTTACTTTGGCACCGACAGAGATGCCGTCATGGATGCAGATGCATCGGATGCGACAGGCATCTATCGAGGCCGCCAGAGCGGAACCAGCTACACGCCCCCCGAAGGAGGAGTTGAATGGGGCGGCGGGCCATACTACTGGCGGATTGATGAGATCAACGCCGACGGAACAATCAGCAAAGGTAGAATCTGGGCTTTCACGGTATCTGATTACGTTCTGGTGGAAGACTTCGAGGGCTATACCGACAATGACGCGGCCAACGAAGCTATCTGGCAGCATTGGATCGACGGCTTCGGCGTTCCTACCAACGGCGCACAAGTGGGCTACTTGCTCCCGCCGTATGCCGAGCAGACGACTGTTCACGGTGGCCGCCAGTCCCTGCCGCTGGCTTACAACAACACCGGGGGCGTGATGAATTCAGAAGCCGAGTTGAAGCTAACCTCGTCGCATGACTGGATTGAGGGAGGCGTCGGCGAATTGTCGATCTGGTTCCAGGGCCAACCCGGATCTGTCGGCAGCTTCGTTGAGGGGCCGGTCGGCACATTTACGATGACCGCCTCCGGTGCGGATATCTGGAACCAGGCAGATGAATTCCATTATGCGTACAAGACGCTCACCGGCGCCGGCACGATTGTAGCGAAGGTCGAGAGCGTTGAGCAGACCGACAACTGGGCGAAAGCCGGCGTGATGATTCGCGAGACGCTCGATCCGGGCTCGAAGTTCACTGCGGTGTACATCATGCCCACCAACGCCGACGGCACACCAACGAACGGGTGCCGATTCCAGGCGCGGACGGATACCGACGCCGACGCCACGAGCGACACTTCTGTGGCGACAGCCGAGCAAATGGCAATCACCGCACCCTACTGGGTGAAATTAGAGCGTGACGTCTCCGGCAACTTCAGGGGCTCCTATTCCAGTAATGGCGCCACGTGGCAAAGCATGGTGTGGAGACCGAGCGTGTCGATGGAATCTACTGTTTATGTGGGCCTGGCACTGACCGGCCACAATAACAGTGCGACGGGTGAGGCCGTGTTCTCCAACGTTACTATCACCGGCAACGCCGGCGCGCAGTGGGCGAGCCAGGACATTGGCATAGCCAGCAATGCCGCCGAGCCGCTATATGTGGCGATCTCTAACGCCACGGGCGCACCTGCGGTAGTGGCTCACGATGACCCCGGTGCGGCGAACATCGACACCTGGACCGAGTGGGTCATTCCGCTCCAGGCGTTTGCCGATCAGGGCATAAACCTCAGTAACGTTGACAAGATTGCCATTGGCATGGGAAGCAAAGCCGGCGTTACTGCGTCCGGTGGTTCCGGCACGATGTACTTTGACGACATTCGGCTATATAGGCCGAGGAATCCAGCGCCGTAATTGCCGCTTGTGCGTCAATGACGTTAAGACTTGCACTATAAGGGGCCTGTGCCGAACGATTCGGTGCAGGCCCCATTTTTATCCACTGCCGTAAAGACCGACGCACACCACCGCTTGCTTGATATTGATCCACGGCATACTATACTGTTAATAAGAGCTGCGCTGTAAGCAGAATTATTCCGAGGTTGTTCGGGAGAATCGAAGATGATGCGCAAGAGCCACTCACGGATTGTTTTGACGACGACTCTCCTGCTTGTTGTCTGGCCCTGTCTGGTTGCGTTTGTGGAGCCGGCCTCTCCCGGCAAATACTTCAAGATTCAGGTAGTGGATCGCCAAACTAATCGTGGAGTGCCCCTGGTCGAATTACGGACGACCAGCAATATACGATACTACACGGACAGCAACGGCATTGTCGCATTCTATGAGCCGGGCCTGATGGACAGGGACGTTTTTTTCTTCGTTGAAAGTCACGGCTATGAATTTCCAAAAGACGGATTCGGCATGAATGGAACAAGGCTGAAGACCTCCGCCGGAGGCAGTGCCGTGATCAAAATCGACCGGCTCAACATTGCCGAGCGGCTCTATCGAATCACGGGTCAGGGCATATATCGCGACAGTGTTCTTACCGGCCATCCGGCGCCGCTAAAGAACCCTGTCCTCAACGGGCAGGTCATGGGGCAGGACTCGGTATATACGTGCGTCTATCACGGTCGTCTGTTCTGGCTGTGGGGCGATACGAATAGACCGTCGTATCCTTTGGGCCACTTCGCCACAGCCGGCGCGTTTTCCGATTTGCCCGGACGAGGAGGACTGAACCCTTCCGTCGGGGTCAATATCGAGTACTTCGTTGACGAGACGGGATTCAGCAGGCCGATTTGTCGTATGAAAGAGAAGGGTCTGGTATGGCTTGATGGCTTGCTGACCGTCAGGGACAAGCAGGGCGCTGAGCAAATGGTCGCCAAATACGCGCGAATGAAGGACCTCGGCCAGGCTTACGAGCGCGGGCTGGTGGTCTTCAACGATGCGACCGGCTCGTTCGAGCCGGTAGTTCGCTCGGGCCAGGATTTCCTGCCGCATACCAATTCAGGACATGCCTTCGCGGTCAATGTAGCCGGGCAAAGGTATTACTATTTCGCCGTGCAGTTTCCTCTATCGGTCCGTATGCGAGTCAGGGCCGAGTGGGACCACGTTCTCGATCCCAATCGTTACGAAGTCCTGACCGCCCTCTCTCGTCGTGGCGAGGGCATCTTGCCCTTGTTCCCGAGCGCCGGCAAGCCTGTCCTGAGCGCAGTCGAAGGGATGCCGGCGGGACGCAAGGCCGGGACGGCCCCGCCACACGCTGCGAGACTGGATGTGGGCGAATCTGAAACACCTCACCGCTGGGTGCGCTTTTACGAGCTGACAGGTGGTGACGCATCGGCGAATAACTCCATCATCGAAGCGCTGAAGCAGGAGAAAAAGGACACGCATCTCTACGACGTCACCTCCGGCAGGAAAGTCATTCCTCACGGCGGCAGCGTTTATTTCAACGCCCATCGAAACAAATGGGTCATGATCACGGTGCAGCAAGCCGGCGAACAGTCTTATCTTGGCGAGGTCTGGTACGCCGAAGCCGACACTCCAGTCGGGCCGTGGGCCTACGCTCGAAAGATCGTCACGCACAACAAATATACTTTCTACAATCCGATGCACCATCCGTACTTCGACCAGGACGGCGGCCGCATGATTTACTTCGAGGGAACCTACGCCCACACGTTTTCAGGCTCGGCAAAAAATCCGACGCCGCGCTACGATTATAATCAGATCATGTACCGATTGAACCTCGACGATCCGCGTCTCGTTCTGCCCGTGGCGGTCTATCAAGTACAGGACAAACAGGGTCAAAGCAATTATCTTCTGCGTAACGACGTAGAAAGCGCCGGCCTGTGGGACTCTGTCGAATCGATACCGTTCTATGCATTCGAGCCGGATCAGCTTGTAGGGTGGGCTTCAGCCGGCCATCACGGAATCGCATGGGCTACCGTTCGACGAACTCACGGTCCTGAGCGAAGTCGAAGGAAAGCCCATCCTACCGCTATCTACGTACAGAACGCCAAGCTGACCGCAGAGCATCCCAATCCGTCTGCTGACCCGCTTTTCTATGCCTTGCCGCCGGACACTGATGCCGGTGACAATTCAGGCATAGTGCCCCTCTATGAATATCGTTATACGGATTCAGAGCAATATTTCTATTCCACCGATCCGGCCCGGCGGCAGAAAGGCCGGGTCCGCACAGCCCAGCCCCTCTGCCGAGTCTGGAAAGCCCCGCCGGGCCCGCTGCTTATCGACCACAGAGCCAAGCCAGACACTGTGGACTAAAAGAATTTAAATGTAGGGTGGGGCTTTGGCCCACCGTTCAAACATGGTGGGGCAAGCCCCACCCTACAATTCTGAGCACCTCATCGTAGATACCAATATCATCAATCAGCATTCGTAGGGTGGGCAAATTCCGTTTTTGCCCACGCGGATAGGTGGGCGTGTGCCATAAGCCAATTGAATTCGCTACGGTGTCGGAAGGTTCAATTTCGGCGTGAAATCGTAGATTTTATTGTTGTTTTTCGGTTTTTTTTCTCGATGCGTCTGCGCCAAGACCGGCGCAACCGAGCAGTTTCCAGCCTGACGGAAGGAGTGCGGCAGCCAGCGTTATTTTCAACAAGTCGCCGGGAATGAAAGGATATAGCCCTGTCTTCAAAACTGTGGAGTTGACGCCGGTCAGGCAGCACAGCCAGAGCAGGCCGAAGGCGTAAATGACCACGTTGCCGAGAGTCATCGCCAGGATTGTAGTGCCGATCCGCCGGTCCCATCCCTTCTCGGCCAACAACCCTGTAACGTAAGCGGCGGCAACGAAGCCGACCAGATACCCGCCAGTGGGGCCTAACAGTGCGGCCGAACCGCTCGCCACGGCAAAGACCGGCAAGCCCGCCAAACCCTGGGCAATATAGGCAAGGACGGCAAGGCTGCCCCGGCGAGAACCGAGCAGCGCTCCTGTCATCAGAACGGCAAAAGTCTGCCCCGTAACCGGAACCGGGCCAAACGGAAAAAACTTGATCTGGGCGCAAAGACCAATCAGCAAAGACCCCCCGACGATAAGGGCAATATCATAGAACCCGGCAAGCCTCTTCTCACAAGGCCGCAAAAGATCGGCTACAGTTGCATTCGCCAGCATAATCGCTCCAACATACAAACACAAAAACCTGCTATCTGCCGGCTATTATAATTGAGATTTCTCTCTGCGTCAAATGCCGGATCATCTTTTTCGGTTGCATCTTCCTGGCCTGATTTGTAAACTCAACTTTCCCGGTTTCATAATCGAAAACGAAAACCACAGAGAAGGGCAAAGCCATGATAGAGAACAAGATCACTCAACGACGTCAATTTTTGAAATCCACCGCAGCCGCGGGAATGGGCCTGGTAATTCTGCCCGGCGGCACGCTCTCCGGCGCCAATGCGCCCAGCAACAAGCTCAACGTGGCCCTGATCGGCGTAGGGGGCCGGGGTCGGACCCACCAGGGTCCCATCTCGAGCGAGAACGTAGTGGCCTTGTGCGACGTGGACGAGACCAAACTTGCCACGGCCGCTAAGAAGTTCCCGAAGGCAAAGCACTATGTCGATTGGCGCAGATGCCTCGATCAAAAGGGCCTCGATGCGGTTATCTGCTGCACCACGGACCATACGCACGCATTCGTCGCCAACTGGTCCATGAACCGCGGGCTTCACATTTTCTGCGAGAAGCCGCTGGCCAACAGCGTCGAAGAAGCGCGCGTCGTGCGAGCGACCTACCTCAAGAACAAACATAAGCTGGCCACACAGTGCGGCACGCAGCGCCATGCCAACCCGAACTTCAACCGCGTGCGCGAGCTGATTCTGGACGGCGCCGTCGGCGAGCTAACGGATGTGTACGCCTGGGGCAACCGCCAGATCCCCCGGCCCGGCTACCTGCCCGCTCAGGGCGAGCCGCCCAAGCACCTCCATTACGATTTGTGGATCGGGCCGTCATGCTGGCATCCTTACAATCCGGGCTACATCGGCGGCTGCCTCAAGTGGAACATGTACTGGGACTTCGGCAGCGGCCAGATCGGCGACATGGGAAGCCATACGATGGACCTGGCCTGGAACGGCATGGACACGACTCTGCCGACTACGGCCCAGGCCAAGGGGGACCCGTTTAATCCCGATGTCACGCCTGTTAAGATGGAAGCCCATTTTGATATGCCAGCGAATGATTGGCGCCCCGCCATCCGTTTGGGCTGGTATCAGGGCGGAGCGATGCCCAGATCGCCCAAGCCTTACGTCGATCTGAACAAGATTGGGCACGGTGTGATGTTCAAGGGCAAGAAAGGCTACGTTGTTGCCGATTTCGGCTCGCGACTGGTGCTGCCTTTCGGCAACGATGCCGATCTGACCTATTATAAACGGCGCAGCCCCGACAAGGTCATCCCCGACATGGGCCACTTCCAGGGCGAATGGACCAATGCGTGCAAGGGCGACCTTAAGACCTCGTGCGACTTCGAGTACAGCAGCAACCTGATCGAGACGATGCTGCTGGGTCTGGTGGCCTATCGCGTCGGCAAGAAGATCGAGTACGACGGCGCCCGCGGCCGCGTGACCAACAGTGCCGAGGCCAACGATCTTCTCAGCCGCGAGTACCGCCCCGGCTGGACCCTCAACGGATAATCCCGCTGATAGAGCACGGCGGCGTAATCCCGGCGCGCCGGGTTGCGTGCAGACGAGTATTATGCCGGCGAAACAAAACACTAAGGATACAGGGCACAAACAGGCTGCGATCAGCTTACTTGTTCTCATTTTTGCCGCATCTGTGCTCGGAGTCTATCTGATTGCCGGCACGGTCCTTATTTCCAAAGACGGGGTGTTTTACACGAAGCGCGCGCGCGAGTTGTCAGACTATTCAGCCGTCACTGGCAGGAAAGACGCTCCGGGATATCCGTTTCTGATCTTTGCAGCTCACGAATTCGCGGCTATGCTCACCCACGACTCATCATTGTCGGGGTGGATATACTCGGCCCAGAGTATAACTTTGTTGTTTCGCCTGCTTGCGCTGATACCGCTGTATTTCATCGGACAGTTATTGGTGGGCGGCAGGAAAAGTTTCTATGCGATGCTCATACTCATCCTGCTGCCTCATCCGGCCAAAATGAGTTGTGAGGTTACAAGAGAGTGGCCTTATATACTGTTTTTGGCGGCGGGCTTTCTGTGTTTGCTCATGGGGGCCCGGCGAGGCAAATGGTGGACCTTCGGTCTGGCGGGATTGTGTGCCGGTTTGGGCTATTGGATACGGCCTGAGTGTGCACAGTTAGTCATATATGGCTTCATGTGGCTGACGTTGTGCATGTTCCGGCCCGGAGTTGGAAAAATCAGCAGGTCAAGATCTCTTGCGGCTCTGGCATCACTGTTTGTCGCCTTTGCTCTTCCCGCACTGCCGTATATCAAATACACGGGGCACATCATTTCACCCAATGCAACGCACGTTTTCAAAATGATTTCTCACAACACGACGCCGCACCGGACCGATGTTCGTGAAAATGACGCCGACGGTGCGGATTGTTATGCTGCAAGAATAGTTCCCGCCGATATAGCGAAGGCTTTGGGTGAAATTTTCAGCAGCATTGGTGAGAACCTGATGTGGTTTTTTATGCCGGCCTTGTTGATAGGTTTTTACTATCGCCTGCAACATGGGGCTAAACTCGAGGAGAGATTTCTCATAACGGTTTTTGTGCTGATGAATCTGTCGCTGATGGTGTGCCGCTACTGCTATATTGAGGCGCACATAAGCAACAGATGGACCCTGCCATTAGTGGCCTTTACCGTTTTCTACATCTGTGACGGTCTGCATGTGATAGAGAACCGGCTTTCGAGCATGTTTAAGTTCGGCTCGCTCAAAGGCCAAAAGTCTCAGTTGGGTCTGATACTGCTGCTGATCGGCATAACGATTTGCCTGCCCAAATTGCTCCGGCCGGCAGGTATCGACAAGCGGGGCTTTAGAATAGCGGCGGCGTGGCTAAAGAACAATACCGACCGGCAGGACATTATCGCCGTTCCGGACATACGCATAAGTTTTTACGCAGAACGAGAAGGATTGCTGTATAGCGATAGTATTCCAGGGAAGGCCAAATACGTCGTCAGGATTGCTAAGGGCGAAGGGGACGAGCTATCTTCCGATAGAATTGGACAGAAAGAATATTCGGTGGAGGTCGATACGCGGAAAAAGAGCAAGAAGCGAGTTGTGATCTACCATCGACCAGAGAAAGGACTGCTTTAACGTCCCGGTATAAAGTGCGAAAAATATCCAAGCCTACCAGCCTTTTCTGGAGAAGACGGCGGGAATAGTCAGCATCAGTATGTACAGGTTTAGCTGCAACGACCTTTTTTGGATGTAAAGGTAGTCGTATTTCGTTTTATGCCGGGGTTTCAAGTCGTAAAAACTTCGAATCTGAGCTAAGCCCGTTAGTCCTGGTTTTACCGCTAATCTCAATTCACGAAGAGCTTTGTGTTGCTTGACAAAATGTGGACGTTCCGGCCTGGGTCCAACCAGACTCATATACCCTTGCAGAACATTGAATAGCTGAGGAAGCTCATCCAGGCGTGTTCTTCGTAAAATCCTTCCTACTTTTGTAATCCGAGGGTCATCTCGGCTTGCCAAGACAGGTCCGACGGTTTTCTCTGCATCTTCCACCATAGTTCTAAACTTGTACAAAGTGAAGATTCTGCCGTCTTTGCCTACTCTTTGCTGCTTGTAAAAAACCGGTCCTGGCGACGAAATTTTGATGAGCAGAGAAATCATAATTGTCGCAGGTGTAAACATAAGCAACATAATGATACTTCCAATTATATCCAGGCTTCTTATCAAAAACTCTTCCAAATCCCGTTTTTCTCCGACGAAAGTGCTTAGGGAGTGGAATGAATTCTCGCCGTTGATTCTCCCGGACAACATTTCCACATAGATAGAAGGATTGAAAACAATATCTATTTTTAACTTTTGCGTAAGATAGATTAGAAGGCTCAGGTCTTTTTCATTGTGGATTCTTTCGCAAATAACAATCTCATCGATGTCCGGATGTTTGGCCAATTGCTCGATCTCATCGATTTCTATTCTTCTTACGATAACCTTCTTTCCTATCATGTCATCTATTTCATCCCGGCCGATCAAGACAACCTTCTTCATAATCTTTTTCCTGGTTCTGAGGACAAACTGGTTCAGCTTGAAAATCAGAAGAAGATTTGTAAAAAAAGAAAGGACGAAAACACTTGTTGGGAAAGCGCCCCAGTTCGCTCTGAAGACATAAACAAAGGCGATACTCAATAATGTCCCGAAAAATGACCCTAAGAAAATTCTCTTGAACAGGTCCCACGAGGATTTGAATCTTTTTTTGTAAACTCCGAAAAAAGACAACGCAGAAATGTTTATGAGCGTCACAAACACAAAGCTTTTCCTGTATGGCAGGAAATTGTACGATGGGAACGTCAGGCCGTATCTCACAAGAAAGGACAACAGGAAAGAGACGTTCGTTAGAACTATATTAGTCAGAAACAAAATGATTTGAGTTTTCGTCATTGAACCCGACTCGGCCTTGCAAAGAGTTGTGCCACTTTTGTTATTGGCTTGCAGACAAAAAACCATGGAGACAGACGAAGGTCGTTTAGTCTAAAAGATCGTACGATCTCCAGGTTGCCGCGAATCATGCCGCGCAGAACATTTGCTTTGCCAGCGGTACGCATTTTTACAATTATCTCAGGCCGATAGCCGACCTTTATTCGGTGCTTTTCGATAAAGCGCAGCATCAGTTCGAAGTCTGCCGCGATTTGCAGTGTGTCATTGAAGTACCCAAATCTTTCAAAAATATCTTTCCGGCAGAAAAAGGTTGGATGCGGTAAAACCCAGCCGCGACAAAAGGCCCCCTCCTTGTAGTCGCCGGGTTTCCAAAATCGCGTGACGTGGTCTGTATTGTTGTGGTTTATATATACCAGGTCTCCGTAAGCAGCATCCAGGCCGTTGCTTTGTATGAATTCCGCCATCCGGCTAACAGTCGTCTTCTCGGCATAAACGTCATCGCCGTTTAGAGTCGCAACAATGTCACCTGTTGACGACCCGATCCCCTTGTTCATAGCATCATATATGCCGTTATCCGGCTCGGATATAACTTTGGCTATGTCATTTTCGTACCTGTTTATGATATCAAGTGTACCATCTGTAGAACCGCCGTCCACGACAATATATTCGATACCCCTGTAGTCCTGACCAAGAACACTTTTAATAGTATCTTCAATAGTCTCGGCGATATTGAAACAAACAGTTATTATTGAAACTTTCATCCTAACTCAAAAAGCAAGTCTATCTATCGCTTTCAATTCTTTCTATCGCCTCTATGACATCCTCTGTTTTAATAGCCCTCATGCAAGCATTATCACGGTCACACACTCGTCTATTACATGGCCGGCAATCAAAATTACCTTTACTAATTTTCACAATCCTCCCGTATCCACGCGGGCAGGCTATGGAAGACGGCTGTGGGCCGAACAGCACAATTACATTCTTCCCAAGCGCTGCAGTTAGATGAGCTATTCCGCTGTCCAGCCCTATGAAAAATTCACCGCATGCCAGATAGCCGCTTATTTCCTTCAACGGCACTGCCAATACTTCGGGACGTTTGCTGCATTCGTCCACAATTGACTTCACTATCGATTCATCATTTGGCCCGGCCAGCAATACTGCCGAATAGCCTTTTTTTTGCAAGTATTTCACAATTCCGGCAAATCGCTTTGAAGACCAAAGCTTCTTAGGCTGACTTGCTCCGGGATGAACAAATACGATGTTGTTAAGGCCTCGGTTGTTAAGGTGCTTTTTTGATATTTGCAGCTTTGCTTGTGAAAGTTCAAGCCGGGGGACATCTTCGTTGTTTTCAGCCCCTATGAATTTTGTTACATTCAGGTTTCTTTCAATCAAATGCCAATTTTCAGGAGACGGAACAATATCGGTCAACCAGTATCTTCCACCTGTAAAGTCGTAACTGACTCTTCTTTTTGCTTTAACCATATGCAGCAGGAAAATATTTCTGATGTCCCCTCGAAAATCAAATGCCATATCTATTTTAAGCTTTTTCAACTGCCGGGTTTGAGAGAAAAGCTGTATTAAGTTTTTGATTGAATAATCATAAACCGCCCAGGGAATGCGGGAAATAATGAATCTGTCAAATATTCCCTGGCCATCAAGCAGGTCTTTACCCCATTGATTACCCAGGAAAATCAATTCGGAATCAGGAAATTTTTCACGGATAGCCCTATATGCAGGCAATCCCATTATTACGTCGCCTATAAGATGAGATTCAAGAATAAGAATTTTCTCGTATTGACTACAATCATGGTTAATTGGATTTGGACGTCTAAACGCATATAAGAAGGCGAGCAATCTATCGAAAAGACGTATGAGAACAAGTCGTTTCTTATTAAAATACATTTTGGATGTTGTACATTTGTTAATATCTCTTTTTCTCAATTTTCTATCTGGACAGCAGAGGCATGCACGACTATTTGCTTGTGGAATAACAATAATAAAATATTCAATATGTACCAGATTATTTTGTAAAGGGGACCGCTTATTATTGGGAATATGGAAAAACCTATGAGATTTGACAACAAGACAAAGCCAAGAAAATTTCTGTATTTCAAAAAATACCGGTAGAAAAGAGATGAAAAGTATCCTCTCATAAAACCAACCAGAATAACTCCTGCAAATCCGAAATTCAAATATTCCTCCACCGTTCCTACTGGTCCGCCGAATGAAGGCGTATGTCCGCTCCTGCCTGCACCAGGGTGATACTTTTCGACAACATATTTTACTATTCCGTAACTGTAGGGTTTATTTGGATAAACGGCTCTTGGAATATAATTCCACAAGCCGCTTAGATATTCTCTACCGTATGCGTATTCAAATTCTTCATTAAAGTCGGAAAAGAACATTCGGGCATTATTATAATAGTCCGCATAGCGCAAAATTTTATTACTCAAATGTACATTGGTACTTTGCCGGCCATACAATGAGAAAACAAATGAAAACAATATCACAAATAAGCCGAAAATTATTAACACCCCACGAAGCTTTATCTTGTTAATAAAAAAATTGTAGTAAACTATACCTTCAAATATGGAGAATACAACCAATCCCTTGCTGCCGTAAAAATAGGAAACCAAAGTAAATATGGTAGTAGCAAAGATTAAGTGCACTACTTTCCTTACTTTGAAGAACAGGATGTATAAGAAAATAAAATTAAATATTGCTATAGAACCTACGTACAAATGCCCCAGGCCTGTCCTGTGATATTGATAACCGTGCCTTGGATCCGAAAGCCAGGGCAATAATCCCATCCCGCTTTTCTGAGTTAAGGAAATAAAAAGAGCTACAGCCACGAAGGCCATCATTAATATATGTAAGTTCAAAATGGTCTTTGGTGGATTGCTTACATTAAAACCTTTAACAATACCAGATAATATTTTCACAGCTTTCTTCTTCTTCGTAAAAAAACCTATTGAAAAAGATACATAGCTAAGACCTATCATGGTGTTCAATAAAATCACGCCGGATACATCATTAAATACATCAACTACAAAAAACTGAATAACCGGAATAGCCACCAATAGTATAAAAACTGTTGCACTATAGAAAGCATGTGGTTGAATATAGTTGCCGCCACTTTTGTACACGTAAAAAAGCGACAATAAAGCAATGACACTAAACAAAATTATAAACGAAATCAATTCCACTCAAACCAACTATAGATTCACTCTATAAAAGCAAAACTTGGATTACGACTCAAGGTTTATAGTCAATTTACCACATCCGTAAACGCTGCCGTGCTGCAGGATATTGAACAGGTAATTGTACAGAAATCGATTAACTATGTCTTTATTTATAGGTTTTGTTAGGTCGGGCTCACAATAACGCTTATAAAGCGCCTTCCCTAAAACCTCTACGTGCTTGTAATACATCAAACCTTCTATACCTACCGTAGAGTTTATGGTTATAAGCTTTTTGCAATGTTTTATGAGTTGATATGTGTTTTGGTTTGTTAAATATATGTTGTTATGCTGCTTTTTTAAGTCACATATATATGTGATAATATTTTTATTTTTTTCTGCGGGATGGGGCTTTATTAACAAAGCGAGATTGTCTTCTTGGGCAACATTTAATGCATAGTCGATACTTTCCTGAGTTGTAAGATCGCTGTTTCTAATGAGTTGAGAATCAATACTTACTTGCAACGGAAACAGAATGTAATCAGTATTACCATACTGAGTATTGTCATAATCAATACTGAATTTATTCGCAAACCTCATTCGTTTTAATTTATCAAACAATGTATAATCGTTTTCCAAAATTGGGTGCTGAGCAAATAAATTGTATAGTGAATCCCAAATAGTAAAATAGTTTAATTGTTTACCTTTTTTAGCTTGTGGAACCAAGTGCATTTCTTCTTTTTTTCTTTTGTGTTCTGTCAAGAAATTGTTAAGATTTTCTTCGTTATAATTAGAACATATAGACAAATCCTTATCCGTAAGACTGGATGCAGCATTAACACCTTCAGGATCAACAAATAATTTATTCGGAAGATTCCCCGTTTCAAAGAATAATTTAGATATACCAAAATGATCCGCAATTTTAGAAGCGGTATAACCCTGGAGCATAGAGCCATTCCAGATCACAAACTTGACAATCTCATTTCGTGAAATATATTTTTTAAACCCTTTACACAATAAAGCAAATTGCTGGTCTATCCGCTTTGGACTAAGCAAATTGGCAATACGCTCCATGAGCACGGCACTCTCTTTGAATTTCATAAATTCTTCAATATCCACATCACTCCGATAAAATTCTTGAAGCATATTTACTTGGAAGTTTTTGTGTTTAATGTATCTGTAGGAGTTATAGCGAGTCGTTAAAAATCTTACTGAGTGTTCATTTTTCCACCCTTCTGCCACGCGACAAAAAAACTTGGCTTTTTCACGAGCTATCGCCAGTATCGTAATATTCATTTGGTATTATTCATTTCGCTTGATACATCAGATTCTTTGCAAAACCACCTTAAGATTTTTAATTGTGCATACAAATCCGGGATGGTTATTGGAGCTTGCACTGAAAAACAAGTGTCTCTGCAAGCATAGGAAAGTGCCTGGTAAGCCTTTTCACCATTTTATTTTTGAATGATTCTGATTCTCTATTCAAAAAAGTGAATATAACTTTTTCGGCATGAAGTCGGTTTGCTTCGAGTAGTTGTTTTAAGGTCTGGGGAGTAAAATAATGTTTATGGTCTTCATGAGCATTTTCTTGATTTTTTAAGGCATGAAAAAAATTGTTTAAATAAAAAGCATTAGGCGTCGATATTAGCAATTTGCAATTCTCACTCATAATTTTCTTTATGTTTGTTAATGCAACTTCCGTATTCATCAAGTGCTCAATTGTTTCTCCAAACACAATGACATCCGGCACAAAGTCAAGTTCGTTAATTCTATTCATATCAAAACGGACAATATCTTTATATCCAAGACCCTCCATAATACATATAGCTTTATCATCGATGTCTACGCCAATAATTTCACTGCAAACTCTATTAAGTTTTTCATGCAGAAGTAATCCTTGTTCATGTTTCTTTAAAGTGTAAGGGGCGTCACAAGCTCCAATATGCAATACCTTTTTATTTGCGCATATCCTTTCAAAGTAATCATCTCTGTTCTGTACAAATTCCGCTTTAAACTCAAAAAGCATTTAAAAACTCCCTGATTCTCAGCTCCAGCAATTATCCAATAGACATCCTGCTTTTGATCGAAATTAATCTCTTTACATAAGTCATAAATTTCTTTGGTAAATATTTTTTCACGGTTAACTTAGCTTTCTTCCTGAATGTGTCATAAATAAACTCTGCTTTGATCTTGTGAATAAGCTCCCTGAACTCTTCAAGAGAAACATTTTCTTCATTAAAATAAAGAATATCATCCCAGGAAAAAATATCTTTGTTGAAATCCAACTGCGTTAAGTTTTCAAGTTTAAATGTATCTGGAATCATTCCATTGCCCTTCATCTCCTCCCAAATTTCAGTTCCGGGGATAGGGTTAAAAAAGTAAAATCCACCTATTTCCAATTTGCCTTTATTTTTTCGCAAAAAGGTTATCGTTGCTTCTAAATCCTCCATAGTTTCGCCAGGCACGCCAAACATAAACGAAGCTCTGCATGGCATTTTGTACTTCTGGCATAAATCAATTACTCGTTGGTGATCCGCTATTGAAATATTATCCCCTTTTAATCTCTTAAGCAAAACTTCTGAGCCCGTCTCTGCACCAAAGCGTACACATCTATAATTTAATTGCTTTAAAAGTTTTATGTCTTCTTCATAAATCACATTAGACCGACAGAAACCCATAAAATCTGTCTTGTCAGGAATTTTAAGTGCTACTAATTTTTCAACAATCTCTCGAAAACGCTTTTTGTTAGCAATCCAAAGGTCATCCAATACGTTTATTGTAATTCTTTTTGTCCGATACTTATTAACTAAATGTACAATCTCTGAAATAACAGAATCAGCGCTGCGTAAACGGTATCTGTTCATCCAGAAACCTTTTGAAGCACAGAAAATGCATCTATATTGACAACCCCTTGATGTGAATATCGGTATCTCCTGGGAATATTCTTTATGTCTGTATGGCAAAGGAAGTGAATCTAAATCTTCAATAAGCCCTCTTGGCTCATTAATTATGATTTCTCCATTTTTTCTATAGCAGATTCCTTTAATCTGCCCTAAAGTCACTGTTAATTTGTTCAATTTGAAGAAGTTTACAATCTCTGCAAAGGTTATTTCTCCCTCACTTAAGACACCTATATCAAATTCTTCAGGAAGATTTTGGGGAACTGCGGTAACATGATAACCCCCTAAAACAGTGAGGCACCCTGTTTTTTCCTTGCATTTCTTGGTAAAATCTCGACCATCCTGGATGACCTGACTAACAGAGCTAACCCCTAAAATGTCAGGTTTAAATTCTATCGCTTCATCTAAAGTGTCAACAATGCAAATCTGCTCTTGACTAACTATCCCCTGCTGAACCAAATAAGACGCAATATATCCTATTCCTAAGGGTGCAATTGTTAGCGGTTCGTAATCATATCTGGCACAGTATAAGCAAATCTTGGGTGGTGTTCGCTTCAGCCAGTTTTTTCTACCTCTGTTTTTAATTTGGATATATTTTGAGTTTACTAATCGTTTCATCAAAACACACCTTGTCCGTTCTCCGTTAGGCTTTTCTGCAAATAACATTCAAATTCCATGGCTCATCATCTATCCGTCTAATATCAGAAAACCCAAATTTCTGCAGTTTCATTTCCAAACAACGAAAGTCGTACCCACTTTTATGAACATCCCAAATCTCGGTTTCACCCTCTCTTTGCCAACCCCAAAAACCAGCCAGTGCGTGTTCTAAGACAGTCCATTTAGGATTAGTTTCTGATGAAGCCGAATAGTCGGAATTTAAAAATTGCTGAATGTGGTATTCTATGTCGGGCAATATGATTTGCACAATCCCACCTGGAGCAAGTATTAGTTGCCAGGCTTTGAGTGTTTTATCTGCCTGTACAAAAGTCAAATGCTCAAGGAAATGCCTCGAATATATTTCAGAGACTGTCTCTTCTTCTATAAAGTTGACAATCTCCCAAGCGTTACAGACGTATTTTACATGTCTGTGTTTTCTAATATCAACACCCACGAAACCAGGCTTAGGACGACTCTCACCGCATCCAAATTCCAGTTTCGTGTCATGTTTTTTTTCCAAGTGCTGCTTTTTCTTTATGATTCTCGATAAGAACATTGTACTTGTCTCCAGTATGTATATCGCCGATGGTTAAGCTACCTGGAATAGGTTTTTAGATAATCATGGCCTCAAAAGCTGGTCTAATGTCGTATATATGGCTTAATTGGTGTTTTCATTGCCTAAAAACTTTGTAAGTATCCAGAGTCTCCCTTGACTAGCTGTTAGGCTTGGATGTGTTCCAGTAAATGATCGCCGAAAAATACACCCATTGCGTAGAAGGTATTTTCTGCGCCCCGGTGTTCATGATCTTACAGTACTACCGTTACCGTATTGATCAGTTCGCCGTTTACGGAGTTGTTGTAGATCGTAAATTTCCTTACACTCCGTCCCCGTGGGGTGCAATCGGATATTTTTGCAGGAAGTGCACGAAGCAAAAAAAGTTGCGACCCTCAAATACCCCATTTTCTTAACGGGCCAACAAGAACAATCAGTCGGCTCGTTTATATGTCAATAATAAGCCTCTCAAGAGGTCGGCGCTTGCCTTTGTTGGACTGCCCCTAATAAGAAAGCTACAAGCGTCATTATCAGAAGCAACGCCACAAACAAAATCGTAATTTTCTTAACGATATCTTTTGGAACCAGATGTACACCGGGCTCTTCTACAACAGGAATATTTGTCGATGTCACGTTTTCGATTTTCTTAATATACGCATTTAAACAATCTACCAATTTCTTGTCTTCGTAATTGTTTACTATACCAGTCAGGAATGAGTGGAATTCCCGGATAGTATAATACGAAGACGTTTTGTTCTTTACCTCGTCAAATAGCCTTTCATTCAAGCTTATCAAGATTTTGTAGTAATCGTACTTTTCCTGATTTGCTTTAATGGTCTCTTCGATGTTAATTATATTCGCATCAGTGATTTGTACCTGGTATGTCAAAGGCAAGTATTCGCTGTTTTCACTTATGTTGTCGAACTGTAAGATGATATTACCGGGGATTTTGTTTGAATCTGCAGGTTCTAAATCCTTCAATTTTGCTAAAATCGCCTTTTTCTTTTGCAACTCAAGTTCCAAGCTAAATTTGTTTTCTTCGATATCAGCCATCTCAGCCTTGAACTTGGCAATAGCGCTGATTAATTCCTTCTTCACAGAGTATATTGGGATGACCTTTTCAAAATTATCTCTTACAACCAAAGATATTCTCTGCATGTCTTTTTTGGGCCTACCTACTATGGTCATGGTCAATAACTCGCCTGAACTTTCCAAACGAATATCTGCCTTGGGCATTTCCCGTGCATGTTCGTCGGGTCGGCTCTCTCTTAATTTCGCAATAAGCTTGTCGAGATTCTCGGTGCTGTTGAACCTGTCAATCAGTATTCTGTGGCCCTTCTCATCCAATTCATCTTTTTCCGCTTCGGCGGCGCGTTTGCCCTGACTTACGGTCATGGTCAATAACTCGCCTGAACTTTCCAAATGAATGTCTGCCTTGGATATTTCCTGTGCATGTTTACCTGCACTGTCGAACCGGTCCGGCAATACTGTGTAGCTCTCCTGGTCAACATCATATTTGTAGGTCACCTTGTAGTCGCTGGGTGAGAAGAAAAAAAACAGGCCAAAGAGCAGAGCCGGCAGAGCAGAGCCTGCCGCAATGAGATATTTCCGCTTCCACAGAACTCTCAAATATTCAGTCAGATCAATTTCGTCCTCGCTTGTGTCGACTTTTTCCTGGACGTTCTTTGGAAGTGCTCGGCCGTTCCGAAAGTCGTTTTGTGAGTTTGCCATCTTATTGGGCTCCTTCCGAAATCAGAGAAGCACACGCAAACCTGCAAGTCGCTTACTGCTCTCTATTCCTGCTATTTTGCCAAACTTGCTCAATTACCTTAATTGCCACGGACGCTCCCGGAATCAGGCGCTTCGATTCGAATAATAGCGTGCTCACAATGGATGGTCAAGCCTTTTTGCAATCATCCCGACGACGGCGTGAGACTTTCTATCCTGCAATGGTTCTTTTTCTTGCCGGGGCGGCGCGCCTCTGACATGCCGCCTTGGTGTTTTCAGTTGAGCGCCAGATAAATACTTGTCTATTGTGTGAATCTGTGGAAGACTGATATAATACGGATTTAAGAGCGCATCAGTGTCTCGAAGAAATCTAAACGGCAAATGCTGTCCGGAAAGCGAACAACTCATTTCAGCGATCTTTGAATGTGGGCGAGCATAAATATTGTCTCGACAGATAATTGCAGTGGATTGAAAGAATGAATGTAATACCTAAAACAGTGGTGACAATCGCCATTCTATGTTCCGGATTTACCTCTGCAGCGTTCGGAGATGACATTGCGTCCCTCATCGAACAACTCGGCAGCTGGAACAAGAATAAGGCTAAGAAAGCCTCGGACGAGCTGGCTGCGATGGGCGAACCAGTCGTGCCGGAACTAATCAAAGCCTTGAACAGCAAAGGCCGCAGACGGGGAAGGTTCGCCGCAAGAGCGTTGCGACATATCGGGCAAGACGCGGCGGATGCTATACCGGCTCTTTCCGAATCGCTCAAGGATCCGGACGCCTTGACCCGTGAATATTCAATCGAAGCACTTGGCAAAATGGTGGATCAGGCTGACCAGGTGATCCCGGTATTGACAGAAGCAGTGAACGATAGAGACAAGGACGTCAGAGATCAAGCCAGGCTCGCCATTGTCCGGCTCACAGAGATGATTAAATCTAAGGAGCAAAGAGGATCTACGCAGCAACCACTGGCTGCCGCTTCGAGTTCTAAGGTTGCTACGCAAAGTACCGGCACAACGGATGTTGTTCAGTCCGAGCCGTTGCAACCGAACGGTACAGATGTCAACCACGGTTCGGCCGTATCTGGAGCGCGCTCTCCGCAGGAATGGGGATACTTTGGGAAGCACAAACTGATGGTTTTGATACGATGTGTCCTATTTGCATCTGTCATGGCCGGCTTCTTCTCGCTTTTGTACCTATACCGGGAAGATCTGTAAAAAGCTGCGCCGCACCTCTCCTTACTTAGCAGATGTGAACAGGCTGCAACTCAAAAAAGGATTTGCGATATGAGTCAGGAAGTTCTTTCCGGAAGCAAGCTCCCCGGCGAAAAGGCCGTCATAATATACTTTGTCATAGCGAAGCTGATTCTCTGTCTGTTCCCTTTTGAGTACGGTTTTTTCCGGGACGAACTATACTATATTGCGCTAAGCGATAATCTGGCTTTCGGTTATGTGGACGTTCCGCCGATTGTTCCGTTTCTTCTTGCCGTAGTTCGGTCCCTCCTGGGCACATCGTTTCTTTCTCTGCATCTTCTTCCAGCCGTTTCCGGGGCTTTGGTTGTCTGGCTGGTGAGCTTAATGGTCAAGAAGATGGGTGGAGGTTTCAATGCACTGCTGCTTGCCCTCACATGTGTCACATTAGCTCCGATCTACCTATGCTGGGAGAGTACGTACACGTATGATGCTTTCGATAAGCTCTGTTGGACGTCGATGCTCTACATGCTGGTGCTGCTTCTCAAGACTGAAGACAAGAAATACTGGATATTTTTCGGCATAGTCGCCGGTCTTGGGCTATTGACCAAGATTACGATACTCTTCCTTGGATTTGGCATACTCTCAGCGTTGGCAATTACCAGGGCGAGAAAATATTTCCTGAGTTGGCAGTTATGGACAGGTGGAGTTTTGGCGCTCTTGATTTTTTCCCCCTATGTTCTCTGGCAGATGAAGGAAGGAATCCCGGCCTTGGAGTACTACGGCAACTACGCTTCGGCGAAAACATATCCCAGCACGCCGTTGGAATTCATAACAAATCAGATATTGACGATGAATCCTCTTGCTTTTCCCGTATGGTTTCTTGGCATTTGCTACTTCATTTTCCACAAAGAAGGGAAGAAATACAGAGTCTTAGGGTACGCGTATCTTGTTGTTCTGATCGTCTGTATAATCCTGAAGGTCAAATTCTACCTATTGGCGCCCTTTTACACCGTTTTGTTCGCGGGAGGAGCTATTCTCATTGAGGGATTCGCAGAGAAGCGAAATATCAGATGTTTAAGGAGAACGCCGGCCGTAGCGATCTTCTTGACGGGACTTGTCATGGTTCCGTTCGCAAGGCCTGTCTTGCCGATTGAATCCTTTATGAAATACACCGGAAGGAGCATGTGGGAGAGAATAAAGGGCGAGCGACACCGTCTTGGCCGTCTTCCCCAGCACTATGCTGACAGATTCGGTTGGGAAGAAATTGCGGCAAGCATCGCGAAAGCATATAACAGGCTGAGTGAGGAAGACAAATCAAAAGCCTGCGTGCTGCTGGGCAATTACGGAGAGGCCGGAGCAATCTGGGCATTCCGTGAAAAATACAGCCTTCCCAAGCCGATAAGCGGACATCTTCAGTATTTTTTCTGGGGAGCGAGAGGATATTCAGGAGAGGTAGTGATTTCATTGGGCATTGACTTGAAAAGCCTGAAAGAGCACTTCCATAGTGTTAAGATAGTCGGTCAACACAAGTGCGTGCTGGCTATTCCTCATGAAAGGTACTTGGCTATCTATATTTGCAGAAGACCCAGGAAGCCGCTCGATGAAATGTGGCCGAACTTCAAACATCTGGACTAACTTCGTCGTGCGTCGTGCGTATTGCGAAAAAGAGTAATGCCAACACGCATCACGCAATACGAGAAAGTAATGGGCCGGGCTGGATTCGAACCAGCGTAAGCTTACGCTAACGGGTTTACAGCCCGTCCCCTTTAGCCTCTCGGGCACCGACCCAAATATACTCAAACAAAAGACTTATGCAAAACGCCCAACTCTATTGTCTGTACGCTTACAATCTTGTTTACGCCATGCCGGAAAGGTAAGTTCCGACAAAGTGCCCGCCACTTTACACAGGACGCAACAGTATTGCAAGAAAATTAAGTGCAAACTTCACTGCTCGGCTCTGATAGGCAGTCCACATGACGCCTTGCAGCGGAAACCGTGAATGTCGCCCGGATCAGGCAGTCAAATGACGTGTGGTCACTCGTAAGTCGGATGCAAGTTACGCGGGCGGCCGATGTAATCGGCATCATCAAACAGAACAAGATAATAGTGGTTAGAGAAAAGCCTGAACCGAGTGTCCGCCTGATTTCCATGCCCCTGATTCCCTTAGAACGAAGCCTGAGTTCTTCGTAAACACCGTGTCCTTCCTGCGCTCTATCAGCCGTCTGAGGAAATACCCAATTCGCGGAGCGTTCGACGTAACCAGGCGAGTGATTTCTCTATCATTGGACCGCCTGCACCCTCGCACTCCATACTGAGTACTCCGTCAAATCCTACATCCCGCAGAATGATCAAAATCTTGCGGATGTTCTCGACGTTAACGCCGTCGCCGATCGCACAATGGCTTACAGCAATGCCGGTCTGCTCGCCGCGGACCGCCGCCGCCAGCGACTTGCTGACGTCCTTGACGTGCACGTGTGTGACTTTCTTCTTGAACCGCTCACAAAAGGCCACCGGATCTCGTCCGGCAATGTATGTGTTACCGGTATCCATATTCATGCGCAGATACGGTGAATCGCAGAACGCCAACATTTTCTCCATCATGTCGGGATTGGTCGTGAAGTACCCGTGCACCTCGATGTTGATGATTATTTTGTAGGCTTCGGCAACCTCGATTATCCGGCCATAGCTGCGTTTCATCATGTCCATGGCTTCGCCGTCGGACATGCCCTCGGGTTTGTGCAGACCGTCGGTGGTAGCGATATGTTCACAGCCTGCCAGCTTGGCCCAGGGGATGCTCTTGAGGACATAAGGCACACCGTACAGCGGCCCGTCCTTGCCGGAGAGTGGGAACGCCGCATCCACCTGCGAGAATCGCACGCCGTACTTTTCCATTTTTCTGCGCAATAACAGGGGATCTTCGTAGAGCGCAACATGCGGCTGGTATCCGAGACCGTGAATCCAGCTCACCCCGTCGATCAGCCCGCATTCGATAAAGTGGACGCCGTTCGACTTAGCCCATTCGAGGCATTTTTCGAAATTCCAGTATGATGAATTGAAGGCATCGGTATGAAAGCCGATTCTCATCATAGCTTTATCTTTTCTTCCGGCAGTCGTACCTGCCAACGCCGCACCTGTCAGCGTTGCAGAGGCTGCTGCCACAAACTCTCGCCGCGTGCAATATGTACTGTTATCGTGCATGTCGATATCCTTCCTCTGCTCTCTCACCGACCAATCGGCGGGCACTCCCATAATATACTATCAGCCAGGTTACAGTTAACTCACCACAAATAACTCCACCAAGTATGATAGAACCTGCATGGTCTTGAAAAGGAAAAATTAAAAAGGCAAAGGGAAAAAGGCAAAAGTTTTTTACTTTTTACTTTCAAAGTCCCTGCCGGATTCTCGATTTTCATCCTCCCGGCAACAATCCGGTTCGTGAATCTCATCCTGAGATTCTTGTTCGAACCGGATAAACTCCTCGGCTTGTTCTCCGCCGATCTCTTCTATCAGGTTGTATATACATGTCTTGAAATCCCCGAATTCGTTGGATGCCTTGTAAGGGTATGCTCGTATCAGATGTTTGACTGCCGGCTCACCTATCTCAAGCATAGCTTTTTTTGCTCTCTCGAAAAGCCGGGTGTAGCCCGGAAACATGCAATTTATGATGTACCTGATATCTCTGGGACGCTTTCTGTCACTGACCACTATCTTGTCGATTCTTCTTATCTTGACGGCTGTCCAGCGGGCAGGAAAAGACATCCTGAACACCAACTCCGGCACAGGGATAACAACGAGCAGCCCAACACAGACAAAGATCATTATGCAGGCCGCCTCAATGACCACGAGAAACGCCTGCCTGACGTCTTTGAGAGCGGCATATCTATCGCTTATCGCAGCGAGAGCGCTGAGGCGGTTCATGGAACCCTGGTCGAAGCCGGCTACATCGTCTGCCGTGATCCGCAGGATTTCCAATATCTGTTGGTTTTCAAGAGAAGGTTCCAGCCTCAGCATTTTCACTATCAGCCCGGACACTCTTGGAGCGGCAAAAGATGTTCCATTAAGCGTCACCCTGCGGGCGTGGGTCTCTATCCCCGTGTCCGAAGGAAGGATAATCATTTGCGCTGTCCGATAGCTCCCATCGGCAAAAATATCTATGTTGCCATAATTGGAGTAATCCTTGCGAAATCCATTGCCGGAAGCGCCTACGCAAATGACTCCATCCAGAGCAGCCGGATAAATTGAGTCCTTCACGCCGTCATTGCCTGCGGCCGCCACCACAATGGCGCCATGTTCAAGAATATCTCTGATGAGCTGTTTCTCCTGTGGCCTGGGAGAATACGACCCGAGGCTTATGTTTACTACCACTCGGTCATCCGGCTGATCCTGGAGATAACTCCTTACCAGAGCAAGAGCATTCAGATACCTTTTGTGGTCTAATCCGCCTTTTGCGTTGTCAACAGGGTGCAGATGAAGCTCATCAGGCTTGCCGTACCGTTTCAATATGGTACTCACAACCTGACCGTGAGTAATATCTTCGAAGAGGTTCAGGATGTTCCGTTCTCTGTTCATCATGCTTGAAGCCGAATCGATGACAAACGCTATGACTTTCGGCCCTGTCTTGTCTTCCAGAAATTGAGCAGGGTCAAGGAGCACGAAGCAAGCGGCTCCCAGAAGAATAAACAAAAGCAACCTTCGATATTTGTGTTTGTGAAAAGGCTTCATAACAGAATCTATCTTAACGTTCGGCACTCAAAGCGGGTAAAACATTTTCAATCATTATGTACGGGGCCAATATTGATTTTTCCGGACAAATGGTGTATTCTCGTATTGCGTATTGCGTATCACGCACGACGCACGACAAATTTTGGAGGCATAGATATCAGAAATGAAACCTAAGAAAAATATAAGCCGCCGTGAATTATTGGGCTCCGCTGCTGCTTCGTCAATGGCGTTCGCAGTGGTTCCCAGGCATGTATTGGGAGGCCCGAATTATGTGGCTCCGAGTAACAAAGTAACCGTCGCCAATATCGGATGCGGCACACAAGGCCTTCGCGAAATGCCGGGTATGCTTGAGAACCGGGATGTGCAGATCGTGGCCGTATGTGATCCGAACAAGTTTACCACCAATTACATTGATTGGTCGTCGAACGGCATCCGTAACGGCATCCGTAACACATTGGGCGATCCGACCTGGGGTGCGGGGATTGAAGGCATTCCCGGAGGCCGTGATATAGGCCGGGAGTACGTGGAAAAATACTACGCCAAGAACATGCCCTCCGGAAAATACAAAGGATGTAATTCCTATGAGGATTTCCGCGACCTGCTCGATCAGGAAAAAGACCTGGACGCCGTAAAGATCATGACGCCGGACCATCTTCATGCTACGGTAGCCATTGCGGCAATGAAGAAAGGAAAGCATGTCGTCACGCATAAGCCTATTGCCAACAGGGTATCGGAAGGAAGGCTGACTATCGAGACGGCCCGCCGGAAAAAGGTCATAACGCATTTTCTGGCCTGGAGCGACAGACGGGCAAATGAACTGACGCTGAAATGGATCAAAGACGGCGTGATCGGCAAACTCAAGGAAATACATAACTGGTCGCATAGACCGGTGTGGCCCCAATGGACGTCCAATCCCACTGATGCGCCTGCCGTACCGAAGGGATTTAACTGGCAACTGTGGTTGGGGCCCGTGCCGGACCGTCCTTATCACCCGAATTACACGCACAATGTCTTTCGCGGCTGGTATGATTTCGGCGGCGGCAGCATTGCGGATATGGGACACTACAGCCTGTTTCCTTTATTCGTGACCCTTGGAATAGAGACGCCGCCGATCAGCGCCGAGGCATACGGAACAACAACGCGGACCATCGTCGATCAGGTGAGCCGGCCGGTGAACAACAATGTGGCCTTCCCGTACTCCTGCATGATCCGGTTCAAGTTCCCAAAGCAGAAATATTTACCGGCCTTTGACCTGTTTTGGTACGACGGAGGTATGAAGCCCTTTCCTCCGGAAGAACTCGAGGAAGACAGGAAATCGTTGCCGGGGGAGGGAATGATGTTTGTGGGGGACAAGGGCAAGATCTTAGGCAGCTTCCATGGTGAAAACCCGCAGATTATTCCGGAAAAGAAAATGCGGGCCTACGCCGGTGAAAAAGAGATTCCGGAAGAAGAACGGCGAAGAAGATCGAACACCTGGGTAAGTTCCATCAAGAACAAGGAAGAATCGCCCGGCAGCTTTCTGCTGGCCGGTCCCGTAACCGAAACAATAAACCTCGGTGCCGTAGCGTTAAGGGCGGGAAGAAAAGTGGATTATAATACCGAGAGCATGAAGATAACCAACTTTCACCAGGCAGACAAATATCTGACCCGGGAGTACAGAAAGGGCTGGGAGCTGAGTTGAATTTAGAATTTAGAATTATGAACTGCTAAATCTCAATTCTTCATTCTCAATTCTCCATTACCCTTGACCAGGCAGACCACATGTCCGTCCTCCCGAAAGGGACGCCTTACGGCGGAAAGCGTCACTACGCATTCTTTGCCGGTAAGTGCTACACCCCACCGCACCGGTGGCGCGGGTAGCCGGGCGGTCCATAACGACCGGCCGTCTAAAGAGACGCCTTCGACGTTGTCATGGTGGAGCAGCACCAATCCATCTGCGCCGACAGCCAGGCCGCGAAGGTCCGCCGTTTTGCTTGCCCATAGTATCGAATCGTCCACTGGGACTTTTATCACATCCCTGGGTACGGTGCCTCCTCCCATTTTCCCGCCGGTTTTGGGATCCTTGTTCATCAAATCAACGATACGGTCGAGCGCCCGCAAATCGCGCGAGCAGAAAAGTCGGCCATCCACCAGTGCAAAGTGCCGGTCGGAAGTCTGGAAATACACTCGACCCTGGTGACGTTTGAAAATGGTAGTCCTGGCGCGCTCGTGTGAGAATAGTTCGGGGCCGCTGCATGACGGCTTGTCGCCTGGCTCCAGAAACATTTCCATTCCCGCTTCGAGCCGGGATGCAACTCTGGGACTGCCGCCGGTCAGCGCGTCGAGTGCCACGATTCCGACCGGAGCGCCGCCGTTGATGTACAGCGCATTGTTCTTCAGCAGGATGTTTCCCTGGACACCGAAGCTCAGTTTGCCAGGAGTGTATGTCTGCCGCCAGCGGAATCTTCCGGTGGCGACATCCACAGCGGCGACAATCGAACCATCTGCGGCGGTGCTTCCGGCTGCTGTGTAGGCGATCCCGTCGTCGCTCAGGACTACCCCGCCGCCCAGAGGCCAGGCCGACATGAGCCGGTCCATAATGTTGACGAACCGCTTTTCGGGCGCCAGTTCGGTTTGTCCCAACATCCGCCCGTCGGATGCGTCCACGCAGTACAGAACACCGTCGCACGAACCGAAGATTACTCGTCCGTTCCAGTAGGCAGGCGGGTGCAGCACGGCGGCATTTGATGAGACCTGCCAAAGAGTTTTCCCACTGGCGGCGTCGATGGCTCGGACAGTACCATCAGCAGCGCCCACGAAGACACGTCCTTTGGCGCATACGGGCGCGGTCAGGCCCCCGCCCGGCAGACGTCGCCGCCACAACTCTCTCGCCCCTTGCCCAACGGTAGCAGGTACCGTGGCTGTCCCTGCGGGATTAGCTCGGAACATCGGCCAGTCGTCCGGCGCCGCGGGCTCATTCGATGACGGCGCAGCCCACGGCGATGATTCGGCCTGTGCGCTCGGCTCCTTTAGTGCTGTACGAGGGGCCATTGAGAACGTGCCGTGAACCTGCCAGCAATCGCAGGCCAGAGGCATCCAATACAGCCGCCCGTTGGCCGGCACCACCCCGTCAAAACATCCGGGGCGAACGATGCCTTCGTAGTCGGCAAGCTTCCGCTCTGCGATATCGACGTAAACGGTCCTGCCCTCCCCGCCTCCGGGGCGGTAGTAGAACTGGTTCGGAGTAACCGTCAAGCGCGTGCATGAGCCAATCACTCCCAGGCTGAATTCGTCGAGAACTTTGCCGGTGCGCGGATCTATCTTCCGGCAGAAGGCCGACGGATTGGCTACCCGCGGCACGACGTAGAGATCGCCTCCGAAGAAAAACGGATGGGGAGACTCGATATCCGAGGTCCAGAGCAAATCGCCGCTCTCGAAGTCCACGCAAATCGTTTTCTTGAAGGACGGCCCCGCGATACATACCACACCGTCGCCGGCCCGCGCGCAACAGTAGGTGGCCCATCCCAGGCCCCAACCCTGGCGCTTGAGCGAACTTCCGATGGCATTGAAGAGTTCTTTAGACGTTTGGGGTGTATGGCGCCACAATTGCTTGCCCGTACCTGAGTCGCGAGCTGCCATATACTTTCCCGGCGACAATTCGAAGATGCGCTTGCCCTCAATGCAAAGGGCTCGAGCATCGAACGGCTCCGGCTCGCTGACGCTCCAGAGCAGCTTCATTTCGGGGTACTGATAGGCTGCCAATCTCCTTGCCGCTCCGAACTTATTGGTGATACTTCGGTACTGCTCGTTCGCCACGTTCCAGGGCCAGTGGCCCATTTGCCTTTTCTGTCTGTGAGGAGCAACGTGGGCGTCCGGCGGGCCGAATGCTGCCCAGAGCTTGTCTTTCTCGTGCGCGATCCATTTGAAGTCCGTGTCGCCGGCAGCCGCTGCCTCCGGCGGTACACTAAACTTGCCTCGTTCGCTTCCAGTCGCCGCATCCAGCATCCAGAGAGTTCCACCCTCGGCAAAAACCACCTCGTCGTCGGTTGCCAGCTTCGAGATATTGTGGACAACGTAGTCCGGGTCGAGCGGGCGACTCCATAGACGCAAGCCGTTGTACGCGTTTAGGACCGTCAGCGTGTTCAGCAGCGGTTCTTCGCGCTCGTGGAATGCGATATGTCCCGAGAAGAAGAAAATCCGCCCGCCGGCAAAAAGCGTTTGATTGGGCATCGCCGCGAATACCGGATGTGTCTGGAAACGCAACTCTCCCGGCAAGCGCGCCACGCAGTCTTGCGATACCACATTGTTGTCCGGACCATGGTACGGATGGCCCCACTCATCAACATCTGGTTGGGCGGGCTTGACGAGAACCTTTCCCGAAGCGACACACACACCGCCGGGATGCAACACGCGCAGGATTTCCTTCTCGGACGGCGGATCATCAACACCCGGCGCAACCCAAACAGCGTCGGCCAAATCTCCCGCAAGCCAGAGCGACGGGCTATCGTCATCAACCACGCAGACCCGTCCGGCCAGAAGCCCTTCGGCCCTCGCCCAATCGCGAATCTTATCCAGCTCCGGTGAGGCGACGCCTTTACAGAAAACCGTCCATGGCGTTTGCTCGACGAGCTTTGAAATCGTCGGCAAGTCTCCCTCATCGGCTCCGCATACCACGACGACCAGGGCCGGCGTCTTGCCAAGGTGCTTTGACAACTCGATAACGGCATCGCCGGCAATAGCCGCGCTGCAGCAAAGTAACGTGCTCAGCAGTCCGAACCATGTCTTCATTTTCATTCTCCTTGAAAACCGCTATATCGTATTGCGTATTGCGTATATCGTATTGCGTATCACGCCAATCGGCAATCGCAAATTATTTGCTGTTCTGCAATGCCGAACCGGATCCCGGCGCGCCGGGATTGTCACCAGGCTCTAACGGCTTCAAGATTGATCTTGCAACAGAAGCCTGTGAGTGTAGAATCAGAGACAACATGGCAAAGTCTGCCTTATGAGAACATCCTTAGTTGACGTTTAGAGAAAAGGAGAAGTAAGAATGAGCAGCCCAGTCAGTATTATGCCGTGCCTGGACATGCAGAATGGCCGCGTGGTCAAAGGGGTGCATTTTGTGGACATTCGTGATGCAGGCGATCCGGTCGAATGTGCAAAAGCCTATTGCCAGGCCGGAGCAGATGAGCTTGCTCTGCTGGACATAACAGCCACGGTCGAGAATCGCCCCACTATGCTCGAGGTTGTAAAGAAAGTGGCCGAGGTCACCACCGTCCCCTTTACTGTTGGCGGCGGTATTTCGGATGTCGCTTCAGCCGCAGCGGTCCTGGAAGCTGGCGCCGACAAAATATCAACGAGCAGTGCCGCCTTTCGCAAGCCTGAGATTGTTGGGCAGATGATTGCCGAGTTTGGCGCAGAGAAGGTTACGGTCGCCATAGATGTGGACCAGAACGAATCATTGCCATCCGGCTATGAAGTCTATATCGACGGCGGGCGAACTGCCACAGGAGCAGATGCCATCGAGTGGGCGAAAAAGGTCGATGGTTTTGGTGTTCCTGTGATACTGCCGACCAGCAAGGCCGGGGATGGAGCACTGACAGGATTTGATCTGCCGGTTATCAAGGCAATGGCTGACGCCTGCTCAGCTGGGATTGTGGCATCAGGCGGTGCAGGTAAAATGGAGCATTTCCTTGAAGCTGTGCAGGCAGGTGCGACAATTCTTCTGGCGGCTTCTGTATTTCATTTCCACACTATCGACATACCGGAACTGAAAGACTATCTGCGAGCACAGGGCGTGGAGTTGAAGTAAGGTAGTATCAGCCGGACATCTGACTGTATCGTATTGCGTGATGCGTATTGTCGTTGCTCTTTTTCGCAATACGCACGACGCAATACGCAATACGATACAATTTTTGATATTTAATCTTCGCCCTCAAGACTGAGCGGCTATTTGATTCCTGCGTGGTGTTCCTGGAGCGACTTGTTATCGGGTTGCCGCTCTCGGATTGCGGCGATTCCCTTGGCAGCGGCGAGTGCCGCCGAGACCGTCGTGATGTAAGGGATCCTGTACCGGATCGCAGCCTTGCGAATGTAGGAATCGTCGGCCTTGCTGGTCTTGCCCTTCGGCGTGTTGATCAAAAGCTGGACATGGCCGTTCATGACATCATCCGCAATGTGGGGCCGCTGCTCCCGCATCTTATAGGCGCGTTCGGCCTCAATGCCGTGCTTAGCTAAGAATTTCTGCGTGCCTTCGGTCGTCTTGAGCTTGAAACCGAGCGATGCGAAGCTGCGGGCGACCTCAACAATGGACGGGCCTTTGTCCTTGTCGGCAATGGTAAGCAGGACGGTTCCCTCCACCGGAAGCCGCCCTTGCGTCGCGTCCTGAGCCTTGTAGAATGCCAGGCCAAATGAGTCAGCGATGCCAAGAACTTCTCCGGTCGAGCGCATCTCCGGGCCGAGCACCGGGTCCACTTCAGGATAGAAGTAGAACGGGAACACGGATTCCTTGACGCCATAGTGCGGGATACTGGGCTGCTTGAGATCAAGGTCGGAGAGCTTTTTGCCGAGCATCAACTGCGTGGCAATCCGTGCCATGGACAGGCCGCATACTTTGCTTACAAGAGGCACGGTCCGGCTTGCACGAGGATTTGCCTCAAGAATATAGACCGTGTCGTCGCAGATCGCATACTGGATATTCATCAGCCCCACGACGTTTAGTTCTGTAGCTATCTTGCGCGTGTATTCGCGGATTGTGTCGATGTGTTTCTGCGGGATGGTTGTCGGCGGGATCACACACGCCGAATCACCCGAATGCACACCGGCCAGCTCAATATGCTCCATGACCGCCGGCACAAAGGCATCCGTACCGTCGGCGATGGCGTCGGCTTCGGCCTCAATCGCATTTTCGAGGAACTTGTCGATAAGGATCGGCCGCTCCGGCGAGACATCCACGGCGGCCTGCATATAGTGCTCTAACATTTCCTCGTCATGCACTATCTCCATGGCCCGTCCGCCAAGCACGAAGGAAGGTCGCACCATCAGTGGGTAGCCGATTCGTGCCGCTACGTCCACGGCCTCGGCTAACGTGCTGGCCATACCGCTTTCAGGCTGAGGAATATCGAGTTTGCGCATCTTCTGGCGGAAGCGGTCACGGTCTTCGGCAAGTTCGATGGTGTCCGGTGTTGTGCCGACTATCTTCACGCCGGCGGCCTCAAGTTCGGCGGCAATATTCAGGGGCGTCTGACCTCCGAACTGGCATATAATGCCGTCGGGTTTCTCCTTTTCGTAGATGCTGAGCACGTCCTCGACCGTGAGAGGCTCGAAATACAATTTGTCCGACGTGTCGTAGTCGGTGGAGACTGTTTCCGGATTGCAGTTGACCATAATCGACTCGACCCCCTCGTCGCGCAGAGCGAATGCCGCGTGCACGCAGCAATAGTCGAATTCAATGCCCTGTCCGATACGGTTCGGCCCGCCGCCCAGGACCATGATCTTGCGGTTCGGCGAGACGTCGGTTACATCCGGCGCATTGTACGTAGAGTAGTAATAAGCTGCGTTCTCTACGCCGCTGACGGGCACGGGATGCCAGCCTTCGACGACGTTCAGCTTCCTGCGGGCGGCTCGGATTTTCGTTTCGGCAACGCCAAGAATCTGGGCCAGATACCGGTCGGCAAATCCGTCTTTCTTGGCCTCAGTCAGAAGATCATCGGGCAGAGCCTTTCCTTTGAACTGGAGAATCTTCTCTTCCAGCTCCACGAGTTCCTTCATCTGCTCGATGAACCACGTCTTGATGTAGGTCGTCTCATGTAGGGTCTGTACGTCGGCGCCCTTGCGCAGGGCTTCGTACATGATGAACTGCCTCTCACTGGACGGTTCCGCCAGCAGGCACATCAAGTCTTCAAGGGACTTTTGATTATAATCCTTAGCGAAACCCAGACCATATCGACCATCTTCTCTCGAGCGAATTGACTTCTGGAATGCTTCCTTGTAGGTCTTGCCGATGCTCATGACTTCGCCGACAGCCAGCATCTGCGTGCCGAGCTTGTCCTCAAGCCCTTCGAATTTCTCAAATGCCCAGCGGGAGAACTTCACGACCACGTAATCGCCCGATGGTGTGTACTTCTCCAGTGTGCCGTCACGCCAGTAGGGGATCTCATCCATGGTCATTCCCCCGGCCAGAAGCGAGGAGACAAGGGCAATTGGAAAGCCCGTGGCCTTGGATGCCAAAGCCGAGGAACGCGAGGTCCGTGGATTGATTTCGATAACGACCACGCGGCCGGTTTTGGGATCATGGGCAAACTGGACGTTAGTGCCGCCGATGACCTGGATGGCCTCCACTATGTCATAGGAGTACTTTTGCAGGCGTTTCTGAAGTTCCTGATCTATTGTGAGCATGGGGGCCGTGCAGTAACTGTCGCCGGTGTGGACACCCATCGCATCGACATTTTCGATAAAGCATACGGTAATCAACTGGTTCTTGCTGTCGCGCACGACCTCCAGCTCCAGCTCCTCCCATCCTAACACCGACTCCTCCACAAGTATCTGTCCGACCAGACTTGCCCGCAGCCCCCGCTCTGCAAGGGCGCGAAACTCCTCCATGTTATAGGCAAAACCCCCTCCGGTGCCGCCCATGGTATATGCAGGGCGGATAACGCACGGCAAGCCGATTTTAGTAATAGCTTCTTCTGCCTCCTTCAGACTGTTCGCGATAAGACTGCGCGGCATGTCAATGCCAAGCTTGTTCATAGTATCTTTGAACGCCTGGCGATCCTCGCCGCGTTTGATAGCATCAATCTGAACACCGATGACCTTGACCCCGTATTTGTCGAGCACGCCGGCTTTTGCAAGTTCCGAGCTGAGATTGAGCCCCGACTGTCCGCCGAGGTTCGGAAGCAAAGCGTCGGGACGTTCCTTCTCTATAATTTTCGTCATGCTCTCGAGGGTCAGCGGCTCGATGTAAGTTACGTCCGCCATGCCTGGATCGGTCATAATGGTAGCGGGGTTGGAATTGGCTAATACGATCTGGTAACCCAGCGATCGGAGGGCCTTACAGGCCTGTGTGCCGGAATAATCGAATTCGCAGGCCTGGCCGATCACAATTGGACCGGAACCGATGATCATGACTTTCTTGATGTCTTTTCGTTTTGGCATTTTCTCATCTCTCGTATTGGGTATTGCGTTTCTCGTTAATCGACAATCATCAATCGCAAATCATTAGACCCCATCCGCCAGGCTTCGTCAAACAATAAACTCGTATGTCGTATGCCGTATTTCGTTTCTCGTCAATCGGCAATTGCATGTTGACTTGTGCGGCAGGTTTGCTGTAAAAATGGATAGTTGCCGGAATGGAAGTATCTTTGATTTGGGCTGTGATGATTTCAAAAGAGCGAGTGTATTGTGCGCTGCAACGAAGACCTGCGGACCGTGTTCCGGTCTTCATGTGGTACCATCCACAGACAACCAAAAGGCTGGGAGAGATTCTGGAGATTCCGGCGAAGTATGTGCCGCTGGCTATGGGCGACGACATCCGCCAGGCGTGGGTGAGCAACAATCACGCGATGGAAGGAATTGTGCACGAGCGCGACGGCCAGTCGCACGTGGACGACTGGGGTATAGAATGGACACGCATCGACGGTTTCAATCAAATCTCTAAGTATCCCATGGCCGATGCCGACGAAAAGCAGCTTGCGGAGTACAAGTTTCCGTTCGACCGCATCGACCCGCTTGTGAGCCTGATGGAGCCGGTGATGGAGTTCGAAGACGACTACTTCATTGGCTGCGACGTTTCGCCGTGCGTCTTCGAATTGTACTGGCGTCTGCGCGGCATGGAAAAGACGTTGATGGAAATCGCCCTCGAGCCGGTTCCGGCACAAGAAATGCTAAAGCGGAGTGCAGACTTTTCCATAGAACTATCGGAGAGAGCCTGCCGGCGGTTTGAGTTGGATTGGCTTTGGCTGGGTGACGATGCCGCCGGCCAGCGGTCGATGTTGATGAAGCCGGATACCTGGCGGCAAATGGTAAAGCCTTTATTGAAACAGAATGCAGAGGTGGGTAAGCAGCACGGCGTTTACGTGGCGTTCCATTCCTGCGGCGCGATTCGGCCCATTATCGCCGACCTGATCGAAATCGGCATAGATGTGCTAAACCCAATTCAGTGCAATTGTCCCGGCATGGAGCCACTGGAGCTGAAAAGAGAATTCGGCAAAGACCTTGCCTTCATGGGCGGGATCGACACTCAGGGTCTTTTGCCCAACGGCACAGCCTCCCAGGTGCGCAAGGCGACAGCCGAATTGCTCGAAGGGATGACCGCCGACGGGGGCGGCTACATTCTTGCCGCTTCTCACGCTGTGCCGCCGGAGACGCCCGACGAGAACATCTTCGCCATGTACGATGAAGCCGGGATTGCCAAAGAAGAAATTTTTGACAAGGCCGCCCGAATCCGCAAATCTTTGCGCCAAACTCAGCTCGATTGAGCCTGGATGGTCCGGTTCACAGGATACACTTGACTTTTGTCACGGAATTCAAGTATCATCACGGTCTGGACAACTCAGTTGAGACTCTACTATTACAAGAGGATGGAACTTGGTATGAAAGGAACATTGAAATGAAACGGCGGGAATTCCTAAAAACGACGGGGCTGGCGGCGGCATGTATGCTGCTGAACCGGCCTTCATCATTCGCGGCTTCGGGCAAGCGGCCCCCGAACCTTATCGTCATTATGGCCGACGACTTAGGTGCGAAAGAACTGAGCTGCTACGGCAACAAACAACACCTCACGCCAAACCTGGACCTCCTGGCACAAACGGGCCTGCGGTTCGAGACGTGCTATTCGACGCCGATCTGCCATCCGACAAGGTTCGAGATAATGACCGGCCAGTACGGCCATCATAACAAGATTTTTCATTTTCCGGGCCGCCGGGGCGGGCCGATAGCCGGGGCGCCGGAGGACGACATTTCGAGGCATCTGACGTTTGCCCAGGTGCTCAAGCCGCTCAATTATGCGACGGCCCATTCGGGCAAGTGGCAGCTTACAGGCAAGGTACCCACGCTGATACGCGAGTGCGGATTCGACGAGTACTGCATGTGGGCGTATAAGCACAATCTGCCGCCGGGAGTAAAACACACGGGGGGCTGGGAAGGCAAACGGGGCGGCAAGACTTCGCGTTTCTGGCACCCGTCAATTGTCAAGAACGCCGAGTACCTGACTACGGGACCGGACGACTACGGCCCGGACATTTTCACGGACTTCGCCATTGATTTTATGAAACGACACAAGGACGAGCCGTTCTTTATCTACTACCCAATGTGCCTGACGCACGGCCCGTTTTACGAGACCCCGGATACGGTGAAGTCCGAGGCAGGCAAGTTCAAGAACCTGCGCACGAATTTCAAGGCGAACGTCGAGTATATGGACAAACTAATCGGGCGGATCGTCGAGGCGCTGGACGCCGCAGGTCTGCGGGAGAACACCATCGTTTTCTTCACAGGCGACAACGGCACGGGCGGCCAGGGCAAGGGCCAGACAACCGAGCTTGGAGCACGCGTTCCTATGATTGTCAATTGCCCGGGGCTGGTCAAGCCGTCGAAGGCGAGCAGAGAGCTGGTGGATTTGTCGGACATTCTGCCGACGCTCGCGGACTTTGCCGAAGCTAAGCTGCCCGAGGGAAGTGTGATTGACGGGCGGAGCTTTGCGCCTTTGCTTCGCGGCGAAAAGGGGCCGACGAGGGAGTGGATTTACAGTTATCTCGGGGACCGGCAGATCCTGCGAACGAAACGATGGCTGCTGGAAGACAACGGCCCGGATCATCCCGGGCGCCTGTTCGATTGCGGCGAGAGCCGGGACGGGACCGGTTACAAAGACGTTACCGACTCGAAAGCTCCGGAAGTGCTGGCGGTCAAGAAACGCTTCGAGGAGATCCTGGCCGACAAGTCGTTGCCGAAGGTGAAGGAGAAGCCCTCGTCGCAACGCAAGAAGAAAAAGTAAAGATCAAATATCAAAAACCAAAATTGATGAGCCGCTTCGCGGGCTGTTTTCGTAACGTCCCTCAGGGCATATTCCGCAGTATTTCCCGGGCCTGCCGCCTTGTTGAATCGCTGATGTCAGCTTCGGCAATCTTTTTCAGGTCGTCTTTGAGTTGATTGCCTTTGGAAGTGTGAATCTTCTGAGCGATCCGGCACGCCGCCAGCGCTGCCTCGTTCTTGAGCGATGGGTCGTCAAACTGTGACATTGCCGTTTGAAACGCTTTTAGTGTGTCGAGATCGGCGAGCACAGAAAGCACTTTCTTCTTCTGGGCATCCTGACGGGCCAGTTTCATCGCCTGTTGATAATGCTCCAGCTTCTGAGCCGCAGGCAACACCGCAGCGTTGATCAGATCGATATGGCCTCGCAAAGCCAATACGCGATGCGTTTGATTACTCGTTGACCTGACGACATCGAGCAGATCACCGGCTGGAGCGGCATTGGGCCACGCACTCAGGGCTTTTATAGCCGCATAGCGTATCTCACTACTGTCGTCCAGCAGGCCTTTTCGCAAGATAGGAAGAGCCAGGTCGTGGCCAAGTCCTCCAAGAGTCAATAGCAAAGCAATGCGCTGGTTGACATTTTTAGCCCCGTCGTGCCTGGCTAATATATTTTCCGTACACTGCCGGTGCATTGAGTTACGACTGGCCACAGCCGCTAAGGCCTTTCCTACCTCGTCGGCCTCGGCAGGCTCGACAACAAAGATCAAATCCACCAACGCGGGTATTTCCTCTTGACCGGCCAGACTACGCAGCGCTTTAAGCGCTTCGGCCCGCACGGAACGATTGCCAACTTCCGCAGCTTCGACCAGCGCGGGAGCCGTTTCAACAGCATTTCGTTGCAGCAGAGCGCGGCATATCACGGCCTTCTCGGTGTTGTCACCATTGCGCAGGCGCTCGACCAGGGCGGCGTTGACCTTTTCGCCGCGCAGGCCGGCCAAGCTCCCCAGAACCGCATCTCGCTGTTCGCCGGCGCCCCGGCCGGCATGATTTATCAACAGCGGGATGCACGTTTCGTCTCCCGTTTTGCCCAAAGCGCTTAGAGCGGCATTTCTCACCGAAGCGTTGTCGTTCCCACACGCATCTTTGAGCGTGGTCAAGGCGGCCCCGTCACCTCTGGCGGCCAGAGCGTTAATCAACAAGACTTGCACGTTCGGTTCCAATTCCGGCAAATCGGCCGCCAGCGTTTCGGCGGTCTTCTTCTCAGGTACGGTCCTGACAATGGTTGCGGCCATGCCGTATAGGTCTTTGTTGCCGCTTTTCAACGATTGGGCAACGAACGGGCCGGCCTGCTCGCCCATTGTCACGACCAGGCCCTTCAAACCGGCGGCACGGATATGAGCCGGGTTGTGCTTGTCGAAAGCAAACCGGTATCTCTGTTGCGCCTGCCTGGTTTTCCCGTCGGCCAGGAACCAGTCGGCAAAGTCGAGGTTGACGTGAGCGAAAGCCATTGTCATCGCATGGCTGTGTTTCCTCGGCGGATCGTAAACGATGTCATATTGTCCGAATTGCCGATGCGCCGACTCGGTGCCTATGCGCCCGAGGGCCCTGATCGCGGCGATGGAGGTCTCTTCGTCTCCCGAGATCATCAGCTTACCCAGAGGTTCTACTGCCTCGGTGCATTGGTGATTGCCCAACATATTTATTATACCGAGCCTGGCATTTCCTGCCGCAGTCTCAAGTGCGACCAGAAGTACTTTATCGACTTTGGGACTGTCGATGTGCGTCAATACGTAGAGCGCTATGTGGGTCAGCTTCTCGTCGCCAAGATGGCGAGCCAGGACCGGTATATGCTCTTCGGTAGCGGTCAGAGTCAGTTGACGGCAGGCAAACTGTTTGGCATCGTAGGCCGCGTCGCTGTCGAGAATGCGAACCAATCCGTCGTTGAGTTTCTTCCGCAAGGCAGGATCGGAATGTGAACCGACGGCCGATTCACGCAGAAGGCCAAGTGCTTCGTTATTTTGGCCGAACTTGTGAGTTGCCAGCTTCTCGATTGCTTCGTCCACCGTCATAGCATCGGCCAGACTGCTCGAAAAGAAGGGTATAGCCGCGATGGTCGTCAGGAACAAGACTGTTCTGTAGCGTTGCATAATCAAATTCCTCAAGTGTAGTGCACGGCGATCAGGCCGTAATTCGTACTGTCAAATCGTGTAAGGGCTTCGCATTTCGCGCCATAGCATCCGGTCTGCTTCGGGATCATTGACGAACTTCTCATTGGCCGGGTCCCACTTCAACGGGCGCTTGAGCCAGTAGGCGATGTTGCCGAGGTGGCAGACGCTTATCGAGCGATAGCCAATGTCGGCGTCGCTTGCCGGGCGCGTACGATTGCGAACAGCCGCGAGGAAATCCAGATGATGATCGGTGCTGACGTGCAGATGAATCTCGTTCGGCCCGATCTTTTGCCGCAGCAGGCTCTCTGGGTGCGTTTTCAAGTACCCGCGGTTGACTTCCACCCAGCCTTTGTCGCCCTCGAACTTTACGCCGTTGCAGGTGTTGTTCCGCGTCATAATCACCCCGTTCGGGTACTTATACGTCAGGACTTTGAATTCTTTGCCGTCGGGAGGAATGATTTCCACCGGCCCGCTGTCCTCGAAGCCCGTACCCCACTGCGCAACGTCGAAATGGTGCGCCCCCCAGTTGGTCATCTCGCCGCCGGAGTAGTCTCGCCAGCTCATCCAGCCTAACAAACGCGGGTGGAATGGCCGCCACGGCGCCTGGCCCAGCCAGATATCGTAATCGAGCCAGTCCGGGGGCCGGCCCAGCGCCGGCAGATGGCATACTCCCGGCCCGCCTCCGACATTGACCGTTACGTACTTTAATTCGCCGATGTAGCCGTTCCGAACCAACTCGCAGGCGAAGCGGAATTCGCGAGCGGAGCGCTGCTGCGTGCCCATTTGAAATATTCGACCGTATTGCCTGACCACGCGGGCAAGCTCTCGCGCCTCGTAGATCGTCAACGAGACTGGTTTTTCGCAATAGATGTCTTTGCCGGCCTTGGCGGCGGCGATTGAGATCGGAGTATGCCACCGGTCGCCGGCTGCGCAGATTATTATGTCGATGTCCTGCCGGGCGAGCAGATCCTGATAGTGCTTGTACGGCGTACAGTCAGTATTCCCGTACTCCTGATCGACTACGAACTTCGCCCGTTTGAGGTTGTTCTGGTTAACGTCGCAAACCGCCACGACCTGCACTCCCCGGGCCATGAATCCGCCCTTCGGGACCCAATTGGTATTCGGCACATTCGGACCGGCGCTTCGCCAACCCATTCCGGCAGTGCCCTGGCCTCCCATACCGATACATCCCATGACCAGCCGCTCGCCGGCGGGCGGCTTGCCTCCGGCGCCAAGCGCCGATGTAGTGATCACGTACGGAACGGCCACGGTCGATGCGGCCGTCTTTAGAAACGTTCGCCTTGTCATTGGCTTGTAGCGCATGTAATTAGTTCTCCTTATCTATGTTTTGCTTCTTTTTCTCGGGATTGGCGCGCTGCGGCACTAAATCAGACACTTGCGAAGGAAATGGAGATCCTTGCGCATTGCCTCAATCACTTTTTCCTTATCCGCTGTCAACTGTTTTGCCCCGTGTTCGGCCCCGCCGAGCGGGTATTCAAGATGAAGTGACATGGGAGCGGTGATTCGCGCCTTGCTCAACATTTTGAAGTATGCCTGGAAGTCCACCATGCCCTCGCCAAGAGGACAGTTCTGCGGCCGCCAAACGCTGTTCCTCTTAGCCCACAGGAAATCTTTTGCCACGAGCGTGTTGATGTATTCGGATATTAACCGAACATGGGTGGGCCAGACGGTGCCGCCTTCGACGGTGGCGTGCCTGATATCGAATTGACAGCCGATCCAACGCGCGTCAAGATCCCGCAGCAGATGGTAAAGATCCCAGATGGGTGCTCCCACGTATTTGCCGCCGGCATGGTTCTGGTACGTCCCTGCTATGCCGTGGTGTTTGTTCAATTCTACCAGGTCCCGGAGCATTGGCTTAGCTTCGCTCAGCGTTTGGCGAATGCTCTTCGAATCTTCATATCGATAGTACCCCATTCGGTAGTGGCGAATACCTGCCTGGCTTGCGGCCGACAAGATGCGTGCAGTCAATTTATCGTCCGGGTTTGTAATAGCGGTTGTTATCATTGGAACGTCAAGTCCCGCCGCCTTGACAGCCCGGACTGCTTTTGGCAGGTCCTCGGCGGCGCGTTCGGGAGAAACATGGCCGCCGGGTCGTACAGTCAAATCCACGCCGTCAAAGCCGATCTCCGCAGCGGTTTGTGCCATGCCCCGGTAATCAAGCCATTGGAGGTGTTTTGAGAAAATACATATCTTCACCGGCCCGGCCTTTTTGTCTCCGGGCGCACCGGGTGAGGCGGTCCTTTGCGCGGCTGAAAGTGACGGCAACGCGGCAACAAGAGCCGTCGTACCGAGAAAATCGCGGCGTGACAGTTTGTCGTCGGATTTGCGGCGTTCACAATTCATTTGCGTGACCTCTTATGCACAGATTTTGCCTGTGCCAGAATACCAGAGCCGCTGTGCAAAGGCAAGACTCTTAAAGGTATCACAAAAAGAGGGTGTGCCCGGCCCGTCGATCCCGATGCACGTCTATCGGGATTGGCTTTGCCCTAAAGGGGAAAAGCGATATAATATGGCGGATAAATTGGCACAGAACGGTGTTGCCTGCCCAACGCCAGCCTGCGATTTCAGGCAGATAGAGATCTTATTGTCAATGGAATACAGGGGATGTTATGAAGATTTCGACAATTATAATCTTTTGTTTGATGGTGTTGATGACGGGGTGTTCGCAACATGTTCAGCGGTTTGGCAGTGTGATTGGCGTCAGGGAAGAGGCGCTTCAGAAGTACAGGGAAATGCACGCCGAGCCGTGGACCCAGGTGAATGCACAATTGAAAGAATCCAATATTCGGAACTACTCGATCTATTTGACGCAGTTTCCGGATGGGGATTACTACCTGTTTAGCTACTTCGAATACACAGGAGACGATTTCAAGGCGGACATGAAAAAGGTCGCCGACAATCCCAGGATCAAAGAATGGTGGAGCAATACCGATCCCATGCAGATTCCGCTGGCGAACAGGAAGCAAGATGAATGGTGGAAGAATATGGAAGAGGTCTATCACTTAGATTGATCGGCGGTGGCTGAAAGATTTAGGGGATGTTATATGATTGAATTTAGTCCACGAGAAAAAGACGTGCTCAGGAAGCTGGCGGAAAAGAAAGCCGAGATTGCAGCACTGCCTGTTCACGCTCAGAAACGTGAGATGTGGACGAGAATGAACCGACTTGAAGTGACCAAGCCGATGCTGTGGATGAACGAACGTCCCTGGCATGAGCTGGGCATCTATCGGCAGTGCGAATGCGAGAATGAATTTGCCTGCTTCATCGAGCAGAAACTTCGCAAGGAAATCTACCAGTGGGAGCACATGCCGCTGGATAATGTTGTGGAGAACCGGATCGAATGCCCGATGGCGGTCAGTGATACGGGATTTGGTATTGAGGAAGTGAGCGAAGAACGCCACCTTAACGACGGAACAATTTACTCTCATGGATTCATCCCGCAGATCAGGAAACCTCTGGATGTCGAAAAGATCAAAGATCCGGTGGTAACACACGATTTTGAGCAAACCGAAGCCCGATTCGACGCGCTCAATGATGCCATCGGAGACATCATCCCGGTCAGGAAACGCGGCGTTCCGCACCTGTGGTTCGCCCCGTGGGATGAATTGATCCGCTGGTGGGGTGTGCAGGAAGCAATGATGGACCTTGTTCTGCGTCCGCAAATGGTGCATGACATTATGGACCGGCTCGTCGAAGCCTACCTGCGCAGACTGGATCAATATGTCGAGCTGAATGTCCTTTCGATGAACAACGACAACCACCGTGTCGGTTCGGGCGCTTACGGCTACAGCGATGAGCTGCCGGCGAAAGATTTTGACGGTGAGCATGTTCGGCCGATTGATCTGTGGGGCAACGGAGCCGCACAGATTTTCTCGGGTGTTTCGCCTGAAATGCACGCTGAGTTTGCCCTGCAATATGAAAACCGGTGGATGGCATGGTTCGGACTGAACTACTATGGCTGCTGCGAGCCTTTGCATCACAAGCTCGACCTGTTGAAGGATGTGCCGAACCTGCGAAAAATTTCCATCAGTCCCTGGGCCGATCTGGACAAGGCGGTCGAGCAAATGCGCGGCAAGTATGTAATTTCATACAAGCCGAACCCTGCGATTTTTGCCCAGAGAGATTGGGACCTGGCAAAAGCCAAAGCGGACCTGCAAGGCGCGCTGAAGAAAATGGAAGGTTGCAGCGTTGAGATTATCGCCAAAGACCTCTCGACGATACACAATGAACCTCAGCGACTGTGGGAGTGGTCCAGGATGGCCTCCGAGGTTACATCGGCGGGAGTTTATACTTGACGCCGGTGAGCAACAAGAGCATAAGGCTTGTGTACTTATGCCTTATGCACTTTTGTGGTCCATGAATCCTTCGAGTTTGCGTGCCCGGACGGGGTGCTGGAGCTTTCGTATCGCTTTGGCTTCGACCTGGCGGACCCGCTCGCGCGTGACTTTGAAGATTCTGCCGACTTCCTCTAAAGTGTAAGTGTAGCCGTCTCCGATACCGTATCTCAGCTTGATGATCTCGCGTTCGCGATATGAGAGCGTTTTTAGGACCACGTCGATTCTGTCCCTGAGCATTTCCTGGGTGGCCGAAGCTACCGGCGAATCGATTTCGTTGTCTTCGATAAAATCGCCGAAGTAGCTGTCCTCGCTTTCGCCGATAGGCCTGTCGAGACTGATCGGATGCTTGGATATCTTCAGCACCCTGCGAGTCTCGGCGACGGTCATCTCGGCTTCCTCGGCAATTTCCTCGACTGTCGCCTCGCGGCCCAATTTCTGGTGCAGCACTTTGCTGGCGGTCCTCAGCCGGCTCATCGTCTCTATCATGTGGACGGGGATGCGGATCGTCCGGGCGTGGTCGGCGATCGCACGCGTGATCGCCTGGCGAATCCACCATGTAGCGTAGGTGCTGAATTTGTAGCCCCGGCGGTATTCGTACTTGTCAACGGCCCGCATCAGGCCGGTATTGCCTTCCTGGATGAGATCCAGAAAGCTCAGGCCGCGGTTGCGATATTTCTTGGCGATGGAGACGACGAGTCTGAGGTTTGCGCTCGAGAGCAATCGCTTTGTCTTCTCGTATTGACCAAAGACGGCCTCCAGCGCGGCGAGTCTCTTTGTCAGTTGCTGCGGCGTTTCCATGACCAATTCCTGAAGACCGGCCAGCTCCTGCTTCATCGCGTCGATGTCTTCGGTGGTTATGTCTCCGGCCGGCCCTGCCGCGATTACCTGCTCTAATTGATGCATTTTGTTGCAAATGCCGTGCAGCTTGCTTTTTACCGGCTGAATCCTGCTGGTTCGCAGGCTAAGCTCCTCGATAAGCGTCGCGATTTTTCGTTTGTTTCTCCGTAATTGTTTTAGCGCCCCCTCGTTCCCGTTCCTGTTCCGGCCCGCGAGAGTTTTCCTAAACAGGTCCTGGTTGATTTCGAGGAGCTTGTTTACGGTCCTGATGTTTTCAGGGAGCCGCTTCTTTATTACGCTCTTGGTCAGATACAGAGCGGTACCGGCTTTGAGTGTTCTATCGAACGACATCGAGCCTTCGTGTACCTGCTGCAGCAAATCCAGGGAGTTTCTGGCGCAGTAGTCGCACTGAAGCATGTTTCTTCTAAAGGCCATGCGAGCTAATTCAATCTTTCGTGCAAGGGAAATTTCCGAGGTTCTTGTCAGCAGCGGTATCTGGCCCATCTGCGTCAAATACATGCGAATAGGATCGTCAATTCGCCGAGAGACATCTTCGCCAACCAGTTGTTTCTCCAGCAGCTTGTCCTCTTCGTTGATCCGTCCCTCTTTTCCCGCTCCTTTAGTGCCCAAAGGCTCTTCCGGCGCTTCAAACCCCTCCTCCTGTGGTTTCACAACTTGCCGGGCCTTCGCATCGGCCTCATCAAGCAGGCTGATGCCCATCTCATCCAACGTTGCCAGCAAGCTGTCCAGACGACCGACACTGACGGCGTCTTCGGGCAAATCATCGTTCATTTCCTCGTAAGTCAGGAACCCTTTTGCCTTGCCCTTTTCAATGAGCATTCTTATCTGCTCTTCAGGATCAGTGAGCACGGCAGTCTTGGAGGACGTCTCGTCAGCCACGATTTCTTCGGGAACATCTGTTGTTTTGTTTGTCTTCGTTCTTTTTTTTGCCACAATTACACCTTTGTAAATGTATTACAAAATCTAATCCCAATCATCCACAATAGAGAGCCAAAATACTCTCATTCCCGACAACGTCGAGGACTTCTCACCCGGCGTATTCCTTGTGTTACGGCTGTCCGCCCGGCTTGTTCACTATACCATTCCCACGTTACGACTATTTCTCTTGCCGGTATTGTCATACAATCTGCGGAGATACTCACTTTGGTCCTCCGTAGATTCAATCGCGCCGATTTGTTTCTGCGCCTGACATCGTTCAATCGCGTCCAGCGCCCCGGTCAATCGCGATTCGAAGTTGCCTTTCTCCTGCCCGGCCTGAGCCAATTCCGTAAGACAATTGCCAAGCTCCACGGATTCTATCCTCGCCAGCACCTTACGGAGCGGAGTTTCGACGTCGGCGCTGAGCGTCTCGAATAAAATCGTCGCTATTTGCCCTAATATCGGCACATCAAACGCGTCCGCTGTAATCTTTTGCATGGCAGTCTCGTACAGTCCCGGCTCGTTCAGCAACACTTCCAGCACCTCTCGCTGGGCCGCGGCAAAGACACCTTGGCCGTAATCTATGCTCTGTACCTGCCGATTATTGCGATCGTAGCCGGCAGATCTCTGAGCTTGCCTGATTCGCTTGTTCAACTCGGCGTTTATCTGTTTGGCGTCAAGTCCTATAATCCGTGAAATCTGATTCACTCTCAAACCGCAATCCAAAGCGGGAACCTCGCCGGCATGAAGACCCGTGGCAATCGCCTGAATGTATTCCTCAACCGCCGCCCTCTTACCGGCCAGGGTATCGTCGCCGTGGAACTTCTCTTTCAGCCGGTCCCACTTGAACTGGAAAACATCCACCGCCTCATCCAAAAGCTGCTGGAATCCGGCTTTGCCGGCCGCCAAAATAAAATCGCATGGGTCTTTCCCTTCCGGAACCGATGCGATCTTGATGTCAATGCGCTGCGCCAGGCAAACATCCAACGCCCTGTTGGCCGCTTCAACGCCCGCAACATCGCTGTCGAAGATCAAAACCACTCTTTTCGCGTAGCGTCGCAGCATACGCGCGTGCCCGGCAGTGAAGCTGGTTCCCAGCGCCGCGACAACGTTGCAGCAGCCGACCTGATGGGCCATTATGCAGTCGGTATAACCTTCCACAACGACGGCGGTACCCGTCGAGACAATCTCGTGCCGGGCCTGCTCCAGCCCGTACAGCGAATTACTTTTGTCAAAGAGCACCGTCGCCGGCGAATTTATGTACTTGGCGCCGTTTTCATCCAACGTCCGGCCGCCAAAGCCGATTACCCTGCCGGTCACGTCCGTAATCGTGAACATCAGGCGGTTGACAAACTTGTCCCGGCCCTGGCCGACAACCAGCCCCGCCTGCTCCAGCAGCTTCATTGGAGCTTTCCTGGCCTTCGCCGCCTTTACCAGATCGTCCTGCGAGCCGACAGCCAAGCCAATCTTCCATTTCTTAACACTCTCGGCGTCTATTTGCCTGTCGGCAATATAATCGCGGGCGTATTTGCCCATCTTCTCATCGTCGAGGTTCTTCCGGAAGCGTTCAGCCGCCCAGGCGTTGGCCTTTGCCAGCCTGTTCGGATCCACATCCTCTACCTGCTCAATTGCTCCCTGGCGGTCTTCTGCCGGCTCGGCTCCGGTCGGTGTGTACTTTTGCCTTTTTCCTTTTGCCCTTTGCCTTCTCTCAATCCTTATCCCCGCACGCTCGGCTAACCTTTCTATCGCCTGGGGAAAGGTCAAATTCTCACGCATCTGGACGAACTTGAATATGTCTCCACCGGCGCCACAAGAAAAGCATTTGAATATCTGCTTGACGTTATTGACGTTCATGCTCGGCCGGTGGTCGTCATGAAACGGGCACAAACCCACCATTTCGCGCCCTTTTCTCTTCAGGCTCACGTGCTCGCCAATCACATCAACGATATCGTTGGCCCGCTGGACCTCCAAAACAATACTATTATCAAACATCCCTGCCATACTGCCCCGGTTCCGTCAAAACACGGCGAGCCTGCAAAACATCTTTCACAAGCCCGCTCACCGCTATCCCCACTATCTACAAGCCATCCACCAATCGGCACTAACTATCTTACCTCTTATATATAGTCAAATTTGTCAAAAAGTCAAGTCATGCCCCCAAAATCGCGTTCTTAGCCCAACTAAGGCCCATCTGAGGGCGTTTGGACAATTGGTTAAATAAAACCGCTTTGAATGATTGAGGCCTATGGATTGTTGAATTTCCCGGCATCCCTTTTATCTGCTCGTTTTTCTCGTTTTTTAGAAATATTCCGTTTTTTCCATTGTACTGCGGTTTATTTGTCGATAAACTTTCTAAAAGTGCAACGTAATAGCAGCTACGAAGTCTCAGATTATCATTTATTGACTGCAAAAAGAATTGGAGTAGGGTATTTTTTCCGGAGATATCAAAATGAAGAGAGTTTATGTTCAATTGATGCTGTTAATGATGGTTGTGTGCATTATCGTCGCCCAGGACGCGAAGGCGCAAGATACGCTGGCCGAGCAATGCATCGAATGCCATGAACCCAGCACGCCCGGAATAGTGAAACTATGGCGCGACAGCAAGCACAGCGCGGCAGGCACAACGTGCGTGGACTGCCATCAGCCGAGAGAGGGCGATCCCTCGGCCCGATGGCATTTTGGCTCGAACATCACTCCCGTTCCCTCCCCACAGTACTGCGTGGATTGTCATCCCAAGGAGGTCGAGGAAAACTCAAGAAGCAAGCACGCCTGGGCCGCTTTTATGGGTCCTTTGAAACCCTACTACCTCAAGGCAAAAGCAGACGGGCTGGATCCGCTCAGCCAGGAGACAGCAAAACTGCTCGATCCCGAACTCATGGCCAAGACCGCACTGACACCGTTGTTTCCGGACAGCGGAATCCTCGCCAAGATCGGGCTGCTCGACGATCCGACGTATCATCACAACAACGTAAACCTCGGATGCATCGAGTGCCACGGCAGTTTCATCATCCCCCAGGACAACGGCACGCTCAAGGGCTGGCCCAATGCCGGCGTCGGCAGAGTCAATCCCGACGGAAGTCTCGGCGCCTGTACTTCCTGCCATACGAGGCACAAATTCAGCGTCGAAGAGGCCCGCAAGCCGGAAACCTGCGGCCAGTGCCATCTCGGCCCGGACCATCCGCAGCACGAAATCTATGAAGAATCGAAACACGGAAATATGTACGCCGCAAGCGGTGAAAAATGGAATTGGGATGCACCGTCGGGAGAATGGGGCCCTGACGATATCGACGCTCCCACATGCGCAACCTGCCACATAAGCGGTTTCGGCGGCGTTGTCGAGACCACACATGAAGTAGGAGAGCGGCTCTATTGGGAGCTCCAGCCGAAGGTGTCCGTGCCACAGTGGAAAGGCCCCGAAGAAGTGGACCTGGTCGCCGAAAGAATATCCGACCCGGCCAAGGCCGACAGCGGCCGAGAGAAGATGAAGTCCGTGTGCTATCAGTGTCACTCCAGAAAGTGGACCGACGGTTACTTCGTGGAGTTCGACAAGGTCGTTGAGGACTACAACCAGGTCTGGCAGCGCACCGACGATCTGCTCAAGCAGGCGTATGACGAAGGGCTTATCAGCAACGACAACCCGCTTGATGAGACGCCCGAGATCATGCATTATCTGATCTGGCACCATGACGGCCGCAGATGGCGGATGGGCGCCAGTATGATGGGGCCTGACTGGACGCACTGGAACGGCGCCGTCGATGCCATAATGAACAAGCTCGGCGCCATGATCAACGACATTGAAATGAGGCGTAAGCTAAAAGAGATCGACGAAAAACTCAATGCCCAGCCGTAGGTCTTTCCGGACCGGCGGGGCAGAGCTTTAGATCAGCAGCGCGACAGGTGGCGCTTCTTACCTCTTACGTGGGTAAGAAAGCGCCGCTTTTTTTATCACCGGAATTATGCAGGGCGTGCCAACTTTTCTTTCAATATCGAGAATTTTTTCAAAAATCCGTCAATAAAAAACGAATACGAGCGTCTATATATATGAAAGAAAGAAAATTTGCCGGTTTTTGAGATTATCAGGGAAAGACCCTTGCTATGGATTCACAAGATATAATCAGAATAGGTCGCAGAGCCAAGCTTGAGACCGAGGCTTTTATAAATCGCCACCTCAACGACCGGGACAAAGGCTGGCCCAAGACTTCCTTTTGGGGCTCAACCTACGCCGGCTGCCCTCAAGAGCGACGGGACAGAGAACGCGGCGCAGTGCATATTCTCCAAACACAATAGGCCGAGGGGGCGTCAGGTGTTCACTCAGGGGAGGTCAAAGAAACTCTTGCTGGTGGCGGTCACTGCCTCGGCGAAATCGGTTGGGTCCATCTCTTTTAGTTCGGCTAAACGGCGGGCGGTGTGAATCATCAGGGCAGGCTCGTTTATCTTCTGCTTTCGCATCGGCTCGGGTGACATGTATGGACAATCGGTCTCGAGCATCAATCGGTCGGTCGGCACAATCTCAGCAGCCCGGCGAATCTCTTCGGCGTTCTTGAAAGTCACTACACCGGTAAGAGAGATATAGAAACCGTAGTCGAGAACGATTCTTGCCTGCTCGGCTGAGCCGCTAAAGCAGTGAAACACCACCCCTGGCAGCCGGCCTTCCAGCCGAATGAACTGCTCCAAAATGTCCATCGTATCGGCGAACGCCTCCCGGCAATGCACTATTACCGGCAGATTCACCTGGCGGGCGATTTTCAGTTGGGCGGCAAAGGCCCGTCTCTGGTCGGGCTGCTTCGAGAAGTTGTAATGAAAGTCAAGCCCCGTCTCACCGACGGCGACGACCTTTTCGTTCTGAGCAAGCTCCTTCAAATCGGTGATAGTCTCGCCCGTAACGACTTTGGCTTCGTGCGGGTGAACCCCGACTGCGGCGTACATGTTCTCGAATCTGTTTGCAAGCTCGACGGCCCTTCGGTTCTCCTGAGAATCGGTCCCAACCGTTATCCAGCCAGTCACCCCGGCGGCAATACTCCGCTCCACGACGGCATCGACATCCCCGGCCAACTGCTCAAACGTCAAATGACAATGTGTATCAATCAGTTCCATCGTCCCTACGGCACAAAAGCGTTTTCGTAGTGTCTTATCTGCGGGGGGGCTTTTTCGCCTAATATGACCATCACGACGTCGAAGCGCAAGGGGCGGTCCTCAATCTCGTTGGTGACGAGGAAGTAGCGTGCGGCCCGGGTCAATCTGGTTTTCTTGCCGGTGGTGATCGCCGACTCCGAGGGGCCGAAACTCTCATCCGCTCTGGTCTTTACCTCGACGAAGACGATGGTCCGGTCGGCATCGACCATAATCAGGTCTATCTCGCCGGTCTTGCACGAAAAATTGCGGGTGAGTGTTTTCAGACCCTTGCGCTTGAGGAACTTCTCGCAGCGTTTTTCCCCCCATCGGCCGAGCAGCTTCCTGTCTGCTAACAGTCCGGGCCTGTTCACCAGCAGGTTTCGTATGTGGCACCTCCCATGTTAAGTTTTGAGTTCTGAGTTTTGAGTGTTTAGCTCACCCATCCACAGACTCAAAACTCAAAACCAGGCACTCAAAACTCCTTCTCTTGTTACTTTGAGACAGTGTGAGTGCTGTGCCGCTGGGCCAGTCTGACGGCTTTGCCCGTTCGCTTGCGCAGGTAATACAGCTTCGCCCGTCGTGTTTTGCCGCTTCGGATCGCTCTTACATTCAGGACGTTGGGCGAATGCAGCGGGAAGATTCGCTCGACGCCCTCGTTATTGACGATTCGCCGGACGGTGAAGGTTTCGTTAACCCCCCGGCCCTTGCGGGCGATGACCGTGCCGGTAAATATCTGCGTGCGCTGCTTGTCGCCCTCTTTGATCCGGCAGTGAACGTCCACTACATCGCCTATCTCGAAGTGAGGGACCTTGTCCTTGAGACTCTTACTTTCAACGGCATCCAGTATTTCAGTTTTCACTGGTCTTTCTCCTATTCTGCCAACCACTAAATGCAAAACACAGAATGCTAACGATTTTTCCCTCCAAAAACAAGCACTTTTTCAAAATTTGTCGTTTTGCCTTGCCCCGGCGGCATTTTCACCCCCGGCCGACCGCCCCCGGTAACAGGCAATGCCCCGATGCACTGTTCAAGAAAGCACCGTTCGTTCCTGATCCCTTTTCCTTGACTTCCCGCTGCCTCGGCGTGCTTGCGGAATTTGGAAATTGGCCCATTCGACTATGCTCAGGACAGGCTTTGAATTGGCTTTGTTTTCCGGAGCCTTCGGAGAGATATATCCCCCTAACATCTTGATACACAAATGCTTACGCTCATTCCGACTTCTGCGAATTGGCTTTGTTTTGCATAATCGGGGTCAGAATTCCCCGGCACGCGGGGATTTTGAAATTGGCTCCATTCGACTACGCTCAGGACAAGTTTGTTTTTTCAGGATACGCAATACGCAATACGCAATACGAGATAATTGGCTTTGTTTTGCATAATCGGGGTCAGAATTCCCCGGCACGCGGGGAATTTGAAATTGGCTCCATTCGACTACGCTCAGGACAAGTTTGTTTTTTCAGGATACGATATACGACATACGCAATACGCAATACGAGATTGGCTTTGTTTTTTCGTCCCCGAAATCGCAGTGTGTCCTCATAATGTTATGTGACATATGCATTTACGCCTATTTGGGCACGTGGAAAATTGGCTTTGTTTTTTCAAAAAGCTCATAGCCGCAAAGCCTGGTTCCCCTCGCCTTTTACCTTTTTACCTTTTTACTTTTGCTCTTTTACTTGTTTCTCCCCCCTTTTCCTCGTAATTCAGAAGCCAACTTCATACATGCCATCCAATCTCATCGAATCCGGCAGGCCTCAACGCAAATCGGATAACGTCGCGGATTAGGCGCGACGTCAAGCGTCGCCTGCATCCCGCTTGTTAGCTGGTATGTCCCCGCGGAGCTTCATTATGATCGCTCACGAACGTGACAATTTGCGGGATCCTACTTCTTCTTTGGCTGCGGCCCGGAGCTGACATGCGGCGCAAGCTTGTCCCACTCGCTCGATGCCACGCAGTACAGGCAAAAGTCGCCGTGGTCGTAGATCGAACAGTTCATCGGGCCGCGCTTATCCTTATGTGCGTAGGCTCCTACAAAGGGAGTCTTCATAGGCCTCACCGGCCTGGTGAGCACCCACGTCAGGCCATCGGCGCCGTTCGTGCCCGTGAGCAGACTGTCGCGCTCCCACTCGTTCTGTTCCAGAAAATCAACGCCAAAGAGCTTCATCACGATCAGCAGGGGTTGAACGGAGCGCTGGAACCACCCCCGACGCTTCTCGCCGGGCATCAGCATCGGTCCCGATCCCATGCCGATGTACTTTGTCACGCCGGCAGCCTTCATGGCGTTCCAGACGTGCGGGAGGTTATGTGTCTTCGGCCGCTTCTTCCTGTCATCGCCGAGGGCCGAGATGACGCCGTCGCAGCCCGTAAACGCTTCCCTCAGCTTCTCCTCTTCATCCAACTGCGCCTCGACTACCGTAGTCGTCGGCTTGGCGTCTCTGAACTTGTGCGGCGACCGCGTAACCACAACCGCTTCGACGCCGATCTCCTCGGCTCGGGCGAGGATCCCCTCGCCGTATCTTCCGCTGGCACCGATGATCGCCACCTTGGCGGGCTTCGCAACGTTTGTGTTCACCTTAGTCTCCTGTCCGGTTAACGACAAGGGTAACAGGCGCACAAATGCCGAGCTTCTGTGCATCATGTTGACCCACTGGTTATGGGCGGGTAAGAGCTAACTATCACCCGCATTATTCCAAGCGACGTAACCAATACATTTATACGCCCTCGGATTGGTCTTTGCATGCTTTGGCCAAGGCGTCTTCCGTCTAGGGTTACGACGAAATACAACAACCTTTCGCCCATCGGTGATGCACATTGGCCCCTTACCATTCTTTACCATGAGATCCTGGTGTTCTTTAATCTCGCTATTGGTAGCTAAACGAACTTCGATAATCCGACCACCTATGTATGCACAATCCGCCTTGGACATGTGAAGTGACACATATTCCATTGATTCTTCATGGTCATCAAGCAGCCACATATGGGACTCAGATACGCCGCTTTTGTCTGTGTCTTTTAGCCCCATCTTCGCGAGGATAAAAAGTGTATTTGGCTGAGTCATAATTCTATCTCCAGCTTGAAAGATGAATAATGAATGATTCTAAGGGTGATACCAGGGACAGTGACCCTTTTCTACACAGATTCACATCTTAAGTCTGATGGCGATCAATGCTTCGGCGTATTCGATATCCTTCTTTTTGCCAAAGACGATCGTCAATCCGCGGATCTTCCCATACCGCTTGCCATTCTTAAACTCTTTCTTCAGGTCATCCGGAACCTCACTGTGGTTGATCAACTCTTCGGCCTTATCCGAAAAATAGAATGTGATCTTGAAAGCATTCTTCCACACGGAAAGCCAGAATATCGTCTTCGATTTCCTTGTCACTTTCATGAGCCAGTTCTTGCCGTCCTTGTAATATCTCCATTCTTGGGAAAAATCGGGATGTTGCTCATGGAGGGCATCGAAAAATGATATCCACAGTGCTTTCTTCTTTCCAATGCAGGAATAGACTACTTCTTCCGTTGGATACTGGTCCGCGTCTTTTAGAATGGGTTTCTCGGTTGACAAGTGATTCTCCAATAACAATGTATATACGGTTCCGTATAAGAACCCAAACTACGCCAAGCACATACCAGGGACAATCACCCTTTTCTGTCACCGTAAATAGGTGGCTGTGGGGCTGTTGAAAAAGCCAGTCTGTCATGTATTGGACGGCTCACATTACGCATTCGTGTTCGAAAAATGCGGGTGCTTGTTCCTGTTATACATAGATTCAGAGGTTTTTCAACAGTCCCGCTGTCCCTAGTTTCTCTAGTTTCTCGCCTAGTTTCCCCTACTGAATGTCACTGTTAGGTTTTGTTCTTCCGGGTACGGGCTCTGAGTAGGGACAAACCTCCCTGCTTACGCAGTCTTAATAGAAGCCACATTACCTGTTCACCTGACATTTTTCGACCGCTCCGCATATTGAAATCTTCTACTACGTTTGAAAGGTGCTGTGGTTGAACAGCTAGCTTATCTACTGAAATACCAGCTTTTTGGATTGCTTCATTCAGGTGTAGTTTATCATCTTCAGAAATAGGCTCTTGGCTGTCCAAGATGGATTGTGCTACCTCTTCAATTCTCGCAATCGGCAGTACTTTAATTTGCTTCAAAACCACTGGGATTGGGGCTAAGTTCGATGTTGCCACCCCATATATAGGCTTGTTCCATGCTCTTGCTGCCCCGAGTTCAAATGCCATCGATGAGGTAGGGGCATCACCGGACAGCATAATTACCAGTGCATGGCTTTCAGCCATTGCTTCCCAAATTGCGTCTTCGACCTTAGCACCGCGGGGAAGCTCTTGAATGTCAAAAAATACGGATAGGCCGTAAGATCGTAATACATTAGCTGCGGTCACCGCAAATTCCTTGTCGCGGTGATTGTATGCGATGAAAACGTCATATGTAGGTCTATTTTTTGCCATTGTGTTTCCGAACTCGAATGCTCAGTTCCGAGAGAAAGTCATTGCAGTCATTAATATTGATTGCCTTTTTGTTTTTAATCATGCCAGGAATTGGGTCTACATCTACATGGCACATTACAGCGACTATTCTGGTTTGTTTGCTCCAGCCCCATGCGGCTCCGACTTCAATTAGTACCCATGGCCTGTCTGTTGAGTTTGGAGTGAGCAACACAATTAACTCTCGAGATTTCTTAATCTCACTACGAATTCTCTCGGGGATGTCATCGCCGCCATCTATATCCCGATCATCACGAAAAGTTGCTGCGCCAACTGCTTCAATCTTCTCGCAAAGAACAGTAGCTAGCCATTTGTCGGCAGTAGCATGACTTACGAACACCTGATAAGGCTTACATCTGTTTGTCTTTTTTCGTGCCATCAGTTGCTTGGTATTTCGTGTTACCTAACAAGTTACTATATGGTTTTCCTGATAACTCTCCGGATGAGATATCCTCAGAGCGGGAAAACTGGTCTTTTTGGCCATTTTCTATCTCGATAACACTCCAATGTGCAGGTTATGCGCAAAACTCGATACATCCGGGTGTTTAGCAAACCTATCTCTTTGTCCGCCATAAGACTCTCCTGCGTATCAGCGGTCACATTGTAACTCTCAGAGCCTCATTATAGCACTCCTTTGGCCACAATCCATAAGTTCATTATCTTTTCAGCCCAATTGTCTCTTTTTCAGGATGGGCAACCGAGTTGCCCATCCTGCCGACTGACCCACGATGTTAGGATTTCATGGATAATCATCGCCGCCTTTGTAAAGGGCTCCATTGCATCTTTTAATTCTCTGGTATCCATAGTAAATACCTTTTAAGACACCATACTTTCGTATAGCCTGTATCATGTAGTCAGAACAAGAAGGAATGTATATGCACTGGCGATTATGATAGCGCCGTAAATGTTTTTGATATAAAACAATCATTTGAATTGCCAGACATTTCATTTTGCCCTCTCAAATGTACAGACAAGCCAAGCTCCTTTATTTGCTCCGCACCCTTTTGAATCAACGACTTCTCTATATGCTTGTGTATGAAGACGCCAGCCTCCTGAAGCGTGTTGGTTCAGGAAGGCTTGGAATTGCTGACAACGTTTATTGTCCCAACCCATATCCGCAGAACCACATCCTTTAACAGTGGGCACAAACACTTCCACTTTATACTCGTGCTCCATAGCTCTCACTCCTAACAAGTTATTATATGCTTTTACTTATAACACTGGCTTCAGAACAGCTTTGGCGGGGAAATCTGTCAAACTTGGCCATTTTCTATCTCGATAACACTCCAATATGCAGGTTATGCGGAAAACTCGATTAATCCGGGCGTTTGGCAAACCTATCTCTTTGTCCGCTGTATGACTCTCCCAGTATTAGCGGTCACATTGGAACTCTCAGAGTCTCAGTATAACACTCCTTTGGCCGAAGTCCATAAGTTCATTATCTTCTCATTACAATTCTCTCTTTTTCAGCATTCCCTAAGGGACGCCCTACGGCGGGGCAATCGGGCCTGCCCGTCGTAACCTCTGGATTCCGCCTAAGGTGTCCCTTACGGGACTGTTCCTTCGACCTTGCTCAGGACACGTTTCACAGGAATGACAGCGGGGGCTGCCGGCGCGCAGAAAGACGCCCCCTCTATAATTGGATCGACATGCACGATTTGATCGAAAACCTACGAAACTGCATGCTCGCTTGTCGCGGCAAGTCATTGTGTGGGCGGGAATAAGACTTTTTTTCAACTTTTTGATTTTTGCTCGGAGGTACCCGCACTATTTGAGCGAAAATCCACCCAGGAATACCAGGGTCAGCCACCGGTAGGGTGGGGCTTGCCCCACCGTTCTTATTCGCCGAAGCCTTCTGTGCAGATGTTCGTAATTCGCTCGAAATCGTTTGCTCGGCCGTAATATCCTTCTCTTACATATTTTATGATACGTTGACCAGAGCCCCACTCCACAAACGGCCACCTGCTGCCACTGGCCGTCATCTATATACAAAGTAAACCAGTGTTGAGATACCCAATACAATGAGCAAGGCCGCAATCACGTACGTCTTAATCACCCTCGGAGCGGTGGCTGACCTTGGAGCAGTGGTTGAACCTGGGGCAGGTAGAACATCTTTTCGCAAGACCTTTACCATCTCGTCGATTTGTTCTCTGGTAAAATCACCGCTAATGACTGCCTGGCTCCCGACCGCCGTGGAGATAGTCGGTGCTGAGACTACCTTGCCGTCAACTATGATTGCCAGAGCTTCGTCTATGTTAGCCGAGGTCAGATTATAGAACAGGTCAGCCCCCACTCGGTCAAACCGAAATCCGATGTACGGTCTGCCCATATTGTCCGCTGCACCTTTTCTTACGCTCAGCAATCCCCAGCCCGTTCCGGGCCATATCACAAATGGTGCTCTGTTGTGGACGAGCAGACACGCCGCTCCCCTGTACTCACCGGTTATCAGATTCTCCGACACCTTCACGCCCGAGGTGATCTCGACCCACACAAATCTATCGTTCCTGCTCTTCGCGGCCATTGGGCCATTCGCCGCCAAATCCTTCCTGCACTGAGCGATTTCCTCCTTCGTGACAGGACTCGTCCCCGTGCCCGATCCGGGCTTCTGAGGGGCAATCCGAAATTCCAGTACCCCGCCAACGTCGTACGATTCGGACTCCTCAACAGCTCCGACGGGGGCCGAGGCGGCATTTGCAGCATTTGTCGCCGCGCCGCTCCACAGCAACGATATGCCCAGCACCAAGCCGCAGAAAAATGATAGTCGGCAAAACAGAATAGATTTCACAGCCAATGTTCCTTCACCAGGACTTCCCGCACGATTTTACTCAGTCACGATGCTGAGCCTCATTTGCAGTAGATTAACAGGTCTGTCGCGAGCGTTCAAGCGTTCTTGCTGTCTCTCGACGCGTTGTCATATCCTCCGATTTGGTCAATTTTGGGCTTGCAGAAGCTGAGCTGAGGTCTTATACTTCTGCGTTTATCTGAATGATTGGGATCTTAGGCCCAGAGGTAGAGAATTGAGTCATGTTTGAGTCGTTGACGGAAAAATTTAACTCGGTCTTTAAGTCGCTTTCCGGCCGGGGACGGATTACCGAGGCGAATATCTCGGACGCCATGCGGGAGGTGCGCAAAGCTCTGCTCGAGGCCGACGTCAACTACAAAGTCGTCAAGCAGTTCTGCAAGGACGTTGCGCAGGCGGCCGTCGGCGCCGAGGTGATAAAGAGCCTCCATCCGGGCCAGGTCATGGTCAAAATCGTCAACGACGAACTGACCAAGCTGATGGGGCCGGTCGATACCCGCATCTATTTTGTATCGCCCGGGCCTACGGTGATAATGCTGGCCGGCCTGCAGGGCGGCGGTAAGACCACCACGGCGGCAAAACTCGCCAAATACCTCGTCGCAAACGGCAAGAAGCCTCTGCTGGTGGCCGACGACCTGCAAAGACCGGCGGCTATCGATCAGTTGATCGTGTTGGGTCAGCAGTTGGAGATAGACGTTTACAGCGAACAGAGCAAAAACGCCGTAAAGGTCGCAAAGAACGGCGTCAAGCACGCTAAGGCAAACGGCCACGACGTGGTCGTGCTCGATACCGCCGGCCGGCTGCACATCGACCAGAAAATGATGGGTGAAGTAGCCGACGTCGCAAAAGCGGTCACGCCGCAGCAGATTTACCTGGTTTGCGACGCGATGACCGGCCAGGATGCCGTCAATTCCGCCAAGGAATTCAACGAGCGTCTCGAGCTTGACGGCGTGATCCTGACAAAACTCGACGGCGACGCCCGCGGCGGAGCGGCACTGAGCGTCAAGGCAGTAACCGGAAAGCCAATCAAGTTCATCGGCGTCGGCGAGAAACTCGACAAGCTCGAAGAATTTCACCCCGACCGGATGGCCAGCCGGATTTTAGGCATGGGCGACGTCGTATCGCTGGTGGAGAAGGCCCAGGAGCACTTCGAGGCCGATGAGGCCGTCAAGCTGCAGAAGAAGATGGCCAAAGGCAGCTTCGGCTTCGACGACTTCCTCAAGCAGATGCAGGCCGTCAAGAAAATGGGCGGCATCAAAGATATGATGAAAATGATGCCCGGCATGGCAGGGCAGGCCGACGACCTGGACCTCGACGGCGCCGAAATCGGACAGATGGAAGCGATTGTGCATTCGATGACGCTGCAGGAAAGGCGCGATCCGGACCTGATCGAATCGTCAAGGCGAAGACGGATTGCCGCCGGGGCCGGGGTGGAAGTTAAGGCTGTCTCCGGCCTGGTAAAGACATTTAAGCGCAGCAGAGATATGCTAAAAGCGCTTAGCGGCGGCGCCTTCGGCGGGCTCAAGAACCTGCTGTCGGGCGGCATGAACATGGGCGCGCTTAGCCAAATGATGTCCAGCGGCAGAAAAATCAAGCAGCGCTCGAAACGCAAAAAAGTCATCAGGCGAAGAGGAAAGATAAAACGAAGATGACAAACAAAGACATAAACCGTCGCAATTTTCTAAGGCTCGCCGGCGCTAGCGCCGCCGGGATAGTGGCGTCCGGCTGCACAACAGCCCCTCAGAGTGCAAGTGAACCGGTGGATGGCAGCCTCAAAGCCAAAGGCTTTGGGGATAGCCGAGCTGAGCAGACCCATCCCCAAGCTTCGGCTTTCCCTCGGGGACGCCTTCCGGCGGAGGCTGCCACCCTGCCGGCTGGTAAGCCCAACTTCATTATCATATTCTGCGACGATATGGGTTACGGCGACCTCGGCTGCTTCGGCTCGAAAAAGCATCGCACGCTGAACATCGACCGCATGGCGGCTGAGGGCACGCGATTTACGAGCTTCTATGTAACCAGCGGCGTATGCACGCCGTCGAGGTCGAGCCTGATGACAGGCTGCTATCCCCGCCGGGTGAGTATGCACAAGAGCGCTAAGAACGAATGGGTGCTGTTCCCGGTCGCCAGGAAAGGACTCAATCCGAGTGAAATCACCATCGCCGAACTGCTCAAAGAGCGGGGCTACGCCACCGCGTGCGTCGGCAAGTGGCATTTGGGCGATCAGCCGGAGTTTCTGCCTACACGGCAGGGTTTCGATTACTACTACGGCATCCCTTACAGCAACGATATGGGATCGAGGCAGCGCAGGCAGAATCCGCCGCTGCCTTTGATGCGAAACGAGAAAGTCATCGAGGCGCCGGCCAATCAATACACGCTCACGAAGCGCTACACCGAAGAAGTAATCAAATTCATCACTGCTAATAAGGACAAACCGTTCTTCGTCTATCTGCCGCACACTATGGTGCATAATCCGGTGCATTCGAGCGGGAAGTTCCGCGGCAAGAGTGACAACGGCGGCTACGGCGATGCGACGGAGGAAATAGACTTCTCAACCGGCGAAATCCTCGCCACCCTCAAGGAGCTGGGCGTTGACGACAAGACGTTGGTTGTTTTCACCTCCGACAACGGCGCAGCGAAGCGCTGGGGCGGCAGCAACCTGCCGCTCTCTGGCTACAAGGGCAGTACGATGGAAGGCGGGATGCGGGAGCCTTGCGTTATGCGCTGGCCCGGCAGGATACCGGAAGGCCGAACGTGTGACGAGCTGACCTCGACGCTGGATCTGCTGCCCACGCTGGCTAAACTGGCCGGTACGAAGGCTCCGGATGACCGCATCATCGACGGCAAAGATATATGGCCGCTGATGGCGGGCAAGAGAGGGGCAAAGTCGCCGCACAAGGCGTTCTACTATTACAGAATGGATCAGTTGCAGGCGGTGCGGTCCGGCAAGTGGAAACTGCATCTGCCCTACGAGATCAGGAAGAAGGACCAGACGACTAAGGCGACGCTGAAACTTTACGACCTGGACGCCGACATCGGCGAAACAACTAACGTCGCCGACAAACATCGTAAAGTCGTCGCGCGCCTTACGGCCCTGGCGGAAAAAGCTCGCCGCGACCTCGGCGACCGTAATCGCAAAGGCAACCAGCGCCAGGCCGGTCTGGTCGTGACGCCGAAGCCGCTGACGATGAGTGATAATTGAAATGGCAGTGACGAATAAAATTTCAATCGAGCAATATCTTGAGAAGGTTGCCCGCTTCTCGGACAACGAGTACGGCAAGCTCGTACGCAACCAGTTCAAGGACATCGATGGCGCCAGCGAGCTGGCGATGCTTGCCGCACCGAGCGGCGAGGAGCTGGAGCAGTTGAAAAAAGCGGTAGCGATAATGACACCGGACGAGAAACAAAACGCCGAGGCACTTAGCGACGAACAGATACAAAAGCTTGCCGCCGACGCTCAAATAGACCCGGCCAACCTGGCAATCTTCTTTAACGGCTACGCCCTGAACTGCAAACGTGTTTCGTGACAGGCTTTAGACAGGATAACAGGATTATACAGGATTTGCTTATTTACAGAGAGCATCTTATAAACTCCGTCGCATGAAAAAAAGAATATAATGCAATATGAGGAACTCACAAGAAAGATTATTGCCGCTGCTTATAATGTATACAACAGGATGGGCTTTGGCTTTCTTGAATCGGTTTATGAGAAATGTTTGTTGATTAAATTAGAAAAAGCCGGCCTTCAGGCCGAATCGCAAAGACCTATTGTAGTGAAATATGAAAACGAGGTTGTCGGAGAATTCAAGGCTGACATCATAGTTGAAGATACTATTATAGTGGAGCTGAAATCAGTTAAACAGATTATACAGGCTCATGAGGTACAGTTGGTAAACTACCTCGTCGCAACAGGTAAACCAGTAGGGTTGATACTGAACTTTGGAGAGCAGAAGGTCGAAGTCAAACGAAAGGTCAAGGATTTGGAAGCAGAAAACGATTAACGGGAAGAGAAACCCACATTATCCTGTATAATCCTGTTATCCTGTCAAAAATAGCAAACGCGTTTCGTGACATACAATGTGAAAGTCACGGAAATTGATGATAGATTAGTGAAAGGAAAGAATTATGTCAGTAAAGTTGAGAATGACGCGGATGGGCAGGCGGCATCGACCGTTCTTCAGGATCAATGCGGTCGAGTCCCGCACGCCGCGTGACGGCAGAATACTCGAGAAACTGGGTCATTACGACCCGATCGCAAAGGACGAGTCCAAGCAGATCGTGCTCAACCACGAACGCACGAAGTTTTGGCTCGAGAAGGGAGCGATCCCTTCCGACACAGTCGCGCAGATCCTGCTCCGCGAGGGGATCAAGAGCAAGCACGCCGAGCAGAAAGACGCCCGCAGGGCCAAGGCCAGGGCTATCGCCCGGGCCAAGGGCAAGCCTTTCAACAATACTGACAGAATAGCGGCTAAGAAAGCCGCCGAGGCCGTCGAGGAAGAAGCTAAAACCAAAGCCGATGCCAAGGCCGCAGAAGAAAAGGCCGCCGCCCAAGCAAAGGCTGCCGAAGCTAAGGCCAAGGCCGACGCCGAGGCTAAAGCCGACGCCGAAGCAATAGCCCGGGCGGACGCCGACGCCAAGGCCAAGGTGGATGCCGAAGCTAAGGCCAAAGAAGAAGCCGAAGCCAAAGCAAAGGCTGAGGCCGAAGAGAAGCCCGAGGCGGAAGCTGAAGAAAAGCCCGAACCTGAAGCGGCTGAAGAAAAGCCCGAGCCCGAGGCGGCCGAGGACAAGCCTGAGGCAGAGGCAGCCGAAGAGAAAACCGAGGACGAGACCAAAGAGGAATAACCACGGATTACACTGATTTGCACAGATTCGTGGTAGTAAAATGAGTGTATGAGAATTGACGTTCTTACGCTTTTTCCGCAGATGTTTGAATCGCCTCTGAGCTGCTCGATATTGAAGCGTGCTCAGGACAATGGGCTTCTCGAAACCGCTCTTACAGATATAAGGGATTTCTCTACCGACAGCTACAACAAGGTTGACGATAAGCCGTATGGCGGCGGGCCGGGTATGGTAATGATGCCCGGCCCCGTCTTTGACTGCTTCGAGCACGTGCAAAAGCTCTCGCCGGAAGAAGGCCGGCCCATCCTGCTCACACCACAGGGCCAACAGTTCGACCAGGCGAAGGCCCTGGAATTAGCAGCCGAAAAACGCCTGATTCTCATCGCCGGCAAGTACGAAGGATTCGACGAGCGAATCCGTACCGGCCTCGGCGCCGAGCAAATCTCGATAGGCGATTACGTCTTGAGCGGCGGCGAACTCGCCGCGATGGTAATTATCGACGCGGTGGTCAGATTGTTAGCCGGCGCGCTCGGCGACGAAGACTCGGCTAAAGACGACTCATTCAGCGAAGGCCTTCTGGAATACCCCCACTACACAAGACCGGAAGTCTTTCGCGGCATGAAAGTCCCCGAAATCCTACTAAGCGGCGACCACGCCAAAATCGCCGAATGGCGCCGCCATAAATCCCTCGAAAGAACAAAAAAATGGCGACCGGACTTGCTGAGAAATGGTGACAGTACTTGACTGAATTGCCGCCGGTTCTCTATGTCATACATGTCGAGCTTCGCAATGGAACATTGGTGGCTATAGATGTCTATTGCAGTTCATACCAGACATAAGCCCCGGGTTCCAAAGGTAATCTATACTCTCCCCATTGACTGAAATCCGATGGAGGAATTTTCATATCCTCCATCCCTATCTCAACGCCCCAATGCCCGAAAGGGCCACCCCATGTGAGCCTAACCTTAGGATTATGATTTTCGTCAAGATCAAGATTTACATAACCAGGACGAAATACTTTCAATGATTCCGGCCATTCAAGTGAGTCAGGCCAACGTCTCTCATAAAGATTCGAACCGTAAGATAGAGCAGTGTACTCACCAGTACATTCTTCTTTGCTAAGCGTCTTTAGCCAAGCCCGTATATCCTCAATGTCAGCTTCACTTCTTATTCGGTTTCTAAAGCCGTACGTGAAAGGCTTATAACCAGGCTGCCACAAGTGAATTTCAACAGGAGTAAATACAGATATGATAAATGATGCGACGAAGACAATCGGAATCCCAATTTGGGAGATTCTGATCAGCCTTTTCCTCTTCGTATATGTTTTCCAATTGCAGAGCAGTTGTACTGTACTTGCGATGACAAATACAATGATCAGAATCCCCACTGCTGGGACTACTATGCAAGCATCAAGGAAGGTTAGGAAGATTGAATGAATATTGAATCTGCCATTCAAGTATTCAATCCACCCTAAAGGTGCAATGATGATAAATGCAACCAGAGCTGATATAAGCGCATCCCACATGTTCAAGTCAATACGGGTATTGCTTTCCTTCTCGATTTGTGCTGTCTCTATGTTCTCTTTCTCATCCATGCCTTATTGACGCTCCGTGCCCGCCATGATTGGCCGAGCAGTCCCGGCTTTCTTTCTTGATATCTCGTTTCTTTGTCCTTATATCCACAATAGAGCAAAAGGATGTCTCGAAGTCAATACTTTAGACGTTGGGCGAGTGGAGAACCGGCTTTTTCGGCGAGCGTCCGTTCCGGTGCAAATCCATCGGCCGCAGCGTGCCGGGGGGGCGAGAAAAAAATAACGGGACGATGGTAATCTATGGTCAGGTTTGGTACTATGCCCGAGCAGAAGAACCTGGCGGTGCGACCAAAACGTATTAGTTGGGAAATTCAGACCAAATTAAGGCGCCCGATGGCGAAAATATTGACCATCATTTTAATAATTGTATCGCTGTTATGTATGTTTTCGGCAGAACCTGCGGCAGCGGCTGCGCAGACGACAGAGGAACAGGCCGCAAAGAAAAAGAAGTTGGCCGAATCGATAAAGAAGCTCGGAGACGAGAATTCCTATGCCCGTGTAATCGCGGCCGGAGACCTGGGCGAGATCGGCGATGCGGCGGCGGTCGAACCTCTTATCAAGACCCTGGAAGATGAGTATTGGCTCGTGCGTACGTACGCAGCGCGTTCGCTGGGCCAAATCGGCAATCCCCGGGCGGTCGTGCCTCTCGCCAAGGCCATGGCGGATGATAACGAATATGTGCGTCAATACTCAGCTGAAGCGCTGGGCCGGATCGGCGGCAAGCAGACCATCGAGCCATTGGGAGCGGCTCTAAGGGACGAAAACACCTACGTAAGCAAAGTTGCGGCCGCGGCGTTGGACCTGGTGAGAAAGAAGATTGCCCTGGAAGAGAGGGCACGGGTAGAGGCCAGAGATGAAGCTGTGCTAAAGAAATTGGAGGAACTAACCAGGCAATTTGAAGATGAAGATGAGCGGAACAAGATTACCGAGCTGATAAAGCTGCTTGGAGACAAAGCCGCACCTGCGGCGACAGAAGAAGCTGCTGACAAGAAAACAGACGTAGTAACAGAGCCGCCTGGTCGGGAGCCTGCGTCGGCAACGACTGATGAAGATACGCAAAAGAGAATAGACGCCGTGCTTGCGCAGTTTGAGGATGAAGATACGCGAAAGCAGATCGTAGAATTGATCGGGCAGCTTGGAGATAAAGCTCCGCCGGCGCCGACAGATCAAGCTGCGCAGAAGAAAACAGAGATGCCGACAAAGCAGCCGGCCCTCGCCGATACGCAGACGAAGACGGAGGTGCCGGCAAAGCTGCCCGGAGATGATGCAGCAAAGACTGTGACAGAGCAAACCGTGCCGAAGCAGACTGAAGTATTGCCGGAGCAGCCCGGCGTCGGCGAGACACCAACAGTCGCGGATGAAGCCGCACAGATGAAGACAGAGACAATCACCCCGCAGCCGGTAGATCCGAATACGCAGAAGATGATTGACGAATTGATCGAGCAGCTCTCAGATAAAGAGCCGGTGGTCCGCAGTTCTGCCATCGGTGCTTTGGAGCGCATAGGACGGCCGGCAGTCGGCCCTCTGGCTGGGGCGTTGGAAGATAAATTCTGGATTGTCAGGCAGCGGGCCGCGGAAGCCCTGGGCCGAATCGGCGACCCGCGGGCGGTCGGACCTCTCATTGCCGCCCTCGCAGACAATAATGAATGGGCCCGCCGGCGCGTAGCCGAAGCGTTGGGTCTGATCGGTGATCCGCGGGCCGTCGGGCCTCTTGCCGGCGCGCTTACAGACAAGAGTGAACGAGTTCGCCTGCGCGCAGCCGAGGCGCTGGGCCTGATCGGCGACAGGCGGGCCGTCGGGCCCCTCACGAAAGCTCTGGAAGACAACATCTCAAATGTGCGCGCAGCCGCCGCCAAGGCATTGGAATCACTGGGAGGCGCTGCACCGACAGAAGGCCCGGTTGTAGCGACAGAAGTCAAGGGAACCAAGTCAATAATAGCGAAGCTGATGGAATTTAAGTTCTACATCGGCGCCGGAGCCGGAGGCTTCGTATTGCTATGCCTGCTCTTAATAATATGGGCAAAGCGCCGAAGAAAAGCAATCTTCGAGACTTTTTGACTTTGCAAGCCCTTGCAGGATTAAGCTCATTTCTCTATGCTTAACCAGCAACGGCAAAAGCCGAACCGGCAGATCAACAAACAGCATCCGGACAGGGTATTATATCACGCCGGGAACCTTGAGCGGGAAAGGAAAGAGATGAAAAACCTGAATCGACGCGAGTTTCTTAATTTGGCAGCCGGTGCCGCGGCAACAATACTGCCGTTAGCCAAGTGCGGGAGTGGATTTGCCGGGAGTAAGAATCGGGCAGAACGGCCTAACATAATCTTCATTATGGCCGACGATATGGGCTACGGCGACTTAGGCTGTTACGGCCAGAAGCATATAAAGACACCCAATATCGACAGGCTTGCCGAGCAGGGCACACGCTTTACGGATTGCTACGCAGGCTCGACCGTCTGCGCGCCGTCGCGAAGCGTTCTTATGACCGGCCGGCATACGGGCCATACGCGAGTCCGCAATAATATGGGCAAAGTCGGCGGCACCCTCGTTACAGACAACGGCTCGCCTCAACGCCGCGTTCCGCTTGAACCGCAGGACGTCACGGTTGCCGAGATGCTCAAACAGGCCGGCTATGTCACCGGTATGACAGGCAAATGGGGGCTTGGCGAACCGGGCACGACGGGCGTGCCCAACCGGCAGGGCTTCGATGAATGGTTCGGATACCTGAATCAGAGACGAGCGCACACATATTATCCGCCCTACCTGTGGCGCAACGAAGAAAAGCAAGTTCTCGAAGGCAACGCAAACGGCGGACGGCAGCAATACACGCACGATATGTTCACGGATTTTGCTCTTGATTTTCTTCGCCGTCATAAAACCGAGCCGTTCTTTCTGTACCTGCCCTACACCGTTCCGCACGCAAGGTACGAGATACCCAGTACCGAACCGTACACGGACAGGAGCTGGTCGGCCGATGCGAAGGTGCACGCCGCGATGATTACGCGCCTGGATGGCGACGTCGGCAGGATTATGGCCCTGCTCAAGGAACTGCGAATCGACGAGCGGACGCTGGTTTTCTTCTGCTCGGACAACGGCGCCGCCAATCGCTGGGAAGGGGTGTTCGACAGCTCAGGCCCGCTTCGGGGACGCAAGGGCACTATGTACGAAGGCGGTCTCCGCACGCCGATGATCGCTCGCTGGCCGGGCAAGGTGCCGGCGGCAAGAACTTGTCATGCACCGTGGTATTTTGCCGACGTGCTGCCGACGTTCGCCGAGCTGACCGGCTCGGCGCCGCCTGCGAATATCGACGGCATCAGCATTATGCCGGCGCTGCTCGGCAGGCGGCAAAAAACGGGCGAGAGATTTATGTACTGGGAGTTCCCCGCGGGCAAGTTTCAGCAGGCGGTGCGCTGGCGCAACTACAAGGCCGTGCGCTTGGGGCCGGGCAAGCCGCTGGAGCTTTACGATCTGGCCGAGGACGTCGCCGAAGAGAATGATATTTCCGCCGAGCAGCCCGGTATAGCGGCAGAGATTGAAGAGTACCTAAAGACCGCCCGGACCGAATCGCCCAACTGGCCCGTGTCCGCATTAAGCCGGATGAACCGACTTTAGAAATTACCACCAATGAAACGGCGGCGAGACGCGAACGGCCATCTCGTTGAACGGGCGCCATTCGAGATGCCCGTCAACGTAGAGAATGTTGCCGCCGTCAGGTCTGTCGCCCTGTCTCAGGTGATTGGTGCGGTCGAAGATTTGCCATCGGCCGTATGTGCCGCCCTGGACCTCGGTGAAGCTGGCCGTCTCGGCATTGGCGCTGGTGCTGAGAGTCGCATCGGTGACAAGCTCGGTCGATGCGGGTTGTTTGCTGTTGAGCGTCGTGACCCAGTCTTTTTTGGGTGTGCCCTCCGGGTGGTACGATCTCCCGTTGCGGGTGTCCATCATCCAGAAATAGCCGGTGACTCGGAACTGGTTTTCCCGGCCCGTTTCGGGTTCCTCAAACGAATCGGGATCGGCCCCTATCGGAGCGTTTTGACTGAACTGCCACAGATTTGCCATTTCGGGCGTCTTAGTCGGATCGGTCGGGCAGTAGAAAGTGCGCTTGTCGCCGCCGGTTGCAATTATATAGTCGGTCGTGGCGTAGGAGATGTCCCACAGCCAGTTTCCGCTCGCGTTGAGCGGCAGCTTGGCATCGTTTTCCGAGCCGTACATAGTCATGCTGACGCCGATTTGTTTGAGGTTGTTCTTGCAGACGACTTTCTTGCCCTGCTCTTTGGCCTTTCGAAGTGCGGGCATAAGTATCGCCATCAACAGGGCGATGACGGCAATCACCACCAGCAATTCTATCAAAGTAAATCCTCGCCGCTTGTGCATAGCTACACCACGCCTTTCCTGCAACCGGTCGCAAAAAGGTAATCAATAAATATGATACGCTATTGCCAGGCCACAAGTCAATGAAAAGATCACCCGGTCGGACGCCTTTTCTGGTGAGCAACGTACATGTCCAGAAGGCGGCGTATCATCTTCTGGTAGTGGGTATGGTGCTTTTTGGCCTGCTTTTTGAAAAAGTCCACAGATGTTTTGCTCAGTCCGATTGTGACTTTGATCTGTTCCTCGTTGAAAGCCAGTTCACTCGGGGATGGAAGGAAATCATCAACGATCCTGACATCGCCGAGTGGTTCATCGGTGTATTTTATTTTCTCTTTCATAGATTCTCTTTCCCTTTCGCCAATAACCTGCTCCAATGATCCCTCGATCATGCCAATATACTATCGTCCATACAGATCGCCTGCAATATAATTATACATTATTTTATATGGCTATGATTTTCTGCTTCGGACAGATTGACCATTGCTCCCGGATGTTTGTTGAAAAAATGCTTGCAGATCGGCGGAAACGGGAGTATGCTGTTTGTCAGAGTTGGGTGCACCGTGATTTTCGAGACATCATGGAGAGGTCAACCGGCGGCGCCCGGCGTTTCTTTGAAAACGTGGAGTTCAACTGAACGCTCTTTGGACTTTTCAGGGAGGAGCATTATGAAAAGGAAATTCATTGCCATTTCAGCGGTAGCAGTTCTCGCAGTCATAGCACTCATTGCGCTAATAGCAGGCGCATCTAATCACCCGCCTACAGCCGAGGCAGGCAGGGTGGAGGTTCGTGAAAGCACCCCGAAGTCCATTACCATCGCGGGCGGCGATGAGGACGGGGACTCGCTGACCTACAGCGTGGTGAAAGGTCCGTCGCATGGGAGCCTGAGCGGAGAAGCGCCGGAGCTGACCTACAGCCCGAACGCGAATTTCAACGGCCCGGACAGCTTTACGTTCAAGGTCAACGACGGCCGCGCCGACAGCGAACCGGCGGTTGTGTCAATCGATGTGACGCCGGTCAACAACCCGCCGAAAGCCGGCGATGACAGCGTCACGGTACAGGAAGATGCGCCGATAGCAACGGTTGAGGTGCTGGCCAATGACACGGACATCGACAGTGGCAGGTTGATCGTGATCGGCGCCACACAGGGGGACAATGGCTCGGTCACTATCAACACCGACAACACGCTGACTTATGCGCCCAACAGGAACTTCTCCGGGACCGATATGTTCACCTACACCGTCAGCGACGGCAAGGACGGAACCGACAAAGCTACGGTGACAGTCACAGTCAGCCCGATCAATGATCCCCCGCGGATAACCTCAAAACCAGTAGAGACAACCAGGGTCTGGGCTTCGTACTCCTACGATGTTAATGCCAAAGATCCCGACCCTGGGGATTCGCTGGTCTATTCGCTGACGAAGAAACCTCAAGGAATGGCAATCGACCGGGATACCGGACTGATAGAGTGGAGGCCGACGAGCGCCCAGGCGGGGGCTTATGACGTGACGGTCAGGGCTGCGGACAGCAACAAGACCAGGGCCTGGGACACTCAATCGTTCACTGTTACGGTGACTTCCCTTAGCTCGCCTCTGACAAGCACCCTGAAGGCGGTCGATTGCTTCAGTCAAAAAGGCGGGGAGAAAGTCTCGGCAAAGGACAAGATCAATGTCGTTGCGGCCAGCGACGACAGCCGACATGAAACCGAGCCTCGTTCGTACACGTGCTATCAGTTCAGCGATGCTTCCATCCCGGCGGGAGCTTCGATAATTTCGATCGTTGTTTACGTGGAGCACTTCGAAGATCGGTCGTTTCGTGACGGAAGATTGCAATGGAGCGTAGGGACAAACTGGCCCGACAAGCCGGCGGTCTGGGCCTCAACGAATGCCCCGGTCCGGCGGGGCCTAAACAATGAGGCGACGGATTCATGGGACGTAACGAGCGCCGCCGGCACATCCGATAAGGCGAACTCACTTCAGTTGCAGGTCAGGAACAATGACGTCTCGGCCGGGAGAAAAACGTCCGTCGATTCGGTTTATGCCGTCGTCCGATGGTATTAGTGCGGCGACATGATTGATTGTCAAAAACTGATTTGGCATCGGGCGGAATATCGCGTATAGTTTATGTAGAGCAAGTGAAATTGCGACGGAGTCAGGGGGTAGAAAAGTCCGGCACAGTTAGGCTTTCATTGGGGGTAGCTGTATCTTGGGGTCATATCCGATGGATTCCGATAAGCTGGAATGATTGGACACCACCTGGCATCATAATACTCCTTTCTTCAAATGGGGGGCTGGTCATCACGGTCAGCCCTCAATTTTTTTGCGCTCTCATGTCCGCACTCAAGCCCGCATCCGGCGTTTCCACATTCTGCGCTGAGAATTCATTTTCGAGAGGCCCGGAAGCAGCGATATAAGCGCAAAAATCCAGGCTCGATTGTAACTCCACGTGTCGTCTCGGTCCCAAAACTATTCCGTTTCGGACGGATAGGGACACACATCTGAAAAACTTCCATCGTCCCGGCATGTTGCCGCCGGAAAACTCTTGACTTTCGCAGAGTAATACGGTAAACTAATATCTATAAGTAGTTCCGGGGGGCGATTACATCGGAATGGGGGGTTCTCAGTTTTTCATCTATTGAGCACCCAAATTATTACGCTTTGTTGCTTAACGACGAGCCATCTACTGTGGGCGGTCCACAGCGAGCGAGATAATGTTTTCCAATACATTTGCGGAGAAGGAAATGATGAAGCTGGCGAAGCCTTCGACGATTCTCTTTTCGGCGGCGGTCCTTCTGGTTCTGCCGTGCCTGGCGAGCGCTTATCCGCTGGGCACCGTCGAGATTGTGAACACCGGCAATGCTGCAAGTGAGGCAGTCACCATCTGGGGCGGCGGACAGGAGGGGCTGGATGTTTACGCCGGCGTCTATACGTTCAAGAAGACCGCCGGCACAGGCGAGGGAAAGCTTTGGGACAACGGCACGATCAGCGGCTTCTGCACCGAGCTAAACGAAACGGTGCCTCAGATCACATCGAAATATACTGTCATGGCGCTGGAAGACGGCCCCGTGCCGACCAGCTTCTTAGGCGGACCGATGGGCGAGGCCAAGGCCGACTATGTCCGCGAGCTGTGGGGCAGATTCTATGACCCGAGCTGGGCGGCGGACGGCCAGTTTACATGGTATCAAAACAGCCAGGCTTCGGCCTTTGCCGCGGCTATATGGGAGATTGTTTACGAGAACCTTCCGGCATCCCCGTCCAAGTGGGATGTCAAGGTTGACGGCTCGTGGGGCAGCCTCGGCTTCCGCAGCGAGTGGGTCGATGCGACTACGGCAAACAACTGGCTGCACGCACTGGACGGCACCGGCCCGAAGGCGGACCTGCGAATATTTTCTTTCGACGGGAGCCAGGATTACATCGCAGAGGTCCCCGAACCGGCAACAATAGTTCTGCTCGGGTTCGGCGGAGCATTGAGCCTGCTGCGCAGGAAAAGAAAGGTTGCATAAGTGAGTGAGCGAGAGGTCGAAGGCAGAGCCTGCACCAAACACGCACGGCCTGCTCTGCTGTCTTGAGGCCATCATCTAATAGACTTTCGGAAGGGAAGAAGAATTATATTCGGTTCGTTGGCATTGTTGCCAAAGCACAAAGCCACCTACAACTTACTTGTTTTTCAAGGGCTGCGATTCCCGGCACGCCGGGCCGGCCCTTTTCTCGCGTATGGCGAGACGGCAGGAAGAAAAAACTCGGGAGGTCTGATATGATCATACTACGATTCTTTCGGAAGATATTTCGTGATTTGCCGGGCTCGAAGGGAACGCTGTCGGACGGCATCGATTCGCACAAGTGGGAAAGCAAAGACGAGATCGCCGGAAGTCTATCGAGCAAGAGTTAGTTAAACTTCTCAGCGGCTCGGCGCGCCAGAGTCACAGTTCCCACTCCTTGGAGTTCTTCAAGAATTTATGCTGTAGAATCACGCCCACCACTGTCGGGAGTATTAGCACAGTGGGCAAGAACCATTTCAGATTGAACACCAGGCTTTCGATTTGCCCCGACTCTCCCAAATGCAAGTGCAGCAGCGACAGGCACCCTACTACAGCCAGCCCGCTGCCCCACAGGCTCGAAAAGAGTATCACAGCGGCTTTGAAAATAATAAAGGATATCATACCGCCGCCAACGAATCCGATAAGACCGCCGGCCCAGATGTACTGTTCGGGTAAACCACAAGCGTACCATATTCCCGAAGTGAGTATCCCCCCTGCGATCGCGCCCAATATGCAAACAGCCCATCGCATCAACGGCACAGAGAGTACCGCCAAAATCCCCATGCCTACGAGCCCACCCGTGAGCTGGTTGTTCAAGCCGACGATTTTTTCGGTTATCCCCATCCCAATGACAAGCCCCAGAAGCCCGAAATTGATGACCACCAGTATCTTGAAGACTCGCCAGCCGTAAAAGAGGCAGACTACGCCGAAAGAGATGAAGGTCACCGCTTCGAGCCAACTGAGCGAAGTGATTTGGGTCCAGAACAGGTCTATCGGAACTATCGCCTCTTCGGCCTCCGGGCCTGCACCTCGAGCTGCCTGTGCGAGGATAGTAAAGCTATCCATTCTTTGGTTCCTTGATCTCCTATATAATTTTTCACGAAAAAGTGGTGTTGATTTTCGTGAAGAATCCTTTACTTAGGTCCGCCAGTTTTGTTTCTCTCCGGCGGTTTTACCCTTAGTTTTGTCGGATTTTCCTTTCGGCGCCACTCGCGTTTTCGCGCCTCCAAAGAGCACTAACTGCTCGGCAGTGCCTAAACCCACCATCACGGCAAAGACGCCGGTGTAAATAGACGACTTGCCGGAGATATGGGCGACAGGTGCGGCACCCTTGTGCAACAACAGCAGAATCATCCCGGCGAAGATGAATGTCGTTCCGAGTATGGAAAAGCACAAAGCCAAGGTCGGGTACCGGAGAAAACACGCGCCGATTATGAAAATCGTCGCTAAAACTACTATTATAACCCATTTGCGCACCGGCATCAGCGAGCAGGCCAGTTTTATCGATTTGCCCATATCGGTTGCGTAGTCTCCAAGTTTATTCGCACTCCGGCCGGAGCTGACAGTCGAGTGTGGAACCGACGCCGGTGCGTTGGGATCCTGATCTATGGCTTTCACCGCCTGTACATTCTCGATATGAGGTCCGATCTGGAAGGACAAACCCAAAGCTATCGCCAATATCGCTGCAAAAATCACAACGAACACCTTTTCAAATTCTAAGGCGAAAATCCCGGTCACGGCAGCGGCGATTAATGCCGGGCCAGAACCACCACCCACCATGATGAATACAAGAATGCCCCCGGTAGCCGCACCGGCAATCACTGACAAAACCCTTCTTAGGCCCAGTCCGCCGAGCCAGATAACCAACCCGAGCAAGACTATTGCTGCGCCCGCGCCGAGCATGACTCCCGGGCTCAACCGCCCCGTTCCGCCCATGGCAGACTCGAAATTTTTCAGAATCTCAAGCATAAGATGTTCCCAGTTGTGCTAAAACAATCCCGAACCGAGGAAGGATTAGCGCCGTTCAAACTCATTATTCGTTTATTACTATTTATCGGCCTTTCTGCACAGTTTTCGTTAGATAGTTGGGCGATTTGTTGATACCACGCCGCCGCCGGCGATTCCAGACGGTTTTTTCCCCCTGATACAATTCGAGATTGGCCCATTCGACTACGCACAGAGCCTGCCCTGAGCGAAGCCGAACGGGACATGCTTTGAATTGGCTTTGTTTTCCAACCCCCGAAAACGTGAATATTTATATAAGACCTTGTCACAATTGATGTTACGCTTACTTAATCTCCCGCAAATTGGCTTTGTTTTGCAAAATCGTGCTCTGTCGAGCGCACGCGCCGCCATTTGCCCCCTTGTCATTCCGCACCCATTCGATCTCGCTCAGAGCAGGCTTGATGCGGAATCCAGGAATATTAGGAAGTCTGGATTCCTGCTCCCCGCCTTTGCGGGGACGAGTTTACACCTGCGAAGGCAGGTGCAGGAATGACAAACTATTATTGGGCCTTTGACGAGATTGGCTTTGATTGGCTTTGTTTTTTCGCGGCTCCCGGCAGGGCATATTTGTGTAATCCTTTATCATATAAATATTAACGTTTATTATTGCTCGTGCAAATTGGGTTTGTTTTGCACAAAAGAGTTTCCCGGCGCGCCGGATTCCCTTCTGAATCGGCCCCTGTTGCTTCCTGATTCCCTGCTATCCTGGCCACCCGCACCCTGTTATCTTGGTTTCCTGTTCGCCTACTTTCTGTCTCCTGTATTCCGCTATTCTATCCATTTAGTTAGATACACAGTATACATCTCTGGAATTTCGGCGTCAAGCAAAATCTTCTATTAGCCACAGATTTCACAGATTAACACGGATTCTTGGGCCACAGACGCCGTCTCTTCAACAAACGCAGGGCAAGCTCTGAGCGAAACCGAAGGATTTCGCGGATTTACCCGGTGATTGTTACTTCGTTGAGAATTCTACCTGTCAATCCGGCAACATAATACGTTTGCATGGCAAAGTCTGGACACCCAAATGTCGAGTATTGAACGGCAAATCAAGGTTTCCAGTTGGCGAACCGACTGAACCTTCCTGAGCTTTTCCCTTGACGAAGCGACGGTAAATTTGGTACAAATAGAGTAAGTGAAGTTCATGGTTCATAATCTGCATAGTGAGGTATTTTTGGCAGATTTTCGGCAGGAAGGAGGTAGCGTCACATCACTGATGAACTATCAGGGGCGGAGGTGGACAGCATAATGCCGTCAGATATTTCTTATCGGCATTTTTAACCTAAATCTTTTTGAAGGAGGACTATTATGTGCAAGAAATTATTCTATCCGATTTCTCTTGTTTTGGTGCTGGGTATGATCGGCAGCTCTTCGGCGGACCTGGTAGTGCACTGGCCACTCGAAGACGGTTCCGGAACGGTTGCGACTGACGTCTCCGGCAACGGAAATGATGGAACCTTTAACGGGGCTCCCGAGTGGGTGGACGGGTACTTCGGATTGGGCCTGCACGTCCGTGGCGACGCTGATTCTGATTCGGTCGTGCATACCATACCGGGAGAGGCCACAGTCTGGGAAACCGGCACGATCGCAATGTGGGTCAAGATCGACAGCCTGGGACAGGACAACTACAGCAGTTGTTTTACAAACCATACCCCCAATAGCGCCGGCATTCAGTTCGACGTGGATGGCGGAACTCCAGGGAACTTTCGCCTTAATCCCGGCGGGCAGTTCTTCGGCCCGGCCACAACCGAGTGGACTCATTTGGCTTTGACGTTCGAGGCCGGAACCGGGACGTTTTACTACAACAGTGTAGAGGCTACAACCGCAGCCGTGAGCGATTCGCAGAGGACGTTCAACGAATTTGCCATCGGCATCAACAGGAACCATACTAACTGGATGGCCGCCACCATTGACGAGTTTCGTGTTTACGATCACGCTCTGACGGCGGATGAGATCCAGACAATCATGGAAAGTGTCGCCGGAGGACTGCCGCTCGCCCGCAGGCCGGAACCGGAGGATGGCGCCATGATCGAGCAGACATGGGCGAGTCTGGCGTGGAGACCGGGGGATTTCGCGGTCTCGCACGATTTGTACTTCGGAACCGGCTTCGACGATGTCAACGGAGGTGCCGAAAGCGCCTTTGTCGGCAATACTTTCTCTACGTCCCAGGTGGTGGGCTTCCCCGGCTTTCCCGCGCCTGAGGGACTGCAACCTGGCACGACCTACTACTGGCGCATCGACGAGGTAAACGAGGCCGATCCCAACAGCCCGTGGAAGGGTAACGTCTGGAGCTTCGCCGTACCGCCGAAGACCGCCTACAATCCCAGCCCTGCCGACGGCGCAAAATTCGCGGATCCGAACGTGGAACTTACCTGGACCTCGGGTTTCGACGCAAAACTGCACACCGCCTATTTCGGCGACAACTTTGACGACGTGAACAATGCAGCCGGGGGATTGCCCCTGGCCGATCCGAGTTACGTCCCCGGTACACTTGAATTGGAGAAGGTTTACTATTGGCGCGTCGATCAGTTCGATGGCGCTGCAACCCACAAAGGTGACGTCTGGAGCTTCACTACCACGAGGCCCGGCGGAGGCCTCAAGGCGGAATACTTCAACAACACAACCCTAAGCGGAGAGCCGGCGCTGATCCGTCTTGATCCCGAAATCGACTTCAACTGGGGCAATGCAGACGTACCCGGAGAGAACTCTCCCGATGAGAGTATCGGTGTGAACAACTTCGGGGCACGCTGGACGGGCGAGCTTGAGGTGGACCTGACGGACACTTATGTCTTCGGCATCAATGCCAATAACGGCTTCAGGCTGTGGCTGGACGGCGAACCGATCATCAATTACTGGGACAACCCCACGACAAGTAGTCGCCAGAGTGCTCCGATTGATCTGGTCGGGAGCAGTACGTACTCCATTCGGATGGACTATTTCGAGGGCGACGACGTGGCGATTGCCCGGTTGTTCTGGGAGAGCGGCACGCGAGAAGAGCAGATCGTCCCCAGCGGTGCGTTGCAGCCTCTTTCAAGGGCCGGCGATCCGAATCCGTACAATGGAGCAACGGGTGTCACCCAGATAATTATTCCAAGCTGGAGATCGTCAGAAACGGCGGCTTCACACCAGGTGTACTTCGGGACGGACGCAGAAGCCGTGAAGAACGCGACTACAGCTTCACCCGAGTACCAGGGCAGCAAGGCACTGGGCGAAGAAACCCTCGATCCCGGCAAGCTTGCATGGCAGACCACTTACCACTGGCGCGTCGATGAAGTTGACAACGCCAATCCCAACAGCCCGGTGGCAGGCAAGGTCTGGAGCTTTACGACAGCCGATTTCCTTCTGGTGGAGGATTTTGAGTCTTACAATGACCTTAATCCCGACGAGCCCGGCAGTAATCGGGTATTCACGACATGGATAGACGGGTTCGGCACCACGACAAACGGGGCACTCGTCGGCAACGACGTTACGCCTTTTATGGAGCTGAGCATCGTTCACGGTGGCTTCCAGTCGCTGCCCTACTTCTACGACAACAATCTCAAGACCTCCGAGGCAACGATGACGTTGGCCTATCCGCGCGATTGGACCGAGGAAGGTGTCACGAAGCTCAGCCTGTGGTTCCGTGGCGGTTCGGCTAATGCGGCCGAGCAGATGTATGTCGCTCTGAACGGCAACGCCGTGGTCTATCATGACGACCCGGACGCAGCGCAGACAGGCAGATGGACCGAGTGGGTCATCGACCTGCAAGCGTTTGCCGACCAGGGAGTTGATCTTACCAACGTCAATACGATTGCGATTGGCTTTGGAACCAAGGGCAGCCCGGCGGCCGGTGGTTCAGGGACTCTGTTCATTGATGAGATCCGACTTCGACGCTAGGTCAGAAGAACTTGAAAGACAATTGACACAACCGCGCCTTAAGCGGTTATATCCGAAAGGAGAACGATTATGTTCACAAGACAGACTTATTTGGCTGCCTTTGTTTTGATGATCTCGCAGGCCTGCAACGCCGTCGAGGTTGCCAGGTGGGATTTTGAAGAAACCAGCGGGACTACGGCAACAGACGGAATCGCTTCACTTGCTATAACATTGCAAGGCAGCGCCAGCCTAAACGTTGACGGAAGATTCGGATCCGGTGTTGATTTTCCCGGGGAAGGTGCGGTCGCCGTAGCTGCCGGTGTTGACGCCCTCAGATTCACTGGCGATTTTTCGATCGCGCTCTGGATCAAATCGGATGTGGAATTTGGTGCTCACACTCGATTTGTTGACATTGCGGCTGCAGATGGAGGTCTAACGGACAGTTATCGTCTGTTTTCGCACAGTGGCGACAATTCAGACAACTTCAAGTTTATGTCTAGACAGGATGGCTCAAATACCCAAAATATCCACACCAGGGATATGGCCGTGGGAACCTGGATCCTGCTTGTTCTGCGTCACGATCTCGACGGTGATGTCACCATGAACGTTCTCCAGGATGGTGACAGTGTGGACGCGGCCTTTGTGGCAGCCAACAGCGAAAGCTGGCCGACTGCGGGCCCTATTGTTTATGCTGCGGGTGATTTAAAGTTCGGCCAGATGAATTCGGGAGGCAGAGCATTCGATGGTCAGATGGACGGTATTGCGTTCTATGACGAGGTGCTGGCCGATGACCAGGTCGCCACGATGTTCTACACTGCTGGTTCTTCTGAGCATCCACTTGCCGCTGGGCCAGATCCGGCTGACGGGGCCATGCTCGAAGCAACCTGGGTTAGTCTCGGCTGGCGAGCCGGAGACTACGCCGTCTCTCACGATCTTTATTTCGGAACCGGCTTCGACGACGTCAACGACGGCGCCGAAGGGACCTTTGCAGGCAACCTGGCCACGACCTCCCAGGTGGTCGGATTTCCAGGCTTTCCCGCTCCAGACGGCCTGCAACCCGGCACAACCTACTACTGGAGAGTGGATGAGGTCAATGACGCCAATGCAGCCAGCCCCTGGAAAGGTGATGTTTGGAGCTTCTCGGTTCCGCCTAAAACGGCTTATTCCCCCAACCCGGCTGACGGCGCCGAGTTTGTGGACCCGAATGCGATCTTCACCTGGACAGGAGGTTTTGAAGCCAAGCTTCACACCGTTTATATCGGCGACAATTATGACGACGTGAACAACGCAGCCGGCGGCATGCCATTGGGAAGCCCGAGCTATGATCCCGATACTCTCGAACGGGAGAATATCCTTTTCTGGCGGGTCGATGAGTTTGACGGTGCTGAAACGCACAAGGGCGACATCTGGGCCTTCACAACGCCAGGCGCCGTGGGCAATCCGCAGCCGGCCAATGGCGCGGTGGATGTGCAGATGATCGAAATGCTAGGCTGGACGCCGGCGGACACCGCCGCTTCGAGCGATCTGTACTTCGGCGCCGATGCCGACGCTGTGAGGAATGCCACAACGGTTTCTCCGGAATACAAGGGCAACAAGGCATCAGGTTCCGAGAACTTTGATCCCGGAAAACTTGGGTGGAACAGTATCTGGTATTGGCGCGTCGATGCCGTATATAGTGCCGGTCCGGTGAAAGGCCTTATATGGAGCTTTGCCGTTGCCGACTTCCTCCTGGTCGAGGATTTTGAATCCTACAATGACATTGATCCACCCGACCCCAACAGTAACAGGATATTCGACAAGTGGATTGACGGTTTCGGAACCACGGACAACGGAGCATTGGTTGGCAACGACCTTCCGCCTTATGCCGAGCAGACTATTGTTCGCAGCGGCACTCAGTCGATGATATATCGCTATGACAATGCCAACAAGACCTCTGAGGCGACGATGACGTTGGCTTACCCGCGTGACTGGACCGAGGAGGGCGTTACGAAACTCAGCCTATGGTTCCGCGGCAGTTCAGCTAATGCTGCCGAGCGGATGTATATAGCCCTGAACGGCAACGCCGTGATCTATCATGACGACCCGGATGCAGCGCAGACAGGCAGATGGACCGAATGGATCATCGATCTTCAAGCGTTTGCCGGCGTGGACCTGACCAACGTCAATACAATTACTATTGGCTTTGGCACCAAGAATGCCCCGGTAGCCGGTGGCACAGGGACGATGTTTTTTGACGATATCCGGCTTTATCGTTAGATTCTAAAGAAACTGATAAGGCTGTGAGGGTGAACATTTGTATCGCTAAGGCAGTGAATGCAGTTACTATTGTCAATCGTTTTATTTGAAGGAGGATGATTATGTCCGGAAAACTTACTTGCCTGGTCGCCTTTGTTTTGGTGCTGGGGTTGGCAGCGCCAGGTATTGGCGCCGACCCGAATCTTGTCGGCTGGTGGAGATTTAACGAGGGATCGGGCGCAACGGCGATCGACTCATCGGGCAACAATCTCCACGGTGAATTGGTGGACGATCCGGTTTGGGTAACGGGAGTTCAGGGGACAGCCCTGCAGTTTAGCGCAGGCAGTCACGTCGCGGTGCCCGGCTATGAAGGCATATTGGGAACGCACGCCCGAACCAGCACCGCGTGGATCAACGTCACCAAGACCTCGGCGAGCATCATAACCTGGGGCCCGAGCGGTTCCGGCACGAAATGGGTCATGCGCACCCACAACGGCCCGGCTACACTTCGCCTCGAATGTGGACGGGGCAATACATACGGCACGACCGACCTGGTGGACGGTGAATGGCATCACGTTGCCGTGGTGCTTGAAGATGACGGATCGCCTGACGTAAGCGAACTCAAACTCTATGTAGATGGTGCGCTGGATCCGATCATGCCCGGAGGAACGCCGAATCAGATGAACACGTCCAGCGGGGGAGAGTTCCGGATTGCCTACGACTTGAATAATACCGGCCGGAACTACGACGGCCTGATAGACGACGTGCGAATCTATGACCGCGCACTGAGCGCCGACGAAATCCAGGCAATAATGGATGACCCCGGGGGCACGGTGACCCAGGCTCTGGCGCCAAGCCCGGCAGACGGCGCCATCATTGACTCGACGTGGTACAATCTGAAGTGGACAGCCGGTGACCTTGCTGTTTCCCATCAACTCTACATCGCTGATAATTTCGATGACGCCGGCGAGGGCACGGTGGAACCTATTCCCGCTGCGGGCACATTTGCCGTTATCGGCTTCGGCGAACCGTTCCCGAATGGGCTGATTCCCGGAACAACGTACTACTGGCGTGTAGATGGAGTCAACGACGCTGAGCCTGACAGCCCCTGGAAAGGCAGCGTTTGGAGTTTTAGCGTTCGACCCAAGACCGCCTGGCATCCGGCGCCTGCCGACGGAGCAAGGTTTGTTGACACGGATACAGATATGACCTGGGACCCGGGAGTAGGTGCGGCTCTACACTATGTGTATTTCGGAGAGGACTTCCAGGATGTCAACAGTGCCGAAGGTGCTGCTTTTGTGATTGGAACGACGCATGATCCCGGTCCCCTGGAGATGGGCAAGACCTATTACTGGCGTGTTGACAGTTCCGACGGCACCACTACCCGCAGGGGTAAGGTCTGGAGCTTCACCGCGACCATCCCGGACGGCGGTCTTATGGGCGAGTACTTCAACACCATGGATCCGGTCGGCCAGCCCGTTCTGACACGGATCGACCCCATGATCGATATCGACTACGGCAGCAACTCGCCGGAGCCAAACGCTGTCAATGAGGACGGCTTCTCGGTGCGCTGGCGAGGTGAGCTTCAAGCCGCTTTCTCAGAGGCCTACACGTTCTATACGCGCACCAACGACGGCTCAAGGCTGTGGATTGATGAACAGTTGATCGTGGACAAGTGGGCGTGGGTCAACAGGGTGGTCGATACCCGCAGCGAGCCGATTCAACTCGTTGCCGGTGAGTGGTACAGCATCCGGATGGAGTGGTTCAACGAAGCCGGAGACTCCGAGGCGCACCTTCTCTGGGAGAGTGCCAGTCAGCTCAAAAGCATTATCCCGTCGGCAGCGTTCTCACCGCCTCTAAGGGCGGGCGGGCCAGGTCCGTCCAACGAAGCTGCGGGCGTGAAGATGGTGCCGATTCTCAAGTGGAGTCCCGGCGTTGACGCCGCTTCGCACGATGTCTATTTCGGCACAGACGCCGATGCCGTCGGCAGCGCCACCAAGGCTTCGCCCGAATACAAAGGCTCGAAAGAGCTTGGATCTGAAAGTTACGATCCCGGCAAACTCGCCTGGCATACGACTTACTATTGGCGCGTCGATGAAGTCAACGACGTCAATCCCGACAGTCCGTGGACCGGCAAAGTCTGGTCTTTCACGACGGCCGATTTCCTTGCCGTGGACGATTTTGAGGACTATACCGACGACGACGCGGCCGGCGAAGCGATATGGCAGAGCTGGATCGACGGCTTCGGTATTCCAGCCAACGGTTCACAGGTCGGCTATGTGATGCCGCCGTATGCCGAGCAGACGATTGTACACGGCGGCCGCCAGTCCATGCCGCTCTCTTATGTCAACACCGCTGGCGTGACGAACTCAGAGGCGGAACTGACTTTGAGTTATCCGCGTGACTGGACCGAGGAAGGTGTTGCGGTGCTGTCGCTGTGGTTCAGGGGCTATCCGGCGTCGGTAGGCAGCTTCACCGAAGGCCCGGTCGGGACATACACAATGACTGCTGCCGGCAATAACATCGGGGGCTCTGCCGATGAGTTCCACTTCGCATACAAAACGCTCACGGGCCCAGGCTCGATCACGGCAAGGATCGACAGCGTCCAGAACACACACGATCAGGCCAAGGCCGGTGTGATGATTCGCGAGACGCTCGATCCGGATTCGGCACATGCCTTCGCATGCGTCACGCCCGCCGACGGCGTTGGCTCAAGGGGCCGCACCGCCGCAGGAGGCGGCAGCTTCAGCACATTCCAGGCCGACATTACGGCGCCGCACTGGGTCAAGCTCGAGCGCGACGTCGCGGGCAACTTTACCGTTTCCCATTCGACCAACGGCTCTGCATGGCAGCCGGTGGAGCTTTCGGTTCCGACCGCTATCCCGATGGACGCGGCTGTGTATGTGGGTCTGGCGCTGACCAGCCGCAACGCTGCCGTGACGGGTGAGGCCGTGTTCTCGAACGTAACGACGACCGGCACTGTCGGCCCGCAATGGATGAACCGGGATGTCGGGATATCAAGTAACAGCGCCGAGCCTCTGTATTTGGCCGTAACCGACGGCGCAGGCTCGTCCGTAGTGGTGCCGCACGATGACACCGACGCGGCGGTGACAGATGTATGGACCGAATGGGTCATCGACCTGCAAACGTTAGCGGACCAGGGCTTGGACCTGACCAATATTGACAAGGTCGCAATTGGTCTGGGCACCAGAGGCAACACAACTGCAGCGGGAGGTTCGGGAACAACGTTCTTCGATGACATTCGGCTGCTAAGACCAACCGAGGAGCCACAGCCTTAAATTGAAATTACCCTGGCTACTATGATTCGCATTAGTTCGGGGTCTATGCCGGGCAACTCAGGCATAGGCCCCGATTGTTTTGTAGGGGCAAGCCTGCGTTGCGCCGTAAGGTGTCCCTGACGGGATTGCACAGAGCCTGCTATGATATAGAAATGTTCGCGCGCGATTAAGCACTTTGTGATATAGTGTTGGCGGATATCGAGGCCGGCACCCCGGATCGGCGCTTACTCGAATTCCTGAAGATGTGCAGCGAAATTGAAATATCACATTGACCAAGGAGACATGTTATGCATCGTCCGCTACTCGTATTGCTGTCAGTTTTAACAAGTCTGTCTGTCCCCGGAGCAAGAGCTTCTGTTCCCGCTTTTCCAGGGGCGGAGGGATTCGGCGCCCAATCGCTCGGAGGCCGGGGCGGTAAGGTTCTTTTCGTAACAAACCTCAATGATGCCGGACCCGACAGTTTGCGTGCGGCGGTGGAAGCTGACGGCCCCAGGACGGTGGTCTTTCGCGTATCCGGCACCATCGCTCTAAAATCTACGTTAGCTATCAGGAATTCGCATATCACGATCGCGGGCCAAACCGCCCCGGGTGACGGTATATGCTTGAAAAACCATGCCCTCGCTATCGCAGCCGACCATGTGATTGTCCGTTATATTCGGTGCCGACCCGGAGACAATACGGAGGCCGAGAGTGATGCTCTGTCCATATCATCCGGTCGAGACATCATTGTCGATCATTGTTCGGCGAGCTGGTCCGTAGATGAAACGCTCTCGGCCTCAACAGGCGGCCAATTGGGCAACGTCACCGTCCAGTGGTGTATCATCTCCGAGAGCCTGCACGACTCGTCCCACCACAAAGGCGCTCACGGCTACGGCTCGCTAATCCGCGGCGGCTGGGGCAACGGATACACCTTTCACCACAATCTCTACGCGCATCATCACGCCCGGCTGCCCCGCCCGGGCAACTACAACGACCGCAGCAAGGACCCCGACGGTTTCATCTTCGATTTCAGGAATAACGTCATTTACAACTGGGCGGGCCGTGCGGCAGGGTACAACGCCGACGGCTCGAACGGCACCAACAGCATCACCAAAATGAACTTTGTCGGCAACTATTACAAAACCGGCGTCAATTCGGCAGGCAGCCTTGCTTTCTCAGAAAGCACCCGGTCTGCCAGAGCCTGGTTCGGCGGCAATTGCATGAACGGCAGTTGTCCCGCAGAGCCGTGGTCTCTTGTAACCTTTAGCGACTTCTCACCCAGAGACCTGGGAGCTTACATACAATCCGAGCCAATATCGGTTCCGCCGGTCAGGACGGATGACGCGGTAGCCGCGTACAAGCGGGTTCTGACTGAGGCCGGCGCTGTGCTGCCAAAGCGGGACGCCGTGGACAGCCGCATCGTCGGCGAGGTCGGAACCGGGACGGGGAAAATCATAAACGACGAGGACGAGGTCGGGGGCTGGCCCGAGTTGAAATCCGCTAGGCCGCCCAAAGACTCCGACCGGGATGGCATGCCGGATGACTGGGAAAAGCGAAACGGATTGGACGCCTCCGATTCTGCCGACGGCAGCGCAGACGCCGACGCAGACGGCTACACGAATCTCGAAGAGTACTTAGACGGCATAAAACCGTAGGCTTGCGCGGATCCACCAGCCAAAGTCTCACAACTTGCCCCAAATATTCTTGCAATACCGGCCAATTAAATGTAAATTTGTGCAGTCCAGGAGATCGATTCAGCTATAGACTCTCTGACAAGTGACGCCAACGTAGCTCAATGGTAGAGCTCTGGTTTTGTAAACCAGTGGTTGTCGGTTCGAATCCGACCGTTGGCTTTCCTCTTTTCCCATTCCAGCCGTCGCCAAGCTGCAACTTTCCCCGGGCAAATCCAGGCCCCTTCGATAAGGTCCACCGTGAGCATAGTCGAATGGCCTTAAAAACTCTGGAATAGAGTAAAAAGACAGTATATACTGTATCGAGCTGCAAATGCGGCATTTTCGGCAGAAACAAGATCAAGGAAACGAACGCAGCATTGCCGATATGTTATAGGGGACAAAGTTTGTGCCCAGGGAGCATGGCTTTGACTGCACAAAATGATATGATAGGAGAGATTAGGAAGAATCTCAGGCGGTGTGGATACTCTGAACGACTGCTTCAGGCGAACTACTTCTACCAGGACGGCATGGGAAAACATACTGTGCCGTTGGCAGGATTCAGGGGGCCCGTCCACGATTCCCGTACATCGTGCATCTCCGTGATCGGCTGTCATGATTTGCAGAGCCTGACAGACGAGTACGTTAATCAATTTCGGGGACTTGGAGCCCCCGTTGTTTTTGTATGTTGTCAGCAGACAGTGCAGTGGTGGACCATTCGGAGAGAAGGGGCGGAGTTCAGGGAGACTATTTCAGAGAGCGGACTTGAGGGATTTTTTGCTGCTCACAAGGAAAAGCTTGCACCTAATAGGATATGCCGTGCCAAGAACCTTGGGAATATTGTCAAGAACGAAGAGTTGTACTTTGTCGATGCGGGTTTGATGCCACTCTTAGAGCATGAGATGGGCAAACGGCTTGGAGGACTGATGAAGCGGGTCATCAGTTTACTTCAAGAAGGATTCAGTGAGAAGCGGCTGAACAAAGCTGGCGGTCAACGCTGGATTTTTCAGGCGGGGTTTTGGGTTCTCTGCGCGAAGATTCTCAAAGACAAAGGCGTCGACCGCTTCGCTGGCCTGCAAATCGACAATGTCGACGCCGTTCTTGAAGCTGTGAAGATTCACTACGGGGCACAGGAAAGAGTGCAGATTGACACTGTAAACCAAAGAGAAGCACTTGAAAGAGCAGCGTCCGAAATCAACAAGTTCTCCAGCGTGTCCAATCTCACAACGGAAGCCTTCGGTGACATGTATGAGGACGTACTTGTCAACAAGGACTTAAGGTCTGCTTTGGGAATTCATGCCACACCTTCGTACCTTGTTGATTGTATCGTATGGCAACTTTGGCCTTGGATTGAACAAATCCCTCAGCATAAGCGAGTTGTCCTTGAGCCAGCATGTGGGCATGCACCGTTTCTCACCGGGGCTATGCGACTGCTACGAGAACTGTTTGACGGCGATGAAAGAGCCTTTGACAGATATGCGAAGAAGAACCTCATAGGAATCGAGACGGATTCTTTTGCGCGTGAGATCGCAAGACTGTCCCTGACAATGGCTGACATTCCCAATCCGAATGGATGGAAGATTGTAGAAGGTGATATTTATCGCGGTGATGTGCTGAGCAAGAGAGCGAAAGACGCAACCATTCTATTATGCAATCCACCGTTCGAAAACTTCACTCCGGACGAGCAGAACCGTTACGGAGCAGAGGCGCAACAACTAAGGTGCTTCAATAAAGCCGCGGAAATGTTGTGGAGGACTTTGCCCTATATGCCTGAAGACTCTGTCTTCGGCGTGGTACTTCCACGAGGCTTCATGAACAGAGACAATCTGGCTGATCTGCGGAAGATGATAATACGTGATTTTGAGCTTCATCAGATTTGTTTATTGCCCAAGAAGGTATTTCGTCACGCAAATCATGAATCTGTTGTGTTATCTGGACGCAAGAGAATTGCGCGACGAGGAAGAGATGGGAGCCGAGAGAACCGGATCCTTTACAGGCACGTGCCAAAAGACAGACTGGATGAGTTTCAAGAGAAATATGCGTCCATAGATCAGTCTGTCCCCCAGTCAATGTTCTTGGAGACTCCTCTATTCGATCTTAAACTGAGAGAACTCGATGATGTCTGGAATTACTGCGAAAGGAACCTCCCAAAATTAAACTCCATAAGTGGGGGCGGACAGGGTCTGATCTACAAGGGAAAAGGTCTTCCGCCAGGAACGAAGACATTTGAGAAGAAAGAATTTTCCGGTGCTGTCAAAGGATATGCCTTGTTTGACAGTGACGTTGCGTTGCATAGATTACCTACGGAATACTGGATGAACCTCGCGCCGGAGGTAATCCGTCGCCCAATGTGGGGTTTGGAAACAAGCACAGCTCAAATTCTTATGAATTACGCGCCTGTTGGAGTAGAGCGGTGGAGATTAAAGACTCTTATTGACAGGGAAGGTCGACCCGTTACCAGCAGATTCCTTGTGTTTAGAATCACGAACGAAGAATGGTCGCTCAATGCTCTGTGGGGTGTACTAAACAGCCCTCTGGCAAACGCGTTCATCTATGCACATACGACAGACAGAGACATAACCACAGGAACCGCAAGGCGAATACCTATCCCATCTTGCTCCGGAGAATCTCTTGAGAAGGTCGAAAGACTGGTTGCCGAATATTTCGCTTTGATGGAGAAGAGCGACACACAATTTGGAATCAATATCCAAGGCAAAGGTAGACATTTACTCCTGTCCATTGATGCGGAAGTGATGCGACTGTATGATCTACCACCCAAGATGGAAAAACGGGTGCTCGATCTGTTCCAGGGTGTTCAGAGAAAAGGCGTGGATTTCAGCTTCACGGAGTATTACCCGGAGGGCTTCGAATCTGCGGTGCCTTTGCATGAATACTTGTCTGAGGAATATCAACGTTCGACAGTGTCTTTTGTGAAAAAGTGGGTTGAAGACAATAGATCGCCAGAAATTATTAGAGCATTTGAGCGAGCTTCAGAAGCGTTTGACAAGGAGTGAGGGGATGCGCGATTTCCTTCTTGACACAAATATATGGGAGTACTGGTTTAATCCGGCCAAAGAACCGGAACACAGTAATGTTTTGAAACATGTATCCAAACTCAAGAATCAATGTGAAGAAATGAAATCTCCTTTTCGAGTATGGATGTCATCCGTGACTTGAGGAGAACTCGAATACGGCTACCAGGCGCAGGCAAACAAGGAACATTCTCTGGAAACTCCATTCAGACAATTCATTCACAAGATTGCTCCCAAGGAATTCTTCGTCAATAAGCATGTAGCGTGTGACTACGGCAGAATACGTGCAAGGCTGTTTGAAAAATATGGCCCAAAGAAAAAAAAGAAGAAAAGGCTCAGGCCTGAACAGCTCATTGATCCAGTCACGTCTCTTCAACTGAGAATTCAGGAAAATGACCTCTGGCTTGTTGCCCAGGCGATAACGAAGGGTTTAGTTCTCGTTACAAACGACAGGAAGTCTCTGAAACCGCTTTTGGAGGCGGCAGGGGACGAACTGACTGTGAAGAACTGGGCAGAAGGAACAGCATGAAGGAATTGGGGCGTTTGAGCCGGAGGATGTTTTTCATTCGCCTGAGTATCGGAGGAGATATTCGGAATTGTCCCGCAGCAACTGAGCTTAGGCTCACGCCTGATTGGTGGTGGAGGATCTGCAACACCCTTAGTGATGGACGTTTCAAGGGATGCCATTGACGACTCCGGGGGGATTCTGCATTGTGCGTTCGTGTGGATTTCCGCTTCCGCGGGAATGACAGGAGGCTTGTCACGACCCACGCTGCCGGCCCGCGAGATAATCGAGGGCCGCAAAACTTTGCACAATGAATGTGTATTTGGAACCGGGTCTGGTATAATAACAAGGTACAATGATGTTCACTGCGCTGTGCCGCCATGTAAGATTGTTGTGAAGTAACTTTCGTCAGACGCGTTGTAAATGGCTGAATCAAACTCATCTTGTGTGCCAAGAATCCTCATAGGAGATGACCAGCAGGACGTACTGAAGGCTCTTCGTCTCCTGCTCAAGCCCGATGGCTACCAGGTTGAGGCAGTCTCGTCGGCTGAGGATATCGTTAAAGCTATCAAAGATCACGAGTTCGACGTGGTTCTAATGGACCTGAATTATGTGCGGGGAAACACGTCGGGGGACGAAGGTTTGGACCTGCTGTCCAGGATTCGGCAGATCGATAATACGCTTGCCGTGGTCGTGATGACAGCCTGGAGCAGCATTGAGATAGCCGTCAAAGCCATACGCCGCGGAGCGAGAGATTTTGTCCCGAAGCCCTGGGAGAACGAACGCCTGCTGGCTGTCTTACGCACCCAGATTGAGTTGAGCAGAGCTTTGCGGAAGGAGCGGCAGCTCGAACAGGAAAACCTGTTACTCAGGGGCCAAACACGTCATCTTCTGATCGCCGAGTCGCGCGCCATGCAGCCAGTATTGGAAGCAATCGCCAGAGTAGGACCGTCGAAGGCCAACGTCTTGATTATGGGCGAAAACGGCAGCGGCAAGGGTGTGGTGGCCCAGGCGTTACACGAGGCGTCCAGTCGCAAAGATAAATCGATAGTAACGGTGAATACCGGCAGCATACACGAAACAATTTTTGAAAGTGAGCTATTCGGTCACGTCGCAGGGGCTTTCACGGACGCCAAGTCCGACCGATTGGGACGTTTTAACCTGGCCGATGGCGGAACACTGTTTCTGGATGAGATCGCTACGATCCCCACCAACCTGCAATCCAAGCTGTTGCGAGTTCTGGAAAATGGTGAGTTCGAGCCGGTAGGATCTTCCAAAACGTATCGCGTTGACGTGCGAATCCTATCGGCGACCAATGCGCACCTGGACCAGGAAGTCGCCGAGGGGCGATTTCGCCAGGATTTGCTGTACCGTTTGAACACGGTGGAAATCCACGTGCCTCCTTTGCGGGACCGCAAGGATGATATTCCACTGCTGGCAGCGCATTTTTTGCAACGGCACGTTGTCCGGTACCGAAAGCAGATAACCGGTTTCGATCCCGCCACCGTGCAGGTACTACTGGACTACCCCTGGCCCGGCAATGTTCGTGAGCTTGACCATACGGTGGAGCGTGCTGTCTTGATGGCCCAGGGAGAGATTGTGTGCGTAAGCGACCTGGCCCTCGGACCAAAATCCGAGAGCGTGCCTCGATTTGAAGAGATGACCCTCGAGCAAGCGGAGTGCCTGCTCATAAGAAAAGCCATGTCACGGCTTGGCGGCGACGTCAGCAAGGCAGCAAAAGCCCTGGGGCTTAGCCGCAGCGCTTTGTATCGCCGCCTCGAAAGATATGACATTCAGTAGGAACGACCTGTCAACAGAAAGCAAGGCTGTGTTCTGTGTCGCCACTGTCAACAGACAAAAAAAAATTAATGCCGTAGGATGACTATGAAGTTCGAGCGCCATATACTGGTCCTGTCGCTAATGACGGGCCTTGTAGGCTCTGTAGTCTCCTTATTTCTTATATGGAATTCAGATTACGCAGTCCGGACACAGTTGTCTCTAACGGTCTTGATCGTGCTTGCCTGGTCGGGATTCGCCCTGCGGTTGAAGGCAGAAGTAGTGTTTCCGCTGCGCACTTTGTCCAATTTTCTCGGCGCGCTGCGTGAAGGTGATTACTCATTGCGGGCAAGGGGCGCATACCGGGGAGATGCGCTGGGCGAAGTGATATGGGAAGTCAATAAATTGGCCGAGTCACTACACGAACAGCGACTTGGGGCGGTAGAGGTAACGGCCCTCCTCCGGAAGATCATGGCCCAGATCGACGTGGCCATGTTTGGCTTTGACAGCAATCGCAGACTGCAATTGATAAATGATAACGGGGAACATCTTCTCGGCCGAGCAGGCAAGGAGTTGCTGGGTTGTGATGCAGACGAAGTGGGTTTGGCCGATTGCCTGGACGGTCCGACGCCGCGTATCCTGGACTTGGCGCTGCCGGGCGGTCTTGGGCGTTGGGAACTGCGCCGGGGCACGTACAGAGAGAGGGGACTGTCTCATCAGTTGGTATTCCTTTTCGATCTGACTCGGACATTGCATGAAGAAGAGCGTCTCGCATGGAAGCGTCTCGTTCAAATATTGCGGCACGAAATCAGTAACTCGCTGACCCCAATCCAGTCTGTCGCAGGAAGCTTGCAGACCCTGGTAAATCGTCAATCTCGCCCAAAGGACTGGGAAGAGGACCTGCAAAAGGGATTGGAGATCATCGCAGAACGTTCCGAGACTCTTCATCGCTTCATAGAGTCTTATTCGAAGCTGACGCGCTTGCCCAAGCCGAGCGTTTCGGAGGTAAAGGTAAAGGGTTTGGTGCGGCACGTTGCTAATCTTGAAACACGTATGGCAGTCTCGATCATTGCCGGGCCTGATGCGGTAATTCAGGCAGACCATGACCAGTTGGAACAATTGCTCATAAATATAATCGGTAACGCTGTAGAAGCCAGCTTGGAGTCCAACCCGGATGGCGATGGTCATGTTCAGATCGGTTGGCAGGTCCAGAATGAAGAGCTTTACCTCTGGGTGGAGGACGATGGACCCGGGCCGACCGAAAGCAATGATCTATTCGTACCGTTTTTCACTACCAAGCCGGATGGGCTGGGAATCGGCCTGGCGCTGAGTCGGCAGATCGCTGAGGTCCACGGCGGCTCGCTTACGCTCGAAAACAAAGGGAACACGCAGGGCTGTCGAGCGTGTCTGAGGCTGCCACGTGAAGTGAGGACGTAACAGTCACAACCCTTCGACAAGCTCAGGGCGGCAATGCCTCCAGGAATAACGGCAACCGAACAGCTAATGCAGGTAAAGTGTCCGTTTTCGGGCGCGGTAATCCCAAAACCGGACACGCGCGATCGATCAAAAGCGCAATCAGGTCCATTCTAAGTCTGAAATGCGCTATTTCCGTGAATACGCTGTTGG